>CACXVS010000016.1 GCA_902771155.1 uncultured Prevotellaceae bacterium
GCCATTCTTACCACGGGCTCCGGAGGCGGCATCGCGCTTCGGGATGGGCAGATAGCAGCGGTTGGCACCCATCTTCACACCATCTGGGTTCGTCACCTTGTAGAAGCCCACACCGGCATCACCCTTCGACAGGTAATAGTTCACGTAGTCCACACCGCCAATCTCCTCATTGGTGTAGATGGTCTGGGCCGTCTCTGAGCCTACAAACATATTCTCATAGACGGATTGAACCGAGGTCGTGGGAACATTGTAATCCCCTTCTACATCGGCCATCACCAGGATACCTGTCTGGGCAGGAACTTTCTTCACTCGTGTGAGCCAGATCACGCCTGTACCATAATTATAGCCGGTAGCCGTATAGGCCTTTACGCCCTGAGCGTCGAGACTTGAGAAATCGAGGTTCTTACTGGTATAATAAGGTACCTGTTTGGCGGCGCTCACCTTTATCATCTCGGTGTCGCCTGTGCTTCCATTGGCAGGAATCTCCGTCAGGATAGGCAGATAGCAGCGGTTGGCGCCTACCTTCACACCATCTTCCTTCGTCACCTTATAGAAGCCCACACCAGCATCACCCTTCGACAGGTAGTAGTTGGTATAGTCGCCATCGGTCGTATAGAGCGTCGTTCCCTCGAGCGTACCCTTGAACATATTCTTATAATAGACATCGGATACACCCTCGATGGTAGGAATATCATAGTCGCCAGGATCGCCCATCAGCAGGAAGCCCGTCTCGGCAGGAACCTGCTTCACACGAGTGAGCCAGATGACACCCGTTGACTTGTCGTAACCCGTTGCCACATAAGCCTTCAGCTCCGGCTTATCGGTGAAGTCCAGATTATATTCGCTGTAGTAAGGCACCTGCAGAGCACCGCTGATTGTTATCGGCTCAGACTCTGTCTCTTCTGTTTTACCTGTCCCTTCTGTTCCATCCATCTCTACAATGTTTGTAAACTTATTCCAATATTTCTTTGCTTTATATTTATCCGCCGTTCCAGCAGGCACATAAAGCGTTGCATTATAGACTGAAAGGAACACTTCCATAACAATTTCAAAAGGCTCCTCAATATAAGAATAAACCGAAGTCAGGCTTTCACATTCTCTGAATGCGCTATGGCCAATACTTGTAACATTCTTGCCAATCGTCAAGGTTTTCATACCACTGCACTCCCAAAAGGCACCTTTTCCGATAGTAGTTACATTTTCAGGAATAACCACCTCCGTCAGTTTCTTGCAACCATAAAAGGCATTCTCATCAATTACTTTGACTTTATCACCAAACGTCACTGAGGTCAAACCCATCTCGATGGATGATGTCAAATCCCCAAACGTAACCACCTCACTTTCAAAGATAGCAGTTTCAATACCTTTACAACATGCAAAAACACTTTCACCCATTGTCGTTACGTTGCTTGGAACTGCTATCTTGGTTAAAGATAGACAATAGCCAAAAGCGTAGTCTCCGATTTCTTCAAGGCTATTTGGCAGATCGATAGATGTTAGAGCTTCACATCCATTAAAGGCTTGATTTCCTATCTTCTTTATATTATTTGGAAGAGTGATGGATGTTAGCTTCTCCCATCCATTAAAAGCATATTCTGGTATTTCCTTCAAACCTGTAAAATACTTAAATTCGTCGAATTTAGTAAAGGTCTTTATATATTGTGTAACACTCAAGAAACCATCCCAATTGGTTACTGCAGCAGCCTCTTCCGTAGAAAGATAACCATCGTGGTTGGTGTCCATATTTGAATTAGGAGACACACATACTTCACCTAATTTAGAATCTTCGAAAACAATAGCATCTTCTGGCACTGTACCATTACTCTCATAAATGACTTTGAAATTTTTCCATTCTGTTGCCATATAAAGGTCTCTGGAGCCAACTGGGACATAGAGGGTAATACTGCCATATGAACTGAATGGAATCTCTGTTGGTGGCTCCTTAATGAAGAAATACACAGTATCCACCCGGCACTCGTAGAATGCATTTTTACCGAGAGAAGTAACACTGCTGGGTACTGTCAGTTTCTTCATGTTATAACAATTTGCGAATGCAGAATAGCCAATTGATGTGACACTATTGGGAATGGTGATTTCTTTGATTTCAAAACAGTCATAAAAGGCAGAACTGCCAATCGTTGTTACGCTATTGGGAATAGTGACGGAGGTAATGAATTCACAGAAATGGAAAGCATTCTTGCCTATGGTGGTTACACCATCAGGGATTACAAGGTTTATTATCTCCTCATCGTTTAAGAACAAATGCTTTGATTTGCCAGTGAGATAGTTGTTGTCACTACTACACCATACGGACAGATCTGAAATATGAACCTCACTAATGTTCGTTCCATCGAATGTATAACTTCCAAATGATGGTATGTTCTTATCAAACGTAATAGAAGTAAGGCAACTGCAACCACGGAAAACTTCACTGCCTGCTTCTACTAATCCATTTCCTATAGTTACCGATGTTATACCACTACCAGAGAAAGCCTTATTGCCGATGGTTGTGACACCATCAGGAATCACGACATCCATAGCAAGGCTTGTACATTCATCAAAAGCATAAGCACCGATTGACACAAGACTCTTAGGCATATTGAATGAAGTCAGTTTTGTACAGCCATCAAAGGCCTCATCTGGAATTACCTTCATGTCGTCAGATAATCGTACAGATCCAACAATTGGACTACCAGTAAAGGCACCATCTCCAATTTCTTCAATTTCGCCAAGAATCTTAATCTCTTCTACATTATTGTACCTTGATGCATCGAGAAGCATATCCCCAAATGACAATTTGCAGTCTGGATATACCAAACTACTTATATTGTCAAAATCGATCCAGGATCCTCCAATAAACAATTTGCTGTCTTTTGATCTTTCTTCAAATTCTACTGTTTTAGGATTGCCATTATAGAATAATCCTGCAGGCAAGACTTCCACCTTACTTCCAATTATGACCTTCTCAAGCCCTCCCAGTTTTCCAAGTAAATTGGCATTATAGTAGTCCTTGTAGTGAACTTCTTTTAATAGATTCTTCGCATACACTCTGACAATGATAATACCAGTGCAACCCGCAAAAGCACCATCGCCATCAGTATAGCGAGATTCGCAACCAAAATTAATATTCTCCACATTTTCTGGTATGGTAAGTTCAGAAAGACCCGTGCAATTCCCAAAAGCGTTTTCTCCTATTCTTTTTAGTGATGACGGCAAATTCAACTCTTCTAATTTGCTACAGTTATAGAAAGCATTTTTGCCAATTTCCTCTAAACCTTCAGAGAAAGTGATACTCTCAATGGTATTTGGAAAAGCATAACCACCTATTCGTTTCAGAGAGGCAGGAAATACAAGTTTGGTCAAGCCTGTATATTCACTTGTTACGGAACTACCAGAAGTTTCACACCAATTACTTAAAAATGCTCCATCACCAATGAACTGTAGTGTAGAAGGGAACTCTAATCCCGTAATATTCTCTGTCGCGATCCCTGCGTTATGGGCTTTAGGATTACGCCATTGAATCTGGAAGCCATCAGCAATGCCCACAATACCTTCCCTGAATGTCAGGACATAATTCGGCTCCAAGTCTGTATCAATATAGTATCTTAATGCCACATTGTTAATACACATCATGCCGTCGTCATCGATAGCATAGTTCTCCAGCCAAGGCGTTCCAGCGAAACATGAATAATCCATTACTGAAAGAGTTGAAGGTATCGTGACCGACTCCAGCGATTTGCAACCTTCAAAGGCTTCTCCTTCTATCGTCTCCAAACCTTCTGGCAATTCCACAGCTGTCAAAGCAATACAGGCTGTAAAAGCCTTACTACTAATTTCACTTAATTTGTTGGAAAATGTAAGTCCTTCTATTTTCTTGCAGTTCTCAAAGGCTGAGATAGGAACCACTGTCATTCCAGACAAGTCTATCATCCCTTCAAGAGAATTGCAGTCATAGAATGCTTTTTCACCCATCTGACTAACTTTGGCAAGGCTTCCAACTGTTGCTAGGGAGGTGCACTCAGAGAAAGCTTCCATGCCAATCATCTCCACGCTACTAAGATCTACACCAGGGAGTGAAGAACAGTAATAGAAAGCCCTATAGCCTATCTTCGTCACTGAGGATGTTGACAGGATGGAAACCAAACTGGAACAGTTACAAAAAGCATTCTCTTCTATCTCTGTAATACCTCCAGGGACCTCTACTGTTTCAATGCTACTACTATAGAAGCAACTTGTACCAATCTTGTGAACAGAAGACGGTAGCACCACTTTCTTTAGTGGCATATCCTTAAAAACATAAGGCAGGCTCTTTCCATAATAATATGTATAGGTATAATTACGGCCCTCCATCCAAAAACCACCTCCGCTTACAGAAGAGTTTCTGTTTTCATCCTCTATCTTTTCTTCATCAGACAAGTAGAACTCACCTATTTTACTGTCTTCGAAATAAGGCGTTTCACTAGCTACTAACGTCACATCTTTCAAATCAAGCGTTTCAAGATTTGCAATCCTTCCGGTACCAATGTTGTTTCGCAGATAAATGATATCTTCTGCGGTAATCCGTCCTGTAATAACCAGTTCTGTTATTTTCAACACATCCTGGTTGGTAATTACCTCCTCAAGAGTACCTTCGGTTTCTAAGTTAATCGTAACTTTGTCACAATAGGCCGTTATAGGCCATAAGAGCAACACAAAAAGAATAAATAGATTTCTCATATTCGTTGTTTTTAGTTTGATATTATTATAGACTTCAGAATCTCCATGGAGATTATCTAAAAGGTTATTTGAATGCAAAGATAAACAAAAATCCCGAAACGACCAAACATTTCGGGATTTAAATATAAATAAGTTATTGAGGTTATTTAATCACCACCCGGCGGCCGTTGTGGATGTAGATACCCTTTCTTGGTTTCTCTACGCGCTGGCCCTGGAGGTTGTAATACACTTCGTTTGATTGAAGATTGAAAATTGAAGATTGAATGTCAATGCCCGTTGTGCCGTCATCCTCACCATTCATACCGCCAAAGATGGGGATGGCGATGACGTCGTCGTTTACTTCGTCTGAGAGGACCATCTTGCAGAAGGCAGACTCGCCATTCTTACCACGGGCTCCGGAGGCGGCATCGCGCTTCGGGATGGGCAGATAGCAGCGGTTGGCACCCATCTTCACACCATCTGGGTTCGTCACCTTGGAACATTGTAATCCCCTTCCACATCGGCCATCACCAGGATACCTGTCTGGGCAGGAACTTTTTTCACACGAGTCAGCCAGATGACACCTGTACTATAGTTATAGCCTGTAGCCGTATAGGCTTTCACGCCCTGAGCATCGAGACTTGAGAAGTCGAGGTTCTTGCTGGTATAATAAGGCACTTGTTTGGCGGCACTCACCTTGATCATCTCGGTGTCGCCCTCGCTGCCGTTGGCAGGAATCTCCGTCAGGATAGGCAGGTAGCAGCGGTTGGCACCTACCTTCACGCCCTCTTCCTTCGTCACCTTGTAGAAGCCCACACCGGCATCTCCCTTCGACAGATAGTAGTTGGTATAGTCGCCATCGGTCGTGTAGAGCGTCGTGCCTTCAAGCGTACCTTTGAACATATTCTTATAATACACATCGGATACACCCTCGATGGTAGGTATGTCATAGTCGCCAGGATCGCCCATCAGCAGGAAGCCCGTTTCGGCAGGTACCTGCTTCACTCTGGTGAGCCAGATGACACCCGTTGACTTGTCATAACCCGTTGCCACGTAGGCCCTCAGCTCTGGCTTATCGGTGAAGTCCAAGTTATACTCGCTATAATAAGGCACTTGAAGAGCAGTGCTAATCTTTATGGTCTCCTCAGCTGGGATAGGATCATCGGGATCAGGATCGTCCCCAGAATCATCTTTAACAACCGTAAAAGCATAACCTAAATCACCTAAATCAAAAGCAACATTAGTTCCTTCACTATAATAGAGAAGATCTATCCAGTAACCATAGCCTCCATCTACCAAATTAGGAATACTAAAAGCGACCTGCTTCGACTCACCCGGTCCAATTTTAACCGGCTGCTCGGCTGTTGCGAAGGTGGTCATCATAAAAGAGCCACCAGAAGTCATTGGCTCGGTTGACTTCCATAAACATAATATCAGATCATCATCGTAGGTATCACTACTTTCATTTTTGATGGTGGCTGAGAATTTGAGAGTCGTCCCTGACAAGACATAATCTTTCATACCTTCTACTGAGAAGGAACTACCTGACAGGTTATAGGGCAGAGGCTCTGTAATGGTCAGGGTTCCCGTCCACACCACATTGTTCAGGAAATAATCGGTAGAGATAGTTACTTCCACATCATTCATACTATACTTTGGAGTGAAATGCATCAAGACATCTCCCGTCTTTCCAGGTTCAACAGATCCAGAGACCTGAGAAAAACATTCACCTCCAATTGAAAAAAACAGAGGCTCTTGATTGGTATAACCATTATTCGTGAGATTGACAGTAATCTCTTCAGGTCTTCCAACGACTTTCCTATCAGAGAATGTCACGCTATTAACCGTTATGTCGGCTTTCTCTATGTCATAAGCCTGAATCCTTTCAAGCGTCAGCGTGTTACCAGAAATAACAACCTCTACGAAATGCAGCTTGGAATCCTGAATAGCCTGCCAGTCGTCGGTACTGGATCGACGATACAGCTGTATGGCACGATAGACGCCATCGGAAAGATCGCTTCCAAAAGAGGCCAACACACCATTATAGGCCCAGTTTTCATCGTTAGTAAACACAGTGGAAGAACTTCCCAACACTTTTAACAACTGGCCGTCTTTAAATAATCCCCAGCCAAATTCCAAGGGGAAATCAGGACCGCTACCTGCTTCATAATAAATATTCACAAAACCAGGGAACTCAACATTCGTAAAGTCGGACGACTCAGACGAACGGGTATATGATTTATTTTCTAAATCGTACATTCCAGACTGAATATAGGGAGTGGCGACTTCACCAGCGACAGCAGGTTTTAAGCCGATAATAGCATCCTGACCTACACAATAGCCATCCTCGCTGGCACCACCACCAGCACCTTTACTAGAAGGGTTGGCTACACTTAACAGGAACCATCCATCGCTATAACCAGACCATCCCCAGTTTATATGGAAATAGCCGTTTCCGTCATAGCCGTCGCAAATAAACTGATGCCCTCCCGTAAGATTTGAGCCCGAGTATAATACCGGTCTGCCCTCCAAGAGTTCTGTATAAATCAGGTCTTCCCATTCTTCGAGTGTATATTCGGAGCGGTTTACATATCTGGTATTTACACTGTATCCAAAATAGTTAATCATGGCATTGGGGAAAATTGCAGCACCAGACGAATTCAAAGTATAATCCATCTCAACGGCCTGACCACAATAGCGCATCAGTTCGGCAACAGCATCAGCACTTGCACCTATCTCTGATCCATTATAGGTTAGCTGCATCTGATCCCACTTAAAAGTGGTAGCAGGCAGTTCCGGAACAGAAATGCCCTTCGTATATGTGTTATAAGCCGGTATGGCCGTTGAGGTTTTTGGACACTTGTGGTAATACATGACCTGAGCCATGGCGGTAGCTACACAGCCCGTAACAGGATATTCTCCATCAATCTGCGGACATCGCAAGTTATAAGGCTGCCACTGATCCCACTGGGTTTGAATCAAATAGGGTATTGCCGCCTTGCTTGTCCTGGTAAGACGGGGAGATCTGGCAGAAACGGAAGACTGACTGATTAGGTCAATTTGCTTAGCATAGGATTCCAGCCATGTCCGGATGTTAACAGGCATCTGTTCGGCACTAAACTCTCCCTTATCGGCATAGCCCAGGATCATGTCGGCACTATCATCGCCCGAAACAATTACAAAACCGCCCTTGTTCTCGGCATTGAAGATGTAGAATGCCTCGTCAGAGCTTGAACTACCACGACTTAACGATCTTGTTTTAACCTTCGTCAGACTCTTACCTTTCAAAAACTGCTGAGCTTTCTGCAAAGCCTGCTGCTCAGTCACCTTTCCGGCAAATGCCACTACGGAAATAGCAACACTCAAAAATAATACTAATATTCTTCTCATCTCTCAATTGTTTTAGGTTATTTTGTGGCAAAGATAAACAATTATTCTGAAACGGCCAAGCATTTTATGTATTTTTTGACATCGGCCGATGGACAAGAAACAAATCAACCTAAAAAATGTGAATACTATATGGCGGATTGTGATTAAATTTGTATCTTTGCAGAAATTTTATCAATAAGTAGTATGGAATACATCGTTTCAGCCAGAAAATACCGTCCGATGACCTTCGACACGGTCGTGGGACAGGCGGCTCTGACCACCACGCTGAAGAATGCCGTCAAGAGCGGGAAACTGGCGCATGCCTACCTGTTCTGCGGTCCTCGTGGTGTGGGTAAGACTACCTGTGCCCGCATCTTTGCCAAGGCCATCAACTGTCAGAACCCGACGGCAGAGGGCGAGGCCTGCAATGCCTGTGAGAGCTGTCAGTCGTTTAACGAACAGCGTTCGCTCAATATCTTTGAGCTCGATGCGGCCTCGAACAACTCCGTGGAGCATATCAAGACTCTTATGGAGCAGACACGCATCCCACCGCAGTTAGGGCGATACAAGGTGTTTATCATCGACGAGGTGCATATGCTCTCTACAGCTGCCTTCAATGCTTTCCTGAAGACACTTGAAGAGCCACCATCGCACGTCATCTTCATTCTGGCCACGACAGAGAAGCACAAGATTCTGCCCACAATCCTCAGTCGTTGTCAGATCTATGACTTCGAGCGCATGACCGTCCGCAACACGGTGAATCACCTGAAGCACGTGGCAGAGAAGGAGGGGTTCACCTACGAGGAGCAAGCCCTCTCTGTGATTGCGGAGAAGGCTGACGGTGGTATGCGCGACGCTCTCTCCATCTTCGACCAGGCGGCCTCGTTCTGTCAGGGAAACATCACCTACGAGAAGGTGATTGAGGATCTGAATGTTCTGGATGCCGAGAACTACTTCCAGATTATCGACCTTGCAATTAATAATAAGGTGAGCGAGATCATGGTGTTGTTGAACAATGTCATCAACAAGGGCTTCAATGGCGGTCTGTTTATCCAGGGACTGGCCAAGCACGTTCGCAATGTGCTCATGGCCAAGGATCCCCAGACACTGCCTCTGCTCGAGGTCAGTGACCAACAGCGACAGCGCTATCAGGAGCAGGCCAAGAAGTGTGAGACACGCTTCCTCTATCAGGCCCTGAAACTGATGAACCAGTGTGACATCAACTATCGTCAGTCAAACAACAAACGACTGCTTGTGGAACTGACACTCATCGAGATAGCCCAGATTACACAACCTGACGACGAAGGCGCCAGTGCGGGGCGCCGCCCCAGAAGATTAAAAAACCTGTTTAAGAACCTGATACGTCAGTCTCAGCCACAGAAAGCAGCCCCGCAGGTAGCTGCGGCTAATTCTGTCGTATCCCCCAGCAAAGCAAATGAGTCTATCAAGACCAGGGAAATGAATACCCCTGTCGCATCTGGCAGTCCTATGGAGTCTGGTGCATCCGTTGCTGCGACCAAGACCGCTACAGCAACGAAGCTCGGAGGTATTGGTTTCTCTTGGAATAACCTTCGCGGACAGGGGAAACCTGGCAAAATGAATGTCATCCCCGGAACAGCCGCACCCTCTATGGATCTACAAACCGATGCCACCTTCTCGCAGGAGGACCTTGAACTGCAATGGCTTTCCATGTGCAACCGCATGCCTCAGGAATTTAGTGGTATCGCCACTCGCATGAAAAATATGAATCCCGTCATCACTACCTTCCCCCAGATAGAGGTGGTGGTTGACAATGCCCTCATCAAACAAGAGATGGAAGACTTTAAAGGTCGCATTGTGAAAACGCTTCAGAATGTGCTCCATAATCAAGCTATCTCTCTTGATATCCGGATAGCAGAACAACAGGAGCGAGTCGTTGTTCTTACGCGTCGTGAGCAGTTCGACCTGATGAGCAAAGAAAATCCTGCCGTAGATAAACTACGACAGGCTTTCAATCTTGAATTGGCCTAACAAGCCTTTATTCGCCTAAATATTTCCGAATGACCTTCAGACACAGGTCGCTGCTAACGGGCTTCGCCAGGAAATCCTGGCAGCCTGCCTCCAAAGCGAGCTGACGATCGCTATCGAAGGCATTAGCCGTGAGTGCTACAATCGGCAGATCAGGATGTTTTTCCTTAATGGCCACCGTAGCCTCCAAACCGTCCATAACAGGCATCTTGATATCCATCAGGACCATATCATAATTCTCTTTATCTACCATCTCGACAGCCTCCTGACCATTCTTGGCACGGTCGTACTGATAGTACTTCTTCAGGATGTACGTCATCAGGATGAAATTGCTGTCATTGTCTTCAGCTACTAAAATTTTCTTCATGACACATTATATTTATATTATTGTTTCTTCCAAAGCTTGCTCATATCCTCCAGCGTCTTACCCTTGGTTTCTGGAACCAGGCGCCATACGAACAGGGCTGCAATCACACAAATGATACCATAGAGACCGTAGGTAAACCAGTGTCCGAAATCGTCGCCCTCGGTCAGGTGCATGTTGAACATCGGTACAAACGAACTAGAAACGATGAAGTTCGAGATCCACTGGAAGGCCACTGCGATGGCCACTGCACCACCACGGATGGTGTTGGGGAATATCTCGGCAATGAGCACCCAAGTAATGGGGCCCCACGAGAACATGAACGAAGCCGAATAGACCAGTAAGGAAGCTGCCGTTACCATCTCAAGACCAGCATGACCAAAGGTCAATGCCACACCAAAGGCACCAAGAGCCATACCCAACGAACCGCAAATGAGCAGAGGCTTACGTCCCCACTTCTCAACAGTAAACACAGCCACCAGCGTGAACGAGATATTGATGATACCCATGAATACTGTCAGTATCATCGGGTTGTCCATACCCATATCACCGAAAATACGTGGAGCATAATAAAGCACGGCGTTGATACCTACTGCCTGCTGGAACACGGACAGCATGATGCCGACGAAGATACACAGAGCACCATAGGTCAGCAGCTTCTCTGTCTTTACTACCATCGTATCCTTGATATCTTTCAGAATCTGCTGGGCCTTCTCCGATCCATTGATCTTAGCCAAAATACCCTCTGCCTTCTTATCCTGTCCGATACTTACCAGATAACGCGGGGTCTCAGGCACGAAGCAGATAAGCAGGGCGAAGAGACCTGCGGGCACAGCCTCACTACCAAACATATAGCGCCAACCTGTGGTCACCGTCCACTGTGCAGCGGGGTTGATGGCAGCGATACCCTTACCCATCTCCTCCACCAGCGGCTGCAGATGGTCGCCCAGAATGAAGAAGTTCACGAAATAAACCACCAACTGACCGAAGATAATGGCAAACTGGTTCCACGATACCAGCATACCTCGGATATTAGAAGGTGCCACCTCACCGATGTACATCGGGCAGATAGCCGAAGCCAGACCCACACCGATACCACCGATAACACGATAGACGTTAAACATCAGGGCAAGCGAATAAGTAGGCTGACCGTATTCGAAGAACAGGAACTCAGGATCCATCGACCCGAGGGCAGATACGAAGAACAGCAAACCTGCTATGATCAACGACTTCTTACGACCCAGGTTCGTAGCCAGGAATCCGGAAAGGGCCGAACCGATGATGCATCCGATCAGTGCCGAAGCCGATGTGAAGCCATGCCACCCGTCGGTATAAGCAAAATCCTTCGACTCCATAAAAAATGCCTGTAAGCCCTTTTCTGCTCCAGATATCACAGCAGTATCATATCCGAACAGCAAGCCGCCAAGTACTGCGACCATCACGATTGAAATGAGGTAAGCCTTGTTACCTTGTGTAGTTTGTTGATTCATTTTTATTTGTTTTTTTAAGTTTAATAGGCAGACTCTTAGAAATTCTCTGCAAAAATAAAGTTTTTCCGTGAAACAACCTAAAAAATAACATTTTTTACTATACTTTTTTATCAGAATGCTTTCATATATGAATAATTATGTGTATTTTTGTGGCGGAAAAAACTAATAACGAATCAAATATGAAGAAATTATTATCATTATGTATGCTTGCTGCCAGCTTATCAGCGACAGCTCAGACCCACGTGATGGACATCAACACCAAGAAACTCGGTGCACCCGTACAATCGACGATGTATGGCATCTTCTTTGAAGACATTAACTATGCTGCCGATGGCGGACTCTATGCCGAGATGGTCAAGAACCGCTCGTTCGAATTTCCCCAGCGCCTGATGGGCTGGCGTGCCTTCGGTCAGTTCGACGTGAAGGACGATGGTCCCTTCGAGCGCAATCCGCACTATGTCCGTCTGAAATACTCAGGCCATAGCGACAAGTTTACTGGTCTTGAGAACGAAGGCTTTTTCGGTATCGCCGTTAAGGAGGGTGCCACCTATCGTTTCTCAGTCTGGGCACGCTGTCCTGAAGGTGGGAAATCCACCCTCGAAGTAAGCTTTGTAGATAATGACACGATGGGTGAGGACCAGCGCTTTGCCACCGTCAATGTAGAGATTAGCGGCAAGGAGTGGAAGAAATACACGGCTACCCTAAAATCGCCCCGCACCGAGCCCAAAGGTGCCTTGCGCCTCTTCCTGGCTGGCGACAAGGCCACGACCGACGTAGAGCACATCTCCCTCTTCCCAACCGACACTTGGAAAGGTCGTGAGAACGGTATGCGTAAGGATCTGGCCCAGGCTCTCTTCGACATGCACCCCGGTGTGTTCCGTTTTCCTGGCGGTTGTATCGTTGAGGGTACCGACCTCGAGAGCCGCTATCAGTGGAAAAACAGTGTAGGTCCCGTGGAGAACCGTCCGCTGAACGAGAACCGCTGGCACTACACCTTCGGTCACCGTTTCTATCCCGACTATTTCCAGAGCTATGGTCTCGGCTTCTTTGAGTTCTTCCAACTCTGTGAAGACTTTGGCTGCGAGGCCCTGCCCGTCATCTCATGCGGACTCTCATGCCAGTTCCAGAACCCCGACCCTACGAAGCCCGGTGTACACGTGGCCCTCGATGATCTCGACAGCTATATCCAGGATGCCCTCGATCTCGTGGAGTTTGCCAACGGCCCCGTTACCTCCAAGTGGGGTAAGGTGCGTGCCGACATGGGGCATCCAGAACCCTTCAACTTGAAATATCTCGGTGTGGGTAATGAGCAATGGGACTACGACGAGGCTCATGGTGGTTTCGGGCCTGTGTTCACCGAGCGTCTGAAGAAATTCAACGCCGCCCTCCGCGCCAAATACCCCACCCTGAAGCTCATCGGTACCACAGGCCCCAACTCCGAAGGCTGGGATTTCGACCTGCTGCAGCCACGCATGAAGGAACTGAAGGTTGACCTCTACGATGAACATTATTATAGGAATGAGAAATGGTTCCTCTCTCACGGTCTGCGCTATGACACCTACGACCGCAAGGGTCCCCGTGTGTTCGCCGGTGAGTATGCCTGCCATGGTGACGGCAAGAAATGGAACCACTTCGAGACCTCGCTCTACGAGGCCGCCCACATGACAGGAATCGAGCGCAATGCCGATATCGTCCACATGGCCACCTATGCCCCTCTCTTCGCCCATGTTGAGGGCTGGCAGTGGCGCCCCGATGCCATCTGGTTCGACAACCTCCGCTCGTTCAAGTCTGTGAGTTACTACGTGCAGCAGCTCTTTGCCATGAACAAGGGTACGAACGTGCTCTCGCTGACGATGGACAAGAAACCCGTTGCAGGACAGCCTGGCCAGGATGGCCTCTTCGCCTCATCGGTCTATGACGCCGCAACAGGCGAGGTCATCGTGAAGGTGGTTAACACCTCCAATGCCACCCAGATCCTCAGCATCCAGCTTCAGGGCATGAAGGGCGAGCGCACAGCCCAGACCCTCACCCTGCGCCACAACGGCATGGACGATGAGAATACGCTCGATGAGCCCGAGAAGATCGTGCCGAAGGCAGGTACCTGCAAGGTAGATGCCGGCAAGGGCGCCTCGCTCCTGCTCGACGACATTCCCGCCAAGACCTTCCGCATCTATAAGGTCAAGAAATAACAATAAGAATCCCTCGCCCAAAATGAGCGAGGGATATTTTTTTATGTTGTGATAGTTTGCTTACGACGGAGCTCCCAGAGTTCGAGGCTGTTGATGATGTTCTGCCAAAGCACATAACAGCCTGCACCTACAGAGGCGATGGGGTTGAGATAAGTATAGGCCACCCAGATGGAAAGGGCGGTGTTTTTCTGGAAGAGAGCCTGACCGCTATTGATCTCTTCGCCCAGATGGCGCCCGATGCTGCGCCCCACGAGGAAGAGCACAAAACAGAGGATGAGACTCATGACGGCGATCATCAAGAGCACGGGGAGTCCGGCCTCACTATGCACAATGTTACGTACGGTGACACCACTGGTGATGCTGAGTTGTACAGACCAAAGGTAAAACGAGAGGTCAGGAATGCTGACAATCCACGCACAAATCTTCTTGACATAATGCTGCATGAACCATCCCAAAGCCAGCGGTGCGACAAGAACCATTGCCAGTTTTTCAAGGATAATCAGGAAGGCCGACCAAAACGTGAGGTTTCCGCCACGCTCCAACAGCGGGAACACTGCAGGAATCATGAGTGCAGAGGCAAAGGAAGAGATGACCACAAAGGCAGTCATGGTATTGATATTCCCTCCTATCTTAGCGGTGACCACAGGGGCAGCCGTAGCGGTAGGACCAATGATACAAGTAAGCACATTCTCCCATAAAATCTTTTGACTGGGACTAGCCTCAACACAGAAGATAATCCACACGTTGAGCGCCACAAGCAACACCTGCGCCAGGAGCACACCGACGTGCCAGCGGTGGGGACGCATCTGATGAAAATCAACACGGCAGAAAGTGGAAAAGAGAGTACAGAACACCATCATGGGGAAGATGGTATCGACCACCTCGCCAAGCGTGTCACCAGCAGCATCGAGTTGGGGCACCCAATAAAAAACCAAATAGACAATAGAGCCCACGGCTATAGCCACAGGCAAAGTCCAGTCCTTCAGAAAACGCATGATACTCATAATCTGGCTGCAAAGGTAACAAATTATCTCCAATGCCAAACCAATGCTTAGAAAAAAAACGAAAAGATTTGGTTTTTCGCTCGCTTTTTCGTATCTTTGCGGCCAAAAAAGAGAATTATGAGAAAGTTTATATTTCTGGTCTTAATGGCCTGCTGTTCGTTTGAGTGTTCTGCCATTGAACTGAATGGAAATTATCTCTCACAAAGCGGGGAACTCATGTTCAGATTCACAAACGACAGCTTATATATCGACATCGCTCAAAGTCAGCGCAATGTTTCTGCGTTTAAGTTGGTGAAAAATAAACAAACAAAGGAATCTACAACCTTCAATGCTTATGAGACTTATCTGAAGGACGGTCAGCCCACTTACAGAGAAGTGCTTATCAAGGTCACCGAGTCAAAGAATAAGGAGTATATGCTCGAGTATTTCGGCAAGGACAAAGACCGCGATTACAACTCTAATGAACGATATACCATTAGGTTGATTGACTGAAAGGAAACAACTTTGCAGCGAAAAATGCATTTATAAAAGATGAGTGTAACGGAATTCATCCATCAAGATAAAGATACAAGGCGATTCTCGTTTGAAGTGTTGCCCCCACTAAAGGGATCCGGCACTGAGAAATTGTTTGCCGACATCGACCGACTAAGTGAGTTTAATCCTGCCTACATCAATATTACAACCCACCATTCGGAATTTGTATATAAAGAATTACCCAACGGACAGTTTGAGCGCCATCGTCTTCGTCGTCGCCCTGGCACCGTGGCTATTGCCGCAGCTATCCAGCAGCGGTATCATGTTCCTGTGCAGCCCCATGTAATCTGCAGTGGAGCAACAATTGAGGATATCGAGTATGAGTTGCTCGACCTGCAGTTCCTGGGTATCAGCGACCTGTTGCTGTTACGTGGTGACAAAGCAAAGGAAGACAGCCGATTCATACCAACGCCAGGAGGTCATACGCACACCACAGACTTAATCAAGCAGGTAAAGCGTTTCAATGAAGGATTCTTCGCCGATGGCACGCCCATCAAAAGTCCCGGCAGACCCTTTGACTTCGGTGTGGCCTGTTATCCTGAGAAGCACGAGGAGGCTCCGAATATGGAAATGGACATGCGCTATCTGAAAGAGAAGCAGGATTTGGGAGCGCAATATGCGGTGACACAGTTATTCTTTGACAATGACAAGTACTTCACCTTTGTGGAAAAGGCGCGCCAGATGGGGATTACCATTCCCATCATCCCGGGTATCAAGCCCATGGCCAAGCTGAGTCAGCTGACGGTAGTACCAAAGACATTCCACTGCGACATTCCTGAGCCGTTGGCAAGGGAGGTGGTAAAGTGCAAAACTGATGAAGACGCCCGTCAACTAGGTATCGAGTGGACTACCCAACAATGTAAGGAGTTATACCAGCACGGTGTGAACAATATTCATTTCTACACGGTGTCGGCAGTGGAATCGGTGGTGGAAGTCGTGAGACGTCTTCTCTAATTAAAGATTGAGAAATGACTTTTAGTGAGGTGATAGGACAACAGGAGGCGCAGGAGCGGCTGAAGCAGATGGCAGAAAGTGGTCACTTGCCCCATGCACTTATGTTCTGTGGTCCCCAGGGAAGCGGAAAAATGGCATTGGCCACAGCCTTTGCCTGCTATCTGCTGGACAATGGGACACCCTCTGCTAAAGCCATGTTGGAGAAACTGGAGCATCCGGATCTCCACTTCACCTACCCCACCATCAAGCTACCTTCTATGGGTAGCGACCACAAACCTATCAGCGATGACTTTGCCAAAGAGTGGCATGAGCTGATGATGCAAGGACCCTACTTCACCATGGACGAATGGATGCAGGCCATGGGGGGAGAGAACCAACAGGCCATCATCACTGCAGGCGAAAGCGACGAACTGGTAAGAAAACTCTCGCTGAAGTCGAGTCAGGGCGGCTATAAGATATGCGTCGTCTGGTTGCCAGAGCGCATGAATATAGAATGTGCCAACAAACTGCTGAAGCTCATTGAGGAGCCCCCCCAGCAAACTGTGTTTATCATGGTATGCGAAGAACCTGACAAGCTATTGGAAACCATCCGTAGCCGCGTACAGGTAATTGACATCCGAAAGACCAGTAATGAGGACATCCTGAAGGCACTCGTTGAGCGCAGAGGTATCGACGAGGAAGCAGCCCGACGCATCAGCCGGTTGGCTAACGGTAATTGGTTGAAGGCACTTGAAGAACTTCAGGTAGGCTCGGAGAATGAGCTGTTTCTTGATATGTATATCATGCTGATGCGTCTGGCTTACCAGCGTAAAATCAAGGATATGCAGAAATGGAGCGAGCAGATGGCCGGCATGGGGCGTGAGAAACAGAAACGCTGGCTTACATTTTTCCTGCGGATGACTCGCGAGAACTTTATGTACAATTTCCAGAACGAGGAACTGATTTACATGACACAGAAGGAAGAAGACTTCGCCAGAAACTTCGCCCGATTTGTGAACGAGAATAATGTTCTGCCCATCAGCGACCTGACGAATCTGGCCATTCGCGACATCGGACAGAACGCCAATGCAAAAATCGTATTTTTCGATTTTGCCCTGCAAATGATTGTATTGCTGTTGCAAAAGTAAAATAGTAAAATGATAAAACAGAAATAATAAGATATGACAGAGAAAACGAAAGAAATGCCCATCAAAGTAGGTTGTGACCGGGGTTTATGCCATGCAGCCGTAGGCCGTCAGGATCGTCAACTGAACACCTATGACTGGCTCGCTGATGTTCCTGGGAATGCCGATGTTACCGACCTTGTTGAGGTACAGTTCAAGCATACCCGCAAGGGATATTATCATAATGTGAACCACCTGGATCTGAAGAAAGGTGACGTGGTGGCCGTTGAAGCCAGTCCCGGACACGATATCGGTGTAGTGACACTCACGGGACGCCTCGTCAAGTTGCAGGTAAAGAAGGCCAATCTGAAATCAGCCGATGACATCAAACGTATCTATCGTATAGCCCGTACTACTGATATGGAGAAATACCGCGAGGCAAAAGCCCGTGAGCATAATACGATGATTGAAAGCCGTCAGATAGCCAAGGGACTTGGGCTCGACATGAAAATTGGCGATGTGGAGTATCAGGGCGACGGTAACAAGGCCATCTTCTATTATATCGCTGACGAACGAGTGGATTTCCGTCAGCTGATCAAGGATCTGGCTGCGGCCTTTCATGTGCGCATCGAGATGAAGCAGATTGGTGCCCGTCAGGAAGCAGGGCGCATTGGAGGAACAGGCCCTTGTGGAAGGGAGCTCTGCTGTGCCACCTGGATGAAGAATTTCTCAAGTGTCAGCACCAACGCAGCGCGCTTTCAGGATATCTCACTCAATCCCCAGAAGCTGGCAGGTATGTGTGCCAAACTGAAGTGCTGCCTGAACTACGAGGTGGACGACTACGTGGAAGCCGGCAAGCGATTGCCTAATAAGGATGTTGTCCTTCAGACACAGGATGCCGACTACCATCTCTTTAAGAGTGATATCCTAGCAGGAATGGTGACCTACTCTACTGATAAGAACATCGCTGCAAACATAGAGACCATCACGGCTGAGCGCGCCAAGCAGATCATCGAAATGAACCGCCAAGGAGAAAAGCCCGTATCCCTACAGGACAACGGTAAGAAACCTGTAGAAGAGAAGGAACATATCGATCTGGCCGGAGGCGATATCAGCCGCTTCGACAAAACCAAGAAGAAGAAAAAGAAGAAAAAGCATAACAATCGTCCCGAAAGCAGTAACGACAGAGAAGGGAACGGCAACAAGCATGCAGAGTAAGCACCTCCTGAGATTTCTGATTCTGGCAACAGGGCTGACACTCTGTGCCTGTGGTCGCCAGAAAGTCTACAGCCATTTTGAGCATATTTCAGACACTGGCTGGGAGAAAGTGGACACTATAGACTTCTTCGTTTCGCCTGTGGCAGAAAGCGGAACCTACCAAGAAGCACTGGAACTGCGTATCGACAACACATTCCCTTTCCAGTCTCTGGCTATGGAGATTACCCAGACTATTATTCCTGAAGGTAGAAATGAGCAGTTCAATAAGATTTGTGCTATCATTGACCAGAATGGGAAGATGATAGGAGCCGGGGTCAGTCTTTTTCAGTACACCCTCCCGTATAACGACATCAAACTAAACCGTGGTGACTCCTTACACATCACCGTTGTTCACAGTATGAAACGCGAGATTATGCCAGGCATCATCGACGTGGGTATTACGCTGACAAAAGAATAGCAATCAGTGGCGTATCAGATTCCTGCCAGCATCAATACGTAGGAAGATAAACAACAGGATGGTAAAGCCCCAGAGCGAAGAACCTCCATAGCTGAAGAAAGGTAGCGGAATACCGATAACTGGGGTGAGGCCCAATACCATTCCCACATTGATAAAGACGTGGAAAAGAAAGATACTCAACACACAATAGCCATAGACACGTCCGAAAGTGTATGGCTGGCGCTCAGCCAAATGGATAAGTCGCAGGATCAATGCCAGAAACAACAGCAAAACACCTGCAGAACCAACAAAGCCTTCCTCCTCACCTACCGTACAGAAAATAAAGTCAGTGTCCTGCTCAGGTACGAACTTCAGCTTCGTCTGTGTCCCATTTAGAAAGCCCTTGCCCTCCAAACCGCCAGAACCTATGGCAATCTCACTCTGATGCACATTATAACCCGCACCTTTCAGATCCTCCTCAAGTCCCAACAGCACATTGATACGTACACGCTGGTGAGGCTCCATCACATTGTTCAGCATATAGTCGGCCAGATTGAAGAATACCACAGAGCCTACAGTGAACGCTGCAATCCAAAGATAACTGTGGATGCGAGTGGCCAAAGACTGCCATATCAGATAACCTATCAAAAGGGCGCATATCACCAGTTCTACATACACCACATTAAAGGGGATGACAAACAGCGAGAACAACATGGCAACCAAACTTATACCGACACAGATTAATAAAAGACGGACAGCTTCCTTCTTGTCGTTACAGTAGATCCACACCATCGCACCTGAGAATATCTGCACAAGCAGGAGGACGACGAACTTACCGACAGACGTGGGAGTATAGAATATCATCGTATCGGCATACCGGATGCCCACCACGAAATAGAGCACCATGGCTACTCCTGTAAACAAGATGCTGCCTGGCATGCCTTCCCTGTAGAACATCAGGAAGAAAGCCACATAGACCAGTGCAGAACCCGTTTCTCGCTGTAAGACGATGAAAAGCATCGGCACAACGATGATAGCCAGAGCGGCTGCAAAATGCTGCCATTTCTGAATAGTATACCCATAAATGCTCATCAACTTCGCCAAAGCCAGTGCCGTAGCAAACTTGGCAAACTCTGCCGGTTGCAGTCGCAGGGGACCAAGTACCAGCCATGATCGGGAGCCCTTAATACTGTGAGGGTTAAAGATTGTTGCAAAGAGCAGCACTAACATAAACCCATAAATAAAGAAGGAGAACATGTCGTAGTAGCGGTCGTCGAGCATCAGCAGCACAAAGCCCAAAATAATCGATGTGCCAATCCAGATAATCTGCATACCAGAACGCGTGTCGAGACTGAAGATATCTGTGTCACCATAAGAATAGCTCGCTCCACAGACGCTGACCCACCCGAAAATGAGCAGAGCGAGGTAGATGACAACCGTCCACCAGTCGAGTGAGCGAATGACGCCTTTCTGTTTCTTATTATCTGTCTGCGGTACCATAAGCTATTCTGCGTTCTTGAATGTTCTTTGCCTTAGCCTCAGAGGCCTCAGAGAGTTTTCCTTTGATATATTTCTCCATGATCAGTCCACCGATGGGCACACCATATGTAGCACCCCAACCACCATTCTCCACATAGACAGCTACTGCTATCTGGGGATTATTCATGGGTGCGAAGCCCATAAATACAGAGTGGTCGTGACCTTTGTTCTGGGCTGTACCGGTCTTGCCGCAAGCCTCGAAGTCGTATTTTGCGAGCTCATGGCAGGTTCCGCCCAATGCTGAAGAGCGCATACCTTGCACCACGTAGTCGTAAGCCTCCCGACTAGCCTTGGTATAGTGCTTGCGGGTGTAAACGGTATCGAGGGCCTCGCCTTGCACCTTTCTCACCACGTGGGGCACGTAGAAATAGCCTCTATTGGCGATGGTTGCACCAAGGTTGGCAATCTGAAGCGGTGTAGCATTGACCTCACCTTGTCCAATGGCGATGGAAATCACTGTCAGACCATTCCAGGACCCCTTATACGCCTTATCATAGAACTGCGAATTAGGGATCAGACCACGCTTCTCACCTGGAAGGTCAACACCTAACCGGTAGCCAAAACCCATGCTTACCATATAGTCACGCCAGGTGTCCATCGCTTTCTGCACCGATCCGTATTTCGAGATGTTGGTGTTGATCATGTGATAGAGTCCCCAGCAGAAATAGCCATTACAAGAAGTGCTCAGTGCCGGAACTAGTGGCAAAGGCGCCCCATGACCGTGACAACCTACACGAAGACCTTTGAACACGAATCCATGACTACATGGATACTGTGTGGTGGGAGTGATAACGCCCTCTGTCAGGAAAGTCAGTCCTTGTGTGGTCTTAAAGGTCGAGCCCGGAGGATACTGACCCATGATACTGCGGTTAAGCAATGGCTTCCACACATCCTGACTCAGCAAACGGTGATTCTTCGAGCGCTGGCGTCCCACCATCATACGGGGATCGTACGAGGGAGACGACACCATGCAAAGCACCTCTCCCGTTGAGGGTTCGATAGCCACAATGCTACCTATCTTCCCTTCCATCAACCGTTCACCCAGAGCCTGTAGCTCTGCATCAATGGCCAGTGTCAGATTCTTGCCAGGCTGTGCGCGCTGATCGAGTTCTCCATTCCTGTACCTGCCCTGCACACGTCCATGGGCATCGCGGAGCAGGATCTGTATGCCCTTCACACCACGCAACTGTTTCTCGTACTTACGCTCCACACCCAGTTTCCCAATATAGTCACCAGGCTGGTAATAGTCGTCTTCTTCAATATCGGCTGGCGAAACCTCAGCCACATCGCCCAGTACATGAGCAGCCATTGGCGACTGATACTGTCGCACACTACGCTTCTGCACATAGAAGCCGGGGAATCGGAACATCTTCTCCTGAAAAATGCTGAAATCTTTATCCGACAACTGGCTCATAAACAGTTGTTGCGTAAAGCGTGAATAACCAGGATTCTTGTTGCGGTCCTTCATCGTCGCCATACGACGATCGAATTCTTCCTTCGTAATACCCAGCGTCTGACAGAACTCCATTGTATCCAGGCGTCCCTTTATCTCGTTCATTACCACCATGATGTCGTAAGAGGGCTGGTTATACACCATCAACTTGCCGTTTCTGTCAGAGATGACGCCACGTGACGGATATTCGATTTTCTTCAAGAAAGCGTTAGAGTCGGCACTTTTCTTATAGTCATCGCTAGTAATCTGAAGCGTAAACAGACGAATGATGTAGATAGCCACAATCAAAGTAGCCACCCACCCTATGACATAGCGTCTGTAATCAAGATCGTGATCCTTATTATTCTTCACCTTGAGCGAATACTTTCTACCGCAAATATCAATAACAGTGTAATCAGAGCACTGCCACCAGCGCGCATGAGCCAGAGATGCCAGTTAAAGAAAGAGAACGACTCTAAGGCAAAGAACACCAGACAATAGAACGTCACCATAATGGCACAGAGTGTGGCAAACTTACTCATACCCAATGTTGATGCTGATGTTTTGAGATTCTCTGCCGAATCACGAGGAACCAGAGGTTCAAGCAGATAAGGCTGGATAAAGCCGACGAGCGTCATACAACCAGCTGCCAGACCTGGCGTGTTGGAAACGATGTCGATCATCAGACCTAACGAGAAGTTCCATAGCAGAATCATCCACATCGGCGTACCACGTCTGAAGGTAATGGCAAAGAACACATAGAGCAAAGGCGTAGCCACCTGAAACAGGCAGACATGGTTCAGGACCAGCATCTGCACCAATAGGAGCAACACAAACATTATCAACCGATCTACATGTTCCATACCTTATCTCTTTACGTTCATCGAATCCCTTGCAGCCTGCATGATAGCAGCACGCTCAGCAATGCCCTTATCACTGATCACCACCACGTCGCGAACACAACTGAAGTCGGTGCTCAACTGCACCTTCAACTTGTACGACAAACCGTCGCTCGAGTTATAAGCCTGTTCAATCTTACCAACCAGGACACCTGAAGGGAAGATTGAAGAAAAACCACTGGTTACTACCCACTCTCCCAACTTGAACTTCGCATGGCGAGGCACGTCCTCCACATAAGCCACAGTAGGATCGCCACCATACCAATGCAAATAACCGAAATAGCCACGTCCACGTATCATGCAACTGATGCGAGAGGAGGTAGCGTTCAAAACAGGGATGACCACCGAATAGTGATCGCCCACCAGATAGACGACGCCCACGACACCATTGCCACAAGCCACGCCCATATCCACCTCCACACCGTCTTTTCGCCCCTTGTCGATGGTCATCAAGTTTTCAACCTTATTCAGCGAGTTATCTACAACCTTAGCCGGTATCAGTTGGTACTGGCTCAGAAACTGCAGTTCTTTGCGTTCCATGTCGGTAGTATCAGCCGTTGCATCAGCATAGAGTCGCCTCAACTGATCTAACTGTCTCTCCAGATAGAAGTTACGGATCGAGAGTTCCTCGTTGGCCTTCTTCATGGTGAGATACGCCAAGGCGTTACTCTCCCACTCATAAGCCTTCCCCGCTACCGCATTGGCAGAAGAGAGCCAGACACTCCCCTGATAGCTGTTGTACTGAAACAACAGAACACCACTGATTACTTCCAATAAGAGGAAAAGTAACCAGTGATGATACTTCTTCAGGAAATCCAGCAGGTTGCGCATTCCCGGGTTACCTCATCAGGAAAGTAAACCGTTCAATATTCTTCAGTGCGATACCCGCTCCCTTAGCCACACTGTGGAGGGGATCTTCAGGCACATGGAAGGGGATGTGCATCTTTTCGGTCAGACGCTTATCGAGACCGCGGAGCAAGGCACCTCCACCAGCCAGATAGATACCGTTCTTCACGATATCGGCATAGAGTTCAGGCGGTGTGTTCTCGAGGGCCGACAGCACAGCATTCTCAATTTTCGACACTGTCTTGTCCAGGCAGTGGGCAATCTCCTGATAACATACGGGCACTTCCATCGGCAGAGCCGTAATACGGTTAGGTCCGTGGACGATATAATCCTCAGGAGCCTCCTCAGCAAGATCAGTCAGGGCAGAACCTACATTGATCTTGATGCGTTCCGCCATACGCTCGCTGACCTTCACGTTATGCTGACGATACATATATTCCTGGATATCAGCCGTCAGGTCGTCGCCTGCAGTACGGATAGAGTTGTTACAAACGATGCCACCCAAGGAAATCACAGCAATCTCGGTAGAACCACCACCGATATCCACGATCATGTTACCCTCAGGTGCCTCGACATCAATACCGATACCAATAGCAGCAGCCATCGGCTCGAAAATCAGATACACGTCGCGGCCGTCAGCATGCTCAGCAGAGTCGCGAACAGCACGAAGCTCCACCTCGGTAGAACCCGAAGGCACACCAATCACCATACGTAGAGAGGGTGAAAACAGACGAGAACCCGAGTGAACCATCTTTATCAGACCGCGCATCATCTGCTCACAAGCAGAGAAGTCGGCAATCACACCGTCACGCAATGGACGAATGGTGCGAATGTTCTCGTGTGTCTTTTCATACATCATCTTCGCCTCGTTACCCACAGCAACCATCTTGTCGGTACGGCGATCCAGTGCAACCACCGAAGGCTCATCAACCACAATCTTGTCATCACTGATAATGATCGTGTTGGCCGTGCCCAGGTCCATTGCTATCTCTTGCACAAAACTAAAAAATCCCATTTTCTTTTTTACCTTTTTACTTCTTTACCTTTTTACTTCTTCGCAAACCATACATTGATAGCTGTATCGTAGTGGCTACTCACACCGAAGGCACGGGTAGCAAAATCACGACGCTGAGCCTTTGTGGTCTCTGCACCCTGCTTGTTCAGGATATCCAGCAACAGACTGTACTCAGCCTTGCTAGGCACAATCACCACGTCGTTGAAGTTCTTAGCACCGGCACGTATCAGCGAGATACCACCAATGTCGATCTTCTCGATGATGTCTTCCTCCGAGGCACCGCTGGCAACGGTCTGCTCAAACGGATAGAGATCCACAATCACCAAGTCGATCTCTGGAATCTCGTACTGCTTCATCTGGTCAAGGTCGCCCTCGTTGTCACGACGGGCCAGGATACCTCCGAACACTTTCGGATGCAAGGTCTTCACACGGCCACCAAGGATAGAGGGATACGTCGTGACGTCCTCAACCTTCTGACACTCATAGCCGAGCGACTCAATAAACTTCTGTGTACCACCTGTAGAAAGGAACTTCACACCTTCCTCATTCAACTTCTTGAGGAGCTCGTCGAGTCCGTCCTTGTGGAATACCGACACCAATGCGGTCTTAATTTTCTTAGTCTCTGCCATTTTTTTATTATAACGTTATAAAACAATCCTATTGGGCTGCAAAGATACAAAAAGAAAACGGATTAATCTTACTTTTCATTCCGAAAAATTAGATTAATCCGTGTTAAAATATGATAGGTCAATCCCTGCCCCTCAAATCTATATCAAGTTCATGCCTAGTTGCTTGCAGGCTTTGCGCATGTCATCAGGCCATATAGAGGCCTGAATTTCACCGATATGTCCTTTGTGAAGAAGCACCATACAGAGCCTACTCTGTCCGATACCACCACCTATGGAAAGCGGCAGACGGTCGTTCAGCAACTGTTGGTGGAAATAGAGCTGTTCGCGTTCCTCCTGTCCTTCGATCTTCAACTGGCGCAACAAGCTCTCCTTATCCACGCGGATACCCATCGACGAGAGTTCGAACGAACGCCCCAATACAGGATACCATATCAGGATATCACCATTCAGTCCCTGTCGGCCATTCTCTGCGATAGTGCTCCAGTCGTCGTAGTCGGGTGCGCGCCCGTCGTGCTTCTCTCCATTCGACAGTTTCCCGCCGATACCGATGATAAACACAGCGCCGTAAGCCTCGCAGATGGCATCCTCGCGCTCTTTGGGCGTCTTGTCGGGATACATCTTCAACAACTCCTCAGCATGGATGAAATGGATCTTTTCGGGCAGGAAAGGTTTGATCTGCGGATAAGTCTCACACGTCAGATATTCTGTACGACGGATGGCCGCATAGATACGCTCCACAATATCCTTCAGAAATGCCACCGTACGATCCTCACGACGGATGACAGCCTCCCAGTCCCACTGGTCAACGTACAACGAGTGCAGATTGTCGAGTTCCTCATCGGCACGAATGGCGTTCATATCCGTATAGATGCCGTAGCCCGGCTCTATCTTGTATTCAGCCAGCGAAAGTCGCTTCCATTTGGCAAGCGAATGAACCACCTCGGCCTTTGCGTCACCCAGGTCCTTGATGGGGAAGCTCACAGGGCGCTCCACACCGTTCAGGTCGTCGTTGATACCCAGTCCCTTCAGTACGAAAAGTGGTGCGGTCACACGACGTAGCCGCAATTCCGTTGAGAGGTTCTGCTGAAAGAAGTCCTTGATCAGTTTGATACCCTGCTCCGTCTGTTTCATGTCGAGCAGCGGTTCGTACATCACAGGTTGAATGATTTGTCCCATATCTTAGTCTATGCTCAATTAACGCTACAGCTTTTTCAATTGCGCTGCAAAGTTACACATAAAATATCAAAATGCAAGCAAAATCAGTAAATATTTTGCATTAATGACATAAATCAATGATTTTGCTTGTCATTTTGCATTTCAGGATTATCTGAGCACTTTCTTTCCGTTGCGGATGTAGATGCCACGACGCAGGTTGTTCATGTCGTTGCCCACATATCTGCCGTTAAGGTCATAGATACCCTCGGGCTGCACTTTGTCCTTGCCGATACCCTGAATAGCCGTTGGTGTGATAACGATAAGCTTTATGGGATCAGAGATCTCGATAGAGCCATCCTCACCGATAGTCAGTTGGTAGGCGATGGTACCCTCAGAACTTCTCACTGGTTGATATTCCACGTCGCTGTGTGCCTTAGAGCCCAGAAAGGCCGTATAGACACCAGCAGGCAGCTCTCCGACCTTCGGAAGGCGCTTCTGTGGGGGTATCGACAGGAAATCCAGTCCGTAATAGGGTCGCTCGCCCTCTGTGGAAAAAATGGTGAACGCCTGGTTGGCACCTGTTTCATTCGAGATGACCACAAGGTCAATAGTGCCTCTGAACGTAGTGTAGTAGAAGTTATAACAGGGGCCTGTGGCATCGATACTGATGCGCCCTGCCGTTGTCGAAGGCTTCAACACGTAGTTTCCCACATCGAAGGCCCACTCCGAGAATTTCGGATGGAGCGTTGCGATATCAGGATTGGGCGTGATACCAAACACCATATCCTGATCGAGACTGAAATCATTATTACCCGTCACACCGGGGCCTTCAGGCACCAGGCTGGCTATGTCGTAGTAGCCGTCGCCACTACCGTCCCAGCCCCAGTTCACATACACCTTTCCGTCGGCATCCAACCCTGAGAAAACAAAAGCATGGCCCATGGATACACCGTCGGTACCGCCATAGAGAATGGGGCGATGAGCCGTCATCTCGGCTTCGACAATACCCATCCACTCCTCGTCGGAATAGAACCTACGAAAGGCATTGTGCACATAGCCCTCTTTCAGACCCATGTTACGCACGAATCCCAGAGTGGCATCAGTATAGAGCGCACCACTGGCGTTCTTGTTGTAATTCATCTTAACCGAGTAACCGCAGTCACGCATCAGCTCTCCCACAGCCTCAATGGCCTGATTACCATAGGTTGACTTATTGGCATACGACACCATGATCGAGTCCCACTTGAAGGTGGTCTTGAACTCGTAGCGGATATCGGTAGGATCATCGCCCACATGGTAATACGAGATGCCTTCCGACTGCTCGGGGTAGTTGTAATACTTCAGCACCTGAGCCATAGCGGTGGCTACACAGCCCGTCGGACAATGCTTACCTCCCACCTCAGGTGTCATCGAGTTATAGGGTGCACCTTGTCCCCATTGTGTTTCCACAAAGTTCTCCACAGGTGTAAAGGCTCTTGTAGTGGCAGGTGCTTCGCGCCTCTGAAGCGAGCGATCCATAGCTTCCATCCACCATTTCAGACCGTCGGCCAGGTTGTTGGCATCAAAACTGGTTTCCGAAGTGGCCAGAATAGGGTTAAACGCTGTGGATCTGCCCACGATGACAAATCCTTGTCCTTCCTGGAGTCCATAGACCGAATAAGATGCTCTTCTCGCCAGTTCGCAGACGTCAGTGTTCAGGGCCATTCCACGGGTATTAGCCCGGCTCGTCGCAAAATGCTGCATGGCAATGGCGCGCATATCCTCATCCGAGCGCTCTCCTGCCCACATTGTCAGCGACATGATACACAACAAAACGGCAAACGTAGTTCTTTTTACCATAATAGGGATCTGTTATTATAATTAATGATTAAGAAAGAAAAGCAATGCGTGCGGACTATGCCGACACGCACTGCTTGATAGTTTATCTGTTCGAATGATCTTACTCACCACCCATGACGTTGAGGAAAGCATCAGCGTTCAGGAAGAGGTAAGTATCATTGGCACTTGCTGCGGGATCGCCAGGATTGTAGTCGCTCATCTCGATGCCCAGGCTACCAGCCGGGAATACGATGTAGTCCTGACCAGCGTCATAGGTACCATAATCCAGAGCAGAAACGCTGAACATACCATAACCCCAGTTCATACCGAGATCGGTAGTGTTCCACACAGCACCTCTTGAGGTGATGTCGATCACGATCATGTGAACCTGCTCGTCGCATTTGCCCTCCTCATTGTAAGGATAGCCGATATAGCCGAGACCAGCCTCGTCAACGCCAGTAGAAACGTGAGCAAACGGACTCTCGAAGCGGAAGCGCAGACCATCGGCCGTTTCGCACGACTGTACCTCCACGGCGAATGGCAGGGTGTTATCGACACCGAAGAACGTGCTGATGGTACCGTCGATGAAGTAACCAGTTCCCAGACTCTCCCACTTCAGGATAGAGAAGTCGAAGGCAATCTCACGGAAGCCCTGACCATAGATTGAGCGGTCGGCATCAGCAATACCGATTACAAGTGAATAGGGAGTTCCCTCTTGAGCGCGAGTGGCCTTGATGGTAAGCGTGGCTTCAGCCTGTCCTGCATCGAAGTTCACCGAAGAAGGTACGTCGAACACCTGACCCTCGTCGTTCACCACGACAATACCTACAGAAGCAGCAGCTGAAGTGTTCCAGCGCGAAACCGTCACGTCGAATGAGTTGCCACCAGGCTCTACCTCAATGGCATTGAGATACGTATCAGTAGCGAAATAAGCCGACTGTACGCCTGATTTCTCCTGCTCACCAGCTGAGAAATTATCATCGTCGCTACAAGCCGTGAAGGCCAGCGCAGCGGTGAGCATCATCATTAATTTACTGTATATCTTCATAATTCTATTTCTTTTTGAGGAATACTACATGATTAGTCAGTCACACCGTCACGAAGACTCGGATTCTGATCCTGCTTAGGCTGGGTACCACCGGTGTTGTTCACGATAGCAGCGTTAGCATTAGTCTCACTGTCGCTGAAACGCATCAGCAACCAAGGATCATCGGGATCGATGTTGAAACGGAAAGCGTCAGGCTGGTTGCAGCTAGCGTCGTGGAAACGAACCACGGGCTTATGCAGACGGTTACAGTCGGCCATGAAGAAACCTTCGCCCCAGAGCTCGATACGGCGCTGGTACCAGATCTCGTCGGCCAGAGTGCGACCTGCAGCTGTAGAAGAATAAGAAGGATCACGGTAAGTCTTCACGAAGTCCTCGAGGATTCTGCGCCCCTCAGCCTCGTTACCGCTCTTAGCCAGACCCTCGGCCTGAGTCAGGATCATCTCTTCAACACGCATCAAGGGGAAGTCGTTGCTGTTGAGGGTATTTCCGATACCGCGCTTCATACCGAACTTCACGTTGGTGTAAGGCGCAAACGGCTCCTTCACGTCATCGATCTTCAGTGTAGAGATCTCGTCGCCCGTCACGTCGCCCCATGAGATGGTGCTCAGCAGCGGAGAGTGCAGATTCTCGTCAACCCACCAACCCTTGCGGACGTCGGTAGCGGGAATCTTGTCGAAGAGCATGCTGTTAATCATAGCGTAACAGCCGGCACCAGCGGTATAGCCCGAAGCCGAGAAGCTCGACAGCCATGATGCACTGGTAGCGTAGCGGTCCTGAGCCTGGTCATCGGTCAGGATGATACCCCAGATCCAGTTGTGCTCGTTGGCGTCAACGAAAGTAGGAGTAGAAACCTCATCGATGCTGGCAGGTGTAAAGCCCTCAGCAGCCTTGGCAGCGTCGGCAGCAGCCTCAGCCCACTTGCCCATATAAAGGTTTGCGCGAGCGCGAATACCGTAAGCCACATTCGAGTTGATGCGTGACTTGTCGCTACGTGAGCCGTCGAGCACCTCGATAGCAGCGTTCAGATCACTCATAATCAAGTCGTAAACCTCCTGTACAGTGGCACGGGGGTTCGTAGCGGGATCAGGAGTCTCTGGTGTCACGATGGGCACACAGGGATCGTTCTGATGGCCCTGATAGTTGAACTGGAAGTAAGGCACCAGGTTCAGGTAGTCGAAGGCGCGGATAGCGCGGGCCTGGGCCACCTTGTTCTTGCTGCCTGCATCATCCAACCCGCCCAGTGAACTGATCAGGTCGTTGGCAATCTTAATCTGATTGTAAACGATGGCATAGCGGATATAGGGGTTAGCGTAGTTGGGGGTACGCGAGGTGTACTCACCACATACAGAGAACCAGTTGTAACCACTGTTAGGATAAATATAGTCGGCACCCTCAGCGTCCTGCGACAGGGCAGCCATCACGAAACCGAAGTCGTCGGCACGACCACGGCCAGTGCCGAACACACCGTAAGGCTCACCCATCATGTTGAACATACCCGAGAAGGTGGCATCCACACGTGAATCAATGGCACCGTAGGTAGCGGTCAGCTGTTCCTGTGTGATCATACCACCAGCGGGCTCCTGCTTGTTCACGTCATCGCAGGCGGTCAGTGTCAGGGCACCGGCTACTGCGAGAATTGATATCTTATTGAACTTCATATTCATTACTGTTTTTACCATTTAACTATTTTACCATTAGAATGTCACCGTCAGACCGGCAGTGATGGTACGCATGCTAGAGTAAGAGTTCGTATTCAGACCGGAACCGCTGGTGTAACCACCGATACCGAATGAGTAGCGAGGATCAAGGCCCTTGCGCTTTGACCATACGAACAGGTTCTCACCAGCCACATAGATACGCAGAGAGGTCAGCGTCAGCGGGGCAATCAACTTCTTGGGGAAGGTGTATCCCAACGTAGCGTTGTTCAGGCTCAGGTAGTTAGAGCTGATCTGGAAACGGTCAACAGCCGACTGTCCCACCTGGGTGTCGCCATCCAGACGAGGAATGTCAGAGTTTCTGTTCTCAGGTGTCCAAGCGTCGAGCGCATCCTTGTGCCAAGCCTGTCCGGCTGAAGCCTGAGTGTGCATCAGGGCCTGATAAGAACCGTCGTAGATCTTACCACCCAGCTGGAACTGGAACTGAGCGCTCAGGTCGAAGCCGTAAGCGTAAACCGTTGTACCGAAGCCACCGTACACCTTAGGCAGAACGCTACCACAGTTGTACTTGTCGGCCTTTGAGAAGTTGTTGGTAGTGAGATCCTTACCTGTCTCATTACCCTGCTCGTCCTTCTCCTTATAGTAGTACAGGGCCTCACCAGTCTCCTTGTCGACACCAGCATAGCGGAACATATAGGCATCGTAGAGTGAACCGCCCTCTGTGATGATCGAAGTAGAGTACTTGATACCATTCTCACGAACTGAAGCGTCGAGCTCGTCAACCGTGTTCTTGTAGTGAGTCAGGTTCAGATTGGCAGTCCAAGTGATGTCGTTGTTACGGATGATGGTACCGGTCACGTTGAACTCAACACCCTTATTGGTAATCTTACCCACGTTGATAGGATACTGTCCTGTGGGGTTACCGGCCGACAGAGGCACGGGCTTGTAGTACAGCAGGTCAGAGGTCTTACGGTTGAAGTACTCCAATGTACCGGTCAGGCGACCCTTGAACAGCGAGAAGTCAACACCGATGTTCCAAGCCTTCGACTTTTCCCAAGTCAGATCCTCGTTACCTTTATACTTCAGCACGAGCGAGTAGCCAGAAGCATACGAAGCAGTATACTGGTCGGCATACGGTGTGTACCAACCCTCGGTAGAAGAATAGACCGAACTACCGGCCAGTTCGCCGATGGCGTCGTTACCCTGCTCACCATAGCTGGCTTTCAGTTTCAACATATCAATCCATCTTACCTGCTTCAGGAAGCTCTCCTTAGCCAATTCCCAAGCCACACCGAAGCTGAAGAAATTACCCCAACGATGTCCGGGAGCGAAACGGCTTGAAGCGTCACGACGATAAGAAGTGCTCAGGAAGTACTTCTCGAGATAGTCATACTGAATACGTCCCAGATAACCCTCAGTCATATAGTTCTGAGTGAAAGAGTCCATCTGCTTGTTGGCAGAACCAGCGGCATTACCAAGTTCACCTACATACGGGTTGAAGAGGTGGTCGTTCTGGCCCCACAACAACTGATACTTATACTTGTACTGCTCGTAACCAGCCAGCACATCCAGATGATGGGTGTTGTTGGCAAAGTCGGTGCGGTAGTTAGCCAGATACTGAGTGGTCACATTGAAGAAACGTGTGTTCTCAACATAAGCGATACCATCCTGGGCAGCTGCGCTACCGAATGTAGAAGAAAGATCGTTCTGGCGGGCGTTACGTGAAGAAACAGCGAGGTTAGCGCTCAGTGTCAGACCCTCGATTGGGGTGAGCACTGCAGAGAACTTACCGTCGAAGTTGTCCAGATAAGTCTTGGTGCGGTTCACTTCGTTGTCGCGAACAGCGTTACCCACGAAGTTTGCACGCTGGAAATGAGTCTGGTTAGCATCGTAAACGGTGCGTCCAGCCTCAGTCATGATATTACCCTGAGCATCGCGAACATACAACGGATAAATCGGGGCAATCATGTTACAGATATAGAAGATATTGCCTGAAGAACCCCAAGAAGAAGAGTAAGAGGGGCGGTTGGCATCGCGGTGCGAGTAGCTCATGTTAGTACCAATCTTCAACCACTTCTTCACTTGGTAGTCCACATTCAGGCGGGCTGTATAACGCTGCAGCTCAGAGTTGTTAACCACACCACCATCCTTCAGGTAACCAGCACTGGCGTAGTAGTTCAGCTTGTCGGTCACGCCGCTGAAGCTGACGTTATACTCCTGACGGAAAGAGTTGTGGAAAGCCTCGTCGTACCAGTCATCAGGTGTATAGTAGTACTCACCGTCGCTGTAACCCAACTTGGCATTGGGGTTCAGGCGCAGGTTGGTACCCACCAGGTTCTGACCCTCGGGCACTGTGAAGATCTGGTAACCAGTACCGCCGTTGTTCTTGTCATAGATGTTCCTGTTAGCAAAGTCATAAGCCTCAGCGGCACTCTTGCCATTGTAGTACTGAGAGTTATAGAGCTGCTTGAACAGTGTCTCATAGTACTGACCGGGATCAGTGATCACGTCGTACTGCGGAATCAGACGGCTGTTAGAACCCCACTTGGCATCGAACTTGATCTCTGCCTCCTGATTACGACCCTTCTTGGTGGTGATCAGCACAACACCGTTAGCACCACGTGCACCGTAGATGGCACTGGCCGAAGCATCCTTCAGCACGGTCATCGACTCCACGTCGTTCGGGTTGATAGAGTTCAGCGCACCATCGTAAGGCATACCATCGAGCACGATCAGAGGGCTGTTACCAGCCGACATCGAACCGATACCACGCACGCGGATAGTGGGTGAGCTGCTGGTCGGGTCACCACTGGTATTGATGATCTGCACACCAGGAGCAGCACCAGCCAAAGCGTTAGCCACGTTCGAAGACACGTGAGCCTCAATGGCCTTAGCATCCACCTGAGCAGCCGAACCTGTGAAGGCCGACTTCTTCTGTGTACCATAAGCCACCACGATCACCTCGTCGAGAGCAGCAGCGTCGCTCTTCAGGAACACGCGCATGCCGTTCTTGGCCTTCAAAGTCTGGCTGAGATAGCCCAGATACGAGATGGTGATCGAATTCTTGCCCTCGGGCAGAGTCAGCGAGAAGCGACCATTAACATCAGTCAACATACCGGTGCTTGTACCGTCCACCTTAACAGCGGCGCCGATGATTGGCTGACCGTCGTCCTGTGAGAGCACTGTACCGGAAACTTTGGTTTGAGCGAGTGCCGATCCTACGCAAAGGAAGAGCACAGCTAAAAACATCGTTAGTCTTTTTTTCATAAAATCTCTCTCTTTTGTTAATAATTAAATATAATAATGTGTAGTTACATTCTCGCAATTAGGGTGCAAAAATAATGCATAAGTTTCTAAAAAACGAATAATTTTATAAAAAAATCACATTTATGCCCGATTTATTAACCATTTCGATGCATAAAAGGTGCAAAAAACGTCAATTTAATACTATTCTGCGCACACGACCTCGCCCCTAACCCACTTTACTCGCGCGCGCTATTATTAATAAGGTAAAAGCTGATTTGAATCTTACTCAATACCGCCTTGGTGGATCCAAGTAGAGTCGAGGGGCAGGAACACCTTGCGCTTGTCGTAAATGCCGAGGACAAAGCGGGCTGAGCGAGGCTCCGGATTTTCATTGGGGGAAACCATGATGGGCTTAATCTTGCCATCCCAGGAATCTGAACGTGTGGCACTTGAAGAATCACCAATCGAGTACCAGTTGTACTTGACATAACTTATATACAAATGACCACTCTCTACATTAGTGGAAAAAGAGATGTTTACCTCACCACCCTCAGGTCCTACCAGATACTGGTTGGCACCGAAGAGAGCATAATCGTCGCGCTGAACAACCTCAACGGCCTTGCTCTTACCATCGGAGGAGACGATAACCTCGCCTTTGCGTAGTTGTCGGGTGCGATTAGCCTGGGTAGAACGCACCTGAATGATGTTTCGCCCCTTTGGCCCCGACTGAGGTGCAACCTCAAGCCAAGTATCTGTGGTTCTTGCAGTCCACTCGCCACTGGCATTAAACTCGATATTGGCTTGCTGGTCGGCAACGGCTTGTAGTGTATCTGTTCTGTCGGTAAGCATATACACACCCCCTACTTCGTCGGCAATGCACCCTGCAAGGTGCAGACCGACCATCAACAACACAAAAAAGAGGCGGAAAGCCTCTCTTTGCGTGATCCGTTTGGGGCTCGAACCCAAGACCCCAACATTAAAAGTGTTGTGCTCTACCGACTGAGCTAACGGATCAACCTTATTGCTTGTTTTCGAAAGCGGCTGCAAAGGTACGACGTTTTTTTGAATTAACCAAATTTATTCCGATGAATTTTCTTCAGGAAGCTCATTTTCGCCCTCTTTAGTTACATAACGCTGGTAATAAGCGATGCACAACGTGGTAGCAGGCAGGGCTATAATCAGGCCGATAAAGCCCAGCAAAGCACCCCATACTGAAAGGCTCAGCAGGAGAATGGCGGGATTGAGCCCCATGGCCTTTCCCATCACCTTAGGCGTGACCACCATATCGCAGATAAGCTGAACGATGACAAACACTGCGAGTGCCATCGCCAGGATAATCCAGAAGTTCTGACCAGTATCGGCCGACTTGAGCAGTGCCAGCAGTACCGTAGGGATGAGGGCAAAGGTATGGAGATAGGGCACTAGGTCCATAATACCAATCATAATACCAAGGCCGATGGCCATAGGGAAATCGATGATGGTAAAGCCGATGCAGAACAGAACGCCCATGATGAGGGCCACTAGACCTTGACCACGCACGTAATTATTGAGTTCGCGCTCCACATCGCCCATCAACTCACGCCAGAAGGGACGTGCCTTCTTAGGAAAGATGCGGATCCAATTGTCGGTCAGGTACTCGTAATCGAGCAAAATGAAGAACATATATAATAAGGTGATAAACGAGGCTATCACGCTCACAATAACACTATAAGTCTGACCAAGCACGTTAAACAGTCCAGGCATGATGGTCTTCAGACTACCCGCAAACGAGTCGCTCTGGAAGAAATTGCCAATCTGTTCCTGATTCTCGAGCCACCACTCGGAGATAGCGGCAGGGATGCTCTTGATGTGAGCCTCCTTGTGGATGTAGTCGGTAGCTAACTGACCCAGTTTCTCGAACTGCTCGATCATCGGGGGGATGATGAGATACACAATGCCACTGATGACGGCAATGACCAAGAGAAGTGTGAGAATGATGCTCAGAGCCCTAGGCAGATGCATGCGATGCTCAACAAACTTGACCATCGGATAGAGCAGATATGCAAAAAACCAAGCAATGAAGAAAGGCAACAGCACACTGCTCAGATAATTCACTAGCAGGAGAATGCCCAAAATGAGCAGACCGATGCCTACCCAACGGATCAAACGGTCGAAGGTGATAGTCTCTTTTGTCATATTCTCATCAATTTGACCGCAAAATTACCAAATCCTTTTAAAAATTGCAAAGTTTTTGCCGCTTTTTTTGTGTATTCTGATTATTTGCGCTAAATTTGCGGCCGTAATGGGCATATTGTATATTGTTCCGACCCCAGTAGGCAATATGGAAGACATGACCTTCCGAGCCATTCGTATTCTGAAAGAAGTCGATCTCGTGCTGGCGGAAGATACCCGGACATCGGGCATCCTTTTGAAACATTTCGACATTAAGAACGCCCTGATGTCGCACCATAAATTCAATGAACATGGTACTTCGGCCGGCATCGTCAACAGACTGTTGGCGGGTGAGAATGTCGCGCTGATCAGTGATGCGGGCACGCCAGGCATCAGCGATCCAGGATTTTTCCTGGTGCGCGAGGCCGTTAGGGCGGGGGTTGAGGTGCAATGCCTGCCAGGAGCTACGGCCTTTGTGCCGGCATTGGTGGCAAGCGGTCTGCCGTGCGACCGTTTCACCTTCGAAGGATTCCTGCCTCAGAAGAAAGGGCGCAAGACCAAACTCGACTCACTGAAAGACGAGGATCGCACCATGATATTCTACGAATCGCCCTACCGGCTGATAAAAACGCTCGAGCAGTTTGCTGAAACGTATGGTGAGGAGCGCCAGGTGAGTGTTTGCCGCGAGATATCAAAGGTGCACGAAGAAAGCGTTAGAGGCAGTTTGGCTGAAGTGATCGCCCATTTTAAGGAAACGCCCCCCAAAGGTGAGATCGTGATCGTATTAGAAGGACATAAACCAATTAAAATTCAATAAGGAAATGAAAAAACTATTTTTCTTTGCTGCCTGCGCTATGGCAGTAGCAAGTTGTAACAACGATGCTGTGAAGAAAGCTGAGCTGGCTGCTACCCAGCAGCGTGATTCACTCGAACAGATTATTGCACAGAAAGACAATGAGATCAACGACATGATGACCACATTGAGTGACATCGAGGAGGGCTTCCGCGAGATTACCGAAGCCCAGAATCGGGTGACGTTGGCCAAGTCAGGCGAGGGCACTAACACCAAAGTGCGCATACAGGAGAACATGATCTTCATACAGCAAGCTATGAAACAGAATAAAGAACTCATCAACAAGCTGAAGCAACAAGTGCGCGAGAGTACTGTGAAAGGCGGACAACTCAAGAAGATCATCGATAACCTAACCCAACAGATGGAGGTCAAGGACCAGCAACTTCAGGCGCTACGCGAGGAACTCGACAAGAAGGATATCCACATTGCCGAACTTGACGAAAAGGTTGCCGACCTGAACAATAACGTAACCACACTGACGCAAGAGAACACTCAGAAGACTGAGACCATCTCGACGCAGGATAAGGCCCTTCACACCGCTTGGTTCGTATTTGGCACCAAGAAGGAACTGAAGGAACAAAAGATTCTCGATGATGGCGAAGTGCTGCGTGCCAACTTCAACAAGGAATATTTCACAAAAATTGATATCCGCATCGACAAGGAGATTAAGCTCTACAGCAAATCTGCAGAAATCCTAACCGACCACCCCGCCAGCTCTTACGCTCTCACTCGCGATGCCAACAAGCAGTACGTGCTTCGCATCAATGATCCTCAGGCTTTCTGGTCAACCAGCAAATATCTGGTAATTCAAGTGAAATAAAAAAGAACTATCATCCCCAGCTCTCTAATGGCTGGGGATTCTTTTTATCTCAGCGACGGGCCTTGAAGAAATCTACCATCAACTGGCGGCACGCTTCTTCAAGCACACCCCCAACAACCTCGGCCTTGGGATGCATGGCCCTTGGCGCATATTCATGATAACCACGCTTCTCGTCTGAGGCGCCATAGACAATGCGGGGTATCTGTGCCCACCCAATGGCACCAGCACACATGGTACAAGGCTCTATGGTAACGTAGAGCGTACAATCCTTGAGGTATTTCCCCCCTAAGGTATTAGCAGCTGCGGTGATGGCCTGCATCTCAGCATGAGCAGTTACGTCGCAAAGCGTCTCTGTGAGGTTGTGAGCCCGAGATATCACACGGTCTTTACAAACCAACACAGCACCGATAGGAATCTCACCTGCTTCGTAGGCTACCTGTGCCTCGTCGAGCGCCATCTGCATAAAACGCTCGTCTTTATTTTGCTGTTCTTGCGAAATCATGCTGCAAAGATATAAATTTAAAAACACAGAGACACAGAGACACATGGATTTTTTGTTTTTTTATTATTTTTCTCTGTATCTCTGTATCTTTGTGTTCAATTTTATTTTGTATCTTTGCAAACGGATTTATGGATTTCAAGATTATTCATATTGAAGAAACCGACTCTACCAATCGTTGGCTGAAGGAGAACGGAAAGGGCGAGATGGTGGCCGTGGCAGACTACCAGACGGCAGGCAAAGGCTGTGGCACAAACACTTGGGAAAGCGAAAGGGGCAAGAACCTGACGTTCTCATTGCTGATTCACCCCACAGAGATTCATGCCAGCCGACAGTTTCTCATCTCAGAGGCAGTATCGGTAGCGCTCTGTACGATGCTGGCAAACCACTTTGACTCACCAGCCCCACTGAGCATCAAATGGCCTAACGACATCTATTATGGCGACAGGAAGATTTGTGGAATACTGATAGAGAACATGTTACAGGGGAGCACCATCAAAGACAGCATTATCGGCATTGGTATCAACGTGAATCAAGAGACATTTAGAAGCGATGCACCTAACCCTGTATCAATGTATCAGATCCTGGGGTGTAAGACTGATCGAGAAACTTTGCTCCAGGAATTCCTCAATCAACTGTCCATTGCCTTTGAGAGCAAAGACACTCCCTTGACTTATCGTAGAATGCTGTTTCGCCGAGACGGGTATTACACCTACAAAGACGCCAAAGGCCCATTTAAGGCCAAGTTGCTCGACGTGTTACTGGGAGGCAGTCTGGTGTTACTCGATACCAAGGGAGCAGCTCGCTATTATGCCTTTAAAGAAGTGGAATTCGTGATATAATTATTAAATAAAAAAACTGAAACATTGAAATTATGGCAAGATTTAAGAGAATTCTTTTGAAGCTCTCAGGCGAGAGTCTGATGGGCAAGCAGGGCTACGGCATCGACCCTGAGCGTCTGGGCGACTATGCCAAGCAGATCAAGGAGATCAGTGAAATGGGTGTCGAGATTGGTATCGTGATCGGTGGTGGAAACATCTTCCGTGGACTATCGGGTTCACAGAAGGGTTTCGACCGTGTGAAGGGGGACCAGATGGGCATGTGCGCCACGGTTATCAACTCACTGGCGCTGAGTTCTGCATTGGGTGCCGTGGGTGTGAAGAACAAGGTGCTGACTGCTATCCGCATGGAACCCATTGGCGAATTCTACACCAAATGGAAAGCCATCGAGGCTATGGAACAGGGGTATGTGTGTATCTTCTCGGCAGGAACGGGTTCGCCCTATTTCACCACCGATACTGGTTCTTCGCTGCGCGGTATCGAGATCGAGGCCGACGTGATGCTGAAGGGCACACGCGTGGACGGTGTCTATACCGCTGACCCTGAAAAAGATCCAACGGCCACGAAATTTGACGAGATCACTTATAAGGAGGTGCTGTCGAGAGGGCTGAAAGTGATGGACCTGACCGCCATTTGCATGTGTCAGGATAACAATCTGCCTATTTATGTATTTAATATGGATGTGGTGGGTAATCTGAAGAAGGTGATGGATGGTGATCCAATCGGTACACTCGTACATAACTAAACCTGACGGGCGAAGAGTCAGACCTCCTCAAACTCGACATATTCACCGTCGGTATGATCGAAGATTTTGCGCTTGTCGCTATCTTCACGATCATCGATAATCGTTACATTACCGTTCGCAGTTTTACTGCGAGCGGTATTTTCATTCTGAGCCTGTTGCTTGGACTGCTCCTTCTGCGACTGTTCCTTCTTAACATCAGACTCGCTCTTAAAATAATCATCGTCGAAGGGGTTATTGTCTTTCTTCTGTTGCTCTGCCTGATAGACTTCTTGTCTGGATCGCGGTCTCCTCGTTGTCTTTGTACTCTTAAAATAGTCGTTGTCGAAGGGCTTACGCTCTTTCTGCTCTCTCATTTTCTGATTGCGATAGTAGCTTTCTTCTACCTCCTCCTTGAGTTTCTTAACGCCCTTATATGATATATATATGACAACCATGATAATGATTGACACGAAAATGAGTCCGAACACTATAAAAGCAATAATACTCTTCATTTCAAAATGATTTTTAGTTGGTCTTCTTAGCAGTCACTGCCGACAAAATGATATACCAGGCGATAATCGCTGCAAACCCTGAGACACCCAACAAAAGGAGCAATGGGATGCAGGAAAGTACGAAAAGATACTTGACCTCGTTTCCTTTCCATCCCCAATGCTTGAACTTCAGTGCGAACATAGGGATCTCCGACACCAACAGATAGCAGCTTAAGAGCACACCTGCCAAAAGAATATAAGGGATGTAGGGAATCGCGTCGAGATATTCCTGAGTGCCGACGATGAGCGAGCCCCAGAAAAGGGCATTGGCAGGCGTGGGCAATCCGATGAAACCTAAAGCCTGACGCTCATCGAGATTGAACTTCGCCAAGCGCAAGGCAGAGAATGCTGCCATGACAAAGGCAAGGAAGGGGAGTATAATGATATGGGTATCGAAGGTACAGAGGTAGCTGAAGATGATGGCTGAGGGAGCAAAACCGAAGGTGATGCAGTCGGCCAAAGAGTCGAGTTCCTTGCCTATGGGTGAGGAAACATGGAGCATACGGGCCGTCATACCATCAAAGAAGTCGAAAACGGCGCCTATGATGATGCACAACAAGGCCACGACAGGATTTCCCATGAAAGCAAAATAAGTGGCGATGCAACCCGATATCAAATTGCAACAGGTAATCGTATTGGGAATATGCTTCTTCATACCAATTATCAACTATCAATTAAGCCAACTTCGCTATTATTGTCTGATCGCCAACAGTGGGCTGATCCATTGTGACACAAGCCTTAGCAGTAAGGGGCAGGAATACATCCACACGCGAACCCAACTTGATGAAGCCCATATGCTCGTCGATATAGCACTCTTCACCCTCTTTGGCATAAGTGACAATACGGCGCGCTACTGCTCCGGCAATCTGACGAACCAGGATATCCTCACCCTCAGGTGTAGTAATCATGATGTCGGCATGTTCGTTCTCTTCGCTGGCCTTAGGTAACCATGCCTTGTGGTAGTTGCCATTAAAATGCTTCACGAATTTTACCTTTCCATCTATTGGAAACCAATTGGCGTGGACGTTAAGCGGACTCATGAAGATAGAGATCATAAGGCGCTTATCGTGAAAATACGTATTCTCCTCGGCCTCCTCCACGACGACGATTCTGCCGTCGGCAGGCGCTACGACCAACCGCTCGGTGTCGCCGTTATAATATCGTATAGGACAACGATAGAAATTAAGAGCCATCAGCCAAGCTGCCACCAGAATACCACATACCAATAACATAATGAGATGGCTCACAAAAGGATTGGCGCCCTTCAGCAAATACCACAGACCTACTGATATGATACAGATGAGGATGGCGCTATAGAGTAGTTCGGTAGTACCCTCACGATGAATCCTGATTTTCTTGAGTTTCTTAATTCTCTCTCCCATCGGATTGTTTAGATGTTTCGTTATTCGGCTGCAAAGGTACACATTTTTTACGTAAGTTACAAACTTTTCACGTTTTTCTTTTGGTATTTCGGTTTTTTAGGCGTATCTTTGGAGCTCAAAAACATAAGAAACAGCATAAACTGATGGAAGATTTCGTACATCTGCACGTACATACATACTACTCGATCCTTGATGGGCAATCGAGCATCAAGAGGCTTGTGGACAAGGCCATTGCCGACGGCATGAAGGGCATGGCGATTACCGACCACGGCGATATGTTTGGCATTAAGGAATTTCACGACATCTGCAACGGTGTGAACAAACAACGCAAGAAAGACGGTCTCGAACCATTTAAGCCCATCTTCGGTTGTGAAATGTATGTGGCCCGTCGGGGCGACATGATGCTGAAGGAGAATAAAGAAGACTTGGGTGGCTACCACCTCATTGTACTGGCCAAGAACTATAACGGCTATAAGAACCTCATCAAACTCGTGAGTAACTCATGGGTTGACGGCTTCTACAACCGTCCCCGTACGGATCACAAGCAACTTGAGAAGTATCATGAAGACCTCATTGTGTGTTCTGCCTGTATCGCTGGTGAGGTGCCTGCAAAGATTCTGAAGGGAGATATCGCTGGTGCCAGGGAGTCGATCGAATGGCACAAGCGTCTCTGGGGCGACGACTATTATCTGGAGTTGCAACGCCATGAGGTGACGGATCCTACGATTCGAGCCAATCGGGAGACGTTCCCTTTGCAACAACAAGCCAACAAAGTCTTGATAGAACTGGCCAAGGAGTATGGCATCAAACTGGTGTGCACCAACGATGCCCACTTTGTGGACAAAGAGAATGCCGAGGCCCACGACCATCTGCTCTGTCTCTCTACAGGCAAGGATCTTGACGATCCCACGCGCATGCTCTACTCCAAGCAGGAGTGGTTTAAGACACAACAGGAGATGAACGACATCTTCAGTGATGTGCCTGAAGCATTGGCTAACACCGTAGAAATATTAGACAAGGTAGAGGTCTATAGCCTCGATAACGATCCCATCATGCCCTTCTTCCCCATCCCCGAGTCGTTTGGTACAGAAGAAGAATGGCGGCAGAAGTTCACTGAGCAGCAACTCTACGACGAGTTTACAAGCGACGAGAACGGTCAGAACTCCTTGTCGCCTGAAGAAGGTGAGAAGAAGATCAAGAAACTGGGAGGCTACGACAAGATCTACCGCATCAAGTTCGAGGCTGACTATCTGGCAGAACTGGCCTATAATGGTGCCAAGAAGCGTTATGGCGACCCCATACCCGACGAGGTGGCAGAGCGCGTGAAGTTCGAACTGCATATCATGAAGACCATGGGTTTCCCTGGTTACTTCCTCATCGTACAGGACTTTATCAACTCTGCGCGTGATATCCTCGACGTCATGGTAGGTCCAGGACGTGGTTCTGCAGCTGGATCGGTGGTGGCCTACTGCTTAGGTATCACCAAGATCGACCCTCTGAAATACGACCTGCTGTTTGAGCGTTTTCTGAACCCAGACCGTATCTCGTTGCCTGATATCGATACCGACTTCGACGATGACGGACGAGGACGCGTTCTGAAGTGGGTAATGGATAAGTATGGCCATGAGAACTGTGCCCATATCATCACCTACGCCACGATGGCCACGAAGAACTCCATCAAAGACGTGGCACGCGTGGAGAAAGTGCCCCTTGGACTCACTAATGCCCTCTGTAAGGCCATTCCCGATCGTCTTCCCGAGGGTATGAAGATGAACCTGCCTAACGCCATCAAGTGTACCCCAGAACTGCAGGAGGCCGAGTCATCGAAGGATCCGGCCCTTGCCAATACTATCAAATATGCGAAGATGCTCGAAGGCACTGTACGAGGTACTGGCATTCATGCTTGCGGATTCATCATCTGCAGAGACCCCATCAGCGACCATGTGCCTGTATCAACGGCCGACGATCCAGACTTCAAGGGTACCAAGACCAACTGCACACAGTACGACGGACACGTCATCGAATCGACGGGTCTCATCAAGATGGACTTCCTGGGACTGAAGACACTCTCGGAGTTGAAGGAAGCCTGCGCCAACATCAAACGCACCCGAGGCATCGAGGTCGATCTGGACAATATCCCCATCGACGACCCCAAGACCTACGAACTCTACCAGCAAGGCAGCACCATCGGCACCTTCCAATTTGAGTCGAACGGTATGCAGAAATACCTGCGCGAGCTTCACCCCACAGTGTTCGAGGACCTCATCGCCATGAATGCCCTCTATCGCCCGGGACCTATGGACTATATCCCCTCGTTCATCGCCCGTAAGAACGGTCGCGAAGAGATTAAGTACGATATCCCGTGCATGGAAAAATATCTAAAGGATACCTACGGCATTACCGTCTATCAGGAGCAGGTGATGCTTCTTTCACGCCAGTTGGCCGACTTCACGCGAGGTGAAAGTGACGCCCTACGTAAAGCGATGGGTAAGAAAAAGAAGGACATCGTCGATGCCATGAAGCCAAAATTTATTGAGGGAGGCAAGAAGAATGGTCACGACCCTGCCACGCTGGAGAAGATATGGGCCGACTGGGAGAAGTTTGCCTCCTATGCCTTCAATAAATCGCATGCCGCTTGCTATTCGTGGGTAGCCTATCAGACGGCCTACCTCAAGGCGAACTATCCAGCAGAGTTCATGGCCGCCATCATGAGCCGTCGGCGAGACCAGATTACGGAGATTACCAAACTGATGGACGAGTGTAAGCGCATGGATATCGAGACCTTAGGACCCGATGTCAACGAGTCGTACGAGAAGTTTGGTGTGAACCACCACGGACAGATACGTTTCGGTCTTGGCGCCATCAAGGGCATGGGCGACTCTGCAGCTCTGTCAATTATCGACGAGCGCGAGAAGAACGGTCCCTATAAGGATATCTACGACTTTGCCCAGCGCGTCAACTACGGCTCTGTCAACCGCAAGGCCTTCGAATCGCTGGCATTGAGCGGTGGCTTCGACAGCTTTGGCATACGGCGTGAGGATTATTTCTCTGCCAACGCCAAGGGAGAGGTGTTCCTCGACACCCTTGTACGCTACGGACAGCTCTACCAACAGGAACAGGCCGAGATGCAGAACTCGCTCTTTGGTGCCTTTGGCGACGGGGTTGAGATCATGCAACCACCCGTTCCCAAGAACGATGTGCGATGGAGCGATATCGAACGTCTAAATAAGGAGCGCGAGCTCGTGGGTATCTATCTCTCCGCCCATCCGCTCGACGAGTATAGGATTATCCTCGAGAACCTCTGTAATACAAAATGTGCCGAATTGGCAGACCTCAAGCAATTGAAAGATCGTGAGGAGGTAGTCATTGGAGGCATCGTCACAGGCATCCGCACCCGTTTCGACAAGCGTGGCAAGCCTTGTGGCTTCGTCACATTGGAGGACTTTGAAAGCTCTGCCGAACTGGCATTGTTCGACGAAGACTGGGCCAAGTGGAACGGTTGGTTTTCCGAAGGGGCATCACTCTACATCACCGCCAAGGTGCAACCCCGTTTTCAGTATAGCGACATCTTGTCACTGAAAGTGACGAACGTGGATTATCTGCAGAATGTTAAGGAGAAAGCCATAGAGCGTATTACCATCTCGCTGGTCACCGATATGCTCGACGAGCAGATCGTGGCTGACCTCAGTGAGATCATCACCAGCCACCCAGGCAAGACGCAGCTCTTCTTCCAGTTGCGCGACTCTTTAGGCAAACACCATGTGCTGCTCCACAGCAAGACCTGTGGTGTGGACGTGCGCCACACGCTCATCGACTATATCGACAAGCAAGAGGCACTCGACTATCGCATCAACTAATGGCACACTATTTGCATGAGACAAAATGAAATATAGTATTCACCAAAAATTAATAAGACAATGGAAGTAACAATCACAAATGAGAATTTCAAGAGTTTGAAGGCAGGCGACAAGCCTTTAGTAATTGATTTCTGGGCAACCTGGTGCGGACCCTGCCGTATGGTTGCTCCCATTATTGAGGAATTGTCAAAGGAATACGACGGTAAGGTCGTCGTTGGCAAATGCGACGTTGAGGAGTGTGAAGAACTGGCCATGCAGTTCGGCATCCGCAACATCCCTACCATCATCTTCTTCAAAGGGGGTGAAATGGTCGACAAGATGGTTGGCGCCCAGCCAAAAGCCAAAATCGTAGAGAAAATCGAGGCCCTGATCTAAGATGGCAGACTTTGACGAGGAAATCCGTCTGGACGAAGAAGAAAACAGACGGGAGTTGGCATTTATCCGCTCGCAACTACCTTCCAACCTGAAGAAATACTACAGCGACAAGGATATCCTCTACATGATGGATCTCATCGTGGAGTATTACTATGAGAGTGGTATTCTGGAGAGCACTGACGAAGAGGTCGATATCGACTTGGAAGTAGTGGCAGAGCATGTCTGCAAGAAAGCCAAGGAACAGGGATTCAGTTCCTCATTCAATCCTGAAGATGTATTTTTCATCGTCCAGGCCGACCTGGACTTTCAGGAGCAGAACCTTTAGAAGAGGATGGCGCGAGAGCCATCCTCTTTTTCTGTGATGCTCACTTTCACAGCATCGTCAGGAAGCACCTCCTCTATTAGTTCGGGCCACTCGATAAAGCAGAGTGCCCCACTATAGAAATAGTCCTCGTAGCCCATATCGTAAACCTCCTCCAGTTTCTTGATCCGATAGAAGTCGAAATGGTAGATGGTGCCCTCCTTACCGGTATATTCGTTGACGATGGCAAAGGTGGGCGACGTAATCACATCTTCCACGCCCAACTCCTCGCAGACGGCCTTGATAAAGGTAGTCTTACCCGCGCCCATGCTGCCATAGAAGGCAAACACCTTATGGCTGCCTATCTGATCCACAAATTGTTTTGCAGCCTCACTGATATGCTCTAAGTCTTGAATCTTAATTTCCATCTTTACCTTTTACCTTTTTACTTTCTTACCTTTTTACCTTCTTACCTTCTTACCTTTTTCCCCTTTTTCCTTTCAATGTGATGAGTGGCACTATCATCTCCTCCATCGAGATACCACCATGCTGGAAGGTATCGCGATAGTAGGATACATAGTAGTTATAATTGTTTGGATAGGCGAAGAATGCATCACCCGTAGCAAAGACGTAACTCGTCGAGAGGTTGGGTGCCGGCAACTGTGCCTTCTGGGGTTCCTTGATGACAAACAGACTCTTGTCATCGTAACCCAGGTTCTTGCCCAACTTATAGCGCAGGTTGGTGTTCGTATTCCTATCGCCCACAATCTTCACCGGCTGGGTACAGCGGATACTGCCATGATCGGTGGTCACTATGACTGTGCAGTCGGTCTGTGCCAGGAGTTTGAAGAAGTCAGAGATGACAGAATGTCGGAACCACGAAAGAGTGATCGAGCGATAAGCACTTTCGTTGTTGGCTAGTTCCCTCACCATCTTCGACTCCGTACGGGCATGACTTAACATGTCGATGAAGTTAAACACCACCACGTTCAGGTCGTTATTGCCAAGGGTGTTGAATTGTGACATAAATCGGTCAGCCTCTGTCGAGTTGTTCACCTTGTGATACGAGAAGGTGTTCTTGCGGCGATAGCGTTCAAACTGTGTCTGTATCAGTGGAGCCTCGTTAAGGTTCTTGCCCTCTTCCTCGTCTTCGTCCACCCAGAGGTCAGGAAACATCTGGGCAATCTTGTTAGGCATCAATCCAGAGAAGATGGCATTGCGGGCATACTGTGTAGCCGTAGGAAGAATGCTGTAGTAGAGACTCTCGTCGATATCGAACTGCTCGCTCAACTCATGGGCCAACACGCGCCACTGGTCATAGCGGAAGTTATCGAGCACCACGAGAAACACTTTTCTGCCCTCGTTAAGCAGAGGGAACACATGCGTCTTAAAGATCTCTGGCGACAACATGGGGCGCTCCTGGTCGGCCAGCTTATGCGCCTCAAGGTCTGCCACCCAGTCTAGATAGTTCTTCCTCACAAACTTGGCAAAGCCATTGTTGGCCTCTTCCTTCTGCATACCCAGCATCTCTGTCATACTGCTATCAGTGGCACTCAGTTCCAACTCCCAGTGCACAAGCCGCTTATAGATATCGGTCCAGTCTTTCCACGTCCTGCAATCCATAATCTGCATGGCTATCTGCTGGAAGTTCTGCTGATACTGGTTCTGCGTCACCTCCGTCTCAATCTCCCTACGATGGATGTTCTTCTTCAGTGTCAGGAGTATCTGGTTGGGATTCACAGGTTTGATCAGGTAGTCGGCAATTTTCTGTCCGATAGCCTGCTCCATGATGTTCTCCTCCTCACTCTTGGTCACCATCACTACAGGTAGAGAGGGTTGCAGTTCCTTAATCTTTTGCAGGGTTTCCAGTCCACTGATACCTGGCATCTGCTCGTCGAGCAACACAAGGTCGAAACTCCTTTGCTTACACAGATCTACAGCGTCAGTGCCATTGCTGACGGTCATCACCTCATAGCCCTTCTTTTCGAGGAACATGATGTGCGCCTTCAGTTGTTCGATCTCGTCGTCCACCCACAACAACAGTCCATTCGTCATATCTCAAACTTCAATCTTTCAATTCTTCAATCTTTCAATTCTTCAATTCTTCAATTTTTCAATTCTTCAATCTTTCAATTCTTCAATCTTTCAATTCTTCAATCTTCACCAAAAGTCATCTCCGAAATCCAGGTCCTGCACCTTCGTCTGACGAGGCTGGTTCTCAAACAGGTCGTCGTCGCCATCGTCGTCAGTGCCCTGTTCCTCCTCGTCCTCGCCCATATCCTCTATGTCGGGCATGTCGATGTGTTCAGGCTCCGTCAGGAGCTGCTCTTTACTTACCTCCATCGGCGCGAAGGTCTCCTCGTAGAACTGCTCATACTCATCATAGCTGAATCTCGAGCCAATCAGTGCCAGGTTCTTCTCGCTGATAATCAGACTATGGCAAGGTTTCAGCCAGTCGGCCATCGCATGGTCGGCATAGAGCTGACGGGCATATTGGCGGGCTTCGTCGTAGCTCAGGAACCCACTGATACGCATACGGTGCAGACCATTATCCTCGTCGAGCACGATGTCGAAGTTGCGCACGAGGAAGTTAGTGAAGTTATAGCGTGCCAGTTCAAACAGCAACTGGTTCTCGTTCACAGAGTCTGGCTCATAGGCCAGGATAAACATAAAGTTATCATCGCGCTCTGCACTCAGTTCGATGACACCCGTAGAATCGGCAGCGAGGGTGATGTCGCGCCTCGACCACACGTCGCCGATGTCAAACTTACCGCCATGCAGCCTGCGCCCTTCCTGTACACCTTTGATAATCATGCCAGCCAGTTCGCTGACCTCACTGGAGGGGTATTTTTCCACCACCTCCTTCAGGCGCTCCACACAGGCATCGCCATCACCGTCATTCAACAGACTCAGTCCGTCGATAAAGAGGAACTTAGCCCTGTTCTCGCCCAGGGGGAACCGTTCAGCCGAAAGTCGGGCATTGGCCCTTACCACCTCGTGTCGATCCGTCTTAAAGGCCTCGTAGGTGGCCACGTAGAGCGAGTCTTCTATATGTTCACCAAAGCGTGCATTCTCCTCGAAATAGGGATCAGAGAGCAGGATGGTCCATTCGCTCTCTGGTTGTTCTCGCTGCATCCTGGCCAGCACAGCCTCTGCCTCGTTCCGGCGCCCTTCGAGCGAATAGAGCAAGAACAGATGATACAAGGCCTCGTCCATGTGTTCGTACTCCGTATAGTTTCCTGTCAGGCGTGTCAGGTGTTTCTCGCTCAACTGCAGATTGCCCAGTTTGTCCTTGAAGATCACCCCAGCATGAAACAGTCCGTCCTTGATAATCTCGTGCGAGGCAGCCTTCTGTTCTTCGGTAAAGGGGATCTGCGCCAGATAATACTCACGCTTGTGGGGATCGTCCTCTGCAGCGAGTTCGTCTTCATCCGTCTCTTCTTCCTCTTCTTCCACTTGCTGGTCGGTAGGTTCGATGGGATTTCCCAGACTATCTGTCTGAGCCACCTCCTCCTGTTCGGCCGTAGCCACCACCGTCTGGTTCGCACGTTGCCAGTTATCCTTATTCTCACGCCTACCCCACTGGCGTTGGAACATCATCTTTCCCTGGTTCACGGCCATCGGATTGTAGAAGTACCACTGACCATTGCCCTGTTGCTGTTGCACCACTGGTCGCTGAGGCTGGTTACCGCCTGTTCTGTCGCCTTGAGCGTCAGCCCTCTGCTGCATCTCCTCCACTTGTTGTGCCAACATGGCATCGCGCTCCTCCTTCTCTTTCTTCTTCAGGGCGTCGATCACCTTGTCGATGGCCTTCAGGCGCTCTGCCTCGGGCATGGTCGATAGTTCGAGTAGCGAGTCCTGGAGATGGATGGCATCAGTATAGGGCACCAACTCGTCGAGGATCTTCGAACGGAAAGCCAGTTCCTCGTAGTCGGGACGTTCTTTGTCGAGCAGTCCGATGGCCTCACCATAACAGCGCTGGGCGTCGTTATACTTCTCCAGTTGCCAATACAAATTACCCAGTGTCAGCAACAGCACACCTTTCTCGATGCCGTTTCTCACCGACTTCTCGTTACCCTTCTCATAGGCGGCAATGGCCTGTAGCGTGTCTTTCTGCATCAGGTAGATGTTGCCAATGGCGTAATACACCTGGTCGAGATACTCGGCATTATTATCATCGACGGCCATGCGCCTCAGACGACTGATCATCTGTTTGCCGTTTCCTTCAGCCATCACCTCCGTCTGGGCGATGCGGGCATTAAACTCCAGTTCGTAAGGCGGATGGCATCCCACCACCTTTCTATATGCATAGTAGGCCTCTTCACGATGTCCCAGAAGCGTCTCGATCTGTCCCAGCAGGAACCATTCTCGGGCTCGTTGCACCTTACGCTTCTCGTGCTTGATCACTTTTCTCAGATAAGGCACGGCCTTGGCATAGTCTGCCTGACGGATATAATAATTAGCATAGGTGTAGTCCCAGTCTTTTACAGCCCTGAAGTCCATCGAGTCACGACTCATGTTGCGAATCACGTCTTCAGCATCGTACATCCACCCCAGCTCAGTATAGCACTTGGCCAACCAGGCCCGGGCCAGTCCATTCTGCATAGGCTGTGTCTGGTAGAGGCGAGTCATGTACGAGAAGGTGGCAGCTGCCTCGTCGAAGGCACCCTTTTGGAATTGTGCCTTTCCCAACAGCATCCATGCTTTCCAGAGGAAGGGGTTATACTCCCTTCGCCCCAGCCATTCACGATCCTTGGCCGTTTTCGGCTTGCTACTGTTCCATTCGGGCTTGGCCTTAATGCTATGCTGGCGTATGGCCTTCTCACTCTTCTCGATGGCACGGTCGAACTGACCTTTACCCAGTTCACGACTCTGCTTATTGCCCACCATGTAGAGGGGAATCATCTCCGTATAGTTGTCCTTGTTGCCCTTCTCCTTCTCCAGATTGCCGTCGATAAAGGCCTGATTACCGTTGAAGTAGGTGTTATAGCGAGCATTGAACGAGTGCCACCATCGGGTGTTGGCCGTGTTTTTCTTCGTCGAACAAGCTGTTAAAAGTAAAAAGGTAAGAAGGTAAAAAGGTAAAAGGTTTATTTTTTTACTTTTTTCTTTTTTTTCTTTTTTACTTTCTTCAATGAGGCAGTGTATCTTACAGTCGCCTTTGTCAGCCTCGGTACAGGTCGAACAGTCGTGCCCTTCGACAATGGTATCCTCACCCTTGTCGAAGTAGTTGGCCACCAGGGCTATCACCCCCAGCACCACGATCATCCCTATGCACACAATGGCAAACGTCATCTATAAACTATAAACTCTCCACTATAAAATCCGCCAGTCTCAGGTCGTCCCAAAAGCGCGGGTACGACTTAGTCACTACCTGAGGATTGTTAATCACCAGCCCGTCCATCTTCTGGGCGAAGGGGGCAAAGGCCAGTGCCATCCGGTGGTCCTCATACGTGTCGATACCCATCTCTACCGAGGGTTCACAACGCTCTCCGTCCCACGACAGTTCACTACCGTTCATGTCTTTCAGCACATAACCCAATTTCCGCATCTCACGCTTCAGAGCCTCTATACGGTCGGTTTCCTTGATCTTCAGTGTCGAGAGCCCTGTAAAGTGGAAGTGGATACCCTTCGCAGCACATACCACCACGAAGGTCTGCGCCAAATCAGGACAACTCACGAAGTCGTACTCCAGCCTGGGCACACAACGCCCGTTCTTCTTCAGCGTCACCATCTGGGGCACACCAGCCTTTTTCGACTCAAACTTCGTTTTCACCCCCAGCAAACTGAAGATGTAGCGTGTAATCGAGTCACCCTGCTTCGAACCGTCCATCAATCCCACGAGTCTGATCTCAGACTCAGGGTCGTCGTTCAGCGCCATAATCTCGTACCAGTAGCTTGCCCCGCTCCAGTCGTTCTCAATCAGGTAGCTGCGATCCTTATAGGGCTGGGCCTTGATGGTGATGGTGTCGGCCGATGTCCAAACGGCATCAGCGCCAAATTCGTGCATCGTCCACAGCGTCAGGTCGATATAGGGGCGTGAGATAATGTCGCCAAGCAACCTTACCGTCAACCCCTCTTTCAGCATGGGTCCTATCATCAGCAGGGCCGAGATGTACTGCGAACTCACGTTACCGGGTATCTCCAGCAGTCCGCCGTTCAGCGACTTTCCCGTAATGCGAAGGGGTGGGAATCCCTCCTCGCCCACATATTCTATATCAGCCCCCAGTTTTCTGAGTGCATCCACCAGAATGCCTATGGGACGATGCTTCATGCGCTCCGTTCCCGTCAGCACGTGCGTACCTCTCATTACACTCAGATAGGCCGTCATGAAGCGCATGGCCGTCCCTGCCGCCTTGATGTCAATCTCGTCGGGCATATAGCGCAGGGCATTGATGATGACTTCCGTATCGTCGCAGTCGCTCAGGTTCTGGGGCATCTGCCTGCCACCGCTGAGCGCATAGATGATAAGGGCACGGTTTGATATACTTTTCGAGGCGGGTAAGTTAATGGTGGCGTCAATACGCCTTGGAGCCGTCAGTCTATATTGTTTCATTGATGTCTATTCGATTACGTTGCAAAATTACGCATAATATTTGGATTGACAAAAAAAGTTGGCGGAAAATTTGGTGGTTTCATAAAAAGTGTGTACCTTTGCACCCGCATTCGACAAAACAAGCGTCGGTGCCAAGCGAAAAGTGTTCGGGATTTAGCGCAGTTGGTAGCGCACACGTCTGGGGGGCGCGAGGTCGCTGGTTCGAGTCCAGTAATCCCGACGAAAGATAATCCAAACTGCTGAAAAGTGGTTTGGATTTCTTTTTTTGCTTGTTTTTTGAAACATAAAAAGAAGCAAGAATGATAGTCTGTATCGCAGAGAAGCCGAGTGTGGCGCGAGATATTGCGCGCATCCTGGGGGCTACCAGTTCCCACGACGGCTATATGGAAGGCAACGGTTACCAGGTGACGTGGACCTTCGGTCACCTGTGCACCCTCAAGGAACCTGGCGACTATACCCCCGCCTGGAAGCCCTGGGCACTCACCCAGTTGCCCATGGTGCCTCAGCGCTTCGGCATCAAACTGATCGACGACGGTGGCATCAAGAAGCAGTTTGCCATCATCGAGAGCCTCATGCAGAAGGCCGACGGCATCGTCAACTGTGGCGACGCTGGTCAGGAGGGTGAACTCATCCAGCGCTGGGTGATGCAGAAGGCACAGGCCACGTGCCCCGTCAAGCGCCTCTGGATCTCGTCGATGACCGACGAGGCCATCCGCGAGGGCTTTGCCAACCTCAAGGATCAGCAAGACTATCAGCCCCTCTACCTCGCTGGTCTCTCACGTGCCATCGGCGACTGGCTCTTGGGCATGAACGCCACGCGCCTCTACACGCTGAAGTACGGTCAGAACCGCCAGGTGCTCTCCATCGGACGTGTGCAGACCCCCACCCTCGCCCTCATCGTGAACCGCCAGAAGGAGATCGAGAACTTCAAGCCCGAGCCCTACTGGGTATTGGCCACCGTCTATCGCGATACCACATTCACCGCTACTCAAGGAAAATTCACCTCGAAAGAAGAGGGTGAGAAGGCCTTTGAGACCATCGAGGGCAAGCCCTTCACGGTGACCAAGGTCGAGAAGAAGGAAGGCAAGGAACAGCCGCCCCAGCTCTACGACCTCACGTCGCTACAGGTGGACTGCAACCGCAAGTACGGTTTCTCAGCCGAACAGACGCTCAACCTCATCCAGGCGATCTACGAGAAGAAATACACCACCTACCCCCGTGTGGATACCCAGTACCTCTCCGACGACATCTACCCCAAGTGCCCACAGACGCTCAACGGCCTTTACCAGTATAAGGTTGGCAACGAGGCCCCCTACGCTGAGTTCATCAAGCCCATTGGCGGCAAGGCCCTGAAGAAGTCAAAGCGCGTGTTCGACACCTCGAAGGTCACCGACCACCACGCCATCATCCCCACGGGTGTCGTGCCCACCAATCTGCTCGACAACGAGCGCAAGGTGTTCGACCTTGTGGCCCGTCGCTTCATCGCCGTCTTCCTGCCCGACTGCAAGTTCTCCACCACCACCGTCCTTGGCGAGGTCGATAAGATAGAGTTCAAGGTCACCGGTAAGGAGATCCTCGACCCAGGTTGGCGAGTGGTGCAAGGCAAGATCCAATCTACCGACGACGACAAGAAGGAAGACGATGGTGAGCACCTATCGTCTGATGAGGAGCGCACGCTACCCACCTTCGTGAAGGGCGAGTCGGGCGACCACAAGCCCACGCTCACCGAGAAGTGGACCACGCCCCCACCTTATTATAACGAAGCCTCACTGCTGCGCGCCATGGAGACCGCAGGCAAGTTTGTGGAAGACGAGACGCTGCGCGCCGCCATGAAGGAGAACGGCATCGGGCGCCCCTCCTCACGCGCCTCCATCATCGAGACCCTCTTCAAGCGCCACTACATCAAGCGCGAGCGCAAGCGCCTGATTGCCACCCCCACGGGCATCGAACTCATCGACCTCATCCGGGAGGAGCTCCTGAAGAGTTGTGAGCTCACAGGCATCTGGGAAAAGAAGCTGCGCGACATCGAGCATCAGAAGTACGACGCCCAACAGTTCATCGAAGAACTCAAGGCCCAGGTGGGCGAGATAGTCCACGATGTTATGGCCGACACCTCCAACCGTCGTGTCACCGTGCTCTCCGATGCCGACCTCAAAAAGGTGAAATCGCCCAAAGCCACTCCCAAGAAAGTGGCTCCAAAGGCCGTTAAAGGCCCCGAAGGCCAGCCTTGCCCCCTCTGCGGTCAGGGCACGATCATCAAGGGCAAAACCGCCTACGGCTGCTCCCGCTGGAAAGAGGGTTGCACCTACCGCCTACCATTCACCGACAACAAAGATTAAACCCACATGGACATCAAAGACATTCTCAACAAGACCGACCGCTTTGCTGCCAATGCCGGTTGCCAGATAACCGAAGTAGATGCCTACCACGCCGTAGCCGAGATGACGGTCACCAACGCCCACCTCAACGGGGGTAATGTATGTCAGGGTGGCGCCCTGTTCACCCTGGCCGATCTGGCCATTGCAGCCCTCATGAACTACAGCGGGCAACTCACCTTCGGCATCAGCAACAGCATCATGTTCGTGTCGAGCGCCAAGGAGGGCGACCTCTTGCGCGCCGAGGCCGTCCAGGTATGCAACCACCACAAGATCCCCTCCGTCGAGGTACGTGTCACCAACCAGACGGGCCAGCTCATCTGCCACGTCACCGGCCTCGGCTACCGCAAAGCAACGTCAATCCCCACCAACATAAAGTGAGGCGATAAGTGAAGGCCATCAAGCTCGTTTGAATCATTCAACTTCTGCCAGGGATAAGGATTAAGGTACCAAACAGACATTCAACCTATGGCAGGGTTAAGTTAAAAACCATTCAGCTTTTTCTGGGGAAGTACATTGTCTTGTACTGAAATAGGTTGACTCTCGTAAAGCCTTAAATGTTAAATTATTAAAGTCATTTAAGATTATGGGAAGAACAAAATTCAGTCGCTCATTGAAGCGCAGTATCTGCATCGAATACATGCAAAGTGGAATGTCACGGAAGGAAATAGCCTTAAAATACAACCTTCCGAGCGTGGGAACGCTATCCGGATGGATAAATTCCTGCCTAAGTCCTTTGGAAATTCACGAA
>CACXVS010000017.1 GCA_902771155.1 uncultured Prevotellaceae bacterium
CAAGTTCCTTTTCCGTGGCCATGTCGAAGAGCGTCAGATCGATGGTCGAGCCGCGGGTGTGACCACTGCGCTCATAGATGTACTCCTGCTCGAAGAGCATTAAATGAGCAGAAAACGCACATCTTCTGCAAATATCTGCAAAGTTCATCTCGAAAAAGATGCATTCTGATCTTTATAGTTTGATCGCCTTATTGCCTATCTTCAGGATATGCAGTTCTTCTTTTGTAAGTTCAATGGTGATGTCTGAACCATCGGCCACGATGCTTTGCAGGAGCATACCTCGCAGGTCATAGAGTTTGATGCTGGTGCCGGAGGCGACGCCACAGAGATAGAGATGGCGTCCATCCTTATGCCACGACCAATGGCTGTTGTCGATGTTTTCTATGCCACTCTCACCATCCAGGATGGCATTCACGGCCAAAGAACTGCATGCCGGCATGATGAACGAACAGCGCTGACCTTCTATCTGTTGGGTGACGGCTCCACTACTCGAGATGGTCAGGATATTCCATCCAGTGATCTCATGACCAGAGAGACTCGTTCCCTCAATGGTCACCTCCTTGTCTTTGAAGAACTTTCCATCGAACCGGCTCTGGGAGAGGCGGATGCCGTTGAAGGTCAGTTCCATATCCGTCTCTACGTTTTTGTTGATGGTCAGTGTGATAGGTGAACCCAAACCATAGAAGTCGCCTAACTGCTGATAGAACAGATTCGTGCGACGAGCGAGCCATTTGCGGGCATCGCTAAGTTCATCCTGGTAATTACGGGGCCACCATTGGTTGTGCATGTATAGGCGACGGTGGTAAGCAAACTCATCTTTAAAGCTCTCGTACATCGGATCCCAAATGGCTCTGATACCCTTTTCGTTCAAGAAGTCGCCCATATAGATGGCTGCACGATCGATAAACATACGACTGAAGTCCTCATCATCCATCAGCTGACGGAACAAACGTGTAGCATCCGAGCTATTGGCTCCCCAGTTATGATCGGGGTCGAAATGAGGATTGTAGAGCCATTCGATGATCTTGTAATCCGGTTCTACGCCGTAGAGCCCGAGGGTAAAGTCCATGTCTTTGGCTACGAAGCGCCAACGACCTCCCTCAGTGCGTGGTCTCCACATCATCCAGTTGTTACCTGGCGTATCGAAATTGTTGAAGTAAAGGTTGGCCAACATCAGGTCGGCATACTCACTACAATCCATCCATTGTTCATATTCTGCCATCGTGTGACCATCCTCTTTGCTGAAAGCCATCAGTTGGTTGTAGTTATCCAAGTCGCCCTGCTTCAGGTCCCACCAGTTCTCCACCATGTCGATATCCTCCAACTTCTGGTAGTTCGACCAGATGTTATCCTCGTTGCTTCGCTCACGAATGTTGAGCATACCTTTGTACGAGCCGTTGATATAAACGATGGCAGGTTGCCAGGCTTGCCAGTCGAGGTCAACATGCTTGGCCATCGTAAGCTGGACAATCGGATCGCGCATATAGAGGTAGTCGAAATCATTACCCGAATTACGAAGCATGATACTCTTAAACGCTTTGATGCCAGGCTTCTGATCGGGGAAGAATTCATACTCGAAGTGCTTCTTTCCAAAACGCTTATGGGCATAAACGGCCAACGACTTCAGTTGGGCTCCTCTGGAGGCTCCACCTGCCACTCGCGTCTCACAGAGTTGGTTGATGACTCCTGGTTGCTCCTCACTCTCAAACAACTCCATGTTAATGGGCCGTCGCCAGTTGAATTCGTAATTACACTTTCCTCTCTTATAGCTGCCTTCTACGTAGATGCCAATTTTGGTGTCATCGAGATATTTGCTGTCGGTAGTGATACTGACGATGGGAAATGCCATTTTGCGAGGATGGAAGATATAACTATGTGTGACTGAGCGTGGCGAAAGCCAGCCTTCACAGAACAGTCTGGCGCGGATCACTCTGGTATTGGCAATGGTCAGGGGCGACGTGTATTTGGTGCTGTTTGTTGTTGGCTCTGAACCATCGGTAGTGATATAGATCTCTGTATCTTCCGGACATCCTTCTGGCAGGGAGAGGGTTAGTGTGAGCGACTGACCGTTGGTAATCACCCTGCCTTGTTCGCTGAATACAGGATCGCCCAACACCTTGTCAGTTGTCTTACCACAATTAGTTGCATTCGGCGTGGCCGTCATCTGATAGCCCCACTCGTCGCTACCGTCCGTCTTCCGTCCGTAGGCGATATTAGGTGAAGGCTGTTTCTGCAGATCCACCACTTTGTCTGCTACTTCAGAACCATTGAAGAGCCATACCTCACAACCCTTGCCCGACTCTAAGCGGAAGTTGGTATGTTTTCCTTGAGCCTGTTTGTCACAATAGACGAGGCAATACTGATGTGGCGCCAACATTACGTCAGGTAAAGGCCAGGCTTCCTCTGGCTGATCGCTAATACCCAAGCGGTAGTCCTTCAAATTGACGGCAGACGTCCCTGCATTATACAATTCTAACCAGGAATCCGGAAACTCATTCAAGTCATCCATGACACAGTCAACGTTTGACTGCATCAGTTCGTTGATGACCACCTGAGCGTTTATCGGCATCCAACCAATAAACAAGATCATACATGATAGAATCTTCCTGGACAATATCATCGATAATGGCTTCGTTTCAGTTATGCGCTGCAAAGTTACGAATAAACCACTAATAGGGCCATTAATTGCTTTTAAAAAAACATTAAATGAGCATAAAACGCACATCTTCTGCAAATATCTGCATATAATCATCTTTCTGATTATGACAGCGTTCCTTAGATGTGATATGCATAAAAATTCAAAATGACGGATTTTTATGTTAATGTGCTATAAAAATGGGGCACTAAAGGTACAATTTGACGATTTTTTTGCTATATTTGCGACGACTTGATAATAATAGGAGGAATGCTTATGTCAACTAAAACCGAAATTAAGGAAGAGAAGATGAAGGTCGACACCAAGTTGGCCGAGTCAAGTACCCCCAAACAATTACCGTCGATTTGGTACACTTAAGAAAATAATAGCGCGACACCATCACCAGTGTCGCGCTTATTATTTTTGTTACCTTGCGGTCATGCAAAAATCCCTCATCCCTCACATTTTCTTCGGAAAAGCCTTTGTACAAAGGGGTTTGAGGATGTGAGGGATATGTGAGAGATCATGTGAGGGATGAATTTTGAAGAACCCCTTTATATATATATATATACGTATTTATGCCGCAAAGATAATAAAAAACAAACAATTACGCAAGAAAAAATGCAGAAAATCTGAAGTATAACTCCTAAAATTCTCTGAAAATCCGAAGTAGGACTATTGTTTTTTCGTAAAAGTAGCTTTTCTTGTGTTTGTCCTGTACTTGTTATGCAATCGATTGCATAGGAAAATAAGTGTATTTTTACAACAATTCCTTGCATGCATGAAAAAAAAGTTATACCTTTGCACCCGCTTTCAGGATAATGTGCCTAAGATTACGGCACCAAAATAAGTATTTACTAATATATTTTTGTATGAAACAAGTATCTAAATTAGAAAAGAAAGAAAAAGAAAAGGCTACTCTCCAGCAAAAGTTAGACGGTCTAAAATTTCTGATTGGGGAGTATCGTTTGACGAACTCGTTTGGAGGAGCGGTTAAGATTACCTTTGCACATAACATCTATGCCTACGTAAATGATGAGGTTGAAGAACTGGAAAACTATCTGCAAGCTTTAGAGGAGAACACTTGCCATGAGACATTGACATTGGACTTTAAAGAGGCCACCCAGAAAAGTTACTGGTTGCAGAATGACATAATCCGCGAAGACATGTATGCATTCGCAGATAAAAAAATAAGAGATTACAATATGGTATATATTATCGATGGCAAGGAATTTATTGATTCTATCGAACTCTATAAGGCAATAGATGAAGGTTTTGAGAAGTTAATAGTTCTTCTGAAGAAAGTAGAAGAGGTTCAGAAGAATATAACAAAATAATAATTGGTTAAGGTTTATGGTTGATTAATTTAGAAAGCTGTTATGACGTCGTGAGACGAGGATAATAGCATTGGTTTTTTAAGTAGAAAAGGCATCCTTTTGGGGTGCCTTTTTTTATTTCTTGATATAAAACAAGAAATCAAATCGGGGGTTTGGTTATGTGGAGAGGAATGCGTACCTTTGCACCTGTTTTTCAACCCACCATGTGGGTTTACCATAATGATATAAGGTATAAGATTGTTTTAAATATGACAGATTTCTGCAATAGGGCATTTCAGGTGATGCCCAATAACGAGAATAAAATCATTCGCTTGGGTTGTTTCTTCAAGCCTTTAAAGGGTGTGCTGATTTGTGAGGCCACTGACGAGGAGAAAGATGATTTCTGCTGTGGAAAGTATATGACCTATCCCATCGTGGGCAACGGATATGAAGTATGGGGCGACTATGAGGATATAGCTACGGGATTTGAATATCTTATCGTGGGCAAGAAGGGCGACACGCTGCCTCTGAAAAAATTGAGAGATGCTGCTGACTATAACGTCAGACATAACGAGTGTGACTATTATGACATCCTGATCGACATTGAGGATCAGGGTATCACCGTGACCAACCGTATAGCCACCGATTCTGAAGAGCTGTTGCCCGACATCATTACGCTTAATATAAGGGATTATCATAATGGTAAATTCAAGATTAGCAGTGCCAAGAACAACTATTATGTGCCTTTTCGCCAATTCCACATCAGCGATATCGACGATATGCCACAACTCATCGGGGATGATATCTGGTCGCTGATGTGGTTTTTCAACCGCAAGCAACTCAGAGTAAAGATTGACGTTCCTGAGGGGTGCCCAGAGTCCATATACCATTTAGAGGACAAGATCAACGACTATCTTCAGAAACCATGGAAAGGACGCCTGGACGACCACTATGAATACAAACGCCCAGACATCTTCATGAAGTCGTAACAGTACTAAAAGCGCAGACCGAAGAAGGTGCGGACGCGCCACTTGATATTTTCGACGGCGAGACTATTCTTATCGCCGATGTTGGTGAAGTTGAACACCGAGAAAAGCCCTACGAACTTGTTGTTCCAGTGATAGACTACGGCCCCGCGACCCGTGATGATCACCTCAGGGAAATGGTAGTCAAGGGGTACACGGTCGTCGCCAAAGGTCATCGAGGTGTGGCTATAGACGATGAACGTGGGCAGGGCGGAGATGTGGAGCAGCCACCTCTTGCCGGGCACGTAATTATAGCCATAGCCGGCTCCGATGCCGATGTTGGTCATCTTCAGATGAATCCCCTGCTCCCACTTGAGCGTGGCATGCTGGCCCTGGCCCGAGGCTGCCAACAGGAAACTACCGGCAGATCGACGCTGGATATAGCTCTGGGAGAAGGCTGCGGGATAGGAGAAACGACGGCTATTGAAGACATAGTAGGCATTCAGGTTGAGCGTCTTCACCGTCAGCATATCCTCTGGCAGCTCGATACGGTCCATACCATCCATGTCGTGCCAACCCTCAAAGTTGTAGGCATCCTGATAGGTCAATTCGAAACCGAAGCGCTTGCCGTAGGAGGTGAAGTTGATTTCATAGTCGTGATATTTGCCCAGCATCTTTGCCGGGTTGAGCGAGGCACTGACAGAGAAGCCGAGGTAGTTGACTGCCAGACTGAGGGTGGACTTATAGTCAGCTGTCAGCTCTGAAGTAAAGTGACTGCCATTCTCAACACCCTCGGTCTTGATCTCCGTACCCGACTCGTTGATACGGGCCGAGACGGTCCACTTCGTTGAGGGGCGCACGATATAAGCCGAGTCGATGTTTCCCTTGCGGTACCTCTCGGAAAGCATGTTGTCAACACGCTGGAGAAGGTTCTGCGCAGAGAGGGTGGAACTCGCAGCCCCCACCACTGCAAGCAGTATGGTCATGATGACTTTTGCCCGTTTCATGGGCACAAAGATACGAAGATTTAGTGAAACAACGCACGTTTTTGCAATAAAATACGAACGTGTACGTTATTTTATAGCGTATGCGGAAAGGCTTACTCTATATATGGATGACTCTGGGCGCCCTGCTGATGACTGGCTGTGGGGCCGATCAGGCTGTGAAGAAGGGTGATAAATTCTTCGCTGTGGGCGAGTATTTCGATGCTGCCACACAGTATCGCAAGGCTTACTCGCAGACCTCGAACAAGGAGCCGAAGGTCAAGGGCGAACGGGCCATGAAACTGGCTGAGAGCTATCGCAGGATCAACTTCAACAGCAAGGCCATCACAGCCTTCAGAAACGGCATACGCTACAAGCAGGATGACTCGCTGACGCACTTCTATCTGGGACAGCTCTATATGATGGGAGGCAACTACAAGGAGGCGGCTAAACACTACCAGATAGCGATTGATAGTTTAGAGTTGATAGCTGATAGTTATGATTACCTGGTTCGCGCAAAGACGGGACTGAAATCGGCTCAGATGGCGCCACAGTGGAAGAAAGACGGATCGGACTATACCGTGAAGCGCGAGGCACTGTTCAACTCGCGAAGGGCTGAATATTCGCCCATGCTGGCCGGTGACCAAAACGACCAACTATTCTTCACCTCGACACGCAACCAGGCACAGGGCGACGAATATAGCGGCATTACGGGGGCCAAGGCGGGCGACATATTCTTCGTACAAAAGGACGACAAGGGCAAGTGGGGCAAGCCACAGGCCATCGACTCGGAACTGAACTCGGCCTTCGACGAGGGCGCCTGCGCGTTTACCCCCGACGGGCACTCGATGTACCTGACGCAGTGCAAGACCGACCCCGACTACCCACGCTTCGCTCAGATCGTGGTGTCGCAACGCAGCGATGCAGCCTGGGGCAAGCCGCAAGAGGTGGTGATATCGAAAGACACGCTCTACAGCTACGCCCACCCTGCCATATCGCCCGATGGCGAATGGCTCTACTTCGTGAGTGACATGCCTGGGGGCTACGGGGGGTACGACATCTGGCGATGCAGACTACTGAGCGGCGGATCGGTGGGAGCACCTGAGAATCTGGGCGAACGGGTGAACACACCCGGCAACGAGATGTTCCCCACATTCCGACCTAACGGCGACCTCTATTTCTCATCTGACGGTCACCCTGGCCTCGGAGGTCTCGACATTTTTTATATCACAAATCATAACTATCAACTATCAGCTATCAACTATCAGCTAAAGCACCCCGGATTCCCCCTGAACTCACAGGGCGACGACTTCGGCATGACCTTCGAGGGGCGGCTGAACAAGGGCTACTTCGCCTCGAACAGGGGCGACACTCGTGGCTACGACCACCTGTACAGTTTCTTTAACCCCGAGGTGGTGCAGACGGTGAAGGGTTGGGTGTATGAGCAGGACGGCTACGAACTGACAGCTGCCCAGGTGTATATGGTGGGCAACGACGGCACCAACCAGAAACTGAGCGTGAGAGGCGACGGCTCGTTTACACAGGAGATCAAGGCGGGGGTGGACTACGTGTTCCTGGCCACTTGCAAGGGCTTCCTGAACCACCAGGAGCAGTTGAAGGTGGAGGCGGTGACAAAGTCGGAGGAATACGTGTTGCAGTTTCCCCTGGCCAACATCTCGGCCCCTGTGCTGATCGAGAACATCTTCTACGACTTCGACAAGGCCACCCTGCGCCCGGAATCGCAGACGGCCCTCGACGAGTTAGTGAAGATGCTGAACGAGAATCCCAACATCACCATCGAACTATCAGCACACACCGACTATAAGGGCTCAGACCAGTATAACGAGCGCCTATCGCAGCGAAGGGCTGAGAGCGTGGTGAACTACCTGATAGACCATGGCATCGCCTCCGACCGTCTGACTCCTAAGGGATATGGCGAGGGCAAGCCCAAGCGTATCAAGAAGAAGGTGGCTGAAAGATATGAGTTCCTCAAGGAAGGCGACGTACTGACGGAAGAATTCGTCACCAAACTCCCTGAGGAACAGCAGGAACAGTGCAACCAGCTGAACAGGCGCACTGAATTTATAGTACTGAGGACAACTTACGGCCTGTTTGATAAGGCAGGTAAACTAATACAAAAGCCAGCAGCAACAGAGCCACCCACGGATTGACGGGGACTTCTGCCGTTGGAGCCGTAATGAAGAACACCTCCAGCGAGGTGGCGCCCATGCGAAGGACACTCATCCATCCCAGTTTCACAAGCTCCCAACCGCCAAAGGCGAAGAACAAGCCCACGCCCACGATGCAGCAGAAGAGTGTCCAGAGGTGGGACAGACGATGCGACTTGACCGTCGTCACAGGCAGGTTCTGCATCACACGCTCTGTAAAGCCGTTGTCTTCAATCTGCTGCTGAGCAGCCTGCTTGAAGAATTCCTCTATCATGATATTGTCTTTATCGGTCATAACCATTCTGTTTTAAATAGATTGCTAATTTATCTTTTCCTCTCTTCAGGTGCGATTTCACTGTGTTGGCCGGTATGCCGGTAATCTCGGCTATCTTATCCACCTGATGCCCGTCGATGAGCTGAAGCGTGATACAGGTACGCTCGTCGGGCTTCAGCAGCGACAGGGCTTTGTATAAGTCCATCTTCAGACCCTCGTTGCCTGAGGTGGACGACGTCCGGAGTGCGCTCGACGTATCGATATCCTCCGTCTGGTGCAACGAACGCAAGTAGTCGTAGTGTACATTGTAGGCGATGCGGAAGAGCCAGGTAGAGAAACTGGCCATACCCTTGAACTTCGTGATGTTCACATACGCCTTGATGAAAGTCTCCTGTGACAGATCGTCGCTCAACTGTTCGTCGCCCAGCGTCTGGTTCAGGAAGAACCGACGCACAGGTGACTGGTATTTCCTGACAAGCTGGTCGAAGGCCCGCTTGTTGTGGAACACAGCCACCTGGGTTACGAGTGAGATATCACTTAGATCTGCCACAGCTTATCTGTTTTTTTACCTTTTTACTTTTTTACCTTTTTACTTTTTTACCTTTCCAGTCGGTTCTTCTCAGGCATGCATATCCACAGCACGAAGTAGAAAATCAACCCGCTAAAAGCCGTGAACAGCGTGAGGAAAGCGTAAGCTATTCTTACCATTGTGGGGTCGAAGTCCAAATACTCGGCGATACCACCGCAAACCCCTGCCCATACTCTGTCGTTAGAGCGCATCAGTCGTTTTGTCATAGTTCTGATTGTTTAAATTGTTATTACCACGATTATAATTGTTCACGTTAGCCTCGCGGGAAATAAACCACTTGCCAAGGCCGATGAAGAATACGAGAGCTCCGATGCCGAAACCTATCTTACCGATGAGGATGCCCAGGAAGATGGCGAGTCCGACACCTGTAAACATCTGGCGAAGACCACTCTGATAGTCGTTGGCAACCTCGGCAGCCTCTTCCTTGAACAGGTGATCGGGGATAGGCTGGCCCTTGTCCATCGCCATCTGGGCGATCTTCAGGCGCTCCTTGCGCCTTCTATTGATGAGATAGACCACTCCGATGATGATAATGATCGGGAAGAGAACGAAGAGGATAAAGAGAATGCCCAGAACCATGGCGATACCTGCAAACATTTCTCCTTCATGACCTCCGAACACCTGCTCGAAGACTCCTTTCACATCCTCGTCGGCATAGACTCTGACATTGCTTTTGGCGATGTACTCGTCGTCTTGTGCATCTTCTGATGATGCGGCTGTTGTGTCAGAAAAGGCTTCGATTGCATCCTTTGTGTTCTTTGTAGAATCCACCTGCTCCACGCGTGGCGTGTGGCGGTGCTTCTGTGCTGCTGCGTCGGCATTCATGCTGAGCGTGAGCACCATTGCGATTGCGATTAAACACTTCTTCATATGATTATTAATTTTACTATTTTTACCTTTCGGCTATTAATTCTCTGTTTCTTTTGTCTGTTTGACGAAACAAATCATAAATTAGTTGCAAAGATAGTGGTTTTTCCCATTTTTTTTTTAATTTTGCGCAGAAAATCATCGAATATGGTGCAATTGCCTGAGGACTTTGTAAGGGAGACGTGGTTAGTGATGGGCGAAGAGCGCTATAACCGCTTCGTGGAGGCTCTTAATGAAGAGGCTCCTACCAGCATTCGTCTGAACCCGCTGAAGGTTCAGGCCAGCCAATGCCCTGAGCATGCTGAAGGACAGGTGCCCTGGTGCCATGAGGGCTACTATCTCAAGGGGCGCCCACCGTTTACGTTCGACCCTCTGCTGCATGCAGGCTGCTATTACGTGCAAGAGGCCAGTTCGATGTTCATCACCCACGTCCTTCGGACCCTATTAGGTAATCATAGCTATCAACTATCCACTATCAACTATCCACTAAGTGTCCTCGACCTGTGTGCAGCTCCTGGAGGGAAATCGACGGCCATGCGCTCTGTATTGCCAGAGGGGAGCACACTGGTAAGTAATGAGCCCATCGCCAACAGGGCGCAGATCCTGTTGGAGAACATCACCAAATGGGGGTGGGACAACTGCATCGTCACCAACCACTACCCTCGTGATTTCAAGAAGGCAAAGGCTCAATTCGACGTGATTCTCTGCGACGTGCCCTGCTCGGGCGAGGGAATGTTCAGGAAGGACCCCAACGCCATTGGTGAGTGGAGCCTCCAAAACGTGGAGAGATGCTGGCGCCTGCAGCGAGAGATCGTGGGCGACGCCTGGGAGTGTCTCGTGCCTGGGGGATTATTGATATATAGTACGTGCACCTTTAATACAAAGGAGAACGAAGAGAACGTGCGCTGGATAATGGAAACTTACGATGCCGAGGTGCTCGAGGTGCCCACAGAGCCGTCATGGGGCATCACAGGATCGCTACTCGAGGATTTTAAGGCTCCCGTCTATCGCTTCATCCCCGGTTACAGCAAAGGCGAAGGTCTGTTTATGGCCATACTGAGAAAGGCAGGAGACAGCCACGACATGCCCAACCACAAGAAAGGTCAGCAGATCTCTCCACTATCAGCTATCGACTATCAGCCAGAACAGTTTACAAAGGTGGCGCTCTCGTATCAGGAGGCCCTGAAGTACTTGAGAGGCGAGGCACTGGTTTTACCTGAAGATACGCCTAAGGGCATGGTCACCATGACCTATAAAGGCATAGCCCTGGGACCGGCAAAGAATATCGGCAATCGTGCCAACAACCTCTATCCCAAGGCATGGCGCATAAAAACCACCCACCTACCCTCTGAACCAGTGGAAATCCTCGTATAATTTTCAATGATCAATATTCAATATTCAATAAATAATGAAACAGTATTTAGACATTCTCAACCGCATCCTGACTGAAGGCACTGAGAAGAGTGACCGCACAGGTACAGGAACCATCAGCATCTTTGGTACGCAGAGCCGTTACAACCTCGACGACGGATTCCCCCTGTTGACCACGAAGAAACTCCACCTGAAAAGTATTATCTACGAACTGTTGTGGTTCCTGAAGGGTGATACCAACGTGAAATACCTGCAGGAGCATGGTGTGAGGATATGGAATGAGTGGGCCGACGAGAACGGAGAACTGGGTCCTGTGTATGGGCATCAGTGGCGCTCGTGGCCTGATTATAAGGGGGGAACGATAGACCAGATTCAGTATGTACTGGATCAGTTGAAGACGAATCCCAACTCACGTCGTATGATTGTCTCAGCCTGGAACGTGGCTGAGGTGAACGAGATGGCCTTGCCCCCCTGTCATACTATCTTCCAGTTCTATGTAGCAGGTGATCGTCTATCACTTCAACTCTACCAACGCAGTGCCGATACCTTCCTGGGGGTGCCCTTCAACATTGCCAGTTACGCCCTGCTACTCCAGATGATGGCACAGGTGACGGGATTTAAGCCTGGTGACTTTATCCACACCACAGGTGACACACACCTCTATCTGAACCACATCGAGCAGGCAAAACTGCAACTGACACGTGAGCCACGACCCCTGCCCCAGATGAAGATCAATCCCGACGTAAAGAGTCTCTTCGACTTCCAGTATGAGGACTTCGAACTGGTGGGCTACGATCCACATCCTCATATTAAGGCGGAGGTTAGTGTTTAGCGGATAGTTGATAGTTTATAATGGATAGTTATGATTAGTATTATTGCAGCAGTGGCTAAGAATGGGGCCATTGGATATAAGAACAAACTCATTTACTGGTTGCCCAACGACCTGAAGCGTTTTAAGGCGCTTACCACTGGACATACGATCATCATGGGGCGCAACACCTTCCTCTCTCTGCCTAAGGGCGCCCTACCCAACCGCAGGAACGTGGTGCTGAGCAGAAGTGCCAAGGCTTTCGATGGTTGCGACGTCTATCCCTCGCTCGAAGAGGCCCTGAAACACTGTACCCCCGACGAGGATATCTACATCATCGGAGGCGCCAGTGTCTATAAGCAGGCCCTTCCTCTGGCTGATCGTCTCTGCCTGACGGAGATTGACGACACCCCGGCAGAGGCCGATACCTTCTTTCCACCCTATAACGAGGGATGGAAAGAAGAAAGTCGTGAGGATCACCCTGTAGATGACCGTCACGACTTCCCTTACTCCTTTGTAGATTACGTCAGAGGCTGACTATTATTCTAAGGTTCGTCGTTTGAGAACACGATATCCGTAGATGGTGACTACCAGAAAACATATCCATGGCAGAACGAATGAGACATTGGTGGCCGGCATATTGCCAATCATCCCCATATCGATCATCAACGCTTGGAACGGGGGCAACACAGAGCCTCCGAGGATGGCCATTATAAGACCTGCGGCACCAAACTTCGCATCGTCGCCCAGACCATCGAGGGCGATGCCGTAGATGGTGGGGAACATCAGGGACATACAACCGCTGACACACACCAAACAATAGACGCCCAAACGGTTCTGGAACAGAATGACGCCTATTGTAAACACCATCGCCAGTATGCCAAAGATCATCAGCAGACGAGCTGGTTTGGTGTATCTCATTAGATAGGTGGCAATAAATCTTGAACAGATGAAGAAAATCATCGCGTAAATATTAAAACGCTGCGAAAGCACCTCTGCACTCTGTTCATCCATGCCCTCAGCCATAAACACACGCGTACCATACTGGATGATAAATGTCCAACACATAATCTGTGCGCCCACATAGAAGAACTGGGCTATCACACCCTCACGGTAATACTTCAACTTGACAATACGACGAACAGTAGCAAATGGATGCACATCGTGGTTCTGATCGCCAATCTTCGGCATCTTCGTAAACAGAATCAGAAAGAAGATGGCAGCAATAATTATACCGATAATCAAGTATGGCGATATGAGCACATTGAGGTCGGCATTCTTCAAGGCCTCGAACTCGGAGTCGCTGAGCAAAGCCCTTTCGTCACTACTCATCGGATTGAGCTTGGCCTGAATATAGTTCATGGCCACAAACATGCCAATGATGGAACCGCAGGGATTAAAGCACTGTGCCATGTTCAGGCGTCGGGTAGCCGTCTCCTCAGGACCCATGGTGAGGATATAGGGATTACAAGAGGTCTCAAGGAACGACAAACCGCAAGTCATGATGAAATAGGCAATCAGGAAACAGCCATAGACACCAATGGCCTTCGCAGGGAAGAACAGCAGCGCACCAATGGCATAGAGGCCGAGTCCCATCAGCACACCAGCCTTATAGGAATACTTACGGATAAAGATAGCAGCAGGAAAAGCCATACAGAAATAGCCACCATAGAAGGCTACCTGTACAAGTGTGCCATCAGTTACGTTCATGCGGAATATTTTCGAGAACGCTTTCACCATCGGATTGGTGATATCGTTGGCAAAGCCCCAGAGGGCAAAGCACAGCGTTACCAGAATGAACGGGAGCAGAAAACTCACCCCGTCCTTAGTTATCAGAGATTGTTGTTTATCCATATCACACGAATTTTACGAGAATACGGAACACCTTACCTGGTGCCTCAGACCACTGTTTCATGGCTTCGGGGGCGCCCTCTGGAGCCACCACGTTCGAGATGAGACGATCGACAGGACACTGACCACCCTGCAGATAATGGATGACTGCACGGAAGTCGGAAGGTTGGGCATTACGAGAACCACGAATGTCGAGTTCCTTCTGTACGAATAACTTGGTCTGGAACGACACCTCTGTCTTGGCGTAGCCGATGCACACCACACGCCCTGTAAAGGCCACCTCGTTAACGGCCATCTGATAGGTGACAGGACTACCCACGGCCTCGATGATAACATCAGGACCATAGCCAGAGGTGATCTCCTGCAGGCGGGCATGCACATCCTCCGTCAGGGTGTTGATGGCATAGCTTGCACCCATTTCCTTGGCCAAGGCCAACTTCTCGTCGTCGATATCAGCAGCTATCACCGTAGCACCACGAAGGGAAGAGCGTACAATGGCTCCCATACCCACCATGCCACAACCAATCACCACCACGACATCGATATCAGTGACCATGGCACGATTCACAGCGTGGAAGCCCACGCTCATGGGTTCGATCAAGGCACAGGTACGGGTATCGAGTCCTTCGGCTGGAATCACTTTCTCCCAAGGCAGGGCGATATACTCTCGCATGGCTCCATTGCGCTGTACACCCAGTGTCTCGTTGTGCTCGCAGGCATTTACACGAAGATTACGACATGAGGCGCACTTGCCGCAATTGGTATAGGGATTACATGTCACCACCATACCCGACTTCAATATCTCAGGCACGTCGGCACCCACTTTCTCAATCACGGCTCCCACCTCATGGCCTGGTATCACTGGCATCTTCACCATCGGGTTCTTGCCTAGCCATGTGTTGAGGTCGCTACCACAGAAGCCCACATACTCCAGACGCAGCAGAACCTCGTTGGCCTTCAGGGCCTGTTGCTCAACATTCACAATGTCCATCTGGCGCTCGCCAGAAATCTGTATTGCTTTCATTATTCCGACATATTTTTTATATAAGGTAATTCCATTAAGTTCTCGAAGCCATAGAACCTACGGGCATTCTCGCCAAGGAAGAGGCGCTTGTCGTGACCAGACAGTTCCTGAGACTTCAGCACAAAGTCGTACGACATACGATAAGTAATGGCTGTGATGGTGCGAGGATAGTCACTACCCCACATCAGTTTCTCCATGCCCACCAACTCTGCCGCCTCCTTAATGGCACGAATGGCTGAAGGGAATGGATAGAATTCTGAGTTGTAGAGCCAGGTGATACCCCCACTCTCTATCATCACATGCTCATAACGAGCCAATTTCATCTGACGGCGCCAACTCTCATTCTCCCAACACGGTGTCTGTGGGGGATTGGCCATACCGAGATGGCCGATGGCAATCTTCAGGTCAGGATACTCCTGAATGACCTCTTCCAATTCAGAGACCTGTTTGTCGCCATCCTCAAGGGTGATGCTCAGCAACACTTGACGTCGCTCCATCTCTTGGAACATCTTCATCATCTCATCGCTGGTCAAGGGGTTGCCCAATAGCCTATGGCCTGGAATGGCAATACCCTTAAAGCCCTGGTCCATCAGGCTGATAGCCTCCTCGCAGAAACCTTCATGAAGATAATCCACCATACCACAGGTTAGGAAACGATCTGGATAATTCTTTTGGACCTCAGCCAAGTAATCGTTCTGGATGCCATCGATAAACTCCTGCACCACAACGGCGGCAGACACCTGTGCATAGTCCATATTCGACAGGAAGACCTCCGCCGTATTCCGTCCGTCGATGATAAAGGGGGGTATCATCTGCACCTCCTCGCCAAGGAATATCGAGCGCCCATTCTTCAGTGAACGGATCTCCTTACCATCCCACGACGTATTCTGCTCGAGCCAGAGATGACTATGGGCATCGATGATTATGAGTTTTTCCATCTTACAAACATCTGATCACCAATAATCTTTTGCACCTCGTCCACAAGTGCCTCGTCCATGGGCTCATTTACATACTGGATGTTCTTCAGCACATTGTCAGGGTTGGCACTACTGAAGAGCGTAGTGGCAATACGGGGATTCATACTGGTAGAGAACTGGATGGCTAGTTTCTCGATGGGATACCCTTTCTCCTCACAATAGGCAGCTGCCTTGGCACAGGCCTTTTTCAGATCCCTGCCTGCTGGATGCCACATGGGAGCACCTCGCTGCGACAACAAGCCCATCGACAACGGAGAGGCATTGATGACTCCCACCTCATGCTGCTCGAAGAAACTCAGGAAATCAGCCAACAGCGTATCGTTGAGCGAGTAGTGACAGAAATTAAGAATACTCTCCACCACCCCAGAGTCCGAGTGCTCAATGACCCACTTCAAGTTCTCAGGCTGAAGGTCTGTGATTCCCACATGCCCCACAACACCTTTCTTCTTCAGTTCCACAAGGGCGGGTAGGGTTTCGTCGCATACCTTCTGCAAACCACCCTCCATACCTGCCTGGAACTCGATATCGTGCACATTGATCAGATCGATATAGTCCACGTTCAGGCGCTCCATACTCTCATAGACACTCTCTGTAGCTCGCTTGGCACTATAGTCCCAGGTGTTTACACCGTCCTTACCATAACGACCCACCTTCGTCGAGAGGTAGTATTTGTCGCGTGGAATCTCTTTCAGGGCCTTGCCCAAAACCGTTTCAGCCTTCAGGTGTCCATAATAGGGCGACACGTCGATGAAATTGATACCGTTATCCACTGCTACATGAACGGCTCTGATACCTTCTTCCTCACGGATGCCATGAAACACGCCACCCAACGACGAGGCGCCGAAGCTGAGGTTAGACACCTTCATCCCCGTCTTTCCAATCTCGTTGTATACCATCTTATTTTTTAAGCTTAAATGAATTCTCGATGCTGCTGAGCTCAGCACTGAAGGTCTTGTCGATTTTCAGTCGTTGCTCAATCTGGTTACAGCTATGGATCACTGTAGAGTGGTCGCGCCCACCAATCAGAAGACCGATCCGACTTGCAGGCATCTTCGTATATTTCTGGGCTAGATACATTGAGATCTGGCGCACCTGCACAAGGTCGCGCTTACGGCTCTTGCCCGATACATGCTGCACCTCTACATTGTAGTGTCGGCACACCTTCTCAAGGATGTCATCAATGGTCAGAGGATGGTTATCCACCTTCACAGCACGCTTAATCACGCGCTCTGCCAGTTTCATATCGACATTTGAGTTATAGACAATCGAATAAGCCATCAGAGAGTTAACCACACCCTCAAGATCTCTTACGCTACCATTAGCCGTCTCTGCAATAAACTTGATCACGTCTCCAGGGATCTTCAGACCATCGCGCTTGCACTTAGCATTCAGGATGTCGATACACAACTGTACATTGGGCCTCTCCAACTCAGCTATCAGTCCACAGGCAAAACGTGTCAGCAGCCTGTCTTTCATACCTTGAAGGTCCACAGGCGGACGATCGCTGGCCAGAATAATCTGCTTGCCACAACGGAACAGGTGATTGAAGATGTGGAAAAAAGTCTCCAGCGTCTTGGGTGAATTCATCCACTCCTGGATATCGTCCACGATGAGCACGTCGATCGACTGATAGAAATTAATGAAGTCGTTGGTCGTATTATGGCGAACGGAGTCAGTAAACTGCACTTGGAACAAACGTGCACTCACATAGAGCACGCGCTTCTGTGGATAAGTCTCCTTACAGCGCACACCAATGGCATTAATCAGATGCGTCTTTCCACAACCAGAAGGACCAAAGATAAAGAAGGGGTTGAACGTGCTTCTACCTGGATGCTCGGCAATCGAGAGACCTACGGTACGAGGCAACTTGTTAGAATCTCCTTCAATATAGTTCTGGAAGGTTTTCTTCGGATCCAACTGCGGATTCAGTGGCTGCGGTGTAGCGCTATCGAGCGTCGTAGGCGACTTGTTCACACGACTTGATGGTAAAGGCTGCTCTATCATGCTGGGGCCTTCGCTCTCCACCTGGGTTACCACATTATGGCCATGACCCTCGTTGGCTCTTACCTCTACGATTCTATAATTAAGCTTAACATGATCTCCAAACACTCGCGCGAGTACCTTACTTAATAGTCCTACGTAGTATTGCTCCAGATACTCAAAGACGTATCTGCTTGGAAGCTGCACCAACAACTCATTTGTATCCTCGGAGTAAGACTCGAAGACGATTGGTGCGAACCACGTTTTGTACTGTTGCTCAGTAACGTTTGCCTTTATCAGTTGAAGGCAGTTGTCCCAGAGCGCCTGATGACTATTATTCATTCGGCGATTGTTTCAAATTATTACTCAAGACGATTAGGTCTTTAGATTTTATCTAGATTTTGTTTGCAGGTGCAAAGTTCGCACTTTTTTTGGAAATATACAAATCCTTAAAAATGGCCTTTGTGTTGACATTCTGTCGTAACTCGCTATTATATCGGCATTTATGATGTTTCACAAAGCAAATTGCAAAATCGAGTGCTTGCAAAAATACAACTTACTGATTTTCAAATATGTATCGACGAACAAGAAGGATTAACACTCTTTTAGTTTCACCATTTTTACACCCTTTTTGTTGCCAAATAAGGCACTTATGATAGTATTGACAAAAATTAAGCGTAGGACAAAATTATTTAGACAAATTTTAAATTACTTATCTTTTTTGCCAAACACAGAGAAATGTACATAGCGTTTAGGATGCTGCTTCAGATCGATCATCAGCGAGTCGGCATGCATCATGGTCGCATTCAGGTTATTATAGAGTTCCGGGTCTCTCATCAGCAGCCCCAAAGTACCCTCGTTGCTGTTCAGTTTGGCCGTCATCTGCTCTACATTCTGCAGCGTATTATTCACCTTCGCCATCGTTTTGGCAAGGTCCAACTCGTTCAGATTACGTGTCAGGTCGTTGGCATTGGCCAGCATACCATCAGCATTCTTCACCATACTGGGCAGTTGCTGGTTCAGTGTTATTGCCATAGCATGCAACTGTACTGTCGTCTGGTTCAGACTACCCGTCATCTGGTCGATGTTGTGCAACGAGTTTTGCAGAGCGGGATCAGAGAGCAAGAGGTTCACGTTCATCAGGATTGAGTCGAGTTTGGGCAGCATGGCCTGAATCTGGGGCACCATGTCGGCCACCATTGCCATAGCACCTTTCTGAGGTCCGCCTATGAGGGTATCACCTGGAGTCAGCAAATCCACGGGATTAGGACCAAGAACCAGTTCCAGTTTGATATTGCCCAACAGATCACTGGCAATCTCGGCCTTACTGCCCTTGGGCAACTGCATCTGGTTGTCGAGCCCTATCACAGCCACAATATCATTCTGATTAGTATAGTCGTAGATAATATTCTCTACCACGCCCACCTTGAAGCCGTTGGCGTAAATCGGACTCGAGGCTGACAGACCGCTGATATCCTTAAACTTCACGTAATAGTTACGATCAGTCGAAAACAATGACAATCCCTTCAGGAACTGCAGTCCGAAATACAAAACCACCATACCAATGATCGCCATCAAGGCTATCTGAATCTCTTTCCTTTTCATATCTTATTTCATTTTTCTTGCAACGTTCACATTAATCTTCTTACCATCCTTAAAGGCGATGATAAAGGCCTCAGGATATTTCTGGGCAATCTCTCTGCGCAGACGACTGATCTCACTATAATCCTCAGAACTACCAACGGTGTATTTATACAATCCGCCTTCCTGATAATATGACGTATTCTTCAGTCCCTTCAGACGAGCATCGCTCGCCTTGATCTTCGTCGAACTGGCCAGTATCTGCACCTTATAGACTGGTCGTGAGGGCTTTACTACATCCTCTACTGCAGGGGGCTGAGGCGTCTCTAAGGGCCTTACCTCTTCCACAACTGGCTCTGGCTTCATCGAAGGCATCTCCACCACTACAGTATCAACGGGCGACTCAGTTACCGCCGTATCCTTAGGCTCTTCCACCTTCATTATGACAGGCTCTGGCTTTGGTTCCTTCACCTTCTTTGAGGGCTTAACCTTTATCTCTTCCTGAGGAACGATGTTGGGTATCTCCACCTTCTTCGGCTCTGGCTCAGGGCGATAAGGTATCGAGGCATTCTTATCATATTTCTTCCTATACGCCATAAAGGCATTGAAGAGTCCTGTAGCATACTGCTCCTCAGCAACTTTCGAGATCATATACTGCTCTTCGTCGCGTGTAGTGATAAAGCCCAACTCCACCAGGCATCCTGGCATCGACGAGAGTCGCAACACAGCCAGATTATCCTGTTGTGCACCCATATCCTGACGCCCTGTAGCCCTGCACACATAGCGCTGCATATACTTGGCCAACTGCACGCTGTTCTCCATGTTCTTGTCCTGAATAAACTCAAACATAATATCACTCTCAGGCGAGTTAGGATCGTAGCCCTGATAGGTAGTCTTATAGTCCTTCTCCTGCAGGATAACAGCATTCTCTCGCTTGGCCACTTCCAAATTCTGGAGTACACCCGTATTCTTGCCTGTACGCTTACTGGTGCCCAGCGTATAAGTCTGGAATCCTCGAGCCACCCTACCCCTCGGTAAGGCATTGATATGTATGGAGATAAACAGGTCGGCCTTATTCTGATTGGCAATCTCTGCCCTGCGATACAGTTCTACGAAACGATCCGTCTTACGGGTATAGATGACTTTCACGTCAGGACAGTTGTTCTCAACCATACGTCCGAAGGCCAGTGCGAACTTCAGCGTCAGGTGTTTCTCGTAGGTCACTGCGCCCTTGGCTCCTCCGTCTCCACCACCATGTCCGGCATCGATGACCAATGTAAAGGGTTTATTCGCAGCCTCAACTGCGAAAGGCAAGAAGACAAGAAGGCAAAATGCCAAAAGCCATTTCACCAACCCTCTCACCTTATTATATATATTCTTATTCACTTACTTGTTTTACTTTTCAAAATGCATTTCAATGCTAGCTCCTTCTGCATCGGCTCCCATTGGGGGATTTAGTTTCATCAATTTCAGGTCGATGGAAATCACCTTTGGGAAAGCCCCTTCCACAGCCTTGGCGATACGCCCTGCCACATGTTCCAACAAGTTGGATGGCTCGCTCATCTCACGCTCAACGACCTGATAGAGCGCCCCATAGTCGAGGGTATCCTTCACATCGTCGCTCTCCATCGCTGCCTCCAGTGGATAGCCCACTCTCAGTGTTACCACAAAATCGCCTCCCGTCTGGCGTTCCTGGGCCATCACCCCATGCCTTGCATGGAACCTTAGTCCCTCCAGCGTAATATATGAACGCACACTATTCATCTATCTCTGTATCCTGGGCACCAGGCAGATAGCGTTTCAGTGCGCGCTCCACACCCGTTTTCCACGTGTTGATACTCTCATCTTTCAGCGACAGCGATCCTACCAGACGGATGACATGCTCCAAAGGCATCCGATAGCGCAACACACCCGAAATCAGTTTGGCGTAATTCCAATACTCAGGATTGAACTTCTCCGAGAGACCTTCAACCGTAGTCTTATAACCCCTTTTGTTCTCAAACTGGAAATCGTAGCGCTTCGTTCCGTCTGGGTTTACCTGCTTCAGGATCTTGCCATGCGTCACCGTCTTAGGAAGGATAATTCCCTCTTCGTCATCTTGCAGACCTGTAAATATTTCGTAAGGATAGCCGTCGAGCAGACCCACGAGGGCCACCCATTTGTCCTTGTTATTCTGGAATCTTACCACATCGCACTCCAGAGCCTGAGGCCTCACCTCCGTTACCAATGGACGATGGTTCTCCTCAGCAGTCATCACAGCTTGGTTAGCCAGTGTCAGCAACTTCTCCGCCATCTGGGGCTTCAAGGCCTTCAGACCAATCTCCAACTGAGCCACCACCTGTTCCTCAGTCAGTTCGTTGCCCAACTTGCTTCCTGCCGTTACCAATTCGTTAGCAATGCGCTGTAACATCTCATTTTTGCGTTCCTTATCCATAACGTCACATTTTTGGCTGCAAAATTAAGCAAAAGTTTTCGATTTCGGAAAACTTTTGTCGTTTTTCTAAAGAAAAAATACTACCTTTGCACCTCGTTATGTACAAACCAATATTCAACTTCAAGCGCCAAGTCCTAGTGTTCCGTCATTTCGGGAACAGGGGATACTCGCTTTTTGCCTGTCTGGGGCGCGAGGTGGTATGCAGCGTACTCTCTGTAGCAACACTGACCTACGCCTCTGCCGAGAGTGTCAGCACACACCCTGTGGTGACAGACTCTGCCTCGATGACAACGGCTCGTGAAATGATGCTCGAGGAAGTCAGTGTGACAGGCTCGAGGGCGCCCCTGACAAAGAGTCAGGCTGCGAGAATGGTAACTGTACTGGAACGTGCTGACATTGCGCAGGCTCCTGTACAAAGTATTAACGATCTGCTTAAATATGCTGTTGGCGTCGACGTGCGCCAGCGAGGCCCCATCGGTGCCCAGACTGACATCTCCATTCGTGGAGGTACCAGCGAACAGATTATCCTGCTGCTTAATGGCATCAACATCTGTGACCCTCAGACAGGTCACAACGTGATGGATCTGCCCATCGACCTCAGCGAAATCCTCCGCATTGAGGTTCTCGAAGGACCTGCAGGCCGTATCTATGGCACATCCTCGCTTGTGGGTGCTATCAACATCGTGACGCGTCCCAACCTCTCAACGAGTGCCAACGTGAATATGGAGGGAGGCAGTTATGGCTATGCCAAACTCAGTGGGCGCACAAACCTGAAGCGTGGACACTGGAACAACCAAGTGAGTGCCGGATACAGTCGTAGCGATGGCTATTCACGTTCCAAGTCAGGCTCACTCAACACAGACTTCAGTGAATCGAAAGCCTTCTATCAGGGGCAGTACGAGGACGATGACCTCACCCTGCATTGGCATCTGGGCATCGCTGATAAAGGCTGGGGCTCTAGCACCTTCTATGCCTCACCACGATGGCAGGCCGACGACCAGTATGAGCACACCACCAAAATCTACAGTGCCATTCAGGGCGAAACCCGTCGAGGCGCTGTCCACTTCTGTCCCAGCATCTACTGGAACCAGAACCGTGATCGCTACGAGGGCTATCGTGGAGAGCCTGAGAAGATGAAATACAACTACAACCGCACGGATGTTTATGGTATAAGCCTTAGCAGCTACTTCGACTGGATGGCTGGACGTACAGCCTTTGGTGCAGAGCTGCGCAACGAAGATCTCGTCAGTGGAAACCTCGGAGAGCCCCTCTCGCAGACGCACCACATCAAAGGAACGGATCGTGATTACACACTAGGAGTCAACCGTACCAATATCAGTGGCTATCTCGAACACAACGTGTTGTTCAACGATTTCACCATCTCAGCAGGACTGGTAGCCGTAAAAAACACGTGGAGCAATATGAACATGACCATCTATCCTGGCATCGACATCAGTTATCGCCCTGACATCCACTGGCGGCTCCACGCCTCTTACAATACCTCACTCCGTATGCCCTCTTTCACGGAGATGTACTACAAACTACAGGGCTATAGCGCTGATCCTCACCTGAAACCTGAAGAGATGCAAGCCTTAGAGATAGGGGCTAACTTTCAATCTCCAATCTTCAATCTCCAGTTTTCCCTCTGGCACCATCATGGCAAAAACATGATCGACTGGATCATGGACACCTCGAAAGGCGACGAGGCGATATGGGAGAGTGTGAACCACACAGAGATCAACAGTACCGGATTCGAACTCTCGACAGAGGCCCGTTGGCAAGCGGCAACCCTAAGACTGAGCTATAGTTACATCAATCAGGACAAGAAACAAGAGTCGAACATCGTGTCGCAGTATGCTCTAGAATATCTGCGCCACAAATTAGTGGCCAACTTACGCATACCCCTTTGGCGATGCCTCGACCTCAGCGCCACCTGTAGATGGCAGGATCGAGTAGGCTCTTACACCGATTTCGATGGCCAAACCCACGATTATCGCCCTTACTTCCTGACGGATGCCCGTCTCACGTGGAAACAACATCAGTGGCAGGCCTACTTCGAGGCCAACAACCTCTTCGACACCATATATCACGACTACGGACTCGTGGAGCAACCAGGTCGCTGGCTGATAGCCGGGGTCGGTTTCAGTCTGTAAACACAGAAAGAGAGCCTCAAATTAAGGCTCTCTTTCTGTTTAACAGTTAGTTTACAGGCACTTAATCGAAGACTATTCGATGACGATGGGTTTATACTTAGGTACGAGCGCCTTCATGATGCACCATCCGATGAGGTAGGCCACTGCACAGATGCAGAACACCACCATATAGGCGGCAGGCTTGCCCTCGAAACCGAAGAAGGTGTAGGCACCACCCTGAGCAGCTGCCCAATCGAAAAACTCACCAGAACAGAGGTTGATGGCATAGGAGCCAAGTCCACCAGCCATCGTACCAATACCCGTAATGGTGCCAATGGTGGATTTGGGGAACATGTCGCCTATTGTGGAGTAGAGGTTGGCACTCCAAGCCTGATGACCTGCACCCAGCAGACCAATAAGGATGGCTGGCCACCAAGCGCTGTAGGCTCCCAAAGGCTGAGCGAAGAGACCCAACAGAGGCAGACAAGCAAACATCAGCATGGCACGCATACGACCCAGATAAGGATTCATGCCAAGTTTCTCAACGAAATAGGTGGGCAGGTATCCACCTCCGATAGAGACAACCGTCACGATGAGATAGAGCGTGAAGATAAGCATGATACCCATAGGAGAGTCAGAGGTGTAGCCATACTGGTCGCTGAAATAGGCAGGGGCCCAGAACAGGAAGAACCACCACACGCCATCGGTCATGAACTTACCCACGATAAACGACCACGTCTGACGGAAGGTAAAACAGCGCCAGAAGGGGATGGTCTTCTCTGTCTTGACAGTCTGGCGATCCTGCACCTTGGCTATGTCGCTATCCTGCTCGATATAGTTGAGTTCACACTGGTTCACATAGTTGTTCTTATGGGGCTTCTCATAAAGCCACATCCACAGACCCATCCAAAGGAAGCCAAGCACACCGATGATGATGAAGGCCAACTCCCAACCCCAGGCTCGTGCCAAGAGAGGAATGGTGGCAGGAGCCGCCAGTGCGCCTACAGAAGCACCGCTGTTGAAGATGGAAGTTGCGAAGGCGCGGTCTTTCTTAGGGAAGTACTCTGCCGTTACCTTGATGGCTGCAGGGAAGTTGCCTGCCTCACCGAGGGCAAGCACCATACGACACGACAGGAACAGATACATCGACACTGTGGCTATGGCTACAGCGGCATCGCCAGTGAGTTGACCCAGCTGGGCTACAGAGCTATACCCTTCGATCTCCATAGCCGCCCAACCGCAACCTGCATGCAGACAGGCGCCCAACGACCATACGAAGATGGCGATGAGGTAGCCTTTCTTGGTACCCATCCAGTCGATGAACTTACCTGCAAAGAGGTTTGCTATGGCATAGAAGATGGAGAAATAGGCCGTAATCTTACCATAGTTGGCATCAGTCCAATGGAACTCGGGTGCGATGAAGTCTTTCCAGGTAAGCGACAGAACCTGGCGGTCCATGTAGTTGACGGTAGTAGCCAGGAACAAAAGGCCACAGATAACCCAACGGAAGTTGGACATTTTGGTAGTTTGAATAGGTGTCATATCATTCTTATAGGTTTTAGTCTTGGAAATATACGCGCTTCACTCGGTTAGAGACGCCAGTAAGCACCTCGTACGAGATAGTGTCGAGGGCATCGGAAAGGGTGGTGACAGGCAGATGCTCGCCAAAGATTTCCACCTGATCGCCTTCACGACAGGGGATATCAGTAACATCGATCATGGCCACATCCATACAGATATTGCCCACATACTCGGCCTTTTGGCCATTGACGAGACAGTAGCCATGACGATTACCAAGATGGCGATTAAGACCATCGGCATAGCCTATGGGGATGGCCGCAATCACGGAGTCGCGCTCAATCTTACCCTTACGGCTATAGCCCACAGTCTCACCAGCAGATACATGGCGCATCTGGAGGATGGTGGTCTTAAGTGTAGAGACGGTATGAAGGATGTGATTATCTCGTGGATCGACGCCATAGAGACCTATGCCCAAACGACACATATCCATCTGGCGTTCTGGGAAGTGCTCGATGCCTGCAGAATTGTCCATATGGCGCAGAATCTTATGGGTGAAAACGCTCTGGAGCTTGCGGCTCCCCTCGTCGAAGAGGGCAAACTGCTGAGCAGAGAAGTCGTCGAAACCATCACTATCAGAACCCACAAAATGACTGAACACACTACGTGGAATAATGGCATTCTGGTGTTTCAGACGGTCAATGAGTTCATCAATATCATGCACAGGGTCAAAACCCAGACGATGCATACCTGTATCGAACTTGATATGGACGGGCCACCCTGTGATTCCCTCTTTACGAGCAGCCTTAATCAGTGCGTCCATCAAACGGAAAGAATAGACTTCGGGTTCGAGGTCGTAGTCGAACATGGTCTTGAAGGCTGTCATCTCAGGATTCATGATCATGATATTGGCAGTAATACCTGCCTTGCGGAGGGTGACACCCTCATCAGCCACAGCCACTGCAAGGTAATCGACTCGCTGATCCTGCAAGGTCTTGGCAATCTCTACGGCTCCTGCACCATAGCCATCAGCCTTGATCATGCACACCATCTTTGTTTCGGGTTTCAGGAACGAACGGAAATAGTTCAGATTATCGACTACCGCATTGAGGTTGACCTCAAGAATCGTTTCATGCACCTTCTGTTCCAACTGCTCCGTAATCTGATCGAAGCCAAAAGGACGGGCACCCTTCAGGAGAATAAGTTCGCCACGAAGACCAGAGAAAGCCTCACTGGAGAGGAAATGGGGCACGTCCATGAAGAACTGCTTATCAGCAATTTGTATGCGATCGGCCTGGGCAGAGAGTTCAGGACCAATACCTATAAACTTGTTGACGCCTCGTTTGGTGGCAAGGTCGCTCACTTGCGCATAAAGGTTCTCGGGCGAGGTTCCCGTCTGGAAAATATCGCTGAGAATGAGCGTTCGGTTCTTACCCTCACGACGATTCATAAAGTCGAGAGCGATGTCGAGGGAGTTGATATCTGAGTTATATGAGTCGTTGATGAGCACACATCCACGCTGGCCTTCTTTCACCTCGAGGCGCATGGCCACAGGCTCAAGAAGATGCATGCGATCGGCAATCTGGGCAGGTGTAAGACCAAGATGCAAGGCTACAGCTGCACAGGTGATGGCGTTCTCGATAGAGGCCTCATCGATAAAGGGGATGGTAAACAAGTTCTCTTCATCCTGCCATTTATAAGTGATGCGGGTAGATGTCTCCTTGGTGGTAATCTCCCTGACAAAGAGCGCCGCCTGCTCATCGCACTGCGACCAGGCAATCTTCTCACCCTTATACTGCATACGACGGATGCAACGGCTAATAATGTCATTGTCAGAGCAATAGACCATCGCCTCGGTGTCGTGCATCAGTTCGAGTTTCTCCATGCACTTCTCTTCCATCGAACGGAAGTTCTCCTGATGAGCTGCACCCAGGGAGGTGAGCACACCGACGGTGGGTTGGATGATATCACGCAGGGCATACATCTCACCTGGCTGCGAAATGCCTGCCTCGAAGATGCCGACCTCAGTCTGCTCATTGAGCAACCATACAGAGAGAGGCACACCGATCTGGGAGTTATAACTGCGAGGGGAGCGCACAATCTTCTGCGAGGGGAGCAACAACTGGTAGAGCCACTCCTTGACCATCGTCTTGCCATTGGAGCCTGTAATGCCCACGATGGGTACATTAAATTCATCACGATGACGCTCAGCCAGGCGCTGAAGGGCAGCTAACGTATGGGGCACACGCAGGAAATCGGCCTCAGGATAGATGGTGTCGAAATGCTCAGGCACCTGTTCGACAACGAAGTGACGAACACCTCGGCGATAGAGGTCGCCCACATAGCGATGACCATCGTTGCGCTGTGTTTTCAAGGCAAAGAAAAGCGTTTCCTCAGGGAAACAAAGACTACGGCTGTCTGTAAGCAGCCAACGGATATTACCCTCACTATGACCATAGCGACGGGCACCTATCAAGGTTGTAACTTTTTCTATACTGTATTTCATACTGCAAAGTTAGGGTATTTTTTCTGCAACTCAGCCACTTTTAACATAGTTTTATCCATGAGTACACGATATTCCTCAGAATCAGGGTTGAAGGGGCGATGGTTGAGTACGGCTTTCAATGGAGCCCACTCCTTCATAAAGGCCTTAGCCTCATCACTGAGATAAACGTCTGAGAGGCGTTGCCAGATATACGCCACAGCCTGATCGGAAGGATGGAGCATGTCTTCCTTATAGAAACGATAGTCGCGCAACTCATCGTTTACGATTTCGTAAGCAGGGAAATAAGTGAGCGACGCATGCAGATTGGAACACTCTGAGATTAATTTTTCGATGGCAAGTTGTAAGGTTGCCTTGGAGAGTTGCGAACCATGATAGCCATACTTACGATAACGGATGGGACTGACAGTAAGCACGATATGCATGTCCGGGTTAGCCGTGTGAAGGCGAGCCACTGATGTGACTAAATAGGCCACACAATCATCAACACCAAGCACATCTTCCCTGAAAAGCGAGGCTGGTCGTTTCTCACAGTTATCCACAATCTCATCCGTCTCTTTCAGGATATATACGTGATTGGTGCCCAAGGTGATGAAGGCTGTCTTTACATCACTCAGTTCCTCATGCGACATACGCTCCACGGTATGAGCGACGCTGGCAGGATTATACATCACACCAAAGGGATTAGCAATGGTGCGATACTTTTCCTCCTCGAAGCGACGAGCCATTTCCGTAGCGAAGCATGAGCCCACAAAAAGTACCTTTTCGCAGGGACCGATCCTAAAGCCAGAATCCTCTATATCGACGATTGTTCTGAATTCCATTAGCTCCTACTGATTTGAAGTCCTGTGGTGGAAAGCGAGAGTTCCACGAAACGGGCATTGCGGTTAGAGGGGTGCTCGTTGAGAATCTGCTTGATGCGGACTGCTGCCTCAGGATCCTTGGCAATCATATAGAGATAACCACCGCCTCCTGCACCTGGAAGTTTGTAGCCCAAACAAAGGTCATCGACCAGACTGGTAAGTGAAGCCACAGCTTCCGGGTTCGTTCCACTATCGAGTTGTTGGTTCTGTTGCCACGTCTTACGTACGAGTTGTCCCATACGGATAAAGTCGTTACGCAGAATGGCGTCGTACATCTCCATCGTATGCTCTTTCATCTCACGCAGCAAACGGAGTTCGTCGCCATGATTGAGGAACATCCTACTGACAATCTCTGCAAGGATTTGTTTCGCTGTTCGTGTGATGCCTGTATAATACAAAAGGTGACAGGCCTTGTATTCTGGTTGCAACCACAAGTCTGTGGGGAGCCATCTCACTTGCGGACTCTGGTTGAAACCAGAGCCTGTCTGTAGGAGTTTGACACCTCCCAGCACCCCACCGAACTGATCTTGCCAACCACCACCAGTGGTGAGCATCTGCTCCAGAATCAGCGTGCGACGACCTATCTCGTTCTTATCCCATGCCAGACCACAGAAATCGCTCACGGCACCCAAGACGGTAGAAGCCAGGATACTACTGGTACCAAGACCACTGCCTGCAGGAATGGCTGAGAGCAGGGTGAGTTCGATGCCAGCGCCAAAGGTCTCGAGTTCCTGTCGAAGATCCTGATGCCCAAAGCCAGCCAACACAAGTGCAGCCTTGGGGATGGAGAAAGGCGAGCCTACATGCATAAAGTCCTTGAGTTGCTCTTTGGTCTCCACCACCTCTACGGCACCCAGGTCGATGCTACGAAGTACGATTCTCTGTTCCTTAGAGGGACGAATGAACGTCTGCAAGGGGGGCTGGCCATTGAGTTCAATGGCAAAGTTGATGACATTACCCCCTTCCATCAGACAATATGGTGGGGTATCCGTCCAACCTCCAGCAATGTCGATGCGCACTGGTGAGCGCCCCCATACAATCTGGTCTTCAGCTACACAGAGGGAGGGACGTTTGGCGTCAGCATCGGTCTTTTGCGTCAAGCCCTCACGAAGCAAAGCGAAAGCCTTTTCACTCTCGCCCCTGAACATCGCATCGTGGATACGTGTCATCAAGGGAGCATCCTCTGACAAAGGTGGAGGCAGGGGAATACCGAGTTTCCGAAACTCAGAAGCTGCATCAGCAAGGTCAAGTTGGTAGAACACACTATGGCTCCAGTTCTTAGCAAGTGCACTCCAGTTCTGCTTCCTGAAAACTTGTCGCTGGGCGAAAAGCCGACGAAGATTGGCGCGCTCCGCAAGTTCGTTGCTGTTGAGGGGCTCATCGATACGATAGCGACGCACCTCATAATCCGTCTCACCCACAGGCACCACGTCGATACACTCTCCTGGTGCCAGTGAGATATCCCAATCGTTCTCAGGGACACCTGTTATAATATGATCATGCGTAAGCACCCATCGCTTACCTATGTGACTGTTCTCTATCCAGATATTGGTGTTCTCCTCTGTAAAACCGATCTCCATCATTGCATTCTGCACGAAAATGGAAGGATGGGGCTTACGGTCGAGATGCATGATCTTCCGCTGGTCGTTCTCCAGATTCTGGATACGCATAGTAGAGGAAATCATCTCGCGCGAGGTGCCAAAGTGGTAGAACTCACCACCAGCCAGGGGCACGATGGCCACACTAAGACTGGAGATATCACCATCGGGAGATGTAGGGTCTGTGCCAAGTGCACAACCAAACTCGCCATAGAGGTCGTATTCCCTACCCGCACTACGGTCAGCCAGGAGTTTAACAGCCTTGTCGCTGAGGAGCCAGATGCCAATATCTGTGAGGTAGTAATGATCTTTCTGAAGTGCGCTGAGTGTTTGGACAGATGGTTTCTGAAGCATCTGTTTCAAGACTGAGGGAGAACGACGGTCGCTCACAAACACCCCATGATTTTTGGCTACCGAGGCATCGAGCCACAGACCATAACAGACGACATCAGCCTCAGGGATAGGTTGCAGGGGTTGGGTGGCACGAATCAACACATCGCCACTCACCACCATCGTGTGGATAGTCTCTGGCGCCAGAGCCATCATCTTCTCGTAAAGAGGCAACTGCAGACTCAGCAAATTCTGCGAGAGTCGCTGGCCTCGTTCCCAACGAAACACTGGAACAGGCATGAGCACCTTACCCGAAACGGCATAACTGGGCAAGCGCTTGCTCTGACCACCTGCGTGAATGAGGATGCGCTTCTCGCGAGGGAGCCAAGAATCCAGGTCAGACTCGCCCTCAGCACGACAAGCCTCCTGGAGCAGCCATGTGGTTCCTCCACCACTACCGAGGCGATGACCTACCGGGTCGCAAGTACAGAAATAGTCCTCCCGACTGAGACCCGTCACCTCATGAAACTCGCCTACCACGTTTGGAGGCAAAGACAATAGTTTCTTCATTCCTTGCGCCTATTCTTCCACTCTATAAAGACAATGCCCAAAGCAATCAATACAAGGAGAACAAATGCAATGTAGGCGATGGTCTCAGTAGTATCGACCGACTTGGGGAAGAAAGCAAGTTCCACCTGATGTTTGCCTGGCTGAATATGGATGGCACGCAGAAGATAATCCACACGTCCCAGTTCAACAGCCTCTCCATCGACAGTAGCCGTCCACCCAGGGTAGAATATCTCTGAGAATACCAATACCCCACCCTTACCTGAGTTCACATCGTAAGTCAGGCGATTAGGTTCATAAGAGGTGATTGTAACCACACTAGCCGTATCCTGTTCTACAGCCTCGCCCAGCTGACCCTTAAACTTAGCATCAGCCACTGCCTGATGACGCAGGTCGATCTTGCCTACAGCAGCAATCTCCTCATTGGCATTCTGCACATAGTCAATCTGATCTACGAACCATGCATTGCCAAAGGCATAGGGGTTCTGGATGGGCACTGTCTGGCCACCCCCTAATGGAAAAATGAAATAACGTGTGTTCAGCATGTTGAGCACAGGACAGATGCTATCGCCATTGACTTGTGTCATATCACCACCTGCGTCAGAAACAGCACCAATGAGCGACTGGATCTCAGGCGAAATATACTGTTCGATCATCTCCTGATAGCGACGCAGTTTGGCAGCATGATACCCACCAATACTCTTATGGTAATAACTGGTTTCGTTCTCGTTAAACGTGTTCGAGGCAAGATTCAGCACACGGTAGTCGAGCGCCTGGTCACGCAGGATCAGTTCATCTGTTTGTGTCTTCTCCTGTGGAGCCTCGCGCTCTGACTCTGGCACAAACATCTCGTCGTTCAGGTAACGCTTGTTCACCGTCCACAGGTCAACCAGACAGAGCACCAGAATGATGCCGACAGCATACTCCTTCTTCAACTTTCCAAATGCTACAGCCAATAGTATGCCTGTACCAACCAGAATGATATAGAACGAACGCAAACTATCGGCAGTAAACACGGCCTGACGCATCTCCGTCAGATTAGCCACCAGCGGTTGGATATACTCAACAGGCAGACTTTGAATAGCATGCATCTCGCCTGAGGATATAAAACTATCAAAGAACATGGAGGGCATCAACGAGAACAACATTGCTATACCACCCGTCAACAAGAACGATATGCCTACATACTTCATTCTCGGCTTCATCTGCTCTGGTTCGTCGAGGAGTTTCTTCAGGGCCAGCATGGCCAGGAGAGGTATGGTAAACTCGGCAATCACGAGGATAGAGGCCACCGTACGGAACTTGGCATACATAGGCACATAGTCGAGGAAGAAATCGGTAAAGCCCATGAAGTTCTTACCCCACGACAAGAGAATCGAAAGAACGGTAGCTGCAAGCAGAGCCCACTTCATCGGCCCTTTGACGATAAAGAGTCCTAAGACGAAGAGCATCATCACGAAAGCGCCCACATACACAGGCCCCGATGTACCAGGCTGCTCGCCCCAATACTGTCCCAGTTGCTGGTAGATGGGTATGAAGTCGCTCTGTGCCTTCTCCATCGCCTTCTCGCTCTGAGAAAGAGGCATCGACGCCCCACCCTTGGTATTGGGAACCAGCAATGTCCATGTCTCACCGATACCATAGCTCCACTGGGTGATATAGTCACGCTCCAGTCCGCTACTGGTCTGGTTAGCACTGTTGGCCTTCACCAGTTCACTCTTGCCACGCATCGACTCCTGACTATACTGCCAGGTGTGGTAGAGGTTCGACAGGTTGATGCACAGACCTATCAGAGCACCGACTACACACACGCCAGTGGCTTTAAGGAACTGTGCCATCTGCTTCTTCTGGATGGCTTCCACCAGCCAGGCAATCACCATGAAGAGGACTATGAACAGATAGTAATAAGTCATCTGCACATGGTTGGCGTTGATCTCGAAAGCAGAGAACACCGCCGTGAGCAACAAGCCCCACAGATATTTGCCCCTGTAAGCCAAGACAACACCTGCAATCATCGGTGGCAGATAAGCCAGTGCCCACACCTTCCAGATATGTCCTGCGGCAATGATAATGAGGAAATAAGTGGAGAAGGCCCAGATGATACTACCTAGTGCAGCCAGATGCTGACGGAAGTCGAATGCCCTCAACAGGATGTAGAAACCCAGGAGATAGGCAAACACGAACCACACGTTCTCAGGCAACCACAAGTGATAAGCATAGATGGCCTTCGAGAGCAGGTCGGTAGAGCCATACGACGGTGCCATCTGGTAGGTGGGCATACCGCCGAACAAGGCATTCGTCCAACGACTGCGCTCCCCCGTCTTCTGCAGGTATTCGATACCCTCCTGACCTGCTCCACGCCCTGCCGAGGCATCATGACGATACAGAATACGCCCCTCGATATCGGCAGGGAAGAAATAGGCGAATGCCAGAATGGCAAACAACAGCACTGCCAACAGGTCGGGCAGGCATTTCTTCAATAGTGTCATAACTTGCAAGTTTTGTTATTTGCCTGCAAAGGTACAAATTTTTAGGCACGGATTACACGGATTTCACGGATTTTTTATAATTTTGCAGCGATTATGGAAGAAAATATCATTACCAGTGTACAAAACGCCCGTATCAAGCACGTGGTAGCCCTGCAACAGAAGTCGTCGCTCCGTCGCGAGGAGGGACTCTTTGTGGTTGAGGGCCAGCGCGAGATCGAGCATTGCATCGCCTGTGGCTACGAAATCGTGGAGATGTTTGTCCTCGAAGGTATTGCCGTCGATGACGAACACATTGTCGTCACGCCTCAGGTGTACGAAAAGATGGCTTATCGCGAAAGTACAGAGGGTATTATCGCTGTGGCCAGATGCAAGCAGCATCGTCTGAAGGATCTCAAACTTAAGGAGAATCCTCTGATGGTGGTGCTCGAGCGTGTGGAGAAGCCAGGCAACCTGGGTGCCATCCTGCGCACGGCAGAGGCTGCAGGGGTGGATGCTGTCATGGTGTGCGACCCGCTGACGGATCTCTACAACCCCAACCTCATCCGAGCCAGCATCGGAGGTGTGTTTAGTGTGCCTGTGGCCGTTTGCACCTCCAAAGACTGTATCGCCTTCCTCAAGGAGCACCAGGTGCGCATCCTCACGGCCCAGCTACAAGACTCGTACGACTATTACGACTACGACATGCATGGAGCTACCGCCATCGTCATGGGTACAGAATCCACAGGCCTCACTGAGCAGTGGCGCGAGGCAGCTGATGCGCACATCCGCATCCCCATGCTGGGGCGCCTCGATTCGCTCAATGTCAGCGTCAGTGCTGCCATCCTGATGTACGAGGCCGTGCGCCAGAGAAACTCAAAATATCAGAATTATGTATTTGGAATGTAAGATATGAAAATAGGAATGATTGTAGCAATGGACAAGGAACTCATGCAGCTCCGTCCATTATTCCCAGAAGACAAGGTAATCCTCCAGAAGAGTGGGATTGCCACCGTCAACGCTGCCATACAAACAGTGGAGATGATCCGTCAGTACAAGCCCGACTGCATCATCTCCTCCGGTTGTGCCGGTGGCAACGGCGATGATATCAATCTGCAAGACGTGGTGGTGAGCTCCGAGCTGACCTACCACGATGTGTATTGCGGAAAGGCCATCGACGACTCCACCGTCTATGGACAAGTGCAAGGTCTGCCAGCCCGTTACAAGGCCGACCCTTATCTGCTCGAAAAAGCCCTACTTACGGGTGCCAAGCCCGGTCTTATCGTCACAGGCGACTGGTTTGTCGATTCCAAGGAGAAGATGGGCGAGATTGTAAAACTCTTCCCAGAGGCAAAAGCAGTCGATATGGAGAGTTGCGCCATTGCCCAGGTGTGCCATATCTATAAGGTGCCGTTTATCTCATTCCGGGTGATCAGCGACATCCCCCTACGCGATACAGATGCCTCCCAGTATCATCATTTCTGGGACACCATCGCCGAGAACTCTTTCCACGTCACCAAGACATTCATCGAGAACCTGTAATTTTCAATTCTCAATTTTCAATTTACCAAATGGAAGTCATACAGAGTTTTACAATTGACCACACGCACCTGAAGCCAGGTATTTACGTGTCGCGTGTGGATAAAGGCTTTACGACCTTCGACCTGCGCATTACTGAACCCAATAAGGAGCCCGCTGTTGCCCCTGCTGCCATCCACAGCATCGAGCACCTGATGGCCACCTGGTTCCGTAACTCGCGTGCCAAGGAGGATGTGGTATATGTGGGGCCGATGGGCTGTCTCACAGGTATGTACATCATTATGCTGGGCAACTACACCGTTGAGGACATGCGCCAGCTCACTATCGAGTGCCTGAAGTGGATCCTCACCCAAGACGAGGTGCCTGCTACCCGTCCTGAGGCCTGTGGCAACTACCTGCTTCACGACCTCCCCATGTGCAAGTGGGAGAGTGCCCGCTATCTCGATCGCCTGCAGAACGATTTCCACTGCGAATACACCAAACTCCAGATTACCCTCGACGACGGCAAGGTCTTCGCCGACGCCTAGAAACAAGAATCCCCAGCCTGACAAGACTGGGGATTATCTGTGATCAGAGTTCTTTCTCAATGGCATCAAGCACAAGTCTCTGACTGCTATCGCCGCCATTAGCCTGGACTTTGGCCTTCAGCCTCTCCAGATCGCCTTTGCCACCAATCTTGGCAATCACCTTCACAGCCTGCGACCGTCCCAACCAGTTGGCGTTAGGATCGGTGGCAATGTCCATCATGACATTCAGGAACTCCCCACTTCTATAGTATGTGGCCTTCGACAACCATTCATCGTAGCCTTTGTCATTCCTGTGCTGTAGTTCTCCGATGGCAGTCCATGCAGGGATGTCCTTCGAACGAGGCGTCTTCTTCAGATAGTTCATAGTGGCCTCGTAGGCAGCCTTACTGGTGTTCTGGTGCTTGGGATAGTTATACCACATCGTGTAGAGGCTCCTCAGGCAGTAGCCATGCAACTTATACTGACTGGGATCGTTGAGCACCTTCTCGAGTTCAGGTACCAACGAGTCGTCGCCGAGTTCACCCACATTACTCAGTATCGAAGAGCGCACGTCCTTATCGTTGTCGTGCATCAGTGTCAGGGCAGCATCCTTCACACCATTTGCCCCAATGCTCCAAGAGTTACCAACAGCCAGGGCAACGGCTCTACGGATGTTCTTGTTCTCGTGGTTCACCTTCGAGAGGATGAACTGCGACACTTCGGGCTTCTTCATCTCGTTCGACAAGGCCTTGATACCCTCCTTGATGACGAAGAGGTCCTTCTCATTGTTAAGCACACTGAGTATCTTGGCTATATCATTATCCGAAACACCCGTAAGGCTCATATACTGCATCATTGCCACACCTCTCACCTGAGGGTATTCGCTGTGTATCAGCATATCTCTGATAGCACCAGCCGTAGCAGGTGCCTTATGGCTCTTCATGGCTTTTGCTTTGGCAGAACTCACGAAGTTCTTCTCAAGTTCGAGTGTCTCCTGATTGATGGGCACCTTGGAATAAGCCAGGAACAGAGCCGCATACTCGGGCTCCGACAATGCCTCGAACTCTGGCGAGGTCACCATACTTACCAGACCTTCCTCAGTGAATGGCACACTATTCAGAAGGTCCATCGCCCTTCCGTCGTCCTCAAGAGTCACTTCTACGGCTTCTGCATTTGCAACACGAGCATTCGTACTGGCATTGGCCTGAGAAGCCCCCTTGCCACCACACGACACCATCACACAGATTCCTGCTGCAAAAATGGCAATGGTCAAAATAAACTTTCTCATCTTCAATTTTGCAATTCTTCAATCCTTCAATTTTTCAATTCTTTAATTCTCCTTTAAGCAACGTCGGCCCTGATAGTTCACCTGTCCCTGATGCTCCAGATAGTCCATGATCAGTTTGGCCGTAACCACTCCAAGGCTCTCACCCGGATCCTGACGATTCGTAGGACTAACAGCTACCGAATAACTGTTCGAAATCACCTTATAGGTCTTCTTCAGGTTCAGTTTCTTACCGTCCTTTCCATAGAGCACGAGTTTCTTGATCTTCTGTGTAGCAGGATCAACGGTATATTCTGCCGTCATACCTCCCACATAGGGGAAGCGCTGGTTGTCATTATCGAAGCATGATTTCAGCATCTCAGTGAGTTCCTTACCTGTGACGTGCAACTCCACCGCATCGTTCTGGAAGGGATCCAGACGCAGCACGTCGGCAACGGTGAAACCACCAGCCTCATGAGTCTCGTAGCGCACGCCCCCGGCGTTCTGATAACTCAGATCTGCCCCCGTCTCAGCCACATAGGCATCCACCATCAGGCACCCGAGTTCCTCCTTGACTTCGAAGGGAGTCTCTGCCGTAGCCAGCACACGAAGGAAAGCCGGATTCTCAGAGAAATAGCGCACCAGTTCGGCAATCACCTTATTCTCATTCTTCTCGCCTCGCACGGCGATATTCTCAGCCGTACGGCTAACCACCTTCCCGTCTTCCACGACGACGGTGCTATGGGTTATCTGCTTCAGTCGGTTCACGTTCTGGGTTATGAAGACATTGTTGTGCATCTCGCCCCCATTCAGTTGGGTATGAGTGTGCCCACCGATAATCATGTCCACCCAGGGCAGCTCCTTTGAGAACGCCACGTCGGTATCGTAGCCCAGATGAGAGAGCAGGATCACCACGTCGCACTCCTTACGCAGGAACTCGTACTGCTTGATGGTCTCCAGAGGGTCGGTGAAGCTGATCTCCGTCATACGGGCAGGATGACTCTCAGGAACACCCATCGACCCCAACTGTACCACACCGATCACACCGATGGTCAGACCGTTCCTAAAGAACTTCGTATAAGGTTTCAGGTGCATGTTCCACTTCGGGTCAGGATGCACATTGGCGCCAAGCGTAGGGAAGGCCGAGAGGTCTATCAGTCGGGCAAGCCCATCCTGTGCCGAGTCAAACTCGTGGTTGCCCAGTGCCGTGGCGTCGAAGCCCACCTGGTTCATCAGCACCACCATCGGGTAGGCAGGAATCTCGTACATATCGTTCAGGGGGTCGCCCGAACGGTTATCGCCTGCAGAGAGAATCAGCAGGTCGGGATAGAGTGCACGCAAAGAGTCGGCGATAAAGCCAAGACGTGGGAAGCACTCGATAGCAGCATGCATATCGTTGCCCGAGAGGATGTGCAACTCCTTCCTCTCTGCCGAGGCCGTCATAGTCATGGCGAGCATCAGCCCCCATGTCAGCAATGATTTCTTCATGATTTATTAATTTGTTTCTTGGTTTCCTGTTTAGGGAGCTTGAATTTTATCACCTCGTGCTGCGAGGCAGGTGCGTCGAGGTCTATCTCGTGCCCCGTGCGGTCATATACCGTCAGGGTGTTCACGAGCTGGGTGTCGAGCCCTTTCCATGCGAAATAGCTGAGGAGCGCATGGCGCACCTCAGCTCCTTCAAACACGTCGATGTATTTACGGTTTACTTTCAGTCTCATCTTCCTTGATCGAAGCGTGAAATCGACTATTTCAGGTTGAAGAATGGGAAGAAATACATCACGGCCACTCTTCGCACATCCGTCATTCTCTCGGCACGGCCGATGATGGAGCCATTCTTGCGGATGTCGCCGTTCGACTCAATGCGCCCCACGATAGAGCCATTGATGCGGATATCGTTGTTCGACTCCACCCTACCGATGATAGAACCGTTCTTACGGATGTCACCGTTCGACTCGATACGGCCTTGGATAGAACCGCCTACACGGATATCGCCATTCGACTCAAAACGTCCTACGATGGAGCCGTTGATACGCACATCACCGTTCGACTCGATCTTACCAACGATGCTACCACCCAGACGGAGGTCGTCGGCCATCGCATTGATGTTTACCGTGAGCAGCAGGGCTACTGCCATAACCACTCTCAAAAAGCCAGATCTCTTCATTGTCTTAAATGTCTTTTTTGTTATTAATTACGGTTTTTATCACTATCTGCGTGCAAAGGTACGAAAAATTTTTGGTTTTTCCTTAGAATTTACCCTGAATCTTTTCTGCAGGGATCTCGATAGGAGTCTCAATGCCGGGCCAGTAGAACTTCTGGGGCTGAGCGCCACTCTTATTGTCGCCCTTGGGAATGCTCTGGCGGAAGGCACTCTTCACGACGTAGTACTTGCCACCCTTCTCGTAGAAGGTCTTGAACTGCATCTCCTGCACACTCTCATACTTCTCCTTCAGGTCGGGATAGTTCTGCAAGGGAAGCCCCTGCCAGGCAGCTGAGGTAGAGTAAGTGCCCAGAATCTTCGTGGGGGCCAGTTGCTGCTTCACCTTGGCATTTACCTTAGCCTTATAGTCGGCCACAGCCTTGGCCTGACGGTTCTTGTCGGTAAGGTTGTCGAGCAGATAGTTCTTGTTGATGATATCCTGCACGTAGGCCTGTTCGGCCTCAGCCTTCTTCTCCTCGGCACTCTTCTCCGTGGCACCCGTACGCTCCATATACATCTTCTTCACACGAGCAGCCTCAGCCTTGATGGCGGCGATGTCCTTGGCGGGTACAGGATTGCCCGTCTTCGACTTCTCGGCAGCACGCTTCAGGTCGTCAGGTATATTATTATTAAAGATGTAGAGCACGTGGTTGGTATCCTTATAAAAATCGAAGGTCTCCGTATTGCCCTTCAGATAGCGGAGCACCTGGATGACATATCTTGCAGCACTCCAGGCATTCTTAATCTGCGAACTCTCCCACTCTTCCATGCTACCATACTTCCAGACGATACGGCCGTTCTCCGTCTTGTCGAGACCCAGATACTTGTCCATACCACCAGCTGCCTCTGCTGCGATTTTTTCCTGCTCACGGGGATGGTCTTTCACGTAGTCAGCCCTTACTTTCTTCTCCTGTGCCGACTGACCAGCCTCCTTGGTCACCACCTTCTTGGCCTTGTTCAACAACCCGCCTAACTGTGCATTGGCATTCATGTTCACTGCAAACAGCATGGCTACCGCCATCGCCAGTTTCGTCATGTTACTCATACGCTTCATTGTTCTAAAGATTAAATGTTAATAATTAATGGTTATTTTCGATTCTCGTTCTGCTTTAATGTCTGAGCGATGCGCTTCTCAACGAGTTCCTCTATCATGGGCTGGAGTTTAGCGATACGCTCATCGACCATGCGCCTCACCAGTTTTTCCTGGTCAGCCTCATGGCCCATCAGCAACTCCAAATACTCAGAGGCGAAAGCCATGGCTCGTTTCTGTCGCTCGGTCTTTTCCATTTCTGGGTGCAAAGTTACGACAAAACGGGCTTAGTGTAGTGAACATTTTCTTCCAAAAAGCAAAGAGTAACCATACATTTTGTTACAAAATGCAGAAAAGGGGCTTTTTTCAGGTGTTTTTCTATCCTTTATATTGCGAAGGCGGTACGCCGTAAGCCTTGCGGAAGGCTCGTGTAAAACTGGTGGTCTCTTCATAGCCGCATCGCATGGCCACCTGCGATACCGGCATATCAGGCGACATGGTGAGCAACTTGGCGGCGCGCTCCATCTGGATGGCAGAGATAAAGGCCTTGGGCGAGTCGCCGGTCACCTTCATCAGGCGACGGCGGAAGGTCTGCGTACCCATATTCAGTTCCGAGGCGATGTCGTCCACGCCATAGCGGCCTGTGGGCAGACCGTCGTTCACGGCCTTCACCACGCGCATCAGGAACAGGTGGTCCTCCGTTTCTTCCTCAGGCTCTGCCTCGGGAGCCTCCTCGGTCTCTACGGGAGCCGTCTGCACCCCTTCCCCAGCCTCCAGGGCGGCTGAGAGTTCCTGTATCTGGCGAATCAGTTGTTCGGTATGCTTCTGCTCCCTGCGGCGCATCCACTGGTAGAGCACGAATCCGGCTATCAGCAGGACCACCACGATGCCGGCTCCCACCATCAGCGAACGCTGGTGGGCCTTCTGCATCTCGTCGTTCTCGGCCTGCAGCTCACCCACACCGTATTCAGCAGCATACTTCGAGAGCAGTTCGCCCGTCTTCTCGTCGTAGAGCGAATCGCGCAGTTCATTATAGCGGTCGTTGTGCTGCATGGCCAGTGCGGGGTCGGTGTCACGAAGGGCCTGGTAGAGCCCCTTGCGCGAGGTGGCCTCGTTGAAGAGGTCGTGCTGTTGGGTAAAGATAGCCAGAGCCTCACTGAAATAGCGCACGGCGGCAGAGTCGTTCTCCTGCTTGTGCATCATCGAACCCATCTGGTTACAGGCGATGCCGAGCGAGTGCAGGTTACCGCTCTCCCTGAGTCCGGGGATAGCCTCTTCCAACGCCTGTCGGGCCTCGTCGAAGCGTTTCAGGTCGATCAGTGCTGCAGCACGCTCCGCCTGTCGGATGGCCATTTTGTCGCTTCGCCCCAACTGCTTCTCCATCTCGTAGGCCTTCGTGGCATAGTCGAGGGCCTGCTCCTCCTGCTTCAGGTGGTGATACACCTCCGAGGCCATGCCGTGGAGCACAGCCAGTCGCTGGGGGTTGTCAGCCTTCTGGGCATAACCGATGGCTTTCAGGATATATTTCTCTGCCTCCCCAGGCTGGCGCATCGACATATAGATGCCGGCAAGGGTGTTGAGCGACGACGAGATGGCATCGGGATCGCCCGAGGCCATGTCGATGGCATTGCAGCGCTTGGCGTATCTTACGGCCTCGCCAAACTCGCCCTTCCTCACGTGGATCAGTGCCAGCAGACTGGCACAGTCGGCCACATCGGCCGAGTCCTTACACTGCGAGAGGGCTTCGAGGGCCAGTTTCTGGGCGTCGCCGTATTGTTGCTGGTTGTAGAGGCTGTCGGCTTTGTCGTAGATAGCATCGATACCTGCCAGTACCGTCATCGGCACCAGCATCAACACCATCACTATACAGCCAAACCTCTTCATTCTTAATCCTTCTTGATGGATGCCTTCTTGCGCTGATCGTGGTCGAGGATGGTCTTTCGCATACGCATCGACTTGGGCGTTACCTCCACCAACTCGTCCTGCTTGATATACTCCAGACACTCCTCCAGACTCATCACCGTCTTCGGGATGATACGCGCCTTCTCATCGGTACCCGACGCACGCACGTTGGTCAACTGCTTAGCCTTGCACACGTTCACCACGAGGTCGTTGTCGTGTACATGCTCGCCTACCACCTGTCCGGCATACACATCCTCACCCGGATCGATAAAGAACTTACCACGGTCCTGCAACTTGTCGATGGCGTAGGCAAAGGCGTTGCCCGTATCCATCGATATCATCGAACCGTTCACACGGCGCTCTATCTCTCCCTTATAAGGCTGATACTCCTTGAATCGGTGGGCCATGATGGCCTCGCCCTGCGAAGCGGTCAGCACGTTGGTACGCAGACCGATGATACCGCGCGAGGGAATGTCAAACTCTATATTCACGCGCTCTCCCTGGTTCTCCATCGAGGTCATCTCACCCTTACGGCGCGTCACCATGTCGATCATCTTCGACGAGAACTCCTCGGGCACGTTGATGGTCAGTTCCTCTATGGGCTCGCACTTCTTGCCGTCGATCTCCTTGTAGATCACCTGAGGCTGTCCCACCTGCAGCTCGTAGCCCTCGCGGCGCATGGTCTCCACCAGCACCGAGAGGTGAAGCACGCCTCGTCCGCTCACAATCCACTTATCCGTCGAGTCCTCGAAGGGCTCCACGTGGAGGGCCAGATTCTTCTCCAGCTCCTTCTCCAGTCGGTCGTTGATATGGCGTGAGGTCACGAATTTACCCTCCTTGCCGAAGAAAGGCGAGTCGTTGATGGTAAAGAGCATCGACATCGTGGGCTCGTCGATGGCGATAGGCGGCAGAGGCTCTGGGTTCTCCAGGTCGCAGATGGTGTCGCCAATCTCAAACTTCTCCAGTCCTATCACGGCACAGATATCACCGCAATCCACCGAGTCGGTCCTCACGTGGCCCATTCCCTCAAAGGTGTGCAGCTCCTTGATCCTGGTCTTCTCCATCGAGCCGTCACGATGGGCGATGGTCACCTGCATGCCGTCCTTCAACTGACCGCGATGCACGCGCCCCACGGCGATGCGCCCCTGATAACTCGAGTAGTCAAGCGAGGTGATCAGCATCTGCGGCGTACCCTCCACCTGCTCAGGAGCAGGAATCACCTCCACAATCTTGTCGAGCAGATAGGTAATGTTGTCCGTAGGCTTACGGAAGTCCTCCCCCATCCAGCCGTTCTTGGCCGATCCATACACCACGGGGAAGTCCAGCTGGTCCTCGGTAGCGTTGAGCGAGAACATCAGGTCGAACACCATCTCATACACCTCCTCGGGCCTACAGTTAGGCTTGTCCACCTTGTTCACCACCACGATGGGCTTCAGCCCTATCTGCAGGGCCTTCTGCAGCACGAATCGTGTCTGCGGCATCGGCCCCTCGAAGGCATCCACCAGCAGCAGGCATCCGTCGGCCATGTTGAGCACGCGCTCCACCTCACCGCCGAAGTCGGAGTGTCCCGGGGTGTCGATGATATTGATTTTAACGCCTTTCCATACGATACTCACGTTTTTCGAAAGGATGGTGATGCCACGCTCGCGCTCCAGATCGTTGGCGTCGAGCACCTGGTTACTCAGGTTCTGTCCCTCCCGGAACAGGTTGCCTGCCAGCATCATCTTATCGACCAGGGTTGTCTTACCGTGATCGACATGTGCTATAATAGCGATGTTTCTGATATCTTGCATATTACTAATTTTGCGTCGAAATGAAAATTCGCCTGCAAAATTACAATAAAAAAGCGAGAAATCTGCTTCCGCCCGATATTTTTTTATTTGCGGAAGCGATTTCTCGCTATTAATCAATTAAAACCTAAGTCTTAGAACGGAATCTTGTAACCCAGAGTCAGCTGGATAACGCTGTTGTAAACTTTGGCATCACCATGATCGGGAATCTTGGTCAAGCTGAGGTTGTAGCGTGCGTCGATCACGAAATCACTAAACTCGTATGATACACCGAGGGGGATAGCGAAATCGAATTTCTTGTAGAGATCCTTGATGTCAGTATCGTCATACTTTGCACGTACCAGGAAACCGGGCTGCACACCAGCCTTCACTGCCAATCCGGGGATGATGTAGTAGTTGAACAGGATGGGGATGTTCAGGTAGTCCAGATTTTCGTTGTAGTCAGCACCATCTGTCTTAGAACCCTCCATCGTGTAAAGCAGACCTGCGGTCAAGCCCATATTCTCAGTAAAGTCGTAGCCAAACTCAGCACCGGCAACGAGACCCACCTTCATCTTCTGGTTCTCAACGTCACCACCACGGAAAGTAGCGAGTGTTCCACCGACCATTGGCTTCAGATACATACCCTGTGCACTTGCACTCAATGTAGCCACCATCAGAGCAGCAATCATTAAAATCTTTTTCATACTCTTTTTAATTTTTGTGATTAAACAATGTTATCTAATTGCCATTATTATAGAATAATGTCTTAGAAATAATAAGCAGCACCGAGAGCCAGAACAGGCCAGTCGATCTTCGCGTCGTTCTTCTTTCCATACTGGTAAACAGCCTCTGCGAAGAACTTCAGTTTATCATTAAAGTGATACTCGGCACCTGCACCACCCTGGAAACAGAACATCGACTCATTATCGACACCCGAGATACCATACGAGCAGATCAGCAGACCGACACCGGCAGTAGGATAAATAAAGAACTTCTCACTGTCGCCAGTGGGGAACAGGTACTGAAGGTTCAGGTTGGGGTTCACCACCGTCACGTCGTCCTGCTTCGGATAGAACTTAAAGTCAACCTCGCCACGGAAGTAGCTGGTAACATTGTACTGAGCCTTCACGTCGAGAGCAAACTTATTGAAATCACTCTTGATACCATAAGCAAGACCGGCACCAAGACACTTCAGTCCTTTTTCCTGTGCAGAAGCACCTACACACATCAGCATCAAAGCTGCAATCATCATTAATTTCTTCATTTTCATTTCAATGTTAAAGTGATTAAACTTTTATAAATTAATTCAATTTTGGCACAAAGATAGGAAAACCTACAGAATACACCACAAAAATTGCACAAAATTAACATCTATTATGAAATTACGTGATGTAAATCAAATAATAATCACTAACTTTGCGCCCAAATACAAAAAAGAGACCTTATTAAATATATTAAAAATGAGAAAAATCAGATTAATCGTTTTAGCTGTCTTTGCAGCTGTTAGCATGTCGGCTTCCGCCCAGGAGCCCTTCGGCACATTCTATTTCCAGTATAACCTTACCTATCTGAAGAGCGGCGAGAAGACCAACCTGCTTTATAACGACAAGGAGCGATTCAATCAGCTCACGCTGGGTTATAACTATGCCACACCCCTTTTCAGCATCCCCCTCTTTCTGGAGTTTGGCGGTGCCTTCCAGTGGGCATTCAAGAGTGGCGACGGCTACAAGGCCAACGTCCTGGCGCTGAAGGCCCCCATCAACCTTGTCTTTTCGCTCGATGTTTCCGAAGATTTCAAGATCCAGCCTTACGGTGGCTTCTATGGCCGTGTAAACCTGTTGGCTAAGACCAAGCCCGACGAGGCCGAGTCGATCAACTGGTTCGACCACCCCTCTGTCGATGCCAAGCGCTTCCAGGTGGGCGTCAATGCTGGTCTGAGGTTTACCATTGGCCAGTCGGTCACCATTGGCGCAGGCTACTACCGCGACCTGATGGATATATCCAAGGCTCGCAAGGCCTACTTCGAAGGATGGGACTTCACCATCGGCATGGTCATCTAGCACATTACCCCATATAAAACTAAGTTTTTCCTACCTAAACCTGGCGCGGGGGCTCGGCATTCATACCGTCCCCCGCTATTTTTAATTTTCTCTGCAAAGATAATAACTTAATGATTCTTCTCATACTTCTTTATTACATTGGTTAAAACTTTATTTGAAAATCTGCCCTCACGCCCCAGTTGAAGAAGCGCCCTTTCATGCGGTTCTTCTGCATGGCATACTCATCGCCCAGTTTGTTCAGGTTCTCATCCTGTAAGCCTGTGTTGAAGCGGAAGTTGTCGTAGTGGACTTTGACGACGAAACTGAAGCGGTCGATGCTCAGCGCCATGCCCGTCGTGGCAGTGTAGTTGAGTTCCGGATGTGACTTGCGTGTGCGGTGGTCGGTCTCATAGCCGAACCATTCCACGAGGTTTTTGTCGTAATAGATGGTGAGCGGATTGAACATGGTGACCATCGGCATAAAGGTGGCGTTGAAAGTGAGGTTGCGAAGACCGCGCAGGAGTGGACCGCTTTCGTCACGGTTCAGGAGTACGAGGTTGTAACTGTAGCCTCCGCCTACGGACAACTGTTGGGTGGTAAACCGTGTGATGCCGCCGACGTGGGTGGAGAAAATGGATTCCCTGGAGTCGAACTTCACCCGCCCATAGAGGTACTTCATTCCCAGCATCCACGAGCCGGCAGAACGTCGCTGCACGACACTGCCGCCATATACGGCGGTATAGGCGAAGCGGCGGCGGTTGAAGGCATAGTAGCCGTCGAGTTGTATCTCGCGCATGTCGGCAGGATAGTCCGACTCCATGTAAGTGTCGTCCTCCATGAAGTCGTTTTCGTAGTTCTCACCATGATAGTCCACTGTGGAATGCACGTCAGCTGACACCTTCTCCTTGATATTGTTATATTGGGCTGTAAGCCCGTAGTATGAGTTGATGCAGCCGAGGTACAAGGAGGTGCTCTTCTCGGCGCTCTTGCGCCCTACGCTCATGCCCAGTCCGGCACGGATGCCTGAATAGGTGATATAGCATCCTGCCTTGTAATGGGGGCGCTCTTGCATACGCAAGTCGGTCTGTGTGCTGTTGGCAAGCCCCCAGTCGGTATCCAACTCCGAATAGTCGTTGATGCGCACACCGGTCTGCTGCACTCTGCCCCTCAGGGTGACAATGAACTTGGTCGGCGGCTTTCGCACATAGCGGTCGTCGAGGTAGCGTGGGGGGCGGTTAAGCCTGTCGAGCACCTGCTTGATGACCCCTGGCATCTTCCCGTCCGCTTCCACGCTGTCGGCGGTTTCCTGGGCAGTGGCCGCCGGCTGTATGCACAGCAGCATACATACCGCGAGCAAAGCCTTCC
>CACXVS010000018.1 GCA_902771155.1 uncultured Prevotellaceae bacterium
CCCTCGTTCACCAGACAGACGGGTTTTGCCGCCGATGCCTTGATGTCGAGTTCGAGGGCATTATGCTGCACACTGTTCAGCAGCGGTGTCTTTTTCGAAGGCTGTATGAGCCTTGCCGTAAGCTGCGACGGGGCTGCTGCATACGTCGTCCACCCCTGCATGTCGGCAGGCGCACCATAACGAGGGCCGTCCTCAAACGAACGGTTACGAATCAGTTCGGCATAGATACCACCATCGGCCGCATGGTTGATGTCTTCATAGAAGATACCATAAAGCATGGGGCTCACCTTCGGCCCTCGCTGCTGGGCATCGATGTCGATAATGACTTGTGCCTGGACTATTGCCGTAGCCACAGCAAATCCAGCCACGAAAAGAAAGCTTTTGCAGTGCATATCATCGATTGTTTAATTCTTGTTTTATTAATCCGCCACAAAATTACGAAAACAATTCGACATCCCCAACAGATTATCAGTCTTTTTTATGATGGCATATTCAAAAAATTGATCGACACTACGCCATTTAAAAGTCACCTTCGTGTGGCTTTAATTTTTCAAATGACACATGTGACACAATATTTTGATATTCTATCGCGTACCGCGCGTATATTATATGCGTATATGTGTGTATTATAATATAACCTACACGGTACGCGTGAAGAGTTTATATTATAATGTGTCATTTGTGTCATCTGTAGTGAAAAGTGTCGATGTGTCGGGTGCTTTGTTGTCATCTAAGACTCTTCGAGTACTGCGCACCCATGCAGTACACGTGGTATGCTCCAAACGGAGCCTCCGCAGGAATCTGTAGAGCCTCTACAGAAAATTTTAAAGGCTCCGTAGAATCCTGCGGAGCCTCCATTCTGGCAGGACTTTTTTATGGGGGATTAGTTGTATTCCAAAAGAGAGGGGATGCCGGCCCTCTTTGTTTGGTTACAATCCGGCCTCGAGCAGCTGGTCGAAGATGCTCTGCATGCCCTTCACAGAGGGATGGCCGTTCTGCTTGTCGATGTCGTGAAGCTCTACGAGCTGTATGCCGTAGTGCTTGCATATCTCGCGCATCGATTCGTTGATGGGCTCCCTCAGCTCTGAGTTCAGTATCGATACAATCTGAGCCTCTGGGTAGCGCTTCTGAAGCATGTCGATCAGGCAGGCCAGCGCGGGACGGAAGTTCTTACAGTCGTCTTTCGTCCAGTCGGCATACTGGTATTCGCCTACGGGCGAGTTGGCCCAGGCGTCGTTGGTGCCGCCGAAGACGAAGATGATGTCGGGGTGGCCGAGGCTGTCAACGCGCGAGATGAAGTTGCTGCGCGAGGTGTCCATCCGGCCGTATCCGGTGCCACAGATGGTGGTGCCGCCCCACGAGTCGTTGCGCTCGAGCTGGTAGCCCTTGGCCTTGATGTAGAGGTCCCACCAGGTCTGCTCCACCTGGGTGCAGTCGTTGCGGTCGTTGGGATAGAACGGTGCGTAGTTGGGAGGGTTGACGCCCTGGAACGTGGAATAGGAGTCGCCCAGGATCGACACTTTCTTTGTCTGCGCCGATACGGCTACTGTCGAAGCCATCATCAGCATAAGGATTAATTGTTTCTTCATCTTTCTGATATTTTTAGTACATAAAAAAACTTACTTCTTCATGAGCTTCTCCATGCGGCGGCGGGCGTCGTGGGCCTCGGGATAGATCTCGAGGGCCTTCTGGTAGTTGCGGATGGCGGCGTCGTTCATGTGCTCGTGCTCGCACTCCCGACCCAGGATGGTGTATTCGGCAGCCAGGCGCTTCAGCAGGACGTTGGTGGCGTCGATATGGGCCCTGAGGGCGGCTATCTCCTGCCGCTGGGTATTGATGATGCCGAGCTTGCGGCGGATATAGCGGCGGATGTGGGGCTTCTCGATGTCGTAGCGCGAGTGGATGGCCTTGTAGAACTCGGTGAGAAACCGGTCGAAGTCGCCCTTGTCGAAGGCTCTGACGGCATCGCGGTACTCGCGGTCGGCCTTGCCCTCCTCGAGGGCCTTGGCGATGAGAAGCTGGTCGTTGTAGCGGTGGGCAAACTCCACCACCTCGGCCCTCACGAAGATGTCGCTCTGCCTGAGGGGCGTCTTGAGCGAGATGCCCTCGAGCGAACGGCAGCGCGAGAGCGCCACGTAGGTCTGGCCGCCGGCAAAGGCCCCGCCCCCACCGAAGTCGATGGCCACCTGCGAGAAGGTGAGTCCCTGGCTCTTATGCACGGTGATGGCCCAGGCCAGTCGCAGGGGGAACTGGGTATAGGTGCCCAGCAGCTCCTCCTCGATCTTCTTCTCCTTGTCGTTGAAGGTATAGCGTATGTTCTCCCACACCTCGCGCTCTACGTCGAACTCGTGGCCCTGCTCGTCGATGACGCCCACGATGCCCAGCTCCTCGTCGATATACTCGACGGTGCCCAGCGTGCCGTTCACCCAGCGCTTGTCCTTGTCGTTCTTGATGAAGATGACCTGTGCGCCCGTCTTCAGCAGCAGCTCCTGGGGCGTGGGCAGCGATGACTCGGGGAAGTCGCCCTTGACGATGCCCTGGAACAACGAGGGCTGCCCGGGCAGCGAGGCCAGGCGCTGCTCGTTGGTGAAATCGACGATGTCGCGGCGCGTGGCGAGGGTGACGGTGAGGGCGTCGCCGGTGTCGAGGGGCGACGCCACCCGCGTGTTCAGGGCCCTGAGGTCGGCATCGCCGGCGGTGTTGGTTCGGATGCGGTCGAGGATTGACACGAAGCGGGCATCGCTCTGGCGATACACCTTGCGCAGCTCGATGCTCACGATGGGCATCTGCTGCCACACCTTGGCATGGAAGAAATAGGCCGAGGGATAGAAGGGGCTGAGCAGCTGGCGCTCGTCTTCCTTGAGCACGGGCTCCAACTGGAAGATATCGCCCACCAGCAGCATCTGCTTGCCGCCGAAGGGCTCGGGATTGCGGGTGAAGATGCGGAGCACCTTGTCGATAAAGTCGATGATGTCGGCACGCACCATCGATATCTCGTCGATGATGATGAGCTCCACCTCGCGCAGCAGCTTGCGCTGGGCGCCAGTGTATTTCAGCGTCTCGTGGATGTGGCGGCGGTCGTAGCGGTGGTCGTTGGGCAGCAGCGGATGGAACGGCAGACGGAAGAAACTGTGGAGCGTGGAGCCGCCGGCATTGATGGCGGCAATGCCCGTAGGAGCGAGCACCACATACTTCTTCTTGGTGTGCTCGGCCACGTAGCGCAGGAAGGTGCTCTTACCCGTGCCGGCCTTGCCTGTGAGGAAAAGCGAGCGGCGCGTGTAGTTCACTATCTGGAGGGCGTCCTGCCACTCTTTGTTGTCGAGATCGAGTTCCATCGGGATTGCGGGTTTGTTCAGGCGAAGACGAAGCGTACCGACTCGTAGAGCTGTACGACGAGGAAGAACACGATGACCAGCGGGGCGCCCTTGGCGATGCCGTACGACACGAAAGAGAGGATGCCCGAGAGCGTGCGCAAGTGGCCGGCCATCATGGCAAACGACACCGAGAAGAGGACGACGGCAAAGGCGGCGATGGGCACCAGACAGCGGCTGAAGGCCGAGGGGAACAGTTCGCCTGTGGCTGAGAGCAGGATGGCGTGGGGCGGCAGCGTGAGCAGGGCGATGATGAGCAGGTAGAGGCAGAGGAAGGCCAAAGCCACCCGCAGGGCCACCCGCTCGCGATAGGTAAGCGGCTGACGGCCGAACAGCACCTCGGCCCCACTCTTCTGGAAACAGCCTACGGCCGAGAGCACCAGCAGGAGCCACACCAGCAGGGGCGAGGCCATGATGTAGGTGAACGAGCCGAAGAGCCACCTGATGCCCTCTGACGACAGCAGGGAGCGCACACCCTCCATCATGGTGGCCGACAGCAGCCACGACAGGATGATGAGCAATGCCTCGGCCAACAGGAGGAAGAGGCTGACCACTCCCAGCAGATTCCTATTCATCGTCGGCCTCCAGGTTGTCGATATCGAGCACTCGGAGCTCTAAGGCGCGCACCACCAGACGGGTGGCGTTGATGCCGGTAGAGCCCTCGGGGAACAGTTTCTGGATGAGTTCGTTCTGGCGCTTCTCGAGGCTCTTCACGCCGAAGGGCATGCCGCGCAGATTCGTGATCTGCTCCTTGGTATAGCCGAGGGCGAGGTGGCGCAGGAAGCGCTCGTCGTACTCGTCGATCTCGTAATTGACCAGGGCTTCCTGCTTGACGAGCTGACCGCTGACGGCAGCCTTGAAGCGCTCGACAATCTTCTCGAGGATGGGCTCGTTGAACACCAGCTGCTTGCCGTCCATCACGGCCGACACGTCACGGCGCGTCAGCAGTTCGCCGGTCTTGAGGATGATGCCGTCGGCACCGGCGTCGAGCACGTCAACCCATAGCTTCTCGTTGAGAATCTCGCCAGTAAAGATGAGCACCTTCACGTCGGGGTGGAGTTCCTTGGTGTGGCGGCATATCTCGACGCCCACCGTGGTGGAGCCGCCCAGACCGAGGTCGAGCAGCACGAGGTCGGGCTTCTGCTGCTTCAGCAGTCGCCAGTAGGTCTGTTCGCTGTCGGCAGTGCCGATGACTTCCGCCTCGGGGATGTCGGTGCGGATGATACCCAGCGTGCCCTTCAGTTCGAGCGGCACGTCTTCTACTATAATCACTTTGAAGTTTTCCATACGCTTGGTAATGTTATAATCATGTTTGTTGTTCCGTCGATAATCGTGGCATAGATTCCGCAGCCACGACGGTTGGTGGCCTCGCCATGGTCTCTCACTATCTGGCGGCAGATGAGGTAAGGGATGTGGCTGTTGGAGGGCGTAAAGAGGTCGTGGGCCTCGGCCTCGGAGAGCCTGAGCTGGGGCAGCGGGATATGCACCTCGACATACTGCTCGTCTTTCTCGAGATACTGCCGCTCGAGCTTCTTCTGCCCCGACTGCTTCCTGATAATCTCGAACAGATAGCGGATGAGGTTCTCGTCGCCCAGTATGTGGTGGTCGAGGGGCTGCAGGTGCAGTTTGGTGCGCTCAGCCTCGTAGGTGGCCTGCCGGCTCAGGATGCCGTAGAGCTGGCGGTAGTAGTCGGTAACCTCGCCCAGCGAGTCGAGGTCGCCGGCATCCATCAACTGGCTGATGCGGCTGGGGTAATACATCGTCTCGTGCTTGAGCGACGACAGGCAGTTGTCGAGCACGGCGTTGGCCACATGCAGATTGTTGTCTTCGAGTTCGGTCTTGCGCAACTCGTCGTCGAGCAGTTCCAGATCGGTCTGACGCTGCTGCTCCTTGAGGAACCGGTCGTAAAGCCGGTGGCGGTAGTAGAGCAGATAGTAGGCTGGGACGATGGAGATGAGGAAGAGCACGCCGAGGATGATGGCGATGGTCTTGTTGGTCTGCGACTGCTGCATGGCGCGGCAGTACTCACCCAGCGAGTTGTCGGCCGACATCTCCTTGAACAGTTGGGTATAGATGCGGTTGTTATAGCTGTAGAGTTGCCACTCGTGCAGGGCCAGGGCGGCCACCGCACTCTCGTTGCGGATGTCGAGGATGATGTGGTAGTTGGTGGCCAGACTGTCGTGGTACCACTGTATCTCGGGTGCCAGCAGCGACGAGTTGTCGAACGCCAGCATGGGCAGTCGGCCCTCGGGGCGCTGGCTGAGGTAATGCTGGTTGAGGTAATAGCGGCACGAGTCGGCAAAGCGCAGCGTGCGCTCATACTGGCCGTTGATGTTGCAGAAGTAGGCCGAGTCGGCAAAGGCGCTGGCCTTGGCAAGGGGCTCGGCAGCGGCGTGAAGGGTGCCCGTTCCCGTCAGGATGAGCAACAGCATGCGGACGATGCCCTTGGGCAGACGGAAGAAGAGGCGGCTGCCCTTGCCCAGAGTGCTCGTGGCGCCGATGTCGCACACCGAGAATATCTGACTGGTCTTGCGATATTTCTCGATGATGCCCTTGCAGTTGAGCAGGCCGAAGCCGTGGCCCTCTACAATCTTGTGATCGAAGAGGTGGTCGAGTTGTTCGGGAGTCATACCCTTACCGGTATCCTCTACGGCAATCTCCACGTACTGATCGGTCTCGGAAGCCTTCACGGAAATCTGTCCTCCCTTCGGGGTGAACTTGCGCGCGTTGTCGGCCAGCGTGTTGAGCATGAAGAGCGTCAGCGCGGTGTCGGCCTTGACAACGGCGTCGGTGGGTTCTACCTGCATCTCCACGCCTTTCATCTGAAACGACTTGCGGCTTCGGGCTATCAGGTCGAAGAGCCGCTGCAGGGGGAAGCTCTCGATCTTCAGACTCAGTTCGCCCTGCCGCAACTGAATCCAATGCGTGAGCACGTCGTTATAGGCGCCGATCTGGTCGGTGAGTTCCCTGACATAGTCGAGGTTGCCGCCGCCAGGTTTCCTCACCTCGTGGATGATACGGTCGATAAAGGGGGTAACGGTGTTGACGAGCGACACCTTGGCGCGCTGCTCCAGGTTGCGGCGCTCGCTGTTCTCAACCCTCAGCGTGAGGGCTGCCAGCTCCTCGTTGCGCTGTTCCAACAGTTCATCGTAGCCTTCTACCTTCACCTTCTTCTTGTTCAGGTGGTTGAAGAGCCACAGGGAGAACAGCAGCAGCACGATGGCGCCCACCACGCCCCACAGCATCCAGTTGAGTTGCTTGGCGGTCTTGTCGTACTGGCTGGCGCGGGCTTCCAGCTGCCGGTCTTGTCGGGTGGTCTCCTGCAGGTCGAGATACTGGTTGCGGTTGAAGTCGCTCTGGGGCTTGTCGTCGATGGCCGCATAAGCCACGCTCAGTTGTTCGCGGATGCTGGCCACCAGATCGGGCGCCTGATAGATGGCCGAATCAGAGAGGGCCTGCTGCAGGTTATACAGCGCCGACTCGTAGTCGCCTATCTGACGGAAACAGGAAGCCAACGTGCGGTAGGCGCCGGCTATCTGATAGACATCGCCATACTCCTCAAAGATATACAGCGCGTTCTCGGCAAGCCATCCTGCCAGCATATCGTCGCCCACCCCATCGGGATTGATAAACTTAATGGCGGGCAGGTTGTCGGCCAGGAGTTGGTTACGACTGTCTTCGTCCATCAGGTGTTCGGAGAGGGCCTCAAGGGCATTGGCGGCGAAATAGGGATAACCGCCCTTACGCGCCATGAGGAAACAGCGCATCAGGTGGTCGAACTCCTGTTGGTTGATCTCCTGTTGCGTGCCCTCGATGATGACGCCTCCTGCGCCGATGTTATACAGATAGTTCAGATACTGGGCCGTGTCGCGCTGAACCTCGTTGGGATCGATGTCGAACGCCTCGATCGACTGGCGCTCCAATCCCACATAATAATAATAGGTAGAATTGACGATGGCATATTCCGTCTCGGCATAAAGCAGCCTGCCGTGGTCTCTCGGCGACAGCGACTCGTGGTCCTCGTAGATGCGGTTCATGGCGCGACTGGCCAGCTCGCGGTACTCGTGGAACTCACGATTATTGGAGCGCCTCTGGCAAAGGCGCATCTGCTGGACGTAGGCTATAAAGAGTTCTACCTGATTGTCGGTAATCTCCTTCAACTCGCCCAACAGTTTCTCGGCCTCGTCGTACTCCATGCGGGCAATATGGACAAAGGCCAGATTGTTGAGCGCCTCTGCCTTGCCCGCCGAATAATGTTCGGAGAGGTTGAAGGCTTGTAGGGCGTACTGTCGGGTGCTGTCGATATTGCGGTAATGATAGGCATAGGATAAGTCATTCAGCCTGTCCACAGCTTGCCTATCAGGGCACGAACAGGCTGAGAGGAGAATGGTTGATATAACAAGCAACCAGTATTTCATATCATCCGCGAGCAGCGGCAATATAACCGAGGGCCTCGCGGCACTTGTCGGTCACATATTGCCAGTCACCGGCCTTCACCTTGTCGGAGGGGAACAGTTTAGAGCCCATGCCTACACAATAGACACCAGCCTTAAACCAACTCGTCAGATTATCCTTGTCGGGAGAGACGCCGCCTGTCACCATGATCTTCGACCAGGGCATCGGGGCCTTCATGTCCTTGATCAGATTGGGACCGACGACATCGCCAGGGAACACCTTCGTCAGGTCGCAACCCAACTCCTGGGCCTTGCCAATCTCGCTGACGGTCATGCAACCCGGGCAGTAAGGCACGAGACGACGATTGCAAACGGGCGCAATGTCGGGATTGAAAAGCGGACCAACCACGAAGTTGGCACCCAACTGGAGATAGAGGGCTGCTGTGGGCGCATCGACCACAGAACCAATACCCAGAGCCAACTCGGGACACTCCTTGTCGGCCCACTTCACCAGCTCGCCGAAAACCTCCTGAGCGAAGTCGCCGCGATTGGTAAACTCAAAGGCACGCACACCACCCTCGTAGCAGGCTTTTACCACCTGCTTGCAGAGTTCCAGATCCTTATTGTAGAAAACGGGCACCATACCGGTATCGCCGATTTTCTTCATAACTGCTATTTTATCAAACTTTGCCATTTCAATCTTCAATTTTACTCAGCGTTGTACACGGCCATTGGCACTTCCACCGGCAAGAGCCTCTACCTCGTCGATTGAAACCATGTTGAAGTCGCCGTTGATGGTGTGCTTCAAGGCTGATGCGGCCACAGCAAACTCGAGGGCCTCGCCCTGAGTGGCTTTGGTGAGCAGACCGTGAATCAAACCGGCAGAGAAAGAGTCGCCACCACCCACACGGTCGATGATGGGATTAATCTCGTAGCGCTTCGACTGATAGAACTCGTTACCGTCGTAGATAAGAGCCTTCCAGCCGTTGTAAGTGGCAGAATAAGACTCACGAAGCGTAGAGACCACATACTTGAAGCCAAACTCCTGCTTCATCTGCTTGAAGATGCCCTCATAGCCGGCAGCATCGGTCTGTCCGCCCTCTACGTCGGCATCGGGCTTGAAACCGAGACAGAGTTCGGCATCCTCCTCGTTGCCGATGCACACATCGACATACTTCATCAAGGGGCGCATGATGGAGATGGCCTTCTCTGAGGTCCACAACTTCTTGCGGAAGTTCAGATCCACAGAAACCGTCACGCCCTGGCGCTTGGCAGCCTCACAAGCCAACCTGGTGAGCTCGGCAGCCTTGTCGGAGATGGCAGGAGTGATGCCGCTCCAGTGGAACCAGGCTGCACCCTCCATGATCTTATCGAAGTCGAAGTCGGAAGCATCAGCCTCAGCAATAGCACTATGCGCACGGTCGTAGATCACCTTCGACGGACGCATCGACGCACCCGTCTCCGCATAATACAGACCTACACGGTCGCCACCACGAACCACGTAATCGGTCTTCACACCATAACGGCGAAGCGCATTCACGGCTATCTGTCCGATCTCGTGCTTCGGCAACTTTGACACATAATAGGCCTCGTGACCATAATTGGCCAAAGACACTGCGACATTTGCTTCGCCACCACCAGGGATGATACGAAATGACTCACTCTGAATAAAACGGTCGTTGCCCTGAGGCGACAGGCGGAGCATAATCTCGCCCAATGTTACGATTTTTGCCATTACTATTTGATATGATTAATTAAACTATTCGTCTTGTTTGCGAGGACAAAAGTAGTAATAATCCCCGAGTTCTGCAAATATTTAAAGGTTTTTAGCCAAAAAACTTACGAAAGTCAGAAAAACTTTGTACCTTTGCCGAAAATTTGTGAACTATGCCCAAGGAGATTATCACCATTAAGGATATTGCGGCCCGTGCCGGCGTTTCTACGGGAACCGTTGACCGCGTGCTGCACAAGCGCCCCAACGTGAGCAAGGCTGCGTTGGAGAAGGTTAACAAGGCGCTGGAGGAACTGGACTATCGTCCTAACATGTATGCCTCGGCCCTCGCCTACAACAAGACGTATAATTTCTATATCGTACTCCCCAAGCACGAGCAGGAGGCTTATTGGGACGAAATAGAGGAAGGTGCACAGGCTTGTACCGACTTCAGGCGTGACTTCGGCATCAACCTGCACTTCATCTATTACGAGCGCTTCAACAACGCTGCCTTTACACGCATGGTCCGCGAATTCTTCAGCGCCAAAATCGACGGAGTGATCATCGTGCCCACCACCCTCGAGCAGACGGCCAGATTCACCGAGAAACTTACCGACAGGCAGATTCCCTACGTACTGCTCGACTCGTATATGCCCGACCTGAAGCCGCTATCGTTCTTTGGGCAGGACTCCTTTGCCAGCGGTTATTTCGCAGCCCGCATGCTGATGCTGATAGCCAACAAGGAAAAAGAGATTGCCATTATGAAGCAGACACGCGACGGAAAAGTGGGTTCCAAGCAGCAGGCCAACCGCGAAACGGGGTTCCGGCATTACATGATGGACCACTATCCTGACATCAAGATCATCGAGGTGGACCTGCCGCTCGACGAGGAGAAGAAGGAATACGACGGCATCCTGGAGAAGTTCTTCAAGGAGCATCCGCTGGTACACCATTGTATCACGTTCAACTCAAAGGCACATATCGTAGGCGAATTCCTGCAGAGAAGTAACCGCAGGAACATCCAGATCATGGGATACGATATGGTGGCAAAGAACGAGGAGTGCGTGCGCCAGGGAAGCATCTCGTTCCTCATTGCCCAGCACGCCTACCAGCAGGGCTACGCCAGCGTTGACGCTCTCTTCAACGCCATCGTCATGAAGCGCGAGGTGAACCCTGTGAACTATATGCCTATCGAGATACTGACAAAAGAGAACGTGGACTTCTATCGCAGGACGGCCATCTGACAGTAATATGGGACAGATTACCTATTTGAGGATTAACCCTGCAGACACGGTGGTGGTATGTCTGCAAGCAAAAAAGAAGGGCGACGTCGTTGTCATTGATGGCAGGCAGGTAGTGGTGAATCAAGACATTCCGGCCGGACACAAACTGCTCATCGAAGACACGGCAAAAGACAATGACATCATCAAATATGGCTACCCGATAGGACGCGCCACCGAAGACCTGAAAGCAGGCGACTGGGTAAATGAGGATAATCTGAAGACCAACCTCTCTGGCAAACTCGATTATACATACAGCCCTGCAAACCAGCCGCTTACCATAAAAAACGAGAACCGGCACTTTAAAGGTTATGTCAGACCGAATGGAGACGTCGGCGTGCGCAATGAAATATGGATTGTGCCAACCGTGGGCTGTGTGAACGGCATCGCTGAACAACTGGTCGAGCAATTGCGTAAGGAGACAGCTTGTGAAGGTATCGACAACATCTATGCCTGGCATCATAACTATGGCTGTTCGCAACTCTCTGACGACCATGAGAACACTCGGAAGATACTACGCGACATTTGTCTGCACCCTAATGCAGGAGCTGTGCTGGTGCTGAGTCTCGGCTGTGAGAACAACCAGCCCGAGGCGTTTATGAAGACGCTTGGCAACTATGACCAAGACCGCATCAAGCTGCTTGTAACCCAGAAGGTTGACGAAGAGATAGCAGCGGGAATGGAGATGCTGCACCAACTCTACGAAATCGCCAAACAAGATAGGCGACAGGACATTCCTGTATCGAAACTTCGCGTAGGATTAAAGTGCGGAGGCTCCGACGGTTTCTCTGGCATCACCGCCAATCCGCTCGTTGGCGAATTCAGCGACTGGCTCGTGGCCCAAGGCGGCACATCGGTACTGACAGAGGTGCCTGAGATGTTTGGTGCCGAGACCATCCTGATGAACCGCTGCCAGACAGAGGAACTCTTCAGCCAAACCGTCGCAATGATCAACAATTTCAAGGAGTATTATCTGTCACACGGAGAACCTGTAGGCGAGAATCCAAGTCCTGGCAACAAGGCCGGTGGCATCTCTACCCTAGAGGATAAGGCGTTAGGCTGTACGCAGAAATGCGGCAAAGCTCCCGTAAGCGGGGTGATGGCATACGGCGACCGGATTCAGCATAACGGCTTGAACCTGCTCTCGGCACCGGGCAACGACCTCGTGGCATCAACGGCCCTTGCCTCTTGTGGTTGCCATCTGGTGCTCTTCACTACAGGTCGGGGTACACCTTTCGGCACCTTTGTGCCAACCATGAAGATTGCAACCAATCCGGAACTGGCTCTTCACAAAAGCAAATGGATAGACTTCTCGGCAGGGCGGTTACTTGAAGGAACCACCATGCAGGAACTGGTACCAGAGTTCATCGACAAGGTGCTGAGCGTTGCCAGTGGCGAACCGGCCAGGAATGAGGAAAACAACTATCGCGAAATATCTATTTTCAAGAATGGGGTGACACTATGAAGAAAGGTCTGTTAGCATTATCGCCGCTTCTGGTGTTCATCGCATTCTATCTGGTCACCAGCATCATCGCAGGCGATTTCTACAAGATACCCATCACCGTGGCCTTCATGGTGTCGAGCATCTATGCCATCGTGATTTGCGGTGGCAAACCTTTGATGCACCGCATCAATACCTACAGTCGTGGGGCTGCTACCGAACAGATGATGCTGATGATATGGATCTTCATTCTGGCAGGCGCCTTTGCCCACTCCGCCAAGATGATGGGAAGCATCGACGCAACAGTTAACCTGACACTCTGTCTGTTGCCGCCTCAGATGATCCTGGCAGGCATGTTTCTCGCAGCCTGCTTCATCTCGTTATCGATTGGAACAAGTGTAGGCACCATAGCTGCCCTGACGCCCATCGCTGCAGGAGTTGCTACAGAAACCAGTACGGATGTGGCCCTGATGACGGCCATCATCGTGGGAGGCTCGTTCTTCGGCGACAATCTGTCGTTTATCTCCGACACCACCATCATGGCCACACAGACACAAGGCTGCAGACTGAGCGATAAGTTCCGCGTGAATTCATTTATCGTATTCCCTGCGGCATTAGTCATACTGGTGGTCTATCTGATGATGGGCACCGGGATGCAGACGCCCCAGCAGATACCTCCAGTGGAATGGGTGAAGGTGATACCCTATCTGATGGTGCTTATTGCGGCCATACTGGGAATGAACGTGATGGCCGTTCTCACCATCGGCATCGTGCTAACGGGCTGTATCGGACTCTTTACAGGTTCGTTCGACATCTACGGATGGTTTGGCGCTATGGGCGAAGGCATCCTCTCGATGGGTGAACTGATCATCGTCACCATGATGGCGGGAGGTATGCTGGAACTGATACGCCAACAGGGTGGCATCGACTTCATCATCCGTCTGCTCACTCGGCGCGTCAGCAGTAAGCGGGGTGCGGAACTCAGCATCGCAGCCCTGGTATCCTTCGTCGATGTCTGTACGGCCAACAACACCGTCGCCATTCTCACCGTGGGAGGCATCGCCAAGCAGATAGGCGACCGCTATGGGGTTGACAATAAGAAATGCGCCTCTATTCTCGATACATTCTCGTGTACCATACAGGGTATGATTCCCTACGGTGCACAAATGCTTATTGCCGCAGGACTGGCTACGCTCAATCCCATCAGTATCCTGCCCTACCTCTATTATCCTTTCGTACTGGGCATCATAGCCCTACTGTCTATCTTATTCAGATACCCTAAAAGATACTCATAGCCATGATGGACATCATACAAAGAAATCTGTTCCGGCTGTTAAGAAGCGGTGCCTTCGGTTTGAATGAAAAGATCGAACCGATGTCGGCCTTCAAATGGGAGTGCCTATACCAGTTGGCCGCCATGCACGAGGTTCTGCCTTATGCCTATCAGGGATTGACGAACAGCAGAGACCAGTTCTTTCTCCATCTTACCGACAAGCTCTGGAAAGAATGGCAGAATGCAGCCAACAAGGCAAAGAGCGGACAACAAGATATGTATGAGGAAGAAGACGAGTTTCTGCGCCCCGACCACCTGACGAATCCTATCCTGAACAATAAGTTGCAGAACATTCTCGACGATGAGCATTCCGACATCACGACCAGACATCTGCTGCTGCTTTTTATCAGCACAGTTCGCCATATACTTAACGAAGGAATCCCCATCCGTCAGTTGCTCGAACTGGGTATTTACCTTCGAAAAGAGGGCAGCAAAGTGGATTACCCGACATTGAAGGAATGGATAGCTAGCCTGGGACTCTCACAGATGTGCCAGTTAGAAGGCCAGTGCCTGATTCTTCTCTATGGCTTCCAACCGGAAGACCTGCCTTTCATTCAGGAAAAGAAAGATAAGCGCGTAGAGGAGATAGCACAGGAACTGCTGGAGTTTACCAACACCCGTTCCCAAGACTGGTATTTCTCACAGGATGCCGACAGTATCTTTGTACACAATAGCAACACCTCGGCAATGTTCAGTCATGTGCGTCGCTCGGCACGCTATTTCCGCTACTTCCCCTCGGAAAGTCTTACCAACTTCTTTGCTTCCTTCGTCCACTCCCTCTCCCACATAGAGGAGTAATGTCACTCATTCACGGGAAAGACGTGACGGAAGCGGATTTCCTTCAACTGGTGATCACCTAAGAAACGACTCTTATCCACATAGCCATTTACTCCCACAAGGCGCCCTTTACTGGTATATTGCCACATGGTGATATCACGTCCGTCGGCAAGCACGGGCACTTCGGGGGTGTACATCGCAATCATCAACTTATAGTCGTTAATCTGTCCTATCAGGTGCTTATTATAAAAGTTCCTATATGTATATATAAGAGGCTGCTGGTGATAGGCCTGCTCCACAAGGCCAAGGAAGGTAATGAGCGAGTCGCAGAACTCTCTGGTGGATAATCCTCCTGTCGTCTCGACATCAATCATGGGAATCAGATCCTGCTCGCCAGGACGACACTGTGTCTTAAAGTTCTCCAACTGTTGACAGAGCGGACTTTTCGGACGGAAGAAATGATAGGAGCCCACCTTCAAGCCGTAGCGGTGTGCCCATTCGATGTTGTGTTCATAACGGTCGTCAATGCGGTCGCCTCCCTCAGTAGCCTTCAGATAGACATAAGCCATCTTGGTATTCTCACCCACCGTCTCCCAGAACACTTGTCCCTGATAGTGCGACAAATCGATACCATGAACATGATCGCATGTATCCTCACATTGCAGGAATGGATCATAATCCGGATCATCCATTCGTGGATTAATGGGAGTTATCCGTCTGACGGGCTTCTTGCCCTTACGTTTCTTCGACTTCTTCGACCTTTTCTTTACCACGCGGTGTGTCTTCTGACGACTGCGCGTTTTAGTGATTCGAGAGCGCTGGGCATACACCTCTCCGATGGTCATCATGGTAAAGAGCAATACCAGCAATATATAGAGTTTCTTCATTGTTTTACTTACTTTTGGGGCGCAAAAGTACGAAATAAAGCTGAGATACCGACAAGTTTTTGGAATTATTACGAAAAAAACTTGATATAAATGACATAGGATTGAAAAAAAACGCTTACCTTTGCAGCGCCAATGGAGGAAGCCCCGCTTGTTGAGGGGTACCATTCGGAAAGATAAATTGCATAGGAATATGAAAGTAATGAAATTCGGCGGAACGTCCGTAGGTTCCGTAAAAAGCATTCTTAGCTTGAAGAAAATTGTGGAGACAGAGGCTCGGACGCAACCTGTCGTAGTAGTAGTAAGTGCACTTGACGGCATCACCGACAAACTGATCGCCACATCGCAGATGGCCATGATTGAGGCCATCATCCAAGATGACAAAAAGCGCATTGACTTATTCAATAATGTAGATCAACTCTTCGACCAGTTGAAGAGCATCTTCTACGGTGTGTACCTGATTCACGACCTGAGCAAGAAGACTGAGGACACCATTGTCAGTTATGGTGAGCGACTCTCGTCGCACATCGTGGCTGCTATGGTCAAGAACGGGGTGCGCATGAATGCCCGCGACTTTATCCGCACGGAGAATAAACAGGGCAAGCACGTGATTGATGCCGATCTGACGACACAGCTCGTGAAGGAATCGTTCAAGAACCTGAGTGAGAAGAACGTGTATGTGGTTCCTGGTTTTATCGCCAGAGACCGCGACACCCACGAGACCACTAACCTGGGTCGTGGCGGAAGCGACTATACGGCTTCTATCATCGCTGCTGTACTGAATGCCGAGGTTCTGGAGATATGGACCGATGTAGATGGTTTTATGACTGCAGATCCGAAGGTTATCAAGAGTGCCTATACCATCAACGAACTCTCGTACGTAGAGGCGATGGAACTTTGTAACTTTGGTGCAAAGGTTATTTATCCGCCAACCATCTATCCCGTCTGCGTCAAGAATATACCTATTAGAGTAAAGAATACATTCAACCCCGAACACCCGGGTACGCTGATTAAGGAGACAATTGAAGACGATAACAAGCCCATCAAGGGTATCTCAAGCATTAAGGGAACCTCTCTGATTACTGTTACCGGTCTGTCGATGGTGGGTGTGATTGGTGTAAACCGCCGTATCTTCACCACATTGGCTAATAAGGGTATCTCTGTGTTTATGGTGTCGCAGGCTTCTTCAGAAAACTCCACCTCTATCGGTGTGCGCGATGAGGATGCCGAGGCAGCAGCCGAGGTATTGAACGCCGAGTTTGCCAAGGAGATCGAGACGGGTGCCATGTTCCCCATGCAGGTGGAGAGTGGTCTGGCCACCATCGCCATCGTAGGTGAAAACATGAAGCAGACGCCAGGTATCGCCGGTAAGCTGTTTGGTACGTTGGGCCGCTCTGGTATCAGTGTGATTGCCTGTGCCCAGGGTGCTTCTGAGACGAACATCTCGTTTGTGGTGGATGGAAAATTCCTGCGTAAGTCGCTCAACGTGCTCCACGACTCGTTCTTCCTCTCTGAATATAAGGTACTCAACCTCTTTATCTGTGGTATCGGCACCGTAGGCGGTATGCTGCTCGAGCAGATCCGCACCCAACAGCAGTTCCTCATGCAGTCGCGTCGCCTGAAACTGAATGTGGTGGGTATCTCGGATGTGGATAACTTCGTGCTCGACCGCGATGGCATCGACCTCGACAACTACGAGAAGATTCTGCGTGCAGGTTTCCCTGCCAATACAGAGCACATGCGCGACGAGATCGTAAAGATGAACATCTTCAATTCTGTCTTCGTTGACTGTACGGCCAGCCGACAGATCGCCATGCTGTATCAGACCTTCCTGGAACATAACATATCAGTTGTAGCAGCCAATAAGATTGCTGCTTCAAGCGAGTACGACAGTTATCTGAAGTTGAAACAGACGGCTCGCGACCGTGGTGTGTGGTTCCGTTATGAGACCAACGTAGGTGCAGGTCTGCCTATCATCGGCACCATCAACGACCTATGCAACTCGGGTGATAAGATCCTGAAGATTGAGGCCATCCTTTCTGGTACGCTGAACTTCATCTTTAACGAGATTGCTGCCGACGTGCCCTTCTCTGAGACGGTGAAGCGCGCTAAGGAACAGCGTTACTCAGAGCCAGATCCACGTATTGACCTGAGTGGTACCGACGTGATTCGTAAACTGGTGATCCTGACCCGTGAGGCTGGCTATAAGGTAGAGCAAGACGATGTAGAGAAGCATCTCTTTGTGCCCGACAGTTATTTCGAGGGTAGTATCGAGGACTTCTGGAAGCGTCTGCCCGAACTCGATGCTGACTTCGAGACCCGTCGCAAGGTGCTCGAGGCCGAGAACAAGCGCTGGCGCTTTGTGGCCACGATGGAAGCTGATGAGAACGACCCGTCAAACTTCAAGACCAGTGTTGCCTTGAAAGAGGTTCCCTACGGACATCCGTTCTACGGTCTTGAGGGTTCGAACAACATCGTGCTGCTCACCACCGAGCGCTATAAGGAATACCCGATGCTGATTCAAGGCTACGGCGCAGGAGCTGCCGTAACCGCAGCAGGTGTGTTCGCCAACATCATGTCGATCGCTAACATTTAAGCCTACCCCAACCCCTCCCAAAAGGGAGGGGCTTTTCGATAACGCACATGAAACATATTATTATTTTGGGTGATGGAATGGCAGACCTGCCTGTTGCGAGACTTGGCGGGAAGACGCTGTTGCAATATGCCCATAAGCCCATGATGGACCAGTTGGCTCGCGAAGGCCGCTGCGGACGACTCATCACGGTGCCCGAAGGCTTCCCTCCTGGCTCTGAGGTGGCCAATACAGCCATCTTAGGCTATGACCTGAATAAGGTATATGAAGGGCGTGGTCCTCTCGAGGCCGCTTCGATAGGCTACGAGATGGCCGACGACGACTTTGCCATCCGCTGTAATATCATCACCCTCGCCGACGGCAAGATCATCACCCACAATGGCGGTAACCTGGAAACGGAGGATGCACGCATACTGATAGACTATCTCAATGAGAAACTCGCCAAACCCATCAATGAAAGAATGGGTTGCGAACGCGTAAAGTTCATCACAGGCATCCAGTATCGCCACCTGTTGGTCATCAAGGGCGGCTCAAAGCATATCGTCTGTGCCCCACCCCACGATCATCCCAACGAAGCTTGGAAACCCTTGCTGGTAAAGGCTGAAGACAACGCCCCCGTTGAGGCAGGTCGCCTGACGGCTCAGGAGACAGCCGACCTTATCAATGAGATGATCCTGAAGTCACAGGAACTGCTTGCTGTACATCCCTTCAATCTGGAACGCAAGGAGCGTGGTGAGCGTCAGGCCAACAGCATCTGGCCTTGGAGTGGCGGCTACCGTCCCTCGATGGAGACACTCATGGCGCAGTATCCTCAGGTGAAGTCTGGTACGGTAATCTCTGCCGTTGATCTCATCCGAGGCATCGGCCATTATGCCGGATTGAAGATCGTGGAGGTGGAAGGAGCTACAGGACTCGCCGACACCAACTACGAAGGCAAGGCTCAGGCAGCCATCGAGGCACTTGAACACGACGACTTCGTGTTCGTCCATGTGGAGGCCAGCGACGAGGCTGGTCACGATGGCGACCTCGACTTGAAGCTCAAGACCATCGAGTATCTCGATCAGCGTCTCATTGCCCCTATATATAATAAGGTGGCGACTTGGGAAGAGCCCGTATGCATCGCCGTGCTGCCCGACCATCTCACTCCCGTAGAGATGCGCATCCATGTAGGTCAGCCCGTACCCTTTCTCTTTTGGTATCGTGGCATCGAGCCCGACGAGGTTCAGCGCTACGATGAGGTGTCGTGTGTCAGCGGCTCCTTCGGACTCCTGAAACTCGACGAATTTATGAAAGAACTAATGAAAATAGAATAAGCACATGAAATATTATAGCACAAATGGGAATGCTCCCATCGCCGACCTGCACAAAGCTGTCGTCAAGGGACTGGCTGAAGACCGTGGCCTCTATATGCCTGAAACCATCAAACAACTGCCGAAGGCGTTCTTCGACACCATCGAGACCAAGACGTTTCAGGAGATAGCCTATACAGTAGCCGATGCCTTCTTCGGAGAAGATGTCGATGCCGACTCTCTGAAACAGATTGTCTATGACACGCTTTCCTTCAACTGCCCAGTGGTGAAGGTGAAGGAGAACATCTATACCCTCGAACTCTTCCATGGCCCCACCCTCGCCTTTAAGGATGTGGGCGCCAGATTCATGGCCCGCCTGCTCCAATACTTTATTCGTCAGGAGGGCAACCATGAACAGGTGAACGTACTCGTGGCCACCTCTGGCGATACGGGCAGCGCCGTTGCCAACGGTTTCCTCGGCGTAGAGGGTATTCATGTGTATGTGCTCTATCCGAAGGGCAAGGTGAGCCCTATCCAGGAGTGCCAGTTTACCACGTTGGGCAAGAACATCACCGCCATCGAGGTGGATGGTGTGTTCGACGATTGTCAGGCCCTCGTCAAGAATGCCTTCATGGATGCCGAACTGAACCGGCACATGAAACTCACCTCTGCCAACTCCATCAACGTGGCTCGCTTCCTGCCTCAGGCTTTCTATTATTTCAATGCTTATGCAAGGATGAAGGCACTGGGCAAGGCCGATAACCTGGTGATGTGTGTGCCCTCAGGCAACTTTGGCAATATCTGTTCGGCGCTCTTTGGCCACAAGCAGGGTCTTCCCTTCAAGCGTTTCATCGCTGCCAACAATGCAAACGACATCTTCTATAAGTATCTGCAATCAGGCAAATACGAGCCCAAGGCCAGTGTGCAGACACTCGCCAATGCGATGGATGTAGGCGATCCCTCCAACTTCGCCCGTATCCTCAACCTCTATTCGCAGAACGGTGCCCTTTCTCCTGAGGATACCCACGCCGCCATCACATCGCTCATCGACGGTGTCACCTATAGCGACGAACAGATCAAGGAGACCATGCGCCAGTGTTATGAGGAAACGAAGTATATCCTCGATCCCCATGGAGCTTGTGGTTACCAGGCCCTCGTTGATGGCTTGAAGCCCGGTGAGATCGGTGTCTTCTGTGAGACAGCCCATCCCGCTAAGTTCAAGGAGAAGGTGGACGACATCCTCAGCATCGACGTCACAATCCCCGATCGTCTCGCTGCCTTCATGAAAGGGCAGAAACAGAGCGTCCCCATGGCAAAGGACTTCTCCGACTTCAAGCAATACTTGTTAAATCAATAACAATATCATCAGGCTCGCTATCTATGGCAGGAAGAATTATTGTTTGTTGCATACTGTTTTCCTTGAATGCTTTAGGACAGGAACCGAAAGCTGTAGATAGCGTGCGCACAGAGGAAAGTACCACCACCTTCATGGAAAGGATTCATCAGGTGCAACAATACTTGGACGCGAAAGCCCGTGCCCAGGTTGATCCGCATTACATCGAGCTTCCAGAAAAGCCATGGAGGGTTATTCTCCGTTATAAGGAGACTGCCGTCGATGTCGATTACAGCAACAGTTTAGTAGAACCAGGCAACCCACAAAACAGAATAGACCTAAAGATGTGCTTTGCGCCACCCACATCCGCATCTGTTGGCTTCTGGGTGGGTTATCGAGGCACAGGAATATCCTATTCCTATTCGCTTGCCAAGAACGCAGGCCGCTATTTCTCCTTCAGTACCACAGGTGCCAAGTACGGCATCAACTTCCGTCTGAGGCGGTTCAACACCAACGAGGCATCATCATCTATTCAATTGATAGATAACGGGAATACAACTTATAGTGAGGAAAGTGATACTCACATGCGAGCCCCTGTATGGATTCGTTCCGTCTATCTCAACGGCTACTATGTGTTCAATGGTCGCCGCTACTCACAGGCTGCTGCCTACAACCAGTCTGTCATTCAACGACGTTCGGCAGGATCGTTCCTCGCAGGAGCCACATGGTATCAGTCATCGTTCGATAATTCGGATACAGACAACAAAGGGATGCTCTTCCTAAGCGACAACGACAAGTGCATCGAAATTCACCAAGCCAACATCGGTATTGGCTACGGCTACAACCTGGTACCATTCCGGGGCTTTATTATCAATGCCATGGTCATGCCTACCCTCAGCGTCTATAATCGTGTGAAAGTTGAAAAATACTACAGTAATTTCTCCCTGACGGAAGGCAAAGGCGAGACCGACGACTATGGGACATGGAACAAGCAGACACACACCTGGGCTAATGGAAAGTCCCAGAAGCCCTTCGGGTTGGTACAGGGAGATGATTGGATCAATGAACTCGATTTCTGGGACGGTTATTCAGAGACCAGCTATGGTAGGATACAGTTCAATATTGACTTTCGTCTCGGCATCGCCTACAACTGGAAGAACTATTTCATCGGTGCCCAGGCTCAGTTCAACCGATTCTCTTACAAGAAGGATGATTGCAAGGTTGTCCTCATTGACGGCTATGCCAGACTTGCATTGGGTGTGAGATTATAGGTCGGAAAATATGAAGTAAATATAAAGAAATAGTTTCGCTTAAAGTAAAACAAGTTGTTTTACCTTCGTAGATGACGTTTCTTTAGTCTATTAAGATATCTTCTTTGGAAGTAAAACAACTTGTTTTACTTTTAGAGGAATCATGTGAACTTGTGAAAGAGAAGTATTTTTTATAACAATACCATGCAAAATCCATCTAAATACTGATATTTCTCAGTATTTTTGTGTATCTTTGTAGCCATGGAAGCAAGGGTTATTGAGATCAGTTCATTGCAGGAGCCTGGCGTTGAGGCATGCCTTGAAGGATATACAGTTTTCTTTACATTCGTGCCACACCTGCTGACACTTATAAGGGAGGCTAAGACGGAAAAGACGCTCAGGAGTCTGGAGCTTAAGTTTGAACGTTATGATCTCGTTATATGTGATGAGTTAGGATATGTCGGCTTTGACAAGGAAGGAGCTGAGATGCTTTTCAATCACCTCTCTCTGCGGACAGGAAAGAGAGCTACCATCATCACTACGAACCTGCCTTTTACTAGGTGGGAGGAGGTACTCAAGGATAAGGTCCTGTGCTCTGCTCTCGTAGACAGACTATGTCACAAATCGTATCTTGTCAACATGACAGGTACGTCATATCGTATTAAAGAAACAAAAAAATTAATAGAAAAAAAGTAATGTATAACCAACTCTTTGTATATTTGCAGCGCTCTTTTGGACTGGTTTACTATTGAATTATTTGTTGGTATACTTTTGCGTTATCATTTACAGTATATTTAAAGAAATAATAGTTCTAATAAGAATCTTAGTTTCATGCTAGCTTTGTGTCTCTTAGTGCAAACCTCATTTCGCTTCCTGTCCACAAGTTACTTTCTTACTTAGTGACTTTCTCTGCCGCCCGAGACCTCACAATGATCTACCCTAACACTAAAGGCTTCGTAATATCATACCAAAGCCCCTTTTGTATTAGGGTAGAATTATAATTGATAAAGATCAGAAACCGGTTACCTTGATTTCATTATTTCACTAAAACCTTTCTGGCTGTACCATTATCCATTTGGATAATATTTATACCTTTATGTGAGTTCTTAATTCTTCTGCCATTCAATGTATAACGTTTTAATTCATTTTCTCTATCAACAACTATCTTATTGATATTAGTAGGGGTTCCTTCTGAAATATTATTGAATTCTTTCCACCCATTTGTTGCCTTATACTTGTCAGCAGTACCTGCGGGAACATATAAAATAGCATTGTTAAACGTAAGATAAGTGAATGTGTTTGTACTTATTTTAAACGGATTCTCAATCTTTGAAATGACTTCTGGAAAATCGCATAAATCGAATGCGCCTTCCCCTATGCTCGTCACACTATTTGGTATCGTGAGAGTAGTTAGGCTGTAGCAATGATTGAAAGCATATTTTCCAATACTCGTCACGCTATTACCTATCGTGACGGAGGTCAGGTTGATGCATTCCAAAAATGCCATATCTCCAATAATGCTATTATCTATCGTGACAGAAGCAAGCCCGCTGCAATAAGAGAAAGATTCTTTCCCCATATTAATCACACTATTAGGAATTATGAGGGATTCTAGGCGCCAGCAACCAGAAAAAGCTTCGTCCCCTATAGTCGTTACACTGGTTGGAATCGTGACGGAAGTAAGCCCATTACAACTACGGAAGGCCCCATCCCCTATGAGCGTCACGCTGTTGCCAAGCGTTAGTGAGGTTAGGCCGCCACAGTTCCCGAAAGCCCAACTTCCTATACTTGTCACACTGTTGGGAATCGTGATAGAGGTCATCCCGCTGCAACAATAGAATGCATAATCTCCAATACTAGTCATACTTTGAGGAATCGTTGTATTTTGACAACCGGATATTAGCTTATTAGATTCTGTTTCAATAATACAATTGCTGTTATCGCGTGAATCATAAAATATGTTTCCCGTTTCTACATCGATTGATGTCAATGAACGGCATTCTTGGAAAATAGCACCTTCTATATTTATTACGCTTTTTGGTATCGTGACAGAGGTTAGCCCGCCACAACCTCCGAAAGCCCAACTTCCTATACTTGTCACATTTATGCCAATCATGATGGAAGTTAAGCCTCTACATCCAGCAAAGGCACTTTCTCCTAAGCTTGTTACGCTGTTGGGAATCGAGACAGAGGTTAGCCCACTGCAACCATTGAAAGCCCCATTCCCAATACTCTTCACACTGTTGGGAATCGAGATGGTAGTTAAGCCGCTACATCCAGCAAAAGCACTCTCTCCTATGCTCGTCACCTTTCGAGTGATATTCATATAAGTAACATCTTCTGGTATAACCACATCGCCCGCATAAGAATAATCACTTGAATATCCATTATTGGTAACCTCTAGCTCTGCTCCGTCATTGATATAATTATAGTAGATCGGAACACCATCGGCATTCTCTACTACTATATCATAAGCCATTGCTTTTACTCCAACCATACAGAATAGTAAGGCGAACAGAATTATTTTGAATTTATTAATCATTTTGTATTTAAATAGTAGTTAATTTGAAGAATTAGTTAGTTATCAGTAGATATAAAAACGTGAGCCATTAACTACGCTTACGTTTCAGAGGTATCGGCAAACACCTAATGTACTTAAACGAGTAAAAGCTCACGCCCTCGGGCGTGAATCATCTACTTTTCATCTTGTACATTCCTTGAAATTTTGCCGATTTCCTGAAACAAGATTCAGCGGACGCTTCAACGTATATTGTTTATTTCTCCTTCGTTATGTTACCATAAGCTGTTTGTTTTAGAGTTCAACATTATAATCTCGAGTGCAAATATAATAAAAATTCCCCAAACTTGCAAGGATTTGAAGATTTTTCTGCAAAACATATTCTTTATATGCAACAAAGATAGATTATTCGTTATTCTCGCGAAGTTTTTATACCTTTGCAGCAGAAAAGAAGCGTATAATGGCAAACGTAATCGAGATACATTCACTAAACGAGCCTGGAGTTGAGATATTCGGGACGCTGACGGAGGCGCAGCTGAGGAATAGGCTGGATGCTGAGAGGGGCATCTTCATTGCGGAGAGTCCGAAGGTGATCCGTGTGGCTATGCAGGCTGGGTATGAGCCTCTGGCTTTGCTCTGCGAACGAAAGCATATCGAGGGCGATGCAGCAGATATCATTGAGAAGTGCGGCGATATACCTATTTATACTGGCGAGCGCGAATTGCTCTCAGAATTAACGGGTTATACACTGACTCGAGGTGTGCTCTGTGCGATGAAGCGAAAGGCAGAACTTAGCGTGGAGGAAGTTTTAGCCAATATCCCTCAGCAGAAACAAAGAGTCGTGATTATCGACTCCGTTTGCGACACAACGAATATCGGAGCTATCTTTCGCTCAGCAGCTGCCTTGGGGATTGACGCCGTTTTGCTGACCAGAAGCAGTTGCGACCCTCTGAACCGCAGGGCTATCCGAGTGTCGATGGGAAGTGTATTCTTAGTGCCCTGGACATGGATTGACTCCTATAACCAACTGCACGACCTCGACTTCAAGACAGCAGCCATGGCCCTGTCTGATGATTCCATCTCGCTTGATAGTCCCGTCCTGAAACAGCAGGATAAACTGGCCATCATCATGGGTACAGAGGGCGACGGTCTGCCTAAGGAGACCATTGCTCAGGCTGATTATGTGGTGAGGATTCCCATGTCGCACCAGGTGGATTCGCTGAATGTGGCGGCGGCAGCAGCGGTAGCGTTCTGGGAGTTAAGACGTTAAGGAAACTTTTTCACGTAGTTCATCTCTATCAGGATACGAGCCTGACGCTTCAGCATATAGGGTGAAGGGTGAAGGCTGGAGAACTTACGCGGATTAGGTAGTGTGGCTGCGATGAGGGCGCACTGGGCCTTCGAGAGGTGAAGCGCATCGGTATGGAAGTGCTCTTCGGCCACAGCATCGACGCCATAGATACCCTCGCCCATCTCGATGGAGTTGAGATAGACTTCCATGATGCGCTCTTTGGTCCAGAAAAGTTCTATGAGAAACGTGAAATACACCTCAAAACCCTTGCGAACCCACGAACGACCAGGCCAGAGAAAGACGTTCTTGGCCGTCTGCTGGGAAATGGTCGATGCACCCAGTTTTCGTTTCTCAGGATGCTCCCTATTACGTTTAGCCGCATGCTCGATAGCCTTATAGTCGAAGCCGTGATGATTGAGGAAGTTGGCATCCTCACTACCCATCACAGCCAAAGGCATGTTGGGGGATATCTTCTCGAGCGGCACCCAGTGGTGCGAGAGTTTGAGATCCCTACCCTCCCCGATCTGCTGAGAACAGCGGATAAACATGAGGGGTGTAAAATAAACTGGGATAAAACGGAGCGCCACCACCGCAAGAATAGTGGAGCCGAAGAAGGCTACCAGTACCCAGCGTATGATGGCGCGCAGTTTCTTAAGAATCAGATGCATGTATTACTGAGCAGCCTCTGCATTGGCATCCTGGATCATCTTCTGTGAAGCATACATGTAAACCTCCACGCGACGATTCTGAGCCTGTCCCTCCTTGGTAGCATTAGAAGCTACGGGGTTAGCTTCACCAAATCCCTCTACACTCTTAATCTGAGAAGCAGGAACGCTGAGAGCCATCAGATAAGAAGAAACAGAGGTAGCACGGTCGAGTGACAGAGCCTGGTTCTTCTCGGCGCTCTGAGCGGCGGTAGAGTTCTTCCAACCCTGATTGTCGGTATAACCCTGAATGGCCACATCGCAGTCGCTATTTCCCTTCAACACATTAGCCAACTGCTGCAGAGAAGCCTTTGACTGGGGAGTAAGCTCCGACTTACCTGTCTGGAACAGAATACCAGAGTCGAAGGTCATCTTCACTGCCTCGAAACCATTGGCGTCGGTTACTTCCTCAACCTGAGCGTTCTGGATAGCCTCAGCCTCCTTCTTGGCCTTATCCATCTTCTTACCGATGATAGCACCGGTACCGGCTCCTACTGCACCACCGACAACTGCACCGATAGCAGTGTTACCAGCGAGAGCACCTACGATGGCACCAAGAGCAGCACCACCACCAGCACCGATAGCAGTACCTTTCGCTGTGTTACTTACATTACATCCAGCCAGCACCAATGCAGCGCAAAGGGCAACGGCCATTGACTTTAAACTTTTCATAATTCTCACAATTTTAATTGTTAAACAACTCATTTGCCTGCAAAGATAGTAATAAATTCAAAATAAAACATCACTAATTCATATTTTTTATGTAATTTTGCACGCAAAATTGAAATCATAGAAAAGAAATGGCAAAAGAATTAAAAGAATTAACGAAAAGGGCCGATAACTACAGTCAGTGGTTTAACGATTTGGTAGTGAAGGCCGACCTGGCAGAACAGAGTGCTGTACGTGGCTGTATGGTTATCAAACCATACGGTTATGCCATTTGGGAAAAGATGCAGCAACAACTCGACAAGATGTTTAAGGAGACTGGTGCTCAGAACGCATACTTCCCCTTGCTGATACCCAAATCGTTCCTCTCGAGAGAGGCTGAACACGTGGAGGGCTTCGCCAAGGAGTGCGCAGTAGTGACTCACTACCGTCTGCGCGCCAAGGAGGACAAGAGCGGTGTAGAGGTTGACCCCTCAGCCAAGCTTGAGGAAGAACTGATTGTACGTCCTACCTCAGAGACCATCATCTGGAACACCTATAAGAACTGGATACACTCATGGCGCGACCTTCCTCTGATGTGCAACCAGTGGTGTAACGTGATGCGCTGGGAGATGCGTACACGTCCATTCCTTCGCACATCGGAATTCTTGTGGCAGGAAGGTCATACGGCTCACGCCACCCGTGAGGAGGCTGAGGAGGAAGCACAGAAGATGCTGAAGGTGTATGCCAAGTTTGCCGAGGAATGGATGGCAGTACCTGTTGTTCAGGGTGTAAAGAGCGAGACAGAACGCTTTGCCGGTGCCCTCGACACCTATACCATCGAGGCCATGATGCAGGACGGCAAGGCCCTTCAGAGTGGTACGAGCCACTTCCTGGGTCAGAACTTCGCCAAGGCTTTCGAGGTGACTTATCTTAACAAGGAGAACAAGCCTGAGTACGTTTGGGCTACCTCATGGGGTGTATCTACCCGACTGATCGGTGCCCTCATCATGACGCACTCGGATGACAATGGTCTCGTTCTGCCTCCACGTCTGGCTCCTATCCAGGTAGTGATTATCCCTATCGCCACCAAACCCGAGCAGATGGAACAGGTCAACAAGGAGGTTACACCTATCATAGAGGCTCTGCGCCAGAAGGGCATCACCGTGAAGTTCGACGATGCCGACAACAAGCGCCCCGGCTTTAAGTTTGCAGACTACGAACTGAAGGGTGTTCCCGTACGATTGGTACTGGGTGCTCGCGACCTGGAGAACGGCACCATCGAGGTGATGAGACGCGACACACTGGAGAAGGAGACACGCCCCATCGAAGGCATCACCGAATACGTGGAGCAGTTGCTGGAGGATATCCAGAAGAACATCTTCGAGAAGGCAAAGGCTTATCGTGATGCACACATCTTTGAGTGCGAGAACTACGAGGAGTTCAAAGAGAAGGTAAAGGACGGCGGATTCTTCCTCTGCCACTGGGACGGTACCGCCGAGACTGAGGCACAGATCAAGGAAGAGACGCAGGCCACTATCCGCTGCGTGCCCTTCGGCGTAGAACAGACACCAGGTGTGGATATGGTGACTGGCAAACCATCCAAAGCAAGGGTAATCATTGCCCGCAGCTATTAACTACCGGATTTTCGGAATAAGAAAAAGGGAACCTTCTCAGGCTCCCTTTTTTTAAACCATCCGCAGTATAAAATCTTATACTGCTGAAGGAGTTTGAACAATACTTATCTCGCGATAAATAAAATTCTCATTAACCTTAATAATCTAATACCATGAAAAACACATCGCAAAGATAAGAAGAATTCCTGTTACATCATTACTGATTTCACATTCAATTCAACTGATTTAACTTTTATTCAGCCTATCAGCATCCCATTTAAGGATATTTTGCAAAATAAGACCCTCTATGCGCTTCTTTTGGATATCATTCCATGGAAGGCTGTTTGTAATCTGTTGCCAGTCAGGCGTATAGAACCTTACCCTCGTATCCTGATAAACAGAATCTGTCAAGAAAGACTCAGCAAAGACTACCACCTGCTTCAAAGTATCCATTGGCACATCCAAAGTCAGAAGCAGCATATCGATCCTTAGTGCATCGCTCATGCGAACAGAAAGGCTATCGTCGGTCAAAGCCGTCATCTCACTCATCCCTCCCAGTTGATTCCTCACCGCAGCCTTCATGTTGGAATCCATAAAGTCGATGAAATCCAACCTGTTATTGACAGACAGCGTGGGCATCAGGGAGTCGGGTATCTGACGGAACACGTCGCGAAGTTTCAGTTCCTGAGCCGAGCTAATACCGGCAAAGAAAAGCAGCAGATAAGCTAAAACCCACTTCTTCATCCTCTGCTGGGTCTAAGATCCTTCACACGAACGGCCTTTCCTTCGCTCTGAGGCAGCGAACCTTTCTTTACAAGTTTCACTACAGGTGTGAGCAGAATCTCATCCTTGAGTGCACGCTGGATGTCTTTCATCATCTTCTGCATCTCGGGATAGATATCGGTCTGCAGTCCGTCGAGTTCAACCTCTACGGTCATCACGTCATTGTCGTTGATGGTCTCGAGGGTAATCAGGTAGTTACTGCCCAAACCAGGATACTGTACAAGGATCTTCTCGACCTGCATCGGGAACACATTAACGCCCTTAATGATAAACATATCATCAGTACGGCCTTTGATACGGTCGATACGGCGGTGTGTACGTCCGCACTTACACTCACCTGGAATGATACGGGTGAGGTCACGAGTGCGATAACGCAAGATGGGCATCATCGTACGGTCGAGCGTGGTCAGTACCATCTCACCAATCGTACCATCGGGCACTGGCTCGAGGGTATCAGGATCTACGATCTCAACGATATAGTTGTCTTCCCAAAGATGCATACCGTCCTGATACTTACACTCGAAGGCAACACCGGGGCCATTCATCTCGGTCATACCAAACGAGTTGTAGGCTTTTACGCCAAGCATGCGCTCGATTCTTCTGCGCTGCTCCTCGGTATGGGGCTCAGCACCGATACAGAGAGTGCGGAGCTTGGTGCTGGCAGGATCGACTCCTTCCTCCTTGAACACCTCAGCCAGACGGATGGCGTATGAGGGAATGGCATGCAGACAAGTGGTGCCGAAGTCCTTGATGAACTTGATCTGACGCTTAGAGTTACCTGCTGCGGCCGGAACGGTCATAGCACCCAACCACTCGGCACCATATTGGAAGCCCAGTCCACCGGTAAACATACCATAGCCGCTGGAGTTCTGGAACACATCGCTCTTGCGGCAACCTACCATATAGAGATTGCGGGCAATCATATTGGCCCACGAACAGATGTCATGCTCAGAATAAACAACCACACAGGGATTACCTGTCGTACCACTGGTAGAGTGGATACGTACAGCATCGTCCATGTTAGCGCCAACCAGTCCGAAGGGATAGTTATCGCGCAGGTCCTGTTTCGTAGTGAAGGGAATCTTCTGGAGATCATCAAGACTGTTGATGGAATCAGGAGTAATGCCCAATTCACCCAGACGCTTCTTATAGAAGGGGGATTGCAGACATACCTTGATGGTATCCTTCAATTTCTGTACTTGGAGCTGCTTCAACTGCTCACGTGGCATTTTCTCAATCTCGGGCTGCCAGTATTCACCATCAGGTTTTACGGTAGCCATAATTTTCTCGTCGGTCATATTCTTAGAATTTCAATGTTTATCTTTGTTTTGACAGTTGCATCATCATAACGGCTGAGAGACCTGCCGTTTCTGTACGCAGACGACTCTTTCCCAGATCAACTGACTGGTAGCCATTTGCTACGGCCAGTTTCACTTCTTCAATGGAGAAATCGCCCTCAGGACCTATCAACACCGTCACGTCTTTCTCCTCTTTTCGACGACACAAGTCATCGAAGAGATTGACACGGGGCACTTCCTCATAACAATGCGCAATGTATTTACAGCCTTGGCGCGGTCTCGTAATAAACGTCTTAAACGACTCCATATCATTGAGTACCGGTTTCCATGCCTTATGGCTCTGTTTCACAGCGGAAACAACTATTTTGTCCAATCGCGGCATCTTCACAATCTTACGTTCTGAGAACATACAATGAAGGAATGATATTTCATCTACCCCTATCTCTGTAGCCTTCTCTACCATCCACTCCATTCGCTCTATCATCTTGGTTGGAGCGATGGCCAAATGAAGATGCCCTTCCCACTGAATAGGCTGGCGTTGTTGTTCCAGAATCTCATAACAGCAATGGTGGGTGGCAGATACGGTGATCTGTGCCTTATAGAACGAGCCACAACCATCCATCAGGAAGATCTCATCCCCTTCCTTCAGCCTCAGCACACGCATGGCATGCATGGCTTCTTCCGATGGTAACTCATTCAGCCTTGCAGCATCAGGCACAAAAAAGTATCTGCTCTCTTTCATTGACTTGAGGTAATTATTTAGACTTCTCTGGATGGAAAACCAAGGCAAACGACACACCTACCACCAGGGCAAAGATGGAGAAGATAAACCAGCAGGTTCTCCAGTCGCCCTGCAGGAAGCCATCCTGCCATGTACAGTAGTGATTCACGATCTCACCAGCTGCCAATGTACCCACTGTGGCACCTATTCCATTGGTCATCATCATAAACAAACCCTGTGCAGAAGCCTTCACGGCAGGTTCACATTCCTGATCCACGAAGATACCTCCCGACACATTAAAGAAATCAAAGGCTACACCATATACGATACAGGAGAGGATGAACATAATGACACCAGGCATGGTCGGATTGCCGATACCGAAGAAACCAAAACGGAACACCCATGCAAACATAGACATCAGCATCACAATCTTGATGCCATAACGCTTGAGGAAGAATGGAATCATCAGTATGCACAATGCCTCACTGATCTGCGAGATACTGGTCAGCAGTGTGGCATTATTGGCTGCAAAGGAATTGGCGATGGCAGCATCGGCACTTCCCTTGAAACTCGTAATAAACGGTCCGGCAAAGCCATTGGTGACCTGTAGGCACATGCCCAACAAGGCTGAGAAGATAAAGAACATAGCCATCTGACGACGCTTGAACAACTTGAAGGCATTGAAACCGAGACTCTCTGCCAATGACACCTTGCCTTCCTTCTTCTCAATCTTGCATTCTGGCAGCGTAAAGCAATAGAGACACAGCACGACGCTCAGGATGCCAGACACAAAGAACTGCATGTAGGTATATTGGAACTTATGGGCATTTTCGGCCAGTGTGAGTGAAAAGCTACCATCTTCCCATACGGCACAGTTAACAAACCACATGGTCATGATAAAACCAACGGTTCCAAGCACACGGATAGGAGGAAAGTCTTTCACGGTGTCCATACCATTATCTCTAAGAATAATAAAGGCTGTGGTATTTGCCAATGCAATAGTAGGCATGAAGAAGGCCACGCTAAGGGTATAGAGTGTGATGAAGAGTGTCTTATCAGTCAGCTCCTGACCAAAACCCGCCTGCATACCAAGCCACCAGCAACCAAGCATAAATCCTCCGGCTAACAGATGACAGAGACCTAACAGACGTTGTGGTTGTATATATCTGTCGGCAATGATACCCATCAGAGTGGGCATAAAGAGACTTACAATACCTTGAATGGCATAGAACCAGGAGATCTTGTCACCCAAGCCGGCGATTCCCAAATAGTTTCCCATACAGGTGAGATAAGCACCCCATACGGCAAACTCCATGAAGTTCATCAAAGACAAACGAAATTTCATAATCTTCTTTTATTTAGTTATTGGTTTAATGACTGGTTTAATATCATTAGTTTTCTGTGTCTGATTAGGTATAGGCCGTTCGCCAAGCCTATGTCTGCGTGGCTTGAGTGAATCATTCTTCAGAGAGTCATTCCTCAAGGTGTCTGCTGTATTCAGAGATGGTTTGTCCAATGTCTGGTCGTTAGTCTTGTGATGGAACCTCACCAGCTGAATATGATCCAACAACAAGACGCACATATCATTTTCGTTTTCAATGGCTTGCCGCTTCTGCATATATACATAGCCAGTCAGTTCCTTGGCCTTCAAGTTACAGGAAGGGATACGGAGAGTGGTTACACCCATGGGGGAAATGTTGGTATGATGGGAGATAATACTATCACCCTCATACTTCACAGACAAAACAACGGTCGCATTCTTTGAACCACTCTGTACCAGGAAGGTATTGCCAAAAGTCATCAGGAAACTGTCTCCCTGATGGAATGACGAATCCGCTTTCTGACTAAACTTGACGATATGATATGGAGACTGGGGTAAAATCATCATCTGGCGAGAACCTTCCCACACATCTGTCGTATCTCCAGAGACCGATTGGGTTGTAAATCGTTCCACCTCCTTTGTAGATGCGCCCAGTTCCAAAGCCGTTTCACTTAGTCGTTTCTGAACATTACCATAAATCTTGAACAGGTCTTCCAGATGGTTATAGTAATATTTCAGAGATGAGTCCATCTCAGCCTGAGTGAGTCCGTGCTTCTTCAATACAAGACTGGTCATATAGTGATGATCATACTCAACATTCCTTGACTTGATATCTGGTCGTACACCCTGAGCTACATAGTAATCGTAAAGCAGATCCTCCATTTCATCTGGCTGAATATACTCCTTTGGAACGGTAGGCTTACAGGCTGAAAGAAGCAAGAATCCAACAGCCGTCAAAATCATCTGCTGAACGACTTTCGGTTTCATGGTTCTTTCTCCTCCTTTTCCTCTACTGATCTACTGAGTGAGATACGGCTGAGTTCCTCTCGATAAAACAGCAGAAGTAACACAAAACTCACACTGATGCTCGCATCGGCAAAATTAAACACCGGACTAAAGAATACGAAGTGGTCTCCTCCAACAAACGGCATCCACTGGGGCCACTCAGTCTCGATCAGGGGGAAGTAGAACATATCCACCACCTTACCCATCAGCAGCGGGGCATAACCTGTTCCGAATGGAACGAAATACGAAACATAATAAGGAGATGACGCATTGAAAATAAGTCCGTAGAACAGACAGTCTATCAGATTACCTATTGCTCCGGCCAATACCATTGCCAGACAGACAATATAGCCCGTACGCGCCTTTTTCCTTACCTCTAACCATATATAATAGGTAAGGGCAACAATGGCAACAACCCGGAACAACGACAGTATAATCTTACTGCCCAACTGCATTCCGAAAGCCATGCCCATATTCTCTATAAAGGTGATATAGAACCAATCGAACACATGGATGCTCTCATGGAGGGCCATCGACGTTTTTACCCAGATCTTAATGGTCTGGTCTATAAGGAGAATGGCGACTACTATCAGTGTCGCCAGTCTGCCGTTGGTGATTAGAGGTTTACTCTTCACTTCTTGCCTTGATTCATCTTCGACTCCACACTCAACGTAGCATGAGGTACAGCGCGCAGACGCTCCTTTGGAATCAATTTACCTGTGATGCGGTCGATGCCGTAGGTCTTATTTTCGATACGGACCAGTGCAGCCTTCAGTCCTTGAATGAACTTCTGCTGACGGGCAGCCATACTGATCAGTTCTTCCTTTGACTGGGTAGCACTACCCTCTTCCAATGCCTTGTAAGTTGGCGATGTGTCGTCCACGTCATTGGAGTCCTGATTGGTCAGTACACGCATCATCTGCTCATAATCACGCTTGGCCAAAGCCATCTTCTCGTTGATAATCTGACGGAACTCCTCGAGCTCTTCGTCAGTATAGCGAGTTTTCTCTGACATAATACTTAATGTTTAGTTATTGATTATTATTAATTCTTTTCCACCTTAATATTCAACTTGAAGTCATCGAAGTCAACCTCCTGGCCATCATTGGGTTGCAACAGAATATCATCTGCCAGAACCTGGGTCTTGATATAATCGGCAAAACTATCGACTGCCTTCCTGACATCCTCATTAGGAGCAATGGTAACATTGATACGGTCGGTAATCTCCAATCCACTCTCCTTACGGATATTCTGGATGCGATTGATGAGTTCGCGAGCCATACCCTCGTTCTTCAATTCCTCAGTGAGTTCCACCTCGAGAGCGACAGTGAGGTTACCCTCATTAGCTACCAGCCAACCCGGGATATCCTCGCTGATGATGTCAACATCAGCAGTCTCAACGGTGAGATCCTGCCCCTCGACATTAATACCGATGGTACCCTGCTTTTCAAGTTCTGCAATCTGCTCTTGACTCAGGGCGTCCATAGCAGCAGCCACACTCTTCATGAGCTTGCCAAACTTCTTACCCATCGTTCGGAAATTGCACTTCACCTTCTTAACCAGTACACCGGCACCCTCTACGAAACGGAGTTCCTTGACGTTCACTTCGTTCATGATCAGGTCCTTCACAGCTTCGATATGCTTCTTCTGCTCAGCATCAACGGCAGGAATCATGATGGCCTGCAGTGGCTGGCGCACCTTGATGTTCACCTTACGGCGCAGGGCAAGAACCATAGAGGTAATCTTCTGGGCCATCTGCATACGGGCCTCGAGATCCTTGTTGATCTGACTCTCGTCAGCCACAGGGAACTTATCGAGGTGAACAGAGTCGAGTTCGCCACCCAGGTCCTTATACAACTGATCGGCATAGAACGGAGCGAACGGAGCCAAAAGCTTGGCAACTGTCATCAGACAGGTATAGAGTGTCTGGTAGGCAGAGAGCTTGTCCTCGCTCATCTCCTTACCCCAGAAACGTTTACGGTTCAAACGAACATACCAATTGCTCAGGTCATCGTTGACAAAAGCGTCAATCAGTCGGCCTGCACGAGTAGGATCATAGCCGTCGAGTTCTGTTTCCACTCCCTTGATGAGCGTGTTCAGACAAGACAAAATCCAACGGTCTATCTCAGGACGCTTGTCGAATGCCACTTGTTCTGCAGCTGGGTCAAAACCATCTACATTGGCATACAGCGCAAAGAAACTATAGGTATTATATAAGGTACCGAAGAACTTACGGCGCACCTCATCCACACCCTCTGGGTCGAACTTCAGGTTATCCCAAGGCTCTGAGTTGGTCATCATATACAAACGTACAGCGTCTGAGCCAAACTTCTCGATCATATCAAACGGGTTCACTACATTGCCCACGTGTTTCGACATCTTATTACCCTTGGCATCGAGCACCAGACCTGAAGAAATCACATTCTTGAAGGCCACTGAGTCGAAGATCATCGTAGCGATGGCATGCAAAGTGAAGAACCAACCACGGGTCTGGTCAACGCCCTCGTTAATGAAGTCGCAGGGGAAGGCGATGCCCTTGTCGATCAGGTCCTTATTCTCAAAAGGATAGTGTACCTGAGCGTAAGGCATCGAACCAGAATCGAACCAGACGTCAATCAGGTCGGTCTCGCGCTTCATGGGTTTGCCACTCTCAGAAACGAGCACGATGTTGTCGACGTATGGACGGTGAAGGTCGATCTTGTCGTAGTTCTCCTTCGACATGTCACCAGGCACAAAGCCATTGTCCTTCAGTGGATTAGAGGTCATTAAGCCTGCCTTGACAGCTTTCTCAATCTCGTTATAGAGCTCCTCTACCGAACCGATACAGATTTCCTTGCCATCCTCGTCGCGCCAGATAGGCAGCGGGGTTCCCCAGAAACGAGAACGAGAGAGATTCCAGTCGTTCAGGTTCTCCAGCCAGTTACCGAAACGGCCTGTACCTGTTGACTCTGGTTGCCAGTTGATGGTCTTGTTCAGTTCAAACATACGATCCTTCTTGGCAGTAGAACGGATGAACCAAGAGTCGAGCGGATAGTAGAGCACGGGCTTGTCAGTACGCCAGCAGTGGGGATAGTTGTGCACGTGCTTCTCGATCTTAAGAGCCGTACCCTCCTGCTTCATCTCCATGCAGATCACGATGTTCAGGTCCTCAGCCTTAGAGGCTGCCTGCTCGTCGTACTTACCATCCTTATTGAACTCGGGGGCATAGGCATTCTTCACATAGTCGCCTGCATGGTGGCTGTAGCCCTCCACATTGACGCACTTCTCGATGAAGTTGTTATCGAGTTCGTCCATCACATAGTACTTTCCCTGCAGGTCAACCATCGGACGGGTTTCACCTTTCTTATTTATAAGGAACAGACTTGGGATGTGAGCATCCTTGGCCACCTTGGCGTCATCGGCACCAAAGGTTGGGGCAATATGTACGATACCGGCACCATCCTCAGTAGTCACATAGTCACCAGGAATCACACGGAAAGCCTCGCTCTCCATCTCAACAAACTGATCCTTGCCATTCTCACCTGTGAATACCTTCTCTGGATGAGCGGCAGCATATTCCTTCACATAGTCAGCAGCATTCTGATCGAGCTTGGCTGATGGCTTAACCCAAGGCATCAACTGCTGATATTTCATACCAACAAGTTCCTCACCCGTATAATGACCTACGATACGGTAGGGCACAAATTTCTCACCTTTATTATATTCAGGCATCTCATCACCATCTGTAATGTTGCCCTCTGGAGCGAGGTAAGCATTCAGTCGGCTCTCAGCCAGGATAATGGTGATCTTCTCACCGTTATAGGCGTTATAGGTCTCTACGGCTACGTAGTCGATCTTCGGACCTACGCAGAGTGCCGTGTTCGAAGGCAGTGTCCAAGGCGTGGTGGTCCATGCTACGAAGTAAGGCTCGCCCCACTTGGTCCACTCTTCCTTAGGATTAAGTGCCTTGAAAAGAGCGGTCACCGTGGTATCCTTCACATCACGATAGCACCCCGGCTGGTTCAGCTCGTGAGAGCTCAGACCTGTTCCTGCAGCAGGCGAATAGGGCTGGATGGTATAGCCTTTATAGAGCAGTCCCTTCTTATAAAACTGCTGGAGTAACCACCACAACGTCTCGATATACTTGTTGTCGTAGGTAATATACGGATTGTCGAGATCTACGAAGTAACCCATCTTCTCTGTCAGGTCGCGCCATTCCTGTGTAAACATCATCACGTTCTCACGGCACTTCTTGTTATAGTCCTCCGTAGAGATATACTTCTCTGAGTCCTTATTGTCGATATCAGCCTTGGTGATACCAAGTTCCTTCTCAACACCCAACTCTACAGGCAGTCCGTGGGTATCCCAACCAGCCTTACGCTTCACCTGATAACCCTTCATCGTCTTGTAACGGTTAAAGGTGTCCTTGATGGTACGGGCCAGTACATGGTGGATGCCAGGATGACCGTTGGCTGAGGGAGGACCCTCAAAGAATACAAACTGTGGGCATCCTTCACGCTCATCTACCGAGCGCCAGAACACGTTTTTCTCGCGCCACATCTCCAGGATATCATTGTTGACCTGTGTCAGGTTCAAACCATTATGTTCGGCAAATCTCTTAGCCATAAAATATATACCTTTTTATTACCTTATTATATTTAGGGCGCAAAGGTACTAAAAATATTCGAGCCAACAAAAGGAAATAGATTTTTTTAATAATTCTACTAAAAAAGAGTTGTATTTCAAATTAAATGTGTATATTTGCACACAAATTGGGATATTATAACTTAATAATTATAAATATTATCTATGGTAACTTTTACAATGATTCTACAGCTCCTGATAGTTTTAGGAGCGTTATGGGTAGGTTCACGTTATGGTAGCCTTGCCCTAGGAGCAATTTCCGGTATCGGATTGGCAATCCTCGTCTTCTGTTTTGGCCTCAAGCCTGGCACCCCTCCTACCGATGTTATTTACATCATCATCGCAGCCGTCACCTGTGCTGGTATCATGCAGGCTTCAGGGGGTATGGACTGGCTGATTCAGATTGCCGAAAAGATGTTGCGTAAACATCCTGACCACATTACCATCTTCGCTCCCCTAACAACCTTCTTCCTCACGGTTCTAGTGGGAACAGGTCACGTAGTCTATACCTTGATGCCAATTATCTGCGATATTGCCTTGAAGAAGGGCATTCGTCCAGAGCGTCCCTGTGGTGTGGCATCCATTGCTTCCCAGGTCGGTATCACCTGTTCACCTATCGCTGCAGCTGTTGTGGCCTTCGTGACGATTTCTAATGCCAACCACTTCGACATCACCATTCCTGGCGTGCTGATGGTTTCCATCCCTGCCTGTGTCTGTGGACTGTTGGCAGCAGCAGCAGCATCCTACCATCGTGGTCTCGACCTCGACAAGGATCCGAAGTTCCAGGCTAAGTTGAAGGACCCGGAGCAGCGCAATTACATCTATGGTGGTAATGCCACCACGCTCGACAAGGAGATTCCTCAGTCAGCCAAGAATGCGGTGTTTATCTTCCTTGGTGCCCTCGCTGTCATCGTCTTCTTCGCCATCTTCCAGAACCTGTTGCCTGCCTACGACACGATGCGTGCTGTGAAAGGAGCCGAGCCAATGGTGGTCAATGAGGCTCTTACTCTTTCTGCCGATCAGTTGGTGAAAGCCAAGATCTCTGTGGAGGGTATGACAGAGACCTTCCAGAAGCCGTTGGCCATGAACCTCGTTATCCAGATTGTGATGATCTCTGCTGCCGCCCTGATGATTATCTTCTGCAAGGCCACACCGAAGAAGGCTGTTGCTGGTCCGGTATGGCAGTCAGGTATGGTGGCAGTGGTTGCCATCTATGGTATCGCTTGGATGGCCGACACCTATTTCTCTAACTATATGCCCGAGATTCAGGCTATGCTCGAGGGTATCGTCAAAGACTATCCTTGGTCTATCGCCTTGGTGTTCTTCTCTGTGTCTGTGCTCATCAACTCTCAGGGCGCCGTTGTTGTGTCAATGCTGCCATTGGCTTACTCACTGGGTATTCCTGGTCCTGTGCTTCTGGGTGTGTTGCCTTCAGTTTATGGTTACTTCTTTATCCCCAACTATCCTTCGGATATCGCTACCGTAAACTTCGACCGTTCAGGTACGACGGTGATTGGTAAATACCTGCTGAACCACTCGTTCATGATGCCAGGTCTGATCTCTGTGATAGTCTCCACCATCGTGGCCTACATCCTGTCGATGCTTATCTACTAATCATAAAGAATCCCCGCTCTTGGCGGGGATTTTTAGTTTATCTCAGTCTGATACCATCACCGACCTTAATCCGGTAGTCGGGCGACAGATGGTTGATCTTGTAGAGGTTCTTCAGACGAATACCATATTTCTGGGCGATAGAGTACATCGACTCGCCACTACGAACGTAATGCACGTATCCCTTATAGTCCTTGGGGGCTTTCTTCTGCTTCTTCTTCAGCCAGATCATCTCACCCTCCTCCAACTGGTCACGCTTGTCGCGCTCATTGTATTTGGCAATCTTACGATAGCTGATACCCACCTCTTCGGCAATCGACTTGAAGGTGTCGCCTTTACGAACAATAATATAATAGTTCTTGTTGAAAGCGGTGATGGCATGCAAGTTACCGTTTACCACATGATCCTTGGTATGATCCATCATGAACTTGTCGTAGTTCTTGGCTTGATCATACTGGTAGAGCTTATATAGCTGGATAATCTCAATCAGCTTGTTGGCATATTGGGGATTGGTGGCATATCCAGCGGCCTTCAGTCCTTTGGCCCAACCTTTATAGTCGGTCTGTTTCAGACTGAACAACGACTTGTAGCGCTGACCACTCACAAGGAACTTGGAATGATCCTCATACGACTCATAGGGTGAATCATATGCTCTGAAACACTCATTGCGCTCATCGTCATCGTGATAGCTCCTACGACCCGTCCAGTTATGACATTTGATTCCAAAGTGGTTGTTGGCCCTTCTGGCCAACTCGCTCTTTCCTGCCCCACTCTCATACACACCCTGGGCCAAGGTGATGGAAGCAGGGATATGATACTTCAGCATCTGCTCGATGGCGATGTCCTTATACTGGTCGAAATATTGTTGATAGGTCTGGTTCCATCTGATCTGAGCAGAGGCGCACAGAGACAGAAACAGGGATATAGTGATGAAAAACTTTCTCATGATGGTGATTTATTGGTGCAAAAGTAGTGATATTTCTCGAATAATTCGTATATTTGCACAAAAATATCACAATTTATGGAAGAACTTGAACTGAAATCCGTCATTAAGGTCTGTCAACTAGAAGAATTGACTTCAGAAGAACAGCATTTGGTAGAACTGGCCATCGAGGCTACCAAGAGGAGTTATGCCCCCTATTCCAACTTCCATGTAGGAGCAGCAGTCAGACTGGAGAACGGGGTTGAAATCATTGGTTGCAACCAAGAGAACGCAGCTTATCCCTCAGGCCTTTGTGCTGAGCGAACGGCTCTTTTCTCTGCTGGTGCCCAATATCCGGATATACCTGTTGAGGTGTTGGCCATAGCAGCCCGAGGCACTGATGGTGAATTACAATACGAGCCCGTTGGTCCCTGTGGCAGTTGCCGTCAGGTCATCATCGAGTCGGAGACACGTGCCGGGCATCCTATCCGTATTCTGCTCTACGGACGGAAATGCATCTATGTCATTAATGGAATCCGGCAACTGATGCCCTTGTCGTTCAGTGAGTTCTAATACCTTAATAGCATCCCATTCCCTGGGCTGTCGATAGTGAATCGAGGTGGAAATCATAGATAAGGTTATCCTCGTCGATGGTTACAAAATGCTTTGCTCCCTGAATGGAGTCGTTGGGAGTCTCCCAGATGATATTCTTAAAACTCACAGAGTCATCAGTCACCTCTGGCGTACGCAGCAGGGAGTGAACAAAACGGTAGTTAAATGCTATCGATTCATCGTCATCGGGGTGTGCCATCACCACATCCTCATCATAGCCTGTCACAATCGTATCCTCACACGTCAGCTTCAGCAATGGTATGGGATTGCCATCCCAATGGTTGCCAAAATAGAGAGCAGCAGCCCTGTCTGCCGAGAATGGATAAAACTGTGCCAGCGTACATTTGCTGATCTCTGCGATACCACCACTCACTGTCAGACAGTTACCCAGGGTATTCGACAGTTGGCACTCCCTTAATATAAGATAGGTATTAACAGCCAGCACACCATCACCAGCTGTATTGTGTACGACGCAGTGCTCCATCGTCAGTCTGGGACATAGTGAATCGATGGCAGCAGAATCACAGACAACGGCCCGAGATGCATTACGGATCTCCGTGTTAATCAGAACATTATTGACCGATTTCTCCAGAAATCTGACGCCTTCCCATTGACCACTCACCCGATCGTAAGGCAGATAGTCGAACATATAGTCCAGACGATCGCCACGCATCACACAGTTCTCTGTCTTTAAGGAGCCGTTGACCTCCATTCCGGCACTGTCGTGGAAAAAGAGCGTGGTATTCCGAATAGTCAGCGTAGCACCTTCTGCCACCTGCATCTTGCCAAAAACTACGATGGGCACGTCGGATTCTATCACCGAATCCGTCTTGATCACCGGATCATAGACCTTGAGTGCATCCCAGACCCAAGCCTGTAACACCACCTTTTGTTCTACCCCACTCTCGAGGAAAAACTGCAGATCATCCTCCACCAACTGGGGTTCCGTCTTACGCGTCTCCAAGGCCGTCAGTTCCACAAACACCAGAATGCTGTCGTTCTTGCGAATCTCCACGTTGCTGGTCTGGGAGCCATTAGAATTATCTAGATACACACCATCGACATTTACCCTGAATCCACTCTGGTTGCCTCGCTTCAACTTCACGGTTGAAACCCTGATACCGTCATCATGCTGGTTATGCACCCAGAAAGCATAGGTAGAAGATGGCGTACGACTGAACACTGTGTCCATCTGCAAGGTATCAGCAGAGAACGTCAGTCGCATACCAGTGCTTGTCGAAAACGAGTCATCGTTCTCGCAAGCCACGCAAAACAGAATCGCCAACAAATAAAAAATCCGTTTCATCGTATGATAAAACGGATTTTCTTTCATTTTATTGCCTTTTTACTTTCCAAAGTATCTCTTCAGCAGTCCTGCGAAGCCTGCACCATGACGAGCCTCGTCCTTTGCCATCTCGTGAACAGTATCGTGGATAGCGTCGAAACCAGCAGCCTTGGCGTTCTTGGCAATACGGAACTTATCCTCGCAAGCACCTGCCTCAGCAGCAGCACGCTTCTCCAGGTTGGTCTTGGTATCCCATACGCACTCTCCCAGTAACTCTGCGAAACGAGAAGCATGGTCGGCCTCCTCGAAAGCATAGCGCTTGAAAGCCTCTGCAATCTCAGGATAACCCTCACGATCAGCCTGACGAGCCATAGCCAGATACATACCAACCTCACCACACTCACCATTGAAATGGTTGCGCAGGTCGTCGATCATTTCCTGTGACACACCCTCGGGCTTACCATCGCCAATACGATGAACAGTGGCATAAGTGGTCTCACCCTCGTCCTTCAATTCTGAGAACTTGCTGGCAGGAGCCTTACAGATTGGACACTTCTCGGGAGCAGCATCGCCTTCATAGATATATCCACAAACGGCGCAAATAAACTTTTTCTTCATAATCGTATTTGTCTATTAGTTATTAATAATGTAATAATTGCGTTAGTTTAAACTATCGTCTGCAAATATACGAAAAAGCCATCAATCATCCAAATAAATTACGATTTATTTTATTTTTTGAGCATTTCTCATGGATATTTACTATTTTTGCACAAAAAAAAACAATTATCCTAACTCATCTCAATGGAAAAGAATATCTTTGCAAAACTGATTGCCAATGCCCTGAACCTCCAGGAGCGTGCTGTTGCCAATACCCTTGCCCTGCTCGAAGAGGGTTGTACCATCCCCTTCATCTCGCGCTATCGAAAGGAGCGCACAGGAGGACTCGACGAGGTGCAGATTGCGGCTATCAGCGACCGTTTCGACAAACTCCAGGAGATTCAGAAACGCAAGGAAACTGTCATCAAGACCATTACCGAACTCGATAAAATGACCGACGACCTGCAGAAACGTATCGATAACTGTTGGGACACCAACGAACTCGAAGATATCTATCTGCCCTATAAACCCAAACGTCGCACCAGGGCTCAGGTGGCTCGTGAACAGGGGTTGGAACCTCTTGCCCAAACACTGATGCTACAACGTGAACGCGATCCCGAACGGGTTGCCGAGCGCTTTGTTAAGGGGGATGTGAAAGATGCTGATATGGCCCTGAAAGGCGCTCAGGACATCATCGCCGAGACCGTTAGCGAGGATGAGCGCAGTCGTCAACAGCTTCGCAATGCCTTCTCGCGCCAAGCCGTCATCTCCTCGAAAGTCGTGAAGGCAAAGGCCGATACCGACGAGGCTGCTAAATATAGTGACTATTTCGATTGGCAGGAACCCCTGAAGCGTTGCTCGTCCCATCGTCTCTTGGCCATGCGTCGTGGAGAGGACGAAGGCATCCTTCGCATCAGCATCTCACCCAATGACGAGGAAGCCGTTGAGCGCCTGAAACGCCATTATGTCTATGGCAACACACCTTGTGGACAACTGGTATCAGAGGCCATCGACGATGGTTACAAACGTCTGCTTAAACCAGCCATCGAGACTGAGTTTGCTGCCTCCAGCAAGGAGCGAGCCGACGAAGAGGCCATTCGTGTGTTTGCCGAGAACCTGCGCCAGTTGCTCCTGGGAGCACCCTTAGGCCAGAAGCGCGTCATGGGTGTCGATCCAGGTTTCCGCACAGGCTGTAAAGTGGTGTGTCTCGATGCCCAGGGCAACCTGCTCCACCACGATGCCATCTTCCCTCATCCCCCCGCCAACAAGCGCATGGAGTCGGCAATGGCCATCCAGAAGATGATCCAGAAATATCAGGTCGAGGCCATCTCCATCGGTAATGGCACGGCCAGTCGCGAAACAGCCAGTTTTATTAAAGATGTCCTGGCTGGTCGCTACGACATCGATACCAAGAAGTCTTCTGGGGGCATAACGCCTCAGGTGTTCGTGGTGTCAGAGGCTGGTGCCTCCGTTTATTCTGCCTCAAAGATTGCCCGTGAAGAGTTCCCCGACGAGGATGTTACCGTTCGTGGAGCCGTCTCGATAGGGCGTCGCCTGATGGATCCCTTGGCCGAACTGGTGAAGATCGACCCCAAGAGCATCGGTGTGGGACAATATCAGCACGATGTCGATCAAACCCAACTCAAGCACTCTCTGGATCAGACGGTTGAGAGTTGTGTCAATGCCGTAGGCGTCAACCTCAACACGGCTTCCCAACATCTGCTGATGTACGTCAGTGGCTTAGGACCTACCCTTGCCAAGAACATCGTGGATTATCGTAAGGAGAATGGTGCCTTTACCTCTCGTGCCCAACTGAAGAAGGTGCCCCGTCTGGGTCCTTCAGCCTACCAGCAGTGTGCTGGTTTCCTGCGCATCCCTGGCGCCAAGAATCCCCTCGACAATTCTGCGGTTCATCCTGAGAGCTATGCCATCGTCGAACAGATGGCTAAGGATCATGGTTGCACTGTCGCAGACCTTATTAATAATAAGGAGAAGCGCGAGGCCATCGACATCCGCCAATACGTCACTGCCGAAGTGGGCATCCCCACCCTCACCGATATCCTCAAGGAACTGGAAAAACCTGGGCGCGATCCCCGTGAGCAGTTAGAGGAATTCGAGTTCGACAAGAATGTCAACACCATCGACGACCTGGTGGAAGGCATGATTCTGCCGGGCATCATCACCAACATCACCAACTTCGGAGCCTTTGTCGATATCGGTGTCCATCAAGACGGTCTGGTACATATCTCCCAGATGGCCAATCGTCGCATCGCCCACCCCCTCGACGTGGTGAAACTTCACCAGCATGTCAAGGTGCGTGTCATTGAGGTCGATCATCGGCGCCACCGCATCTCCCTCAGCATGAAGGGTTTGTAGAGTTCTTCCATTTATAGTACTCATTCACTAAGCTCTTGTAGCCTAACTGCTTGAGTTGTGCATAGTCGATGTTGTAGTTGGCCTTGTTGTGCTTCCCTGTACTGAGGAAACGGATGTTCTGTTGAAGGTAATGGTCAATCTCCTTGAGACCGTCAGTTTGATTGATGACAGGGAAAAACCACCTCGACCAGGTAAGCGTTTCCTTATCATCATTCTCAAAGAATACACGATTGAAATGGTTGATGAGTCCTTTCATCGCTTTTTCGGGCTCCATGTTATTCCTGATTCTCCAACGCATCAGCGATTTGGTGGCCCGCCTGATCTTGCCTTTCATCTTCTTCATGGTAGCCTCAGAGATGTCAATATCATTGGCGTGACACTTGAACCCCAGGAACTCGTAGGCTTCGTCGGGTGAATAGATTCTCTCCTTGGCGGGATTAACTTCCAACTGATACGCCCTAAGGAATCCTGTCATCTCTCTCTTATACTCCATAAGTGTCTCACGGTCAGGGGCAAAAAGTATGATGTCATCTGAATAGCGGGCATAGACGACTTGGGCATCATGAAAATGCCTATCTACTTCTTTCAGATAGACATCAGCCAAGAAGGGAGCTGTAGGGGTACCTGCCATCACACCATGCTGTTCAAGGATGGTCGTGCCATTATATTCCACCCTATTATCGGTCAGCATCTTCTCAAAGAAATAGTACAATGGCTGGTCGTCGGCCAACATTTCCTTCAGCATCGGCAACAGGATGTCGATGGAAATAGAATTGAAATAATCGTGGATGTCCAGTTTGTAGGCCCACATCCTGCGATCTCCGATGGCACGACGAACGCGAAAGATGGCGTCACTGGCCTTGATGCCCCTACGAAATGCATAGCAGTTGGGCGAAAAACACGCATCGTAATCGTAGAGCTTGAAGGCGATGAGTTTGAGTATCACCATCTCGTCAGGCGCAAAACTATAAACCACCCGCTTCTTGCCCGTCCCCATCTTGTTGACAATTTTCTTTCTGGGGATACCTAAGCCTTCACCCTGTGCAATCCTCTGAGCCAGATGGAGATACGCTTCCTGTTCCACAAAACGATCGGCCTCGTCGAACTCATGCCAGGTGAAACGGCCTTTCATGAGCCGATAGGCAAGAAACTCCTCCCATGTTTCCTGTCTGGTCAGTTGGGTTAAGATGCTTTCCATTATGAAAAAAGAAAAAGGGGAATGGTTTTGAATCCGCAAAATTGCGGATCACGAGAGGATACCTTACCCTGTTGCCTGCAAAACGTGTTTGTGGGTAAGGCTGCCTCCTTTGCAGGCGCAGCCATGCTGCATCCCCTTTTTCTCTGTTTATCTTAGTTCAACAATTTGCGAATACGCCCGATGACATAATCTCTTTCGTTGGGCATCTGCGTGTAGAAATTGATGTAAGGAATACCCAGTTTCTTAGCATACATCCTCGCAATCAGATACTTCACACCGCTGTCATGACTATGTCCTTTGCCAAGCATCACCACACCGATGGCTTTGCCACCATTCTCAAGTACGAAAGTGTAAGGCTGGCCCCATTCAGCCTTGTAAGCCTGCGTCGGACGAGTCTTGTAAAGTTTGAATTCGTCGCTAACGAAACCCACCAGATCGGTCACCTTGACATTTTCACGAATGGTGTACGTGGGGAATTCACTCAACAGAATCTCCTTGAAATACGCATTCCATTCTGCGTCAGTCTTCTCTCTTTCCACAACCGGAGCAGAATAGTTCTGTGCGGGACGGGCCTGCTGCGTTGGCCGAGCCTCTTTCTGTGAGTTCTCGATATAGTCCTGAGCTGCATCCTTCGCGATACCCACAATCTTTAACAATAGCTTTCCAAAATCCATAATAATCTATTTAGTTAGTGATTTGGTTGCAAAAATAGCAATTATCCGCGAAACTTCCAAATATTTCGCTCATATTCTTATTCTTCTTTCTCGGCATACGATTTCTCCCAAGGCCAGATGCAACCTTGAATTCGATTATTTCCAAACACAGACCACCCATCCACAGGCCACACTATCGAGTGTCTTCCTTATAGACTATTCATCGGCAACCTCTACTAAAATGAATATAACTTATTCGTTATAAGCATGTTATTAAAAAGTTAAGTTCTACTAATGTTCTACTAACCCTCTACTAAAGTTCTACCTAAGTTCTACTAAATTGAAGAAAAAAGGGGGAAATGGAGTTGAAAAGGGCACGATTGGTAGCAAAAGAATGCTGGATAGGGACCTGACAGAAACGAAACTACGTACTTGTTAGTTATAGATCAAGGGCATGTTGTTGAATTCTCTAGAGAATTGAAGTGTTCCATAGGGAAAGAACAAATGCTAGTACTAGTACTAACCTCTCAATTCTCTAGAGAATTCAACAGCGATACATAAAGAGAAAAGTTGAAAGAACAGGGAATAGAATCTGCGAGATAGGGACGGAGATGTGTTTAAGCCCCCAATTAGTAGAGGATAGGTAGAACTTTAGTAGAGGGTTAGTAGAACTTTAGTAGAGGTAGATTTTTAGCTAATCAGCTGATTATCTGAAAGAAACATTGGATTTAGTAGAGGTTGATGGCGAAATGCACTTTTTTCTCATAAAATTAGCCGAGAATTTATGCAACTCTCGGCTAAATAATATCGATTAGCTCAAGGTCATTGAACCGCCTTGATCAGTTCCTCGATGGTTACGAGTTGCTGGTCGCCGGATTCCATGTTTTTGAGGGTGAGTTTGCCCTCAGACATTTCATTTTCGCCTACAAGGGCCACGAAGGGAATCTGTTTGGCGTTGGCGTACGACATCTGCTTCTTCATCTTTGACGAATCGGGGAAGATCTCTGTGCGGATGCCTGCTTCACGGGCTTTGGCAACGAAGGGCAGACAATAGGCAGTCTCCTTGTCACCAAAGTTGATGAACAGCAACTGGGTGCCATTGACAGCGTCCTTGGGATAGCAGTCGAGGGCGTTGAGCACATCGAAGATGCGATCGACGCCAAAGCTGATGCCTACGCCAGAGATTCCTGGCATACCGAAGATGCCTGTAAGGTTATCGTAACGACCTCCACCTGTGATGGAACCAATCTGTACATCAAGGGCCTTGACCTCGAAGATGGCGCCTGTATAGTAGTTCAAGCCACGAGCCAAGGTGAGGTCGAGCTGAATCTCGTTCTTCAGACCAAGTGTCTTCAGGGTATCAAGGATAAAACGGGTTTCCTCAACACCTTTCAGTCCTGTCTCGCTCGATGCCAACACCTCTGCGATAGTATTCAGTTTCTCGTCGTTGGTGCCTTCGAGTGAGATGATGGGCTGAAGCTTTTCGATCTGTTCTTCAGAGAGCCCATCCTCACGAAGTTCCTGGTTGACATTCTCGAGACCGATCTTATCGAGTTTATCGATGGCGACGGTGATATCGACAATCTTCTCTGCAGCTCCGATGACTTCGGCAATTCCTGTGAGAATCTTGCGGTTGTTGATCTTAATCTGAACACGTACGCCAAAACGGCTGAACACGGTATCGACAATCTGCATCAGCTCGACCTCGTTTAGCAGGGAGTCGGAGCCCACGATGTCACCATCAAACTGCCAGAACTCACGATAGCGTCCTTTCTGAGGACGATCAGCGCGCCAAACTGGTTGCATCTGATAGCGTTTGAAGGGCAACTGGAGCTCTTCACGATGCATCACCACATAGCGGGCAAAGGGTACGGTGAGATCGTAACGAAGACCCTTTTCGCAGAGTTTGGCAGCGAGATGCAGGGCATTGCGCTGTGAGAGTTCTTCATCAGACACCTTATTAAGATAGTCTCCACTGTTCAGTACCTTGAAGAGTAGTTTGTCGCCCTCCTCGCCATACTTACCCATCAGTGTGCCAAGGGTTTCCATCGCTGGCGTCTCAATCTGCTGGAAGCCATAGAGCTGATACACCTGTTTGATGGTATCGAAGATATAGTTGCGCTTCGCCATCTCCATCGGAGAGAAGTCGCGAGTGCCTTTGGGAATACTTGGTTTCTGTGCCATCGATTACTTTCTAACGATTGTCTGGTCGCGATCAGGACCAATAGAAATAATTTTAATCGGAGTCTCTAACTGTTTCTCTAAGAACGAGATATAATCCTCAAACTCCTTCGGAAACTGATCCTCGCTGGTGAACTTGGTCATATCCGTCTTCCATCCGGGCAGTTCCTCGTAAACGGGTTCGATACCCTCCTCAATGTTGTAGGGGAAGTAGTCGATCTCCGTACCATTCTGCTTGTAAGCAACACAAGCCTTGATGGTGTCGAAGCCATCGAGCACATCGCTCTTCATCATGATGAGTTGGGTAACGCCATTCACCATGATAGAATACTTCAGGGCTACGAGGTCGATCCATCCGCAACGACGCTCACGACCAGTGACAGCACCATACTCATGACCCAGATCACGAATCTTTTTGCCCGTTTCATCGAAAAGTTCTGTGGGGAATGGACCTGCTCCAACTCGGGTGCAGTAGGCCTTCATGATACCATAGACATCGCCAATCTTGTTGGGACCAATGCCCAGACCTGTACAAGCACCTGCACAGATGGTATTAGAAGAGGTGACGAAAGGATATGAACCAAAGTCAACATCGAGCATCGTACCCTGAGCACCCTCACAAAGCACACTCTTGCCGCTCTTCAGCAGATTGTTGATTTCGTGCTCTGAATCCACGATGGGGAACTGGCGCAGATACTCGATTCCTTCGAGCCATTTTTTCTCCACTTCATCGATATTATAGTCGAAGTTGAGTGACTTCAGGATAGCATCGTGGCGAGCCTTGGCCTTGGTGTATTTCTCCTCGAAGTTTTCAAGGATATCACCTACTCGCAGACCATTACGGCTAACCTTATCCGTATAGGTAGGACCGATACCCTTACCAGTGGTTCCCACCTTGTTCTTGCCCTTCTGAGCCTCGTAAGCAGCATCGAGCACACGATGGGTAGGCATGATGAGGTGGGCCTTCTTCGAGATATGCAGACGACTGCGAAGCTCATGGCCACTGGCCTCAAGGGCCTTAGCCTCTTCCATAAAGAGATCGGGAGCCAGCACCACACCGTTACCAATGATGTTCACCTTGTCGCCCTGGAAAATACCCGATGGAATGGAGCGAAGCACATACTTCTGACCCTCAAACTCGAGCGTATGACCAGCATTTGGACCACCCTGAAAACGGGCAACCACATCGTACTTGGGGGTTAACACGTCAACCACCTTACCTTTTCCTTCGTCGCCCCACTGCAATCCCAGCAGGACATCAACTTTACCTTTGTTCATAATGCATTATTATTTTGTTTTTTGATTCTTCATCTTTTCCTGTTTCCTTCGCCTCGTCATCTTGGTCTGGCAGGAACTGCATACACCATAGACATAGAGTGTAAACCCATCCTTTCGGAAGCGCTTCAGGCGCATATTATCCACAGCCATGATGATTTCAGGCGACTTGATCTCAGTCACTTTACCACACATCGTGCAGATCTGATGACAATGGCTGTTGTTGTCGTAGCAAGCCTCGTACTTCGTGGAGCCCTGAAAACGGTGCCTGATGACCAGGCGCAACTCCAAAAACAGATTGAGGGTATTGTAGAGGGTGGCCCTACTGACTGGGAAGTTCAGTTCGTTGGCAAGCTTATCGCTCAACTCCTCCAACGTAAAATGACCATTGATACCATAAACGGCTCTCAGAATAGTATAGCGCTCTGGAGTCTTGCGATGATTGTTCATCTCAAGATAGTTATCCAGAATGCGTTCCACAGCCGTTATTACACTTTCTTTCATCCCATTTTTCAGAAAACCGCACAAAGGTACGCATTTTCATGGAGATAAAAGAGAGTTAATTTATAAAAAATCCAAATTAGCCTGTTTTAATGCGCTTTTGGCAATTCGCTCATAGACAAGTCCGAGTTCGGAAAAACGCACGACACTGGCCATTGCAGCCTTCTTGACGGCAAGACTTTCGCCTTGAAGGGCAGCTAGAGCCTGATCGACAAACTCATTGATTCCACGCTCGTTAGGTTCCTGACCGTTCATAAACAGACGACTCAGGATATGGAAACCGCACAACTGGTACAACTCTTTCTCGGATGCCATCCACGTATAGGCCTTATCAGCAGCAAAGGGCAGGTATTGAAACAGATTGAAAGTGGCCTGTTCGGCTATCTCCTGACTCGTAATCTGTTCCATCCAGATATCTATCACTTCGGGCAGAACCTTATCTGGAGGCATGATCATCGTGGCCAGAATCTTGCACTCACGAACATTCTCCTTCCATAAAGCGATGGCCAGATCATAGTTTTTGCCGATTTCAACGGCTTTTTCCTTCAGACGAGGCAGGGTGGCACCCCAGTTGAGATGATATTCGACACCTTTATCTCGCATGGACTTAGCAATCGCTCCGTCCATCATCTGACGGAACGACTGCTTGATCTCTTTCACTTGTCGCTGGATATCCATATTAAATCAGTGTGGCATATTCTGAGCCATATCGAAGCATCTGGTGAGCATAACTCTCACTATAATTCAACTGGATATCGCAGATTTCACCGTTTTCATCGAGCACAGGGAGCATCATCGGGTTGATGAACCCCTTATAGGGGGCCAGGTTCAGATGCTGATAACGCTCCAATACCTCTGCATGGAGGCTGGCATCGACATTTACGGCATAGCGCTCCACCAGCTCTCGGGCTGCTTCGAAATCACCCTCACTCTTGATGCGCTGAACCTCAGCCAGCAAACGGGCTATCAGTGTACGAAGTTCTTCGTAATCCACGATTTCAACGTATGTCTTGCCATCACGTTTAACCAGACGAACCGCATGACCCTGTTCCAAGCACCAATGGGCAATCAGGGCCCGATTGCGCATGTGGGCCTCCTCGATGATGTTACCTGGACTGATTCGCACCAACTGTGTCATCAGACCATTCATCATGTAGGTATAATACTGCGACTTATAGGCTTCGCCATCAGGAACGAGTCCCAGCTCTATCAGTTTGGGGTCGGCAATATAATACAACCCAAAGAGGTCGGCCCTCGCCTCCTCTATCGTATTCCCATAAGCCTTCAGAGCATCGGGATCCACACCAGGCAGCAATTGTCCGCTTCCATGTCCCAGACATTCGTGCAGATCGGTGTGCAGGTCATCACAGATATCGCCATATTTATCGATGAGACGGAGTGTTTCTGCATCGATGACGAACTCTTCCCTGAAACCATTTCCATGAGAGGCCTTGTTATAGGCATCTGTAATATTGCTGATCGTGATGCTCTTGGAACCATACTGGGCCCGAATCCAGTCTGCATTAGGCAGATTAATGCCGATGGCGGTAGAGGGATATTCATCGCCACCCAGCATAGCCGCACAGATGACATTGGCAGAGACGCCCTTGACCACAGGTTTGCGGAAACGGGGATCAACGGGTGAATGGTCTTCAAACCACTGGGCATTGCGACTGATGGTCTGGGTGCGTTTTGTGGCTTCTTCATCGATATACTCCACAAGTCCTTCCCAGGAACCTTTCAGACCAAGCGGATCACCATAGACCTCAATAAAGCCGTTGATGAAATCGATGGCAGAATCATGCTCCTTCAGCCATTCAATGCAATATTCATTAAATACATATAAATCACCTGATTGATAATAACTTATCAAAAGCGAAATAACCTTTTCCTGCTGTTCGTTTTCAGCAACTTCCTTAGCCTTACCTAACCAATATATAATATGTGTAATGGCGTTTGCATATTTCCCGTCAGCGCACCAGACCTGTTCTGCCACAACCCCATTCTCCTTGACGAGTGTGGAGTTCAGACCATAGGATGGCGGTTCCGGCGAATCAGCATTCTTCTGTTTCATCTCCTGATAGAAGACCTCGGCCTCAGCCTGAGTCACCCCGTCATAGAAATAACAAGCCGACGTCAGGAGCAGATCCTGTCCATCAGCCTTGTTGACACGTTTGGGAAGTACCGTTTCATCGAAGATAACAGGGAACAGTTCCTCGCAGAACTGCTCTAACGACTCCCCCCCTTTCAAGGGAAGACGACGCACGTCAACCTTATATAGCTGTTGCTTGAGCCATTCTGGTGAGAACCCGGGCCTGAACTTATCACATCCATAATGATGGTAAATACCATTAGAGAACCACACCCGTTTCAGGTACAGTTCCATCGCCTTGAATTCCTTTGTGTCGTGAGATACCGTCAGGTCACAATAAACAACCTCCAGCATCTTTCTGATGCGGAGATTGTATTTACCAAACTGATCAAACGTGATATCCCTTCCGAATAGTGTGGCTTGCGACAAGTAATAGACGAGCTTTTTCTGTCTCAAAGACAACTTTTCAAAGCCATTCAAGCGATATCGGAGCAGTTGCAAATCAGCAAACCGCTCACTTTGATACGAAAAATCCACGAGACCTCCTACTTATGCCTTAGGTGCCTTCTTCTTGGGACGTTTTGCCAACATGGCAGGATGCTGCTTCAGGTGCTGCAAACGATACTCTCTTGGCGTAATTCCAACCACACGGTAGAACGAAGCATAGAAAGACTGACGGTTTGCAAAGCCCACCATATCACTCACCTCCTCCATACGGAGATCCTGATAACGCTTGTCGACCAAGATCGTCATAGCCTCATCAATACGATACTTGTTGACGAAGGACGTGTAGTTCATGTGGAAGCGCACATTGACAACAGCCGAGATGTAACGGGTGTTAGTACCGAGATCCTCTGCCAATTTCTTTGCAGAATAATCCTTATCACGGTACTTCTTCTGCATCACGATGATATTCAGGATCTTCTCCTGCATTTCATCCATCATACGGGGGCTGACCAAACTTCTGTAAGCAGCCTCCTTCTCTTTCTTTTCACTAATGTTGTATTTACCCATCTTTACTAACGGATTGTTGATTAATGTGCAAATATACATAAATAATTCGAATTTTCCAATGTTTTTTGACAAAATTTACGAAAAAAGGTGTACCTTTGTAGAAATTTAAATTTTTATGAACATTCAAGAGGCCCTAAAACGGTATTTTGGGTATGATTCCTTCCGACAAAATCAGGAAGAAATTATCCGTCATGTCACCAATGGTAACGATGCCCTTGTCCTCATGCCAACTGGGGGCGGAAAAAGCATCTGCTACCAGATTCCGGCAATAACCCTGCCAGGGACAGCCATTATCATCTCACCACTCATCAGTCTGATGAAAGATCAGGTGGAAGCCCTTAAGGCCAACGGTATCGAGGCCGAAGCACTGAACAGCACCAATGACAGTACGGCAGACATGTTGATTCGTCGACGATGTGTTGCAGGGAACATCAAACTGCTCTATATCTCTCCTGAACGGGTCATGGCAGAAATCGACTATCTGCTCAGTCACATCCAGATATCCCTTTTTGCCGTTGACGAGGCCCATTGTATCAGTCAGTGGGGACATGACTTCAGACCTGAATACACCCAACTGGGCATACTCAGGGAGAAATTTCCGAACACCCCCATTATGGCCCTGACTGCCACTGCCGATAAAATAACAAGACATGACATTATCGAACAACTGAAACTTAAGAATGCTAAAGAATTTATCTCAAGTTTTGACCGTCCCAACCTGAGTCTATCAGTCAAACGAGGCTATAAGGCTGCCGAGAAGATGCACTTCATTCTTAATTTCATCAAGGCCAGACCCATGGAGCCGGGAATCATCTACTGTCTCAGCAGGAAAACCACAGAAAAAGTAGCCGCCGACCTCAGGAAGAAAAGCATCCATGCGGCCCCTTACCATGCAGGACTATCCACCCAAGAGCGAAACCAGACACAAGAACTGTTTAAGAACGACCAATTAATGGTGGTCTGTGCGACAATCGCCTTTGGAATGGGTATTGATAAAAGTAATGTACGATGGGTGATACATTATAATATGCCAAAGAGTATCGAGAGTTTCTATCAGGAGATAGGAAGGGCAGGCAGAGACGGGGCACCGGCAGATACCATCCTGTTCTATTCATTGGCCGACATCGTACAACTGACAGAGTTTGCCAAACAGAGCGGACAGCAAGACATCAACATGGGCAAACTTCGCAGAATGCAGGAATATGCAGAATCGAGTGTTTGCAGACGAAGGATCCTACTGAACTACTTCAGTGAACAGACAGACCACGACTGCAATAATTGTGATGTATGTAAGGACCCGCCTCGTCATTTCGATGGCACGAGACATGTGCAAATGGCCTTAAGTGCTGTGAAGAGAACAGAAGAGAGCATACGGGTATCCACCATCATTGAGATTCTGAAAGGCATGCGATCACCTGCTGTGGTCAGGAACGGCTATGACCAACTGAAGACATTTGGCGTGGGGAAGGATATCAGCACCAATGACTGGCAGGACTATCTTTTGCAGATGTTGCAAATGGGATTCATTGAGATTGCCTATAACGAAGGAAACAAGGTCAGGATTACTGACATCGGCAACGATGTGCTCTATGGAAAGAAAACAGCCCAACTCTGTGTCATAGACCACAGTGCGAAAGAGATACCCAGACACAAGCCCAAACTACACCTTGAGATACCCTCTATTACGATTCCCGGACTGCCTCCCACAACAGGCATTGAGGACCCGAAACTGTTTGAGGCTCTCAGAGCACTCCGTATGACCTGTGCCAATGAAGAAGGTTTGCCTCCTTATATCGTTTTCAGCGATAAAGTGCTTCATGCCCTGGCCACCATCAAGCCCACGTCAATGGAGCAGTTTGGAAACATATCAGGCATCGGAGAACACAAGAAACAGAAATACGGGACACGTTTCCTGACATTGATTCAGAAATACGTATCATGACATTTTTACACTCAAAATGGGGCGAAAAAGGGAAAAATAAACTAAAAACGCCCTAAAAGTGTCACTTTTTGTAAAAATCTAGCTCAGAATGTCAGTTCTGTGCAGTTTTTTTTGTATCTTTGCAAAGCAAAAACATCCAAGAATGGCAAAAAAGAAAATACTGTTCATCAATCAGGAGATCTCTCCTTATGTCCCAGACAATCATCTGTCGCTCATGGGCAAAGACCTCCCACAGGCCATGCAGGAACGAAATCATGAGATTCGTACATTCATGCCGAAATGGGGTACCATTAACGAACGTCGTGGACAGCTCCACGAAGTCATCCGTCTATCGGGTATGAATCTCATCATCGACGATACAGACCACCCGCTGATTATCAAGGTTGCCTCGATACAATCAACCAGGGTTCAGGTTTATTTCATCGACAATGACGATTATTTCGGAAAGCGACTGATGGATAAGGACGAGCAGGGCGAGGACTATCCTGACAACGGTGAGCGTGCGATCTTCTTTGCACGTGGCGTATTGGAGACCGTCAAGAAACTGCGCTGGGTGCCCGATGTCATTCACTGCCAGGGATGGATGAGCGGTGTTGTGCCTCTCTATGTCAAGACGGCCTACCATGATGAGCCGTCGTTTGCCGACACCAAGGTGGTAACATCTCTTTTCTCAAAGGATCTGGACATGGATTTTGGCAGCAATTTCAAGAAATGCCTGGAATTCCGTGAGGCTAAGGCAGAATTACTACAGGTCTATAATGACAACTTCAATTTTGGAGAACTGGGCAAGTTGGCCATCGATTACAGTGATGGTATCATACTGGCCAACCCAGACACCAATGAGGGATTAATTAACTATGCCAAGGGAAAGAACATTCCCATACTTGGCTATCAAGAAGATTTTGCAGATGCATACGAAGCATTCTACGACCAACTCTTCCCTGAAGAAATGGAGGAGAATGCCGACGATTAAATAATTAGTAACCACACACATGAAATCAAGATTGTTTACAGCGATTGCAGTCATAGCAATGGCGTTAATTTCTTGCAATGAAGACACAGGTGGAATTGGCTCCTCACTTACTAACGAGGTGGACAAGTTGGACTTATCGACTGGATTCTATCAGGCAACAACCCGTTCCATACTCGCCGATTCCATTTATGCACGCAACTACGACTGTTATTTTGGCAGAGTGAAAGACCCAGAGACGGGCACATACGTCACCAGTGAGTTTATGGCTCAGTTCAATATGTTGGAGAACTACGTCATGCCCGACAGGAACACCATTCTTGGAAAGGCAAAAGACGGGGACATCGCTGCCGACTCATGCGAGATATGGCTTTACTTCGACAAGGATCTCTGCTATGGTGATACCCTCACTCCTATCAAGATGAGAATGCTGGAACTTGACAGGCCCATGAACGACAACATGACCTACTACAGCAACTATGATCCTATTAAAGAAGGTTATATCAGAGAAGATGGTTTGAAGCACGATCTCGCCTTCTCGTTGTCAAACCTCACCTATACTGATTCTATCCGCAATCTTTCAGGCTATTACGACGTTGCCCGCATACGTCTTAGCAAACCATATACCAGCAAGGACGGAAAGGTGTATGATGACTATGGAACCTACATCATGCGCTCGTTCTATGAGTCGCCTAATTATTTCAAGAACTCTTACACCTTCATCCACAATGTGTGTCCAGGATTCTTCTTCCAGTTTAACGACGGTCTGGGTGTGATGGCCAAACTGAGCAACATTGAGATGCGAGTATTCTATCATTTCAAGAAAGATACGACTACCTATTATAGTGCCATAAGGATGGCCTCCACCCAAGAAGTCTTGCAGACGACAAAGGTGACCAACGACAAGGAAGGTCTTAACAGACTTATTGCCGATGAGAGTTGCACTTACCTGAAGACGCCTGCCGGAATCTTCACAGAGATGACGCTTCCTGTAGAAGACATCTTGTCGCCTACACATAAGAACGACTCCTTGCTGCAGGTTAGTCTGACCCTCAAGCACATCAACAGTTCCATGCCCCAGAACAGATATCTTCTGGATGAACCTACATCGGTACTGATGGTGATGAAAGACAGTCTCTATTCATTCTTTGAAAAAGAGAAGACGTACGACTATCGAAGCGCATTCGTTGCTGACCTCAATGTGAATAGTTACTCCTTCAACAACATAGGTAACCTCATCAGTCTGATGTACCAGAACAAACGTGTGGGTGAACTCAATGATCCCGATTGGCTCAACAAGCATCCCAACTGGAATAAAGTGGTCATCGTGCCTATCGCATCAACATCTGTGACAGTAACCACATCGGCAGCAATTGTCTATTCACTCTGCAATGAGATGGGTCTGTCGAGCACTCAACTCATGGGAGGGCCAAACAATCCGATTGAAGTGAAGGTTATCTACGCTAAATTCAAAGACAGGTAGTTATGGCTGATGGTTTCTTAGAGAAGCACCACGAAGAATACGAAAAGCGTAAGGCTGACTGGCTTCGTAAAAAGAAGCATCTGCCAAAGACAAAGAAACAATTAGAGCGACCCGATGACGAGTCGCTCTAATTTTATCCGATAATCTTAAACTTGGCAAACTTCAGTAACAACTGTTTGGTACCTGCGTTTCTGAACTCAACCGTTGCTTTGGTATTCTCACCTGTACCCTCAATCTTGACGACGGTTCCTACGCCAAAACGCTGATGTTCTATCTTCACACCCTCATGGAGTTCACTGGGACTCGCATCTGTCGCCATCGGACGCGGTGCCACAGCCTGATGCAGGCGCTTGAAGTTTGGTCCAAAGGGATCAACAGGTTTTTCGGGTTGTCGAGGCGGAACCTGACGAGGCTTTGGATCTGCACGGAACTGCGTAGCGACTGGTCGTGGATTCTGCATCCACTCAGGACTACGGCTACCTCCGTATGAAGGCTTTCCCCCACCCGCTTCGCCTTGTACATCTATCAGTTCAGGATCAATGTCCCGGATGAATCTTGATGGCGTATCATACTCCATCCGTCCATAGCGCCAACGATTCTGTGCACAGGTCAGGATACAGTGTTTCTCTGCCCTGGTGATAGCCACATACAGCAACCTGCGCTCTTCTTCCAGTTCACGCATGGAATTGGTACACATTGGCGAAGGGAAGATATTCTCTTCGAGACCCACGACAAATACAGTAGGAAACTCCAGTCCCTTGGCAGAATGGATCGTCATCAGTGTCACCTTATCGTTTGAGTCACCATTATCACTGTCAAGGTCTGTCAGAAGGGCTACCTCCTGTAAGAAGTCAGGTAAGTATATCTGGTCACCCTGATCCTCCTCTTTCCTGCTCTCCACAAAATCCTGCATGCCACTGAGGAACTCTTCCAGGTTCTCCTGACGGGAGATATCCTCGGGATTACGTCCTGAATAAATATCTTGGCTGATACCCGAGTTCATGATGATATCGTGACCTAGCACATAGGCATCTTCTGTGGCAATCCTACCCATCCAGCCCTCTATGAGTTCTCGGAATTTCTGCAGTTTCGTCATCGTCCCCTTACTCACATCCATAGGGAAGAGCACGGGTTCTTTTATGACCTGCCAGAGACTGACGCCATAGGTCTGTGCTGTCTGGACGATCTTGCCTATTGTGGTATCACCAATACCACGTGAGGGGTAGTTCACTATTCGTTTAAAGGCCTCTTCGTCATTGGGATTGGCAATCAGACGGAAGTAGGCTATCACATCTTTTATTTCCTTGCGCTGGTAGAAACTCAAACCGCCATAGATACGATACGGAATGGCGTCCTTGCGCATTTGTTCCTCAAAGCTTCGACTCTGAGAGTTGGTGCGATACAGGATGGCGAAATCACTCCAGTTACAGTGATCCTGCCTGCGGAGCCGCTTGATGTCCTGCGTCACAATGATTGCCTCCTCCTTATCACTATAGGCAGGCTTTAACAGCAGTCGTTCACCATGCTCGTTCCTACTAAACACATTCTTCGGTATCTGGCGCTCATTCCGTCGGATAAGCGAGTTAGCCGCCTGCACAATCAACTGTGTCGAACGATAGTTCTGTTCCAGTTTGAACAGCTTGGAGCCCTTGTATTGGGTCTGGAAATTCAGGATATTGTCTATATTGGCTCCTCGGAAGGAATAGATACTCTGGGCATCATCACCCACCACACAGACCTTCTGACGTTCTTTGGTCAGTTGATATACGATGGCTTGTTGTGCAAAATTGGTGTCCTGATACTCATCCACGAGTACGAAATGGAACTTCTCGACATACTTCTGCCGGATATCCTCATGGTTCTTAAACAAAAGGAATGTCTGCACCAGCAGATCGTCGAAATCCATGGCATTGGCCTGACGACATCTTTCCGCATACCTTATATATATATTAGACACCTGGGGCCGCTTTTGCTGGGCATCATCACTTGCCCAGGCACTCTGCTGATATTGCTGTGGCAGCAACAGATGGTTCTTGGCCATCGAGATACGGTCAGCCACAGATGAAGGCTTGTAAACCTTGTCATCCAACTGCATCTCCTTGATGATCGACTTTACCAGTGAGCGGGCATCGCTCTGGTCGTAGATGGTAAAACTGGAGGTAAAGCCAATCCTTTCCGCCTCTGCCCTTAGGATACGTGCAAAGACACTATGAAACGTGCCCATCTGCAGATAACGGGCCTGTTCCTCACCCACCAGTCGGCCTATACGTTCCTTCATCTCTCTGGCGGCTTTATTGGTAAAGGTTAAGGCCAATAACTGCCAAGGCTTCATGCCCTGTAGCAGAAGCCACGCAATCTTATAAGTCAGCACACGCGTCTTACCCGACCCTGCACCGGCTATCACAAGACTCGGTCCATCACAATAAAGCACCGCATCCCGCTGACTCTCGTTAAGTTGTTCTAATATGTTGTTATCCAAGTATTTCCTGTTTTCAAACTAAGGGTGTAACCCCCTTGTTACCAAGAATGTTACACCCTTATATTAAGTGATTAGAGAATCTGTTACTCCTCAACAGCAGCCTGTGCGGCGGCAAGGCGTGCGATGGGCACACGGAACGGAGAGCAAGATGCGTAGTTCATGCCGATCTTAGCACAGAACTTAACAGAGCTGGGCTCACCACCATGCTCACCACAGATACCGCAACGCAGGTCAGGACGTACTTCACGACCTTCCTTCACAGCGAACTTGATGAGACGGCCAACACCCTTCTGGTCGAGTACCTGGAACGGGTCAACCTTCAGAATCTTCTTGTCGAGATATACAGGCAGGAACGATGCGATATCGTCGCGGCTGTAACCGAAGGTCATCTGAGTCAGGTCGTTGGTACCGAATGAGAAGTACTGAGCCTCCTCAGCG
>CACXVS010000019.1 GCA_902771155.1 uncultured Prevotellaceae bacterium
CAGGTAGTCACATTCTTCTTTGTAGATGCGCGTAGCCGTCGAGTCGGCAATCGTAAAACCGCCCCCGGGCTCGTTGCTGAGATAACGCTTGTGCAGCGTAATGGGGTATCTTGGATCTACCGTAGGCGTGTCGTTGAATCCTGCCTCGAACCCCTCGCCTGCCTCTACTACGGTCTGCGTGTAAGGGTTAGCCAGTATCAGCGAAAGCAGGAAGTTGGAACAATACTGTGCCATACAGCCACCCATGTACATCGCGCCGTAGTAGTCGATGTAGAAGGTAGAGCCCTTGCCCTCCAGCGGCGTGGTGGTCTCCATATACAGCAGGTCGGCATAGGGGTTCTTCTCCAGCCGCTTGTTGTTCTTGCGGATAAAGTCATCATACACAGGGCTGGGCGTGATGAACAGCCTACGCACAGTGTCGGTGGCACTCTCCATCTGGCGGAACATCGCCTCCAGATAGGCGAAGCCCTGCGCCTCGTTTTCGGGCGCCAGCTGCAGGGTGCGCACACCGTACTGCTTGGCAGCCATCTCGACGCCTTTGTAGATCAAGTCATTATACGAGCGGTCGCCCAAGCCGTTAGGGCCGTAGATCACCGTCACCAGCGGCGTAGTAGCGGGTTGCTCCTCGTTGGGGTTAGGCTGATAGATGGTAGCGCCATCTTTGGTGCAGCCTATCAGTAACAGACAGGCTGCCAACCAAAAGATTCCAGTTTTCCTCATACGCTTTATCGGTTGTCATCAGTGGCACCATCGTTTGCAATGCCTGTGCTCTGAGTGCTTGCGTCATCTGCATTCTCGACACTCACGGTGGCGTTTCCCTGTGCACTTGCTCCAATGGCAGTCAATGCCAGCCAAAAGGTCAATAAGAATTTAAGTTTTTGCATAATTTCAGTTAGTTTATTATTCTTGTTTTAATTATTTGCTGCAAAGATATATTAAATATTTGAAAGTTACAAGAAAACACTCCTCCAATTACTATTTTTTATGAAATCAGGGCTGTCAAAAACACAGAACTCCTGTCCCCGTGTGACATGAAAACAGGCACCCATACCCAGGTGCCTGTCCATGACTATGACTACATGACTATAACTTTCTCATGATTTAATTTGTCTTGCCCTGAAAAACGTTGAATAAAAAACAACGTTTTTCAGGGCAAGACACAAGTTATACAGACTGTACTACCCTAGATTTCGAGCTTTTTGTGAAAAAGTTTGCATGGGTGCTTATTTATTTGTAATTTTGCAGATAAATTCTATCATAAAAAAAACAAAATGATGCGTAACATGAAGAAATTGCTATTTACTGTGTGCTGGATGCTGGGGATGACGGCTCAGGCACAGACCACATGGAGTTATGACGGCCATTCGTACACGATGAAGGGTAACCTGACCGCTGAAGGGTATAACCAGAGGGCTACGGGCGAGGTGACATTTACCAACGTGCCGCAGAGCTACGAGGAGTTTGAGGCACTCTATACCCAGTTTCTCGGGAAGACGCCTCACGGCACAGCGGCCATGATGCCGATGGCGATGGAGATTTACGGGCGCGACCGAGAAGTGGGTCTGCGTTGTATCAAGCTGATCTGCTACCCGTCGAACGTGAACAGCGTGGTGTCGCAACTGAACCAGAAGTTCGGCACATCACCATATGCTCCGGCCAACGACGGCTACCACCAGCGCTATCTGCCTGCTGCCGTGCTGAAGGGGGCCACGCCTGAGAACGGCTACACACCCCAGCAGCCTTACACGGTGGAGATGAAGGCCAGTGTGAACAAGCACCAGGAACTGACGTTCTCGGGCTCGGGCACTGTGATGTATATCTACATGATGGGCAAGGGCTGGGACACTAACCAGCGTAGCGTCGAGATTATCAAACAGCCCGACTCTAAGCTCCATCAGGTGTTTAACTGTCCTGCTCTTTACACCCAGTGTAAGCAGATAAGAGGGGAATGGCAGGGACTGAAATAAAATGAGATGACTATGACTAGTCGATGCGGAGACAGAGCATGGTGAGGTCGTCGTTGGGCTCGGCACCCTTGCGGTGCTGCTCAACGGCTTCGCCAAGGTGCTCGATGACGTGCCGGGCGTTGTCGAAGGGGGTGTGGCGGAGGATATCCAACAGGCGGTCGTCGCCAAACTGAGCCTGCTGGGTGTCTTCGGCTTCGTTGAGTCCGTCGGTGTAAAGGAACATTGGTCGGCCCTTGATCGAGTCGAGCTGTTCGCCTTCGTACTCCAAGCCCGGCCAGAGGCCGATGGGGGCGTTGGGGAGGACGTCGAGGAAGTCGCCACCACTCGCGCAACCTCCGATGACGGGAGGATTATGACCGGCATTGCAGTAGTCGAGATGGCCAGTGGTGAGATTGGCGAGACCGAGGAAGAAGGTGACGAACATGCCGCTCTCGTTGTCCTCGCCTGAGAGGGCTTCGTTCATGCGCGTGCAGATCTCTGCGGGCATCATGCCTTGTTTGGCGAGGGTATGGAAAAGGCGCGTGGCCTGGGCCATGAAGAGCGAGGCGGGGACGCCCTTGCCCGAGACGTCGCCCAGGCAGAAGTAGAGTTTGTCGCCCTCTAAGAGATAGCCGTAGAGGTCGCCTCCCACCTCCTTGGCGGGTGTCATGGAGGCATACATATCGAGACCTTCGCGCTGTGGAAACACACTGGGCACCATCGACTTCTGGATATCGCGGGCAATGCGCAGCTCACTCTCGATGCGCTCCTTGGCCGCTGTGGTCACCTCAAGCTGGTCGTAGGCATGCTGCAGCTTGGTATGGGCAGCCTCAAGACGATGGGTGGCATTACGCTTGTGGACGTAATAGATGACAAAGAAGGCCATCACAAGGATGAGGGCTATACCCGAGGCAATAAGGCGCTGCTGGGTAAGGCTCTCCTTCTGTTCGGCTATCTCAGCCTCCTTCTCATGGGTTTCGTACATCGTGGCCAATTCGGCTGCATCGTTCTGCTTGGAACTGTTGATGGCGTTGTCGATGGCGTTGCAGATCTGCAGACCTACGGCTACAGCTGAATCCTTACGGTTAGCACCCACGTTGGCCCTGAATTTGGACAGGAGATACTGCTGGATATTGTCGAGCGAGAGGGCGATGCCGTTCTGGGAGAGCAGACGGTCGAGGTCGCGGAAGTTATCAGCAGCCTCGTTGTAACGGCCGGCGGCTATCAGGTAGTCGTTGGCATAGAGACGACCCTCGCCCGACTTGCCGTAGGAGCTCTTGGCAGCTTTGGCGTAGAGTTGGGAGGCCTCGTGGTCCTGGCCTATGTGCTGGAGGGCAATGGCGCGCAGGAGACTCACCTTGTCGCGTGAACTCTGTAGCACCTTGGCTGCGGCCTCGGATCCCGGCATCTTCTCGTAGATGGCAATCATCTCCTCGGCACGGTTGATCCAGGGTACGGCTGCTTCGAAGTGCTGGGTGTCGAGGTACTGGTCGGCAACGGCACACATGCCGTCGAAGGCGAGTTGTCCGCGGCGACCTGTGGTGTCGTTAGCGGCCAGTTCGCGAAACAGCCGGTAAGCCTTGGCGAAGTTCTCGGAAGCCAGTTGGTCGTGCCCCAGGTTAAGCTGGCAACAGCCCACAGTATTAAGCAGGGTGGCAAAGTCGGTATCCGACCCGGTGCCGTTTTTCTCCATGATCTCAAGGGCCTGGGTGGCTATGCGCAAGGCGCCTTCGTAGTCGCCCTTCAGGAGTTGCATCTGAGCCAAGCGACGGGCCGACTTGTTGTAGTTGAGGGCGTCGTTGGCATCCTTGATCTGTGCGCCAACGGCTTTCTTGTAATAGAATTCCGACGTACGGTAGAGGCCTTGATAGTAATAGGCCACACCGCGCCAACGGTTGGCGTTGACTTCGGTGAGGTCGCCAAGGGCCTGCAGACTATCAGCCAGGTCGAGGATGCGCTGATAGTTACGTGTCTCACCGGCAGCATACATGATGCTGTCGGCCTTGCTGGCGCGGATTCTCGCGCGATGCTCACCACTGCATGATGTCAGTATCAGGAGTGAAAGAAGTGCAGTGGCGATGAGGATGTTCTTGCCTTCTCTCATGTCGGAATATGATTAAACAGACTGTATGATCTCTTCTACGATCTTAGGAAAGTATGTCATCTCTAACTGGTGCTCTTTCTCTGCGATATCCTCCACGGTGTCGTCGGGGGAGAGGGCGACGCGATACTGGGCGATGATCTCGCCGGAGTCGCAGACGGGGGTTACCCAGTGAACGGTCATACCCGTCTCCTGCTCGCCAGCGGCCTTGACGGCCTCGTGGACATGATGGCCCCACATGCCCTTGCCACCGTACTTGGGTAGCAGAGCCGGGTGGATGTTGACGATGCGGTGGGGATAGGCGTCGATGAGGAAGGTGGGCACCAGAGGCAGGAAACCTGCCAGGACGATGAAGCCGATGCCATACTGCTGGAGCAAGGGCATCATGACGTCGGGGTTATTGAGGTCGGCCTTGGGCGCCACAGCCGTAGGCACGCCCAGACGCTCCGCGCGCACGAGCGCGTAGGCATCAGCCTTATTGCTGACCACGAGTGCGACATGGATGCACTCGGAGCCAGCAAAGTATTTTATCAGGTTCTCGCAATTAGTACCGCTGCCTGAAACGAAAATCGCTATATTCATTATATCTATTCAACACAGAGAATCACTGTGTCAATTATTTATACGAGATGCTCGATTAAGTCAGCACGCTCGCCTGGGAGCATATCGATGACGGGAATCTCGACCATCGTGTAGCAGCCGGGCTGAAGGCGCATGGAGGCACGGGCCACGTTGACCAGTACCTGACCGGTGAGGGCGGGGTTGTTGATGCTCATGTTGAACTCCAGACGCTGGTTCTGCGTCTTGCCGCTGACACCCTTGCGCACCAGGTTCACACCATGACCCATATCGCGCACGTCGTCAACGCTCTCCACCTGGAACACGTGGGTCTCGTCGCTGGCAAAATATGGATCGGCCTTGATGTCATTCGTCACATCCTCGAGCTTAGCGCCCTCCTCGAGCTCTACATACACCATACGACGGTGGATGCCCTCGCCCAGGGGGATGGTCATGCTCAGAGCGTTCTTCACTCCCTTCTTAGAGCGCACGCACACACTGTGGCCCATCGACATTCCAGGGCCGAAATTGGTGTAACTCAGTCCCTTAGGTGCTAGACTCTGCATCAGGGTGCGCACGATGGAGTCGGAACCCGGATCCCATCCGGCTGCAATTACGCTGACGGTACCTGTAGCCTGATTAATCTTCATCAGGCGCTCACGATAACCACGGATATTGGTGTGGATATCAAACGAATCGACGGTGTTGATGCCGAGGGGCAGGATCTGGTTGGCATACTCCTCGCACGAGCGGGTAGGCGTAGCGAGAATGGCCACATCGACATCCTTCAGTTCGCGAATGTCCTTCACTACCTCGTATGCTGCAAGTTCTGCAGGCTTGTTCTCTGCGCCATTGCGACGCACGATACCTGCCACCTCAAAGTCGGGGGCCGTCTCCAGAGCCTGGAGGGCGTACTGTCCGATGTTGCCGTAACCAACGACGGCTGCTCTGATCTTTTTCATTGGTTGATATTTTTTTGATGGTTATTTCGTTGTCTGCGGTTGCAAAAGTACGGCGATTTTGGCAAATAACCTAACGAAAGGGCAGAAAAATTATCTAAAATCTTTCATTTTGTGACAATCTAGAAGGAATCGGGGGTGAAATACAATAAATTGTAACTATCATGCGTTATTAGAAAGGTGAAAAAGTAAAAATGTAAAAAGACAAAACATTTATGATTGAATATATCAAGGGAGAACTGACTGACCTGACACCAGCCCTGGCCACCATCGAGGCAGGGGGCGTGGGCTACGGCCTGAACATCTCATTGAACACGTTTAGTGCCATCCAGGGGAAGAAAGAGGTGAAGCTCTACGTGTATGAGGCCATCCGCGAAGATGCCTACGTGCTCTACGGCTTTATCAACAAGAAGGAGCGAGAGATGTTCCTGTTGCTGATCACCGTCAACGGGGTGGGTGCCAATACGGCGCGCATGATGCTGTCGGGCATGAGTGTGAACGAGCTGTGCAACGCCATCTCTACGGGCAACGCCCGACTGATACAGAGCATCAAGGGCATCGGCAAGATGACGGCCCAACGCATCATCGTTGACCTGAGAGACAAGATCGTATCGCTGGGCATTGCCAGCGAGATACCAGCGGGAGGCAGTGTACAGGCACCCGTGAACAATGCCGTGAGAGACGAGGCGGTCAGTGCGCTCACCATGTTGGGCTTTGCGCCTGCACCCTCGCAGAAGGTGGTGGTAGCCATCCTGCAGGAGCAGCCCGATGCCCCTGTGGAGCAGGTGGTGAAACTCGCCCTGAAGCAGATCAAATAAGTTTTGAGCAGACGAGTCGTAAATATCATCATGGTCTTGCTGAGTGTGGTGGCCCTGGCCACGCCTCCGCAAGACGATAAGACCAGGAACGCCAACAACCAAGCGCCTGTGGTCGGGGATGAGTCCATTCCCGATTCTCTCTTACGCGCGCGCTGGGCGATCCAAAAAACCGCGCCCGTGCTCGTGGAGGATCTCGACTCGAGCGCCCTCGACCTGAAGCGCCCCGAGAACCTGCGACAGACGGTGGAATACGACGACTCGGCCAACGTGTATTACCTGGGCACCAAGATGGGCGACTCCTACCTGAACGCCCCCGTGCTGATGACGCCCGAGGAGTATCGCAGTTGGGTGGAGAAGCGCGCCCTGCACGACTTCTTCCGTCAGAAGAACACAGAGAACATCGAGAACAAGGGCGAGGACAAGTTCTCGTTCTCCGACATGCACTTCGACCTGGGACCTGCCGAGAAGATCTTCGGCCCTGGTGGTGTGCGCATCAAGACACAGGGAACGGCAGAACTGAAGTTGGGGATGACGATGAAGAACATCGACAACCCCTCGCTGCCCATCCGCAACCGTAAGACCACTGCCTTCGATTTCGACGAGAAGATCAACCTGAACGTGAACGGAAAGGTGGGCGACAAGGTGAACATGAACCTGAACTACAACACCGACGCCACCTTCGACTTCGACACCCAGAACCTGAAGTTGAAGTACGAGGGCAAGGAGGATGAGATCATCAAACTGGTGGAAGGCGGCAACGTGAGCTTCCCCACCAACAACTCGCTCGTGAAAGGCGCCAGCAGTCTCTTTGGCGTGAGGACCGACATGCAGTTCGGACGCCTGAAGCTGCAGACGGTGATCTCGCAGAAGAAATCCTCTACACAGAGCGTCACCTCGAAGGGAGGCACCCAGACCACCGCCTTCGAATTCGACGCTTCCGACTATGAGGAAAACCGTCACTTCTTCCTCTCCCACTACTTCCGTCAGCGTTACGACCAGTCGATGACCACCCTACCCGACCTCACCACCGGTATCGAGGTAAACCGTGTGGAGATCTGGGTGACCAACAAGACGGGCAACACCGCCAACACCCGTAACATCGTGGCCTTCACCGACCTGGGTGAGAACACCATCGTGAGCAACAGCAGATGGAAACTCAACCAGCAGAACGTGCCGGGCAACAATGCCAATGACGAATATGCCACCCTGGTGAACAACTATTCTGAAGCCCGAGACATCGACCAGACTTCCACCGTCCTGGCAGGCATTCCCCTCTTCGAGGTGGGCAGAGACTACGAAAAACTCTCGAAGGCCCGTCTGCTCACGTCGTCGGAGTTCACCGTCAACAAGCAGCTGGGCTACATCTCACTGAAGACGGGGTTACAGACCGACCAGGTGCTGGCCGTGGCCTACGAGTTTACCTCAGGGGGCGTCACCTACCAGGTGGGTGAGTTTGCCAGCGACCTGACGGATACCGGAAAGGCCATCTTCGTGAAGTCGCTGAAGAACACGTCGAACAACCCCTCGCAGGGCAACTGGCGCCTGATGATGAAAAACGTGTACTACCTCGCCTCGACCGTCGAGAAGACCAAGTTCCGCCTCGACATCAAGTACCAGAGCGACACCGCAGGTGTGTACCTCACCTATATCCCTGAGGCCAAGGTGAAGAGCAAGACCCTGCTGAAGCTCCTGGGATGCGATCGTCTGGACAATAACAACAAGACCAACCCCAACGGCTATTTCGACTTCATTGAGGGCTATACGGTGAGCAACGGGCGCGTGTTCCTGCCATCGTCGGAGCCCTTCGGCAGCTATCTCAGGGATCAACTCATCAAGAGCGGACTCTCGGCTGCAGAGGCCGACCGCTACACCTTCACCCAACTCTACGACTCGACGAAGACGGTGGCCAAGCAGAATGCCGAGCGCGATAAGTTTATCATGAGCGGTGCCTTCAAGGGATCGGCCGCCAATGTCCTGTCGCTGGGTGCCTCCAACATCCCCCGAGGCTCTGTGAAGGTGACAGCAGGTGGTGTGGAGTTGCAGGAAGGCTCCGACTATACCGTTGACTACTCTGCGGGCGAGGTGACCATCATCAACCAGAGCATCATCGACTCGCATACCGACGTGCACGCCTCGTTCGAGTCGAACACCGACTACGGCATGCAGCGCAAGACCATGCTGGGACTGAACTGGGAGTACGACTTCTCGAAGAACCTGCAGATAGGCGGTACGCTGATGCACCTGCACGAGCAGGCCCTCACCTCGAAGGTGGCCATGGGCAGCGAGCCCCTGAGCAACACCATCTGGGGCTTGAACGTGAACTGGAAACAAGAGTCGCAGTGGCTCACGTCGATGCTCAACAAGATACCGTTCCTGCACGTGAAGGAGCCCTCCCACATCACCTTCTCAGGCGAGTTTGCCCAACTCATCGCAGGTACGGCAGGAGGCACGCAGGACAATGCCTCGTATATCGACGACTTCGAGAACACCAAGAACTATATCAGCGTGAAGAGCCCCAAGGAGTGGATGCTCTCGAGTGTGCCCTCCACGATGACCGAATCAGCCGACCGCACAGGGGTTACCAGTGGTTACAACCGTGCCCTCCTGGCCTGGTACTACGTCGATCCAATCTTCACCAGTCGCAGTTCTACGCTGACACCCAGCCATATCAAGAGCGACCTCGACCAGCTCTCCAACCACTACGTGCGCGAGGTGTATGTCAAGGAACTCTACCCCAACCGTCAGCAGAGCACCTACAACGGTGCCACCTCGAAACTCGACGTGCTCAACCTGGCCTACTACCCCGAGGAGCGAGGACCCTATAACCTGTCGCGCGACTTCAACCCCGACGGCACCTTGCGCCAGCCTGAGACCAAGTGGGGCGGTATGATGCGCAAGCTCGACACCAACGACTTCGAACAGGCCAACATCGAGTATATCGAGTTCTGGATGCTCGACCCCTTCATCTACACCCGTAAGGAGGGTACGGCCAGCGACTACAGTGGCGACCTCTACTTCAACCTGGGAGAGGTGTCGGAGGATATCCTCCACGACGGCAAGAAGTTCGACGAGAGCGCCATGCCCGTCAGTGGCAACGACACATACACCACCACCCAGTGGGGTAAGATTGGCGTGCAGACCACCGAGACCTACGCCTTCGTCACCACCAGTGGCTCGCGCAACCTGCAGGATGTGGGTCTCAACGGCCTCAGCAACGAGGACGAGCGCAGCTTTGGAGCCTATAAGGAGTGGCTCGACGCTGTGGTGAACAGTGGCGTGATCACCAACGACAGCATCATCCAGGCCTGGCGCAACGACCCTGCAGGCGACGACTACCACTACTTCCGCGGCTCCGACTTCGACCGTGAGGAGAAGAGCATCCTCGACCGCTACAAGCGCTTCAACAACCCCCAGGGCAACTCGCCCGACACCGAGAACCAGACGGAGGGCTACGACACCAGTTACAAGAGCGGTCCCGACATAGAGGATATCAATGCCGACCACACGCTCAACGAGTTTGAGCGCTACTACCAGTACAAGGTGCGCATCTCGCCCGAGATCCTCGACGCCTACCGTAACGGCACTGCTCCTGCCGACTGCTTCATCACCGACATGCGCACCAGTAGCGTGAAACTGCGCAATGGCGACACCACCACCGTCAACTGGTATCAGTTCCGCATCCCCCTGGCTGAATACCAGCGCAAGGTGGGTTCCATCAACGACTTCACCTCTATCCGCTTCATGCGTATGTTCATGACGGGCTTCCAGCGCCCCATCGTGCTCCGCTTCGGCTCGCTCGACCTCGTACGTGGCGAGTGGCGCATCTACAAGCAGAGTCTGGGCACCTCAGCCGCTGAGGGAGGCCTCTTCGAGGTGAGTGCCGTCAACATCGAGGAGAACAACGACAAGCAGCCCGTGAACTACGTCCTGCCCCCAGGCATCAGTCGTGTGACCGACCCCTCGCAGCCCCAGCTCGTCGAGGCCAACGAACAGGCCCTCAACATGGTGGTCAAGAATCTGCAGAGTGGTGAGTCGAAGGCCGTCTATCGCAACACCTCGCTCGACCTGCGCCAGTACAAGCACATGCAGATGTTCGTCCACGCCAACCACCTCGTGCCCGACCACACCAACCTGCAGGACAACCAGCTCGCTGTGTTCATCCGCATGGGCTCCGACTACAAGAACAACTACTACGAATACCTGATACCCCTCGCGCTGACCCCCGACCGCAGCGACTACAGCAAATACGCCACTGCCGATCGCCAGGCGGTGTGGCCCGAGGCCAACCTGCTCGACATCAGCCTCGACGTGTTTACCGACCTCAAGAAACAGCGCAACAAGGTGAAGGCGCAAGGCCTCTCGTCTTACAGTCAGTTGTTTACCGGCTACGACCCCGACCGTCCCAACAACAAGGTAAGCGTGATGGGTAACCCCACGCTAGGCGACGTCAAGGTCATGATGATCGGTGTGCGTAACATCTCGGGCGAGGTCAAGTCGGGCGAGGTGTGGGTCAACGAACTGCGCCTCATGGACACCAACAACGATGGCGGCTGGGCAGCATCGGGCACCATGAACATCCAACTCTCCGACTTCGGAACCGTCAACCTCACCGGGCGCTACGTCAGCGATGGCTTCGGAGGCCTCGAGGAGGGAGTCATGCAGCGCTCCACCGACACCCAGAAGTCGTACAGCGTCACCACCTCGCTCGAGCTCGGCAAGTTCTTCCCCGACAAGGCCAAGGTCAGTGCGCCCCTCTATTACTCCGTCACCAAGGAAGAGGTACGCCCGCGCTATAACCCCCTCGACAACGACATGCGCCTCGACGATGCCCTCGACGCAGCATCCTCCCAGCACGAGCGCGACAGCATCGAGTCGATAGCCGTCACCAAGACCACCAACACCAACTTCTCGCTCTCCAACATCCGCTGGGGCCTCAAGTCGAAGCGCCCCATGCCCTACGACCCAGCCAACTTCTCGTTCTCCTATAGCCACTCCCACCGCTACACCTCGGGCGAGACCACCGTCTATGAGGAAGACGACAACTGGCGTGGCGCCATCAACTACAGCTACTCGCCCGTCTATAAGTCGTGGGAGCCCTTCAAGAAACTCAAAGGCAAATCTAAGTGGCTCAACTTCCCCAAGGCCATCGGTCTGAACTACCTGCCCCAGAGCATCGCCTTCAACTCCGAGATCTCACGCACCTACTACGAACTCCAGGAGCGCGACCTGGAGAGTCTGGAGAACCAGAACCTGCCCCTGACGTTTGACCAGCAGTTCCTCTGGAACCGCGACTTCTCCCTGCGCTGGGACTTCACCAAGAACCTGCACTTCAACTTCACCTCGGCCACCCATGCCGAGATCGAAGAGCCCTACGGCCCTGTGAACAAGGACCTCTACCCCGACCAGTACTCCGCCTGGAAAGACTCCGTGTGGACCAGCATCCGCAACCTGGGCACGCCCCTCGACTATAACCAGCAGGTCACTGCCTCCTATCAGCTGCCGCTCAACAAGCTGCCCATCTTCGACTGGCTCAACAGCGACGCCTCCTACACAGCCCGCTATACGTGGACCCGAGGCACCCAGCGCAGCGACGGCACCTCGCTGGGCAACACCATCAACAGCAACCGCAACCTCAACATCAACGGCACCTTCAACATGGAGACGCTCTACAACCATGTGCCCTTCCTCAAGAAGGCCAACGAGCGCTTCAAGAAGTCGATTGCCTCCACCAACCCCCGTGTGAGCAAAGCCGTTCGCGACCAGCGCAAGGCCCAGGCCAAGCGGCAGGCCCAGCAACAGCGCAACGACTCTACCGACACCCGTCTGCCACTCAACAAGAACGCCTACCAGCGCGAGATCACACTGCGCCCCGACACCACCGTCACCGTAGCCCACAACAAGAACTCCAAGCGCATCACCGTCACCGCCCGCACCAAGGAGGGCAAGGCCTACCCCGTCAGCTATAAGGTGGTCGATCCCAACACCATCGTCATCAAGAACCTCGACACCGTGCAGATCAAACTCAGCGTCACCGCCAAGCCCAAGGCCGAGGACAAGGCGTGGTACAAGCCCGCCCAGAGCATCGCCCGTCTGCTCATGATGGTGCGCTCCATCAACATCAGCTACCGCCACCAGTACTCCATGCTGTTGCCGGGCTTCCTGCCCAATGTGGGCGACATGCTGGGCCAGCACACGGGAGGCGTCATGTCGCCAGGCCTCGACTTCGCCTTCGGCACCATCAGCGACGACTATATCGACAAGGCCATCTCCAACAACTGGCTCCTCATGCGCGACAGCGTCACCTCGCCAGCCACCATCAACAGCAGCAACGACTTCCAGTTGCGCGCCACCCTCGAGCCCCTGCGCGACCTGAAGATCGACCTCAACGCCTCGCGCACCGACAACCGCGCCAAGAGCGTCCAGTTTATGTTCGACGGCAAGCCCACCACCCACAGCGGCTCGTTCAACATGACGGTCATCTCGCTCAGTGGCTCGCTCTCAGGCATGGGCGATGCCGACAACGGCTACCACAGCAGCACCTTCGACCACTTCCTCGAACTCATCCCCGAGTTCCAGCAGCGCGTGCAGGCCCAGTATAAGGATGCCCCCGGCACCTTCGCTGAGGTCAACCCCTTCAGTGCCGATGTCCTGGTGCCCGCCTTCCTCTCAGCCTACACCTCGGGCGCAGGCAAGTCGCTCAGCATCTTCCCCGCCCTCACCCGCATGCTGCCCAACTGGACCGTGCGCTATACCGGTCTCTCCAAGCTCACCTTCCTGCGCGACTACGTCAAGAGCCTCAACATCAACCACGCCTACAAGAGCGTATATAGCGTGGGCAGCTACGCCTCCTACAGCTCCTGGCAGGAGTATATGAACGGCCTGGGCTTCATCACCGACCAGGCCACGGGCACCCTCCAGCCCTCGTCGATGTACAATGTCTCCACCGTCAGCATCAACGAGGCCTTCTCGCCCCTGCTCGGTGTCGATGCCACCTTCCAGAACAACCTCACAGCCAAGCTCGAGTATCGCACCACCCGCGTGCTCAACCTCTCCATGACCAGCGTACAACTCAACGAGGCCCTCAGCCGCGACTGGGTCATCGGTCTGGGCTATAAGATCAAGGACTTCCAGATCTTCCACAGTTCGGTGAACCGCAAGATCAAGAGCGCCCAGAACAAGAAGGGCAAGGGCGGTGCCGACGACAACGACAGCAAGAACACCTCGTCGTCGTCATCGAGCAAGAGCTCGTCGAAGGGCATCAACCACGACCTCAACCTGCGCCTCGACGTCTCGTTCCGCAATCAGGCTTCCGTCACGCGCGACATCGCCACAGGCACCTCCAACGCCTCGAGCGGCAACAGCGCCATCAAGATCTCGTTCATGGCCGACTACACCCTCTCACGCCTGCTCACCCTCACCGCCTACTACGACCAGCAGACCAACACCCCTCTGCTGGCCGCGTCGAGCTACCCCACCACCACGCGCGACTTCGGCCTCTCGCTCAAGTTCTCGCTCACCCGATAATACAACCTCCATCAATAGCATATTACAATGAGACAACTGCTTTTAACCCTTTCAGTCCTTTTCGCCACTACGGTGGCCGTGGCCCAGTCGCAACCCCAGCGTTCCGACATCACCATCAAGTCCAAGAACCTCACCGACGCAGAAGGCAATATCAGTGCCGTCGTCGTCAGCGCCTATGCGGGCGGCAAGTGCATCCAGGAGAAGACCTACGACATGGAGCCCGCCCTCGATGCCGACCTGCACAAGTATGCGGGCACCATCACCGAGACCGACCTCAACTTCGACGGCTACCCCGATGTCGATATCGACTTCGGCTATATGGGCGGTTTTTCCAACAACACCTGGCACGAGGCCCTGCTCTGGGACCAGAGCCAGCACCGCTTCGTAGAGGCCGAAGACTATAACATCGGTGAGCCGACGGCCGTCCCCGAGGGCAAGTACATCTACAACGTGCTGAGCGACGGCCCCGACCATCGCGTCAGCTCCTATTACCGCTGGCAGGGCCACAAGCTCGTGCCCTATCTCAGTTACGTATGGGCCATCGAGAGCGAAGATCCCATACCTGATTTCCACGGAGTGCTCAACTACCCCTGTCACCGTTTCGACGCCAAGCTCGATGGTCGCATCCCCGTGAACATCGTGCTCCAGCGCACCCCCGACGACATCGTGGCTGGCTACATCTACTACCCCCGTGCCAAGAACCCCTCACCCATCATGATTGCAGGCAGGACGATGCAGTACGACGGCAAGCTCTATTACATCCTCCACGAATACCAGCCCGACGGCATCATCACCGGCCATATCTACATCAACACCACCCTCGAGGCCGACTACGGCTCCCCGATGGAAGGCACGTGGACCAACCCCAAGACCGAAAAAGAGATGAAGATGACCGACCTGAGCCATAGTCAGAATATGCCCGCCTGGTTCACCCAGTCACTGCTCACCCCCGAGGACCCAGGCAACATCGGGCGCGAATACAGTTTCCAGCAGTGGGTTCAGAACTACCAGAGCATGATGGGCGGTCACATCACCTTCCGTGCAGCAGGCAAGAACAAGGTGCACTTCGAGTGTGGCAACGTGCTCCGCAACATTGCCGAGGGTGCCAGCGACCCCGACCGTCCCGCCGTGCTCCACGGCAACGTGTTCGAGTATAACGATGTCAACGAGTGCGGCTACGCCTTCCGCGCCACCTTCTTCCCCCGTTTCGTCTTCCTCGACACCATCAGCGGCAACGACACCCTCGACTGCTTCGGCATGGGCGCCTCGTTCAACGGCATCTATATCAAGATCAAGCAATAAAGCACATTGTCTTGCCCTGAAAAACGTTGTTTTTTATTCAACGTTTTTCAGGGCAAGACAGCTGGAGATAGCCGAACAACGGATGAATTGACAGTCAACTCACGGGGATAGTGAGAATCTAAAAAAAGCGAGGCTTCATGACGAAGCCCCGCTCTCTTTTATATCGTTTGTGATAACGACTGATTAGTCTGCTGATCCCTCGTAAACCTCGAAGGGGAACTTCACCCGCTCCTTCGACCAAACGATGTTCAGAGGAGTGGCAATCATCAGAGGAATGTCGCCATCAGCGGGGAAGGCAACCTTTCTGGCCACCTGGTCACCCTCATTGAAGACAGTCACCTCGATGTTATTGGCATCGATATTGAAGCCTGTTACATTCTCGATCACGTGGAGCGGTGCAGCTTTCAGATCGGGAGCCGATGTGCCGAGCATCTGAGAGAAATCGGTGAAGGTGTCGCTCTTGCGCCATGTGGTGTTACCAAGCTTGAGCTCGAAGTCGAGGATACCGCCCAGGGCCCTAACCTCTGCCTTGGTGTCGACGAGCTGATAGTCGGGGTTCTCGTAGCCGCTGAGTGGGGTTCCATCGTCGTAGGTCATAATCTGAGCCTCGAAGGTCTGAGTGACATCGACCACGATATCGTTGAAGTCCTTATCATTAGCCATACCGAGGTCCTCAATCATATAGCGCTTGCTCTTGACCATGGTGAGATCCTGTACCTTAGAAGACTGTGGAACGTGGGGCTGACCATAACTCAGGAAGACAACATCGTTGAAGTCCTTGTCGGTACGACTGGTGCTGGCATCCTCGCAGCCAAAGAACTTGCACTCCACCTTATCATTCGACGTGTTATCGACACCGGGCAGCGTGTTCAGGTTCACCTCGCCTGCCTTGAAGGCATACTCCTTGATGTAGCCGTTCAGACTGCTCAGGATGTCGCCCTTGTGATTGTAAACACTTGCCTGCTCGGTAATCACCAGATAGAAGTACATCTTGGCATTCTTCGGCAGATTGGCAACGCTGATCTTGATGGGCTTCGACTGGATATTGCTGACACCTACGAGGTTCTTGCCATTGCGGTTGCTCGTGCTGGTAAGGTTGGTCCAGTTTTCGTCACTCTCGTTCATCTTATACCTGATGTTCTGCCACTTGTTCCATACGAGGATGTCTTTCTCTACACCCTCGACGTGCAGGAAGAGCTTGAAGCTGCCACCCGATTGACCCATGTAGATGGGCAGGATGTAGAAATCGTTCTCAGGAACAATCATCTCGAAGAATGTACCTTCCATTAGTTTCTGGGTGTTGTTGTTACCCTCGCCAAACACCGTATTCATTAGTGCGCGCGTAGCAGAAGGCACCTCATACCATTCGTCCAACTCGGTGATGGCATTAACACTGGGGGTTGGCTGGGGATTGGTGGGTGTCAGGTAACCAGGACCTATTAACCATGAAATGAAATCCTCAAGCCATCCTCTGGTACCTGCGGCGGTACTTGCACCTCTGGTAGCTGCCCTTGAACCTGTCTGGAAAGACACATTGTTAGGAGCAAAGTCCCACGTCTGGTCGGGCTTCACCTCGCCATAAGTCTGAACAAAGTCAGCCTTATAGGCTTCGAGAAGCTTCTCCTCGTTAACGACGGCCTTAGCGGCCTCACGCTCAGCAACAGCATTTTCATCATACAAATCCTTTGTGCACGACATCGTGCCCAGCAATGCCACTGACATTGCAATCATCATAAAATTTTTCTTCATTTAGTTTAATTGTTAAAGTTTTGATTAATTTCGGGGTGCAAAAGTACAATAAAATATCGGCACTCCGTCTGTGGACGTTAACAATCTTAACATTTTTAGGTTGTTTTTGACATATATCAAAAAAAACAAAAAGAGGGCAACTTGTCATCAGAAGCCCTCTATACTTGTGTTTCTCCCTTTGCTGGCGGTAGTTTGCCTAGTGAACGATCAGGCCTACTGGCTCGTATTTCCGTTGATAATCTGACGGAAATAGGGCTGGTTTTCGCCATTGAAGTCGTCGATATACCAGTCGCCACGCTCGAAGACGAGGGTGAGCACCACGTCGTTCTCGTTGCAGTTGACGACCTTCAGTTCGACGACAGCGGTGGTATCGGTGATATCGCGCACCTTCATAATCTGGTGGTGGAAATTATCGCATACATCCTGTCCGCAGATCCAGTAGTCGTAGTCGAAGAGGATATCGTCGTCGCCAAGGCATTCCAGGGCCTGATCCATCAGGGCGTTGTAGCCCGTGGAGCAATAGGCGCTGTCAGCATCCTCAAAGAAGACGGGATAGTCGATGCCATCTTCGTTGGTCCAATGGACATAATTGTCGTAGATGGCGTCGATGCGCTCACGGATATAGGTCTCGGAATGCTTGTCCTGGGCCCACAAGGTGGGGGCGCCCAGCGTGAGCATCAACAGGATGGAGAGTAGTTGTTTCATAAGCGATGGGGGTTATTCTGCTGCTGACTTGAGGATCTCGGAGAGCGTGGGGTGGATATGCACCATGTCGGCCAGTTCGCTGAGCGTGGTGTGCTTGCACATAAGGGCGCTCACCTCCTGCACGATGTCGGCACTATGGGCACCAAAGGCATGGGCACCGAGGATGAGCCCATCGGACGAGGCGAAGAGTTTGAGCATACCCTCTGTCTGACTCATGGCAAGGGCCTTGCCATTGGCGCGCCAGAACGCCTTCTTGCAGATATAGGGCGTGGCACTGGTCTTGAGCTGATCCTCGGTGGGACCTACGCAGGCAGCCTCGGGGGTGGTGAAGATGGCAGCGGGCATGATATCGAAGCGGATGCCGTCAGTCTTACCGATGATATGGTTGACAGCGCGCACAGCCTGCATCTCAGCAGCATGGGCCAGCATCTGACGACCATTGCAGTCGCCAATGGCATAGATGCCCTTGACGGTGGTCTCGAAATGGTCATCGACGGGGATGGCTCCGTTGGGGGCCAGGGTGATGCCTATGGATTCTAGGACGAGCCCCTCGGTACGGGGCTTGCGACCAGTGGCCATGAGGATGACGTCGGCATCGATGTCGGAAAGCGACTTCACAGCGGTGTTCATCTGGAAGGTGATGCCACGACTGAGGTGCTTGCGGAGGCGCTTGGCAATGTCGCTGTCGAGGGCAGGAAGGCACTCCTTGAGATACTCGATGACGGTAACCTGAGAGCCGAAGCGATGGAAGGCACAGGCAAACTCCATACCGATGACACCCGCACCGATGATGCAGAGGCACTGGGGCAATGTAGTGAGACGGAGCAGACCAGTGGAATCGACCACACGGGGGTCGCTATCGACACCCTCGATGGGGAGCCACTTGGTCTCGGAGCCTGTGGCGATGATGACGTGGGGAGCCGTATAGTCGCCCACCGTATGGGCATCGATGAACTGCGCCTTCGTGCGCTCCAACGTGATGCCAGGATGCGAGAGGATGGTGGCGACACCCTGACGGAGCTGGGGAACGACCTCCTCCGTATGACGACAGGCATCGGGGAAGGTGGACTCGTGGACATAGCACTTCGTGGGGATGCAACCCACATTGAGGCACGTGCCTCCCAACTCGCCACCCTCGAAGATGACAACCTTCAAGCCCTGTTTGGCAGCATATTCTGCGGCACGATAGCCCCCCGGGCCCGCACCAATCACAATCAGATCAACTTCAACCATTTTCAATTTTCAATTGCTTCCAAGTGGTAACGGGATGCTTGGCAGCGAGGACATCATCGACACGACCGATGGGCGTGTCGTGAGGAGCCGACTTCACCAGATCGGGATCGCTCTTGGCCTCCTCAGCTATCTGGCGCATGACAGTGATAAAGCCATCGAGCGTCTCCTTCGACTCGTTCTCTGTAGGCTCGATCATGAGCGACTCGTGGAAGAGCAGGGGGAAGTAGATGGTGGGTGCATGATAGCCGTAGTCGAGCAAGCGCTTGGCAACATCCATCGTGGTGACACCCGTGGACTTATCCTTCAGGCCATCGAACACGAACTCATGACAGCACGTCGTGTCGATGGGGAGTTCATAGACATCCTTGAGCGACTCCTTGATATAATTGGCATTAAGCGTGGCAAGGGGTCCTACGAGTCTCACCTGATTGCGCCCCAACGAGAGGATATAGGCCAAGGCACGCATCATGACGGAGAAATTGCCATGATAAGGCGACACACAGGGGAAGAACGCCTGCAAGCCCTCGCGCACACCAACAGGACCAGAGCCTGGGCCACCACCGCCATGAGGCGTGGAGAAGGTCTTGTGGAGGTTGATGTGCATGACATCGAAGCCCATATCACCAGGGCGACAGGCTCCGAGCATGGGATTGAGGTTGGCACCGTCGTAGTACATCAGTCCGCCAGCATCGTGGATGAGCTTTGCTATCTCAGGGATGCGCGTCTCGAAGAGTCCCAGGGTGTTGGGGTTGGTCATCATCATGGCAGCTATCTCTGGAGCCTGCTCGGCAACGATGCGCTGAAGATCGTCGAAATCGACCTGACCATCAGCCTGCGACTTTACCTCGACAATCTCGAGACCACAGACAGCGGCAGAGGCGGGGTTGGTGCCATGGGCAGAGTCGGGCACGATGACCTTCTTACGAGCCAGGTCGCCACGCGAGCGGTGGTAGTTGTCGATAGTCATCAGACCAGTGAGCTCGCCATGGGCACCTGCGTAGGGCTTAAAGGTGAAATGTGCCAGACCCGTGAGTTGGCAGAGCGACTTCTCCAGCATCGACACCAGGGCCTCGGCACCCTTCACCGTCCTGGAGGGCTGTTCGGGGTGCAGGTTCTGGAACTGAGGCAGAGCGGCCATCTCCTCGTTGATCTTGGGGTTGTACTTCATGGTACACGAACCCAGGGGATAGAATCCGGTATCGACGCCAAAGTTATTGTTGGAGAGGTTGGTATAATGGCGCACCACCGTGAGTTCGTCGCACTCAGGCAACTGGGCCTCTTTCGTGCGCCTCATGGAGGCAGGCATCGGGTAGTCGCCAAAGTTGTTCTGAGGCAGACTGTAGCCCCTGCGCCCCTCTTTCGAAAGTTCGAAAATCAGATTTCCGTATAGTTTGTTGTTCATCTTTATCTGTGCTTAAATCATACTGACGAGGTTGTCGATCTCCTCTTTGGTGCGCTTCTCGGTAACAGCGAAGAGAAGACCGTTCTCAAACTTCACGCCACCCAGGAAACCAGCATCGCTGAAACGCTGGTAGAGGGTATCGATATCGCCATCATACTCGACGAAGAACTCGTTGAAGAAGGGCTGGTCGAACGTGAGACGGAAACGACCCGTGGCAAGGAGACGGTCGCAGAGGTAATGGGCACCAGCATAGGAGCGCTCAGCAGCCTCCTTCAAGCCCTGCTTGCCCATGAGCGACATGTAGATCGTGACCCAGAGGGCCATCAGCGACTGGTTGCTACAGATGTTTGACGTGGCCTTCTGGCGACGGATGTGCTGTTCGCGGGCCTGGAGGGTGAGCACGAAGGCGCGCTGACCTCGGTTGTCGTTGGTCATGCCCACGATACGTCCGGGCATCTTGCGGATGAGTTTCTCCGTACAACACATATAGCCCACGTAAGGTCCGCCCCACTGCATGGGGATGCCCAGCGACTGTCCATCGCCCACAGCGATGTCTGCGCCCCACTCGCCAGGGGTTTTCAGAACGGCGAGGTCGGCAGCGATGCTGTCGATGATGAAGAGCGACTTGTGGTCGCGACAGGCCTCAGCAAAGCCCGTAAAGTCTTCGACAATGCCATAGACATTGGGTTGCTGGACGATGACACCAGCGACGTTGCCAGGTGAGAGTTGAGAGCCAAGGGCCGTGAGGTCGGTAAGACCATCCTTGACGGGAATGGTCTCGAGCTCAATGCCATGATGGAGGGCGTAGGTGTCGAGCACCTGGCGCGTCTTGGGATCCAAGGCTCCCGACACCAGCACTTTGTTCTGTTTCTTGCCAGCGGCTACAGCCATCATCATAGCCTCAGCACAGGCAGTGGTACCGTCGTACATCGAGGCATTGGAGATATCCATACCCGTGAGCTCGGCCATCATCGACTGATACTCAAAGATATAATGGAGCGTGCCCTGGGAGATCTCTGCCTGATAAGGGGTGTAGGAGGTGAGGAACTCGGAGCGCTGAACCAGACTGGGAATGACACTGGGGGTGTAATGGTCATAGACACCATAGCCTGCAAAGCAGGTGAGTTGCTGATTCTGTGAGCCCAGTTTCTCGAAGGTGTCGCGCACCTCCATCTCACTCATCTCCAGGGGAAGTTCGTAGTCGCCCCGGAAGCGAATGGCATCAGGGATCTGGGCATAGAGGTCGTCGAGTGTCTTCACTCCCGCCTTTGCCAGCATCGCCTCCAGATCCTCCTGCGTATGCGGAAAATATTTATAGTCCATATCGGTTTTTATTTAGGCGCGCCAAAAACTACTTCTCACAGAATTTCTCGTAAGCAGCAGCATCCATGAGGTTGTCGAGGTCGGCCTTGTCGGAGAGTTCCACCTTGATGATCCAGTTCTCGAAAGCATCCTGATTGATGAGTTCGGGCTGATCCTCGAGGGCTTCGTTCACCTCAACGACAGTTCCACTGACGGGCGATATCAGGTCGGAAGCAGCCTTCACACTCTCTACGGCACCAAACTCCTCGCCTGCCTCTACTTCGTCGTCAACATCGGGCATATCGACATAAACCACATTTCCCAGAGCGTTCTGGGCATAATCAGTGATACCTACAAAACCATAATCACCTTCTACTCTTACAAATTCGTGCGACTCTGAGTAGTAGAGTCCTTCAATTACCTTTGCCATAATTTAATTATTTAACTTTCGCAAGCTCCGCTTGCTCCTTGTCTCCTTCAAACATGCGAAACTTGAATATTTAATTTTCAATCTTCAATCTTCAATTTTTATAGCTTTTCTTATAAAACTGTTTCTTGATGACCTTGCCAGGGAAGACCTTCTTGCGGATCTGGATCTGAAGTTCGGTGTCGAGCTTGGCATAGGCTGCATCGACGAGCGCCATGCACACACTCTTATCGGTAGAGATGGTGTGATAACCCGTGGTGACCTCACCAACAGGCTCACCCTCCATATTCAGAACGGTATAGCCATGACGGGGAATGGCCTTGTCGAAGAGTTCGATGCCTACGAGTTTCTTAGCGGGACCCTCTGCCTTCTGTCTGGCCAGAGCCTCCTTGCCAATAAACTCAGGTTTGTCGAGTTTTACGAACATGCCCAGACCAGCCATGATGGGGGTGATATCCTCAGAGAGTTCGTCGCCATAGAGGGGCAGGCCCACCTCGAAGCGCAGGGTGTCGCGACAACCAAGGCCACAGGCCTGAACACCAGCGGCAATAAGTTTATCCCAACACTCACGGATAAAGTCGTGGGAGCCATAGACCTCGAAGCCATCCTCGCCTGTATAGCCCGTGCGAGAGATGATGACGTCGCCAACGGTCTTGCAGGTGTAGAACGAGAGTTCCTTGCACGGCAACCCCAGCACGCGCTCCATGGCATCCTCCGACTCAGGTCCCTGAACGGCAATCTGACCATAGAAGTCGCTACGGTTCTGGAGGTCGATGTCGAGACCTTGTGCGCCTGCCTGCAACTTTTCAGCCTGCTCCTGCATCCAAGCCCAGTCTTTATCGATATTAGCAGCATTGATAACGAGGAAAAAGTCGTTCTCGCCCATCTTATAGACCAAGAGGTCATCGACGGTTCCTCCGTTCTCGTAGCACATCATGCCGTAAAGGATTTTACCCACTGGCATACCCGTGACATCGTTGGTGAAAATGTGATTGACATAGCGCTCGGCATCCTGACCCTTCACAGTCACCTCACCCATGTGGGAGACATCGAAGAGTCCTACATGCTCGCGAACAGCCATGTGCTCTAGCGCAATACCAGCATTCTGATAGAGCAGAGGCATATCGAAGCCACCAAACTCCACCATCATAGCGCCTAACGACAAGTGCTTGTCAAAAAGACAAGTGCGCTTGCTTTTCTTTTCTAATTCCTGTTTAATCGACATAGTTTATAGTATATTCATTTGTTCAATGTTTTCAACATCCTCGGGTGTGAGCATCAATTCACCCTTGCAGAGGGTTTCGCGGATGAGCACCTTCAGCTCGTCGAGCGAAAGCGAGGTGTGGTGCTTCAGCAGCGTGATGCGCTGGCGAACGCTCTCGATACCCTTCTTCTCGAGTTTCTCGGGCCCTGGGGTGATGGCGTTCAGCATGTGGGTCATATTGGTGTCGTACAACATCGTGCTGTGGACGATACACCTGCCTTGGAGATGGTAACAGGCCGTACCACAGACCTTATGAGAACCAATCATGATATCGTTATGACTGGTGCCAGTGGCCTGGACTCCTGCCTTACGGAGCACCAGCAGAATCATGTTGACAAACTGATTGAAGGCGAAACCCACATGCTCGCCCGTCGTGATATACGACAGCATCAGATTGTCCATATCCGCATACACACAGCCTCCCCCACTCTTACGACGCACCACCCGGATGCCATGCTCACGGCAATAGGGAACGTTGACCTCGTTTTCCAGCACCTGGTTGCGCCCATAGATAACGGTGGGCTCCACCTGCCACATGAAGAAACACTCGGGCTCGCTGACACGACGGGCCACATATTCTTCCATGGCCAGATAGAACGGCAGAGGGCGCACTTCCTTGAAGGGCAAGGCGATGTACTTCACGATGATTTTTCTGCAAAAGTAATAGTAATATTTGATATCTCCAAATCTTTTCAGGAAAAAACTTGGTACAAAAATAGAATATTTTTGCAAAAAAACTTTGCGATTACTTAAAATTAGTGTATCTTTGCACACATAAATAATTCATTGTGGACAAAAAGGAATTTACACTACTGAATGGGATTAAGTCGCCTGAAGATTTAAGACGGCTGGATATCAACCAATTACCCCAGTTGTGCGACGAACTTCGAGAAGATATCATCGAAGAGGTGGCTGTGAATCCTGGACATTTAGCTTCCAGTCTTGGCGTGGCGGAGATTACCGTTGCACTCCATTATGTATATAATACCCCAGAGGATCGTATTGTGTGGGACGTGGGTCATCAGGCCTACGGCCATAAGATATTGACAGGGCGTCGTGAGCAGTTCTGTACCAATCGCAAGTTGGGTGGCATCAAGCCCTTCCCGTCGCCTGCAGAGAGTGAGTATGACACCTTTGCCTGTGGCCATGCCTCTAACTCCGTGTCTGCAGCGTTGGGTATGGCTGTAGCGGCTCAGCTGGAGGGGAAGAACGATCGCCACGTAGTAGCTGTCATCGGAGACGGTGCACTGAGTGGCGGACTGGCTTTCGAGGGACTTAACAACGTCTCGTCGTCGCCCAACGACCTGCTGATTATCCTCAACGACAACAATATGTCGATCGACCGCTCTGTGGGTGGCATGAAACAATACCTGCTGAACCTGAGTACCAACGAGACCTATAACGCCATCCGTTTCAAGGCCTCACGGTGGATGCACAGCAAGGGTATGCTCAGCGAAGACCGACGGAAGGGCATCATCCGACTGTCGAACGCCCTGAAGAGTGCCATCTCGCACCAGCAGAACATCTTCGAGGGTATGAACATACGCTACTTCGGACCCTTCGACGGGCACAACGTGAAGGAACTGGTGCGTATCCTCCGACAGATGAAGGAGATGAAGGGACCCAAGCTGTTGCACCTGCACACCCAGAAAGGACATGGCTATGCTCCGGCAGAAAAAGATGTCACCGTATGGCACGCTCCCGGTAAGTTTAATCCAGATACGGGTGAGCGCCTGGTGGACAACGATCCCAACAAACCCCAGAAATATCAGGATGTGTTTGGACATACCCTTCTGGAACTGGCCAAGCAGAATCCGAAGATCGTAGGCGTAACACCTGCCATGCCCTCAGGTTGTTCGATGAACATCATGATGAAGGAGATGCCTCAGCGCACCTTCGACGTAGGTATCGCTGAGGGGCACGCAGTCACCTTCTCGGGTGGTATGGCGAAAGACGGGCTTCTGCCCTTCTGCAATATCTACAGTGCCTTTGCACAGAGAGCCTATGACAATATCATCCACGACGTAGCCTTGCTGAATCTGAACGTGGTGTTCTGCTTTGACCGTGCAGGACTCGTAGGCGAGGACGGTGCCACCCATCATGGTGCCTTCGACCTGGCAGCTTTGCGCCCCATTCCTAACCTGACCATCTCGTCGCCCATGGACGAGCACGAGCTGCGACGACTGATGTACACAGCCCAATTGCCAGACATGGGTCCTTTCGTGATCCGTTATCCAAGAGGTGGTGGTGTGTTGCAGGACTGGCGCTGTCCGCTAGAGAAAGTGGAGGTAGGCACAGGACGCAAGATGCACGATGGCAGCGACGTGGCTGTGCTGAGCATTGGTCCGATAGGCAACAACGTGACAGAGGCCATCGCCAGGTTAGGCGACAGCATCAGTGTAGCCCATTACGACATGCGCTTCTTGAAACCCATCGATGAGAAGATACTCGAAGAGGTGGGTAAGACGTTCAAGAAGATCATCACGGTGGAGAATGGCGTCAAACGGGGTGGTCTGGGCTCAGCTGTACTGGAATGGATGAACGACCATGGCTACCAGCCCAAGGTGGTTCGTCTGGGATTGCCCGACGAGTTTGTGGAACATGGTACAGTGGACGAGTTGCAGAACATCGTAGGCATTGGCACGGAAGGAATCATCAAAGCCATTAAGGAGATATGAAGATCGTAATTGCCGGTGCAGGTGCCGTAGGTACTCATCTGTCGAAACTTCTTTCGCGGGAGCATCAGGACTGTGTGCTGATCGACGCTGACGAAGATAGGCTGAGCACGCTCAGTGAATACGACGTGATGACCTATCAGGCCTCGCCCACCAGCATCCAGGCTTTGAAAGAAGCAGATGTACCGCATGCCGACCTGTTTGTGGGTGTGACCCCTGAAGAGAGCATCAACCTGAATGCCTGTATCCTGGCCCATGCCCTTGGCGCCAAAAAGACCGTTGCCCGTATCGACAACTATGAATACCTGTCGCCCGACCTGCAACCCTTCTTCAAGAACCTCGGTGTTGACTCGCTGATCTACCCAGAGGTGCTTGCAGCCATCGACATCACCAACGGACTGAAACTCTCTTGGGTACGTCAGCGTTGGGATGTGCACGACGGGGCCCTTATCCTGTTGGGCATTAAGTTGAGAGAAGCAGCAGAGATCCTGAACCAGCCCCTGCGTAACCTCTGCGGACCCGACGACCCCTATCATGTCGTGGCCATCAAGCGCAATGGCGACACCCTGATTCCTGGTGGTATGGATGAACTGAAAGTGAACGACCTCGTGTATTTCATGACCACCAAGGAGTATATCCCCTATATCCGCAAGATTGTGGGCAAGGAGCACTATACCGATGTGAAGAACGTGATCATCATGGGTGGTGGAAAGACAGCCGTCAGAGCTGCCCTGACCATTCCCAACTACATGAGTGTGAAGATCATTGAGAAAGATGCCCAGCGTTGTGACCGACTGAACGAGTTGCTCGAGGACAACGAAGCCATGGTGATTCATGGAGATGGGCGCGATCTGGGTCTGCTCGAAGAAGAAGGCATCAAGAACACGCAGGCCTTCGTAGCCCTGACGGGGAATGCAGAGACAAACATCCTGGCCTGTCTGACTGCAAAGAAACTGGGTGTGAGAAAGACGGTGGCTATGGTGGAGAACCTCGACTACGTATCAATGGCAGAGAGTCTGGACATTGGTACCATCATCAACAAGAAGACCATCGCAGCCAGTCATATCTTCCAGATGATGCTCGATGCCGACGTAGAGAACCTGCGCTCGCTGATGCTGGTGGATGCAGAGGTGGCAGAGTTTACTGCTGCAGAGGGCTCGAGGGTGACGAAGAAGCCTGTCAAGGACCTGGGCATGCCTTTCGGAGTGACCATCGGAGGACTGGTGCGCAATGGCACTGGCATGCTTGTGAATGGTAACTCGCAGATCGAGGCTGGCGACTCCGTCATGGTGTTCTGCCACGAACAGAAATTGAACAATGTAGAGAAATTCTTCAAAAAGAACACGATATGGTAAACTTCCGTATCATCAGCAAGATCATCGGGTCGCTGCTGTTCATTGAGGCATTCTTCATGGCTTGGTGTGCAGTGATGTCGTTCTACTACAATGAGGACGACCAGATCGCTTTCCTGATGTCGTTGCTGTTAACCTTCGGATGCGGGTTCCTTTTCCTTTTCATGGGCAGAAATGCTGAAAACACACTGAGTCGTCGAGATGCTTATCTGCTGGTAACGGCTGTATGGCTGATCTTCTCGCTCTTCGGCATCTTCCCCTTTATGATCCATGGCAGCATTACAAACCTGACGGATGCTTACTTCGAGAGCATCTCGGGCTTCACCACTACTGGAGCGACCATCATCGACGATGTGGAAGTGTTGCCCCACGGCATCCTGTTCTGGCGATCGCTGATGCAATGGATAGGCGGACTGGGAATCCTGTTCTTTACCATCGCCATTCTCCCCTCACTAGTCAGTGGTAGTGTGAAGGTGTTTGCCGCAGAGGCTACAGGCCCCATCAAGGCCAAGATGCACCCTCGCCTTTCGACCACTGCGAAGTGGATCTGGAGCATCTACCTCTTCCTGACCATTGGCTGTGGCATATCCTTCTTCCTGGCTGGTATGAATTGGTACGAAGCCCTCAACTACTCTATGACGACGACAGCCACCGGTGGCTTTGCCATCCACAACGAGAGTACGATGTATTTCAATTCACCCACCATCGACTACATCTGCATCGTGTTCCAGTTCCTTTCAGGCATCAACTTCACCTTATTATATATATGCATCTTCAAGGGGAAGATCAATGCCCTCTTCCGCAACTCAGAACTGAAACTCTATATCACCATCGTCATAGGTGCCACGCTCTGGATCATGTACCTGCTGTTTACGCGATTGGACTACAGTCTGGAGCAGTCGTTCCGCAACGCACTTTTCCAGGTGGTATCGTTTATGACGACCACGGGTATGTTCAACGACGAGGTGGGCCTGTGGCCTCATTTCACGTGGTTTATCCTGGGAGGCATCATGTTCCTGGGAGCCTGTGCAGGCAGTACCAGTGGCGGATTCAAGTGTATCCGTGGTATGATGCTGCTACAGGTTATCCGCAATGACTTCCGTCAGATTCTGCATCCCAATGCCGTATTGCCAGTAAAGATCAACGGACAGAACGTGCAACGCACCCGTCTGGTGTCAATCTTCGCTTTCTTCACCCTCGACATCATCATGCTGGTGGTTACTGCTGCCATCATGTCGCTGGCTGGCATCGACAGTGCGAATTCCATGACGATAGCCCTGAGTTGCGTCAGCAATGTGGGGCCTTCGCTGAGCAATCAGGTGGGAGCCGTCATGTACTGGTCGATGTTGCCTGATTACATCAAGTGGATACTCTGTCTGCTGATGCTGATGGGACGTCTGGAGATTATGACGGTGCTCGTGCTATTCACACGAAGTTTCTGGAAAGAAAACTGATAAAGGTAAAAAAGGAAAGGTAAAAAAGTAAGAAGGAAAAAGGTAAAACTACTATAAACAATGTACATATTCGAACCGCTGCTGAAGCAGACACTCTGGGGAGGTGACAAGATTATCCCCTTCAAACATTTAAACACACAGATGGAGCGCGTTGGCGAGAGTTGGGAGATCTCAGGCGTCAACGGCAGTGAGACCATTGTGGCCACAGGACAAGACAAGGGCAAGAGTCTTAACCAACTGGTAAGCGAACAAAAGGAGAAACTCGTTGGCAAGGACAACTACGAGCGCTTTGGCGATGAGTTCCCCCTGCTCATCAAGTTTATCGACGCCTGCCAGGATCTCAGCATCCAGGTACATCCTGACGACGAGACGGCCCATCGCTTGGGCAAGCCTCGTGGCAAGACTGAGATGTGGTATGTACTGGAGTCAGCACCAGGGGCCATGCTCTATAATGGCCTGAAGAAGAAGATCACACCTGAGGAGTATGAGGAGATGGTGGAGAACGACACCATCACCGATGCCCTGGCTCGCTACGAGGTAAAGGAGGGCGACGTGTTCTTCATCCCTGCAGGGCGCATCCACGCCATTGGCTCTGGCTGTTTTGTCGCAGAGATCCAAGAGACCTCTGATGTAACCTATCGCATCTACGACTTCAAGCGCAAGGACAAGAATGGCAACTATCGTGAACTCCATACAAAAGAGGCTGCCATGAGCATCGACTACACGGTACTGCCTAACTACCGAGCTGGCTACGAGCCCAAGGAGAATGAGGGTGTGCAGTTGGTGGAGTGTCCCCACTTCACAACAGCCGTCTATGACCTGACGGAGCCTATGATGCTCGACTACTCAGAACTCGACTCGTTTGTGATCCTCATTGCCGTGAAGGGCAAGGGTACCGTCAGTGCCAATGGCGAGACGCTCGACTTCCAGATGGGCGACACCATTCTGCTCCCTGCCACCACTGGCGAGGTGAGAGTAAGCGGAACTGTCAAATTCCTCGAAACCTTCGTATAGGATTTTAGGCACGGATTACCAAAGCGTGTTAATCCGTGCCTAAATAATGACGGATATCATCCTGTATCTGTCGGAACTGCTCAGAGGCCATATAACCACTGTTCTTCTTGAGCATTACCTTGATGTCTTGCAACGAGTTTTCGTAGCAAGTCATCTCGTTGCGCTTCTGTGTCTTGTGGGCTACTGCATAGTAGATCTCGTTCTGGCGCTCCTGTCGCAACAGGTTGCACACCTTCGAGAGGATGGGCGACACCACCGTGTCGAACAGATGGTGACCCTGAATATATAAATAGGTGGTCTGAGGCGTCACCCCCAGTGCCCTCAGATCGTCCTTCGTGGCCAGATACTCCTCCTTGGCATCAGGGAACTGGCGCTGAAGGTCGTTGACCTTGGTGCGCACCTTGCGCCTGACATTGGCTATCGAGGACTCTGGATTCTGCACGTTGAAGCCTCCCGGGTCGGCTATGCGGTTGAAGTCAGAGATGGAGAACTTGGGATAATTGCCATTGCGATACACCATGATCGACCAGACGAAGAGTGGGAAGATGGCCTCGCTGAAAGCCTGGAAATAGCCTCGGAAATCGAAGATGCGATGGTCGTTGAGCGTCACAGAGACACACACATTATGGAGCGACGGGGCATAGCACTGGAAGTTTTCGATGGCATAGACATAGGTATGGAATACGTAGGGACTGCTTAGCACCCGCTTCGACTGAGCCGTACGCCCCTGTATCAGATAGTCGTAGTCGGCATCCACACAGGCTATCATATCCTTGCCCAAGGGCTCGCCCTCAAGGAAATTCATCAGCACCGACTTCTTGCCCCTGGTAAGGTTGACCTTCGAGGGCAGCATCACCTCGAAATAGCGTTTGTCGTTCTCAAACTCAGAGAGCACTGTCCGCCAAAAATAGATATCATCGTAACTCTCGACATATGCCACTATCCTATGTCGTGCCTTCTTCGAAGTCAGTGCATTAGCAGCCTCGAAATAGCGTGAGTTCAGGTTATCCTTCAGTCGGCTAGGCATAAGCTGTCAACTATCAACTGTCAACTAAACAGTAATGTCGCTTACCTCAGTCACACTGTCCACCCAACCGTTCATCACCACTGCGGGCGAGTGAGTGGTCAGGATAATCTGCACGTTGGGATTCAGCTCGATGCAAAGGTCGATGAGTCGTTTCTGCCACTCGATATGCAGCGAGACCTCAGGCTCGTCCATAAACAGCACATAGGGCTGATTATCCTCTACCAGAACGGTCAGCAAGATGGCCAGGATCTGCTTCTCACCACTCGACAACTGATAGGGCACCAGTGTTTCACCAATCTGCGAGAAACGGATCTCGTTCTCCGTACGTACAATCTTCTTTCCCGTCTCGTTGAAGAGTTCGTCAACCATATCCTGGAAACGCTTCTTCTTCTCTGAGAGATGCTGGGCAGCTTCTGTGTTACCCGTCTGGAGTTCAGCAATGATACGGTTGCCGATGTTTACCTGATAGTCGAGAAACTTTCTCTGCAAGTGGAACAGTTGGAAGTCGAGGGCAGAACGGATACGGGTGTCCACCATGTTAAGCGTCTCGTTGTCGAGCATGGGCGAGTCGAGCGAACGGATAATGTCGAACCGGATGTGGGTAGCATCAGCCGGTTCCACATCGATCTTCACGCCCTTCAACAGGTGGTTGATAATGTCGCCATTGGTGTTCACGCTCTTGATTACCTTGTTCAGGATGGTGCTCTTACCCACACCGTTGATACCGCTCAGGATGTTCACCTGACGGTTCAGTTCCCAAACAACGTGCTTCTTTCCACTCCACAGCGAGTCGATCTCGATCCGCTTGATGTAATCAGCGTACTTTGCCATATTTCCTCCTTTCCTTTTATTCTATTCTGCCCTCGCCTTGAAATCATTCGGACGTTCGTCGTCTGGGTTCCAGAAGTCGAACAGGGCTATCTCGAAGATCATATTGCTATAGGCGGGTGGCGAAGAAGAACTCGTCCCATAGGCCAACTGATAGGGGATGTACGCACGCCAGCGATCGCCAACGTGCATGTGCATCAGGGCCGTACTGAACCCAGGGATAAAACTGCTGCCCTCGGTAACATCTGCCGTCTTCCAACTGAAGTCGCCAGAGAACGACTGGTCCACGACCTCACCCTCAGGATAGGCAGTGGTAGGGATGAGACGGGCGCGATAGGCCACCCATACTTTATCCGTAAACAACGGGGAGTCCTCGCTGGCCATGGGCTTGCACTCAGGATTCGTCTCTGGGGTATCAGCCAACTCCTCCACATAGATATAGTCGCTATTGGCACCCACCGAAGCCTGATCCTTCGTGTAGCACTTGATCTTTTTCAACGAAGTGTTAGCGGCCCACTGGTTGGTCATAGCCTCATTGCGCTCCTGCCAGTTGGCATGGTCGTCTTCCTCAGAACCGTCATCACTGCACGATGACACCATTCCCACGAATGGGAATAGCATCACGCTCAGCAATATGTATTTCCAATACTTCATCCTTATTGGAGTTTCTTCAGTAATGATGCGATGCTCACCTTATCCTCGATAATCGAGTTCAGCTCACTGATGGCCACGCGCTCCTGCTCCATCGTGTCACGGAAGCGAAGCGTTACACAACCATCGTTCAGGGTGTCGTGATCCACCGTAACGCAATATGGGGTACCAATGGCGTCCTGACGACGATAGCGCTTTCCGATAGAGTCCTTCTCGTCGTACTGGCAATTGAAGTGGAACTTCAGCTGGTCAATGATCTCACGGGCCTTCTCAGGCAGACCGTCCTTCTTCACCAGAGGCATCACGGCACACTTCACAGGAGCCAGGGCTGCGGGCAACTTCAGCACCACGCGGGTCTCGCCATTCTCGAGCTTCTCCTCATCGTAGGCATGACACATGATAGAGAGGAACATACGATCGACACCGATAGAGGTCTCGATGACATACGGGGTATAGCTCTCGTTGGTCTGAGGATCGAAGTACTTGATGCTCTTGCCACTATATTTCTCATGCTGCGAGAGGTCGAAGTTGGTACGAGAGTGGATACCCTCCACCTCCTTGAAGCCAAACGGCATCTTGAACTCGATATCGGTAGCAGCGTTGGCATAGTGAGCCAACTTGTCGTGGTCGTGGAAACGGTAGTTCTCTGCACCGAAGCCCAGGGCCTGGTGCCACTTCATACGGGTCTCCTTCCACTTCGGGAACCACTCCAGTTCCGTACCGGGCTGTACGAAGAACTGCATCTCCATCTGCTCGAACTCCCTCATACGGAAGATGAACTGACGGGCCACAATCTCGTTACGGAAGGCCTTACCGATCTGGGCGATTCCGAAAGGAATCTTCATACGACCCGTCTTCTGCACGTTCAGGTAGTTCACGAAGATACCCTGAGCCGTCTCCGGACGCAGGTAGATCTTCATCGAAGCATCGGCACTGGCACCCATCTCGGTAGAGAACATCAGGTTGAACTGGCGCACATCCGTCCAGTTGCGGGTTCCGCTGATGGGGCAAACAATCTCCTCGTCGAGGATAATCTGCTTCAGTTCGTCGAGGTCAGGACCCTGCATAGCAGCTGCATAACGAGCATGCAGAGCGTCGCGCTTCTCCTTGGTCTCCTTCACGCGCTCGCTGGTTTCCAGATACTTAGCCTCGTCGAAGCTATCGCCAAAGCGCTTGCGAGCCTTCTCCACTTCCTTCTGGATCTTCTCGTCGTACTTGGCAATCTGATCCTCAATCAGCACGTCAGCACGATAGCGCTTCTTAGAGTCGCGGTTGTCGATGAGGGGATCATTAAAGGCATCTACGTGTCCAGAAGCCTTCCATATCGTTGGGTGCATGAAGATAGCCGAGTCGATACCCACGATGTTCTCGTGCAGCATCGTCATGGCCTTCCACCAGTACTGCTTGATATTATTCTTCAGCTCCACACCGTTCTGACCATAATCATAAACGGCGCCTAAACCATCGTAAATCTCACTTGAGGGAAACACGAAGCCATACTCCTTGCAGTGGCTCACAATCTTCTTAAAAACATCTTCTTGTGCCATATCTGTAAACTTTAAACTCTAAACTATAAACTCTAATTTTAATTTTGCATGCAAAGGTACAAAATTAATATGAATTACGCGCACGCATTAAGAATAATTATAGTTATAGCGCAAAAACAAACTTTTTTTGCCCCGGAAAAAATTATGAAGAAGATTGTTTACCAGCCGCTTCGGGATACCTGGAGCGGCCGTTAAGTTTTTCATAAAACCGCAGCCAACAGGGAAAAAACACCGAAAACTTTGGCTGATTCCAAAAAGAATGCTTACCTTTGCATCCATGAACATCAAGTTGCATACCCCCAAAAGCCTGAAAATGGGCAGCGGAATGTCTTCGCTCAAGCAGTTCCTGCTGTCGCTGTTTGCCACCACCGTATCCATCGCCCTTACCTTTGGTACGGCCGGTATCATCGACTACAACAAGAAGCAAAAGGAAAAGCGAGAGATTGTGATGATGGTGATGTACGACATGTACACCTCGCTGAATTCGGTAGCCGCAGCCGACTCCAACCTGCAACAGTTGATGCAGTATCAGCTGCAAATCGCCAAAGACACCACCAGATTCGACAGCCTGAGGTTCCATCTGATACAACTCACGCCACAGTTGGACTATCCCGAGACCACAGAGCACATCTTCTCTTCGAGCATCGAAACCATCAACACGGTAGGCAATGTGCTCTTCACCCAGAATGTGGCCGAATTCTACCTGGACCGCAGGCAGTACAAAACGGCGGTTTGCGACTCCACCCAAAAGAGCATCGTCAGAGAACAGCCTTATTACGAGGGCACCGTCAAGACCTTCCTCAATTTCGACTACCTTTCGCCAACCCTCGTAAGCGGAGAGCTCCTGAAGATCATGAAGCGCCGGTTCCAGCAATGCCAGCAGATCATGGACGTTACCGACGAGGAACTGGAGAGCTACCGCAAGAAAAGGCTGCAATTGGAAAAGAGCGTATCTGGGGAAAACGAGGAAGGAGCCTCGGTTACAGAGAAGGCAATCCAACTGAATCATGAAATAGACGACGCAAAGAAAAAGCTGAAATTGGAATAAGACAAGAAAAAAACCGCTAAAACGTTGGCGATTTCAAAAATATTGCTTACCTTTGCACCCGCAAAACAAAAATCTCAGGGGCATAGCCCAGTTGGTTTAGAGCGCTGCAGTCACATTGCAGAGGTCCCCGGTTCGAGCCCGGGTGTCCCTACCAGAGAGAGGGTGTTTCACTTTTGTGGAACACCCTTTCTGTTTTTTACACGTTTCCGGACTGTTTTCCACCCGTTTCTTTTTTCGTTTCAAACTTTGGTATGTACGTTTCAAAGTTTGGTACGTACGTTTCAAAGTTTGGTATGTACGTTTCAAAGTTTGAAACGAAAAATGATACCCGATAAAAAAACAGCTTGCTTACGTTGCAGAAACAAAGAATCCCCGCCAGAGACGAACTCCGACGGGGATTGACTTTATCAACGTCCGAATGCCTTAGTTGAAGAGGTAACGGATCGTGAACTGGATGCGATAGGTAGAAGCGGTGCTCTCGTAGTTCTGCGACGTTGAGAGGTGGCGCTCACCATTCACAAGGTTGTACTGATACTGGTTGTTCTTAGCATCGTAAGTCAGCAGCGTGTTACCCGTAATCTGCTTGTAGAGACCCCAGTCCTTGCAGAGGAAGTTCAGGACATTCTCGATATCGATACCGAGCTGCAGAGCGTGCTTGGTCTTACCGATCTGAACATTCATGTCGCGCAGGTACTTGAAGTCGAGCTGATGATGCCAAGGCATCTTAGCGCCACCACGCTCCGTGTACTCACCCTTGCGATCCTTCAGGTAGTCATCCTGGTTGATGAACTCCCAGAAGTCGTTACGCTGCATATCTGCGGTATAAGTTTCACCATTAACCTTACCCTCCTTGAAGTCCCAACTGTTCAGTTCCTGACGCGAAGCAGGGATATAGAGCAGGTTGCCAGGAGCCGACGGGTCGCTATTGACATTGCTGTTGAAGATGTAAGAGTAACGGCTATAGGCATAGCTGCCCAGATAACCATACTGATAGGCATCATAGAAGAGGCTGAACGTAGAGGTGGCGTTCTTCGACTCCTTCAGCTTATAGCTAGCTCCGACAATCAGACGGTTAGGAGCAACGTAGGTAGCATAACCTGTCTCGTTGTCATTCACAGCATTGATGGAGTTACGATAGTTGTTGTAGGCTGATGACACCTGGTCGCCAATACCCTCGGTATAGCTCTTAGCCGTTGAGAGTGTGTAGCTGGCATTCAGGTCGAGACCGAAGTCGAAGGCCTTGTGCAGCTGGAAGCTCAGTGAGGCGTAGTAAGCCTTCGAGCCTGCATTCTCCAACAGATAAGCATTCTGCCTGTTGTAAGTTGACATCTTGTGACGCACATCACCATGACCAAGGTCAATGGTAGAAGTGCCGTCCCAATAGACATTGGCATTAGATACAACCACGGGGTTCAGATCCCTGTTATAGATAAACTCGGTGGTGAAGTCGATACCGAAAGGCAACTTGGCGTCGAATGCCAGAGAGGCCTTCCAGGTCTTAGGCATGCGCAAATCCTCGCTCAGGATAGTAGGACTACCAGGAACAGAGGTCGAGCTGGTGGCATTGATCTGCCTCAGCATATCCTCCTGACTCATCGTGAAGGTGGGCAGGATGCCGCCATTCTCTTGAGTAGCCCAATAGGTGGTCTGGCCCATACCAGAGTTACCTACAGCTGAAATAAGCCATACGAACGGCATACGACCTACGAAGAGACCAGTACCTCCACGGAGGATGTACTTACGATCGCCTGTGATGTCCCAGTTGAAACCAACACGTGGAGAGAAGCTCACACTGGCATCGGGCACATTGTCGGTACGGAAGTGACGACCTCCGAAGTCGAGGGCGTAGTAATCAGCATTGTAGTTATCCTTCAGTGAGGGATAAGAAGGCAACTCGAAGCGTACACCTATAGAAGTGCGGAAACGCTCGCTCCAGGTGATGTTGTCCTGGAAATAGAGCGACCACTGATTAGTGCTCATCTCTGAGGTGAAACTCGAGTGGCTGGGATTATTACCGTAAGTGACACCGAAGGCACGCGGAGAGCGCCCAAAGACGGCACTCCAGTTGCCAGTAGCAGCCTCTTCAGATGTAGCCTCGTACACATAGTAACCTGCAGCTGCCTGGGCATAGCCGTTGGCTGCGAAGTTGTGCTCGTACTGAAGACCAGCAAAGAGGTTGTGCTTACCCAGTGTGACGTTCACCTCGTCAGTGATAACGGTATTCTTGGTCTGAGACAGGTTGATATAGGTGAAGATATCACCCGTGTAAGCCCAAGAAGGATAGTGGTCCTGACCATCATTCATCACAATTTCCACGATTGGAGCTGCATCGTTATACTCCGTAGAACGAGGCTGATCCTGGAATGAGTAAGTACCACGAAGGGTGTTGTTGAACTTACCAAACTTAGAGTTCAACTCAGCTGCGAAAGAGGTAAAACGATATTCTGCATAGTAACGGCTCGAGAGTGAACTCATACCATAGTTGGTATTGCTACCAAAATCATTCTGACTACCACCGTAGATGTCGTTTGACCTGTTAGAGCCTACAGAACGAGAGGCAGAAGCAGGGCTGGAGCTCTTACGGTTAGAATTGGTGAAACGAATATTGAACTTATGGTTGTCGTTGATGTTCCAGTCCAAACGGGCGAGGATACGATAAGCAGGTGTCTTGATGTTATAATCCTGCCAGGGACCTGTGGACAGACCATAGGTCTTCTGCAGATAATTGGAAAGACCTTCCAATTCCTCAATCTGTGGACGACGGTTGGTCGTAGAATAAGGCACAGAACCATCACCAGCACGAGCCACAGGACCAGCAATCACATTGTCCTCATATTCACCATTGACGAAGAAGAAAAGCTTATCCTTGATGATTGGGCCTCCGAGAGTAGCACCATAGGTGTTGGTATGACCATCTTCCACATCGAACACGGTGTTACCCACACGGTTACCCTTCAGAGAGGTACTGGTAAGGTAGGTGTAAAGGGTACCCTTGAACTCGTTGGTACCACTCTTGGTCACAGCATTGACACCACCACCGGTGAATCCGCTCTGACGAACGTCGTACGGAGTAATGGAGATAGTCATCTGATCGAGTGCATCGAGCGAGATAGGAGTACCTCCACCAGGGAGCGGACTAGAACCCAGACCAAACGCGTTGTTGAAGGCTGCACCATCGACGGTGATGCTTGACTGACGGTAGTTACCACCACCAATTGCCATACCACTGGCTGAGCTACTCTGAGGAGTAAGCTTCATGATGTCGGTCATTGAACGGCCTATGGTTGGTACGTTTGCCATCGCATTGGCATCAATGTTGGTTACGGCTCCTGAACGATCACTACGCATGGTGTTGTTGCCATCAGCAGTAATCACAATCTCCTGTAGCATTTCGCTACCCTCCTGAAGAGCTGCATCGACCACGCCATTCTGTCCCAGGGCGAGAGTAATACCTGTCAACTTCGTTGTCTGATAGCCAATGTAGCTGAACTCCACCTCGTAAGGACCACCAGAACGCATACCGGTAATGGTGTAGCGTCCGTTCACATTGGTCACTGCACGATAAACAGATCCAGAAGGAACGTGCTTAGCGGTAATGGTGGCACCGATGGCCTCTTCACCGCCTGCAGTTACGATACCTGTGATACCAGAGGTCGTAACCTGAGCCACAGCTGCCAGCGACATGGTCAGCAGCGTAACAATCAGCAAGAAAAATCTTTTCTGCATAAAAATGAACTGTTTTAATTAATTATACCTATCGGTCAAAGACCGAATATACCTTTTCGGTTGCAAATTTAAACAAAAGAATTGAGATAAAGTGATAAAACCGAAAGTTTTTTTATTTTTCGCAAAAAAACTTATGAAAAGCTAATGAAGGACAACAGCAGTCAGGATGCGACCTGAATCAACACCCAGTTTGCGGGCTGAGAAATAGTCGTCGGAATGGGCATAGGTACAGATGCCCGACACCTCAATATGATCCGTCTGAAGCCCCACATCTTCTAACTGAAGACGACAACACTGCCACAGATCGATATGCCATTTCTCATAGCGACGGGCAATCTGCTCCATGGGATAACCCGCCCCGGCAAACTGCTCATAGACCTCATCGCCCACCTCGAAATGCTCGAGTGAGATGCCCGGACCAATCACGGCTTTCAGGACTTCAGGACGAGAGTGATAGGCCATCTGCATCGAGGTCACGGCTACACCTGCGATATTGGCCACCGTACCTCGCCAACCACTATGAACCACACTGGCTGCATGATGTTCGGGGTCGTAAATGATGATGGGAATACAATCGGCAGTGGAAACGCCAATGCAGACACCAGGCAGGTTGGTCATCAGGGCATCAATGCCTTCTAGCACCTGAAGTCGCACCTCTTCAGAAAGACGGAAGAAGGTGTGACCTATCTGGGCAATGCCCGTCTCGTGGACCTGATGGGGCATGACAAGACGATCGGTGCCGATCTTCAGCAACTGGCACAAGGTCTTGCGGTTGAAAGCAATGTCTTCGGGCTCGTCACCACAAAAGAGATTGACATTGAACTCCCCATGAGGACCCTGACTATAGCCACCATGACGAGTAGAACTGAAGGCTGTTACGCCTTCAGCAATATCGTAATAGGTCAATTGGGGTTTAAGGATTTTCTTCCTCATATTCGAAATCCTCAAGATCTTCGATATCCTCTATCTCATCGTCGTCGATGTACTCGATATCTCCATCCTCACCCTCATCAGCCAGTTCCTGGGCAAAATGGCTCATATCCTTGTCACGATGTACGAGGGTGTCTTCAGCCATGACGGAGGCGAGTTTGTTGCTCTCAGCATTCAGTTCGCGCCAGAGCACATCTTTGAGTTCTTCGAGTCCGAAACCAGTAACGGCAGAGATGAAGACAACGGGCAGATCTTTGGGGAGCGACTCCTTGAGCATCTCGATGAGCTCGTCGTCAAGCAGATCGCACTTGGTCACTGCCAGCACACGGTGCTTGTCGAGCATTTCCGGATTGAACTGTGCCAACTCGTTGAGCAGGATCTCGTATTCGCGCTTGATGTCATCGGTATCGCCAGGAACCATGAAGAGCAACAGCGAGTTACGCTCGATATGGCGAAGGAATCGCAGTCCGAGGCCCTTACCCTCAGAGGCTCCTTCGATAATGCCGGGGATATCAGCCATCACAAACGACTTGTTGTCGCGATAACCCACAATACCCAAAGAGGGCTCCATCGTGGTAAAAGGATAATTGGCTATCTTCGGACGGGCATTGGACAGCGAGGACACCAGTGTGGACTTACCTGCGTTGGGGAATCCCACAAGGCCCACGTCAGCCAAGAGTTTCAGCTCGAGGATAATGGTCATCTCCTGCATGGGCTCACCAGGCTGGGCATAACGAGGGGCCTGATTGGTGGCAGAACGGAACTGGAAATTACCCAATCCGCCACGTCCGCCTTTCAGCAACAACACCTCCTGACCATCGTAGGTGACATCGCACACATATTTTCCTGTTTCGGCATTATAGACCACTGTTCCACAGGGCACATCGATATAGACGTCCTTGCCATCGGTGCCATGGCACTTGTCCTTGCCGCCATTGCCGCCATGCTCTGCAAAGATATGGCGCTCGTATTTCAGATGGAGCAACGTCCAGTAGTTGTGATTGCCTCGCAGGATGATGCTACCACCTTTGCCACCATCGCCACCGTCGGGTCCACCATTGGGGTTATACTTCACGTGGCGAAGATGCATAGAGCCCTTGCCGCCCTTGCCAGAGCGGCAATAAATCTTCACATAGTCAACGAAATTAGATTCCATCTATTACTTTGCAGATATCCTCAAAGATCCGATCCAACTCGCCAAGACCATTAATATGATAATGTACGCCTTCCTGCTTATACCACTCGATAAGGGGCTGAGTCTGACTGTGGTACACCACGAGGCGCTTCTTGATGGTCTCCTCATTGTCATCGGCACGTCCGCTCTGCTGACCACGCAGGATCAGGCGCTTCATCAACTCATCCTCAGGAACGTCGAGCTCGATCATAGCAGCCACCTTGTCGCCACGTTCTGCAAGCATCTTCTTCAAAGCCTCAGCCTGTGGGATCGTACGGGGGAAGCCATCGAAGATGACACCTTTATGAGCCTTTCCAAAACTGTCATAGACACTGGCAAGGATGCTCACCATCAGGTCGTCGGGAATCAACTGACCATTGTCGATAAAGCCCTTAGCCGTCTTACCCAGTTCGGTACCGTTCTTAATCTCATTGCGAAGTACATCACCAGTGGAGATGTGGTTCAGACCGTACTTCTCTATCAATTTGTCGCTCTGAGTTCCCTTACCAGAACCTGGCGCTCCGAAAATTACAATATTCTTCATATCTAGTTGCGTTTGTTATTCCTCAACAATCGTATAAATGTCTTTCAGCTCACGACCCAGTCCGTCGTAGTCGAGCCCGTAGCCCACGATAAAATCGTCAGGTATGCGGAAAGCCACATAGTCGATCGCCAACTCCTCCTGCAGTTTGTCGGGTTTGAAAAACAGCGTGCAGATATGGACTGATGACGGATTCCGAGTCCCTAACGACTCTATCATTCGCTTCATGGTCTGACCGCTCTCTACAATATCCTCAACGATTATCACAGTACGCCCTGACAAATCTTCGTTGATGCCCAACACCTCCTTAACCTTACCAGTGGAGGTTGTACCTTGATAGGAAGCAAGTTTTACAAACGAAATCTCACAAGGGATGGTCATCTCTCGCATCAGGTCAGCAGCAAAAATAAAAGAACCATTCAGCACGCCTAAGAACAAAGGCTTCTTCCCTTCCATATCCTTGCTAATCTGCTGGGCAATGGCCTTCACACGTGCCTTAATCTCTGTTTCAGAGATAGATGTTCTAAATGTCTTGTCCTTGATTTTTACAATACCCATACGCTGAAAACATTAAATTTTCTGCAAAATTACAAAAATTCTGCCAAAGTCTGCTATTCGTTAGCATATTTTTCGTATTTTTGCACCTATGAAAATATTTACGAGTGCCCAGACGCACGAACTTGACAAATATACGATTGACCACGAGCCCATCAAATCCATTGATCTGATGGAGCGTGCCGCTAAGACACTGACACAAGTCATTACCGACACATGGAGCAGTGCTACGCCAGTTATTGTGTTTGCAGGGCCAGGCAACAATGGTGGAGATGCACTAGCCGTTGCCAGGATGCTGATTGAGAAGAACTACGACGTAAAGGTGTGGCTTTTCAATATACAAGGTAATCTTTCAGAAAACTGTACCCTTAACAAACAGCGACTGGTCGAAAAGCGATCGAAAGCCCTCGTGGAGGTCACACAAGAGTTTGATCCCCCACAGTTGGAGGCCAACATGCTTATCATCGACGGTCTCTTTGGAACCGGCCTGAACAAACCACTGGCAGGAGGATTTGCTTCGCTGGTAAAGTATATCAACAGTTCGCCTTCAAAAGTGGTCAGCATTGACATCCCATCGGGACTGATGCCAGAGGATAACACTTACAATGTACGCGCCAATATCATCCGTGCCGATATGACGCTCACTTTTCAGCAAAAGAAACTCTCATTCCTCTTCGCAGAGAATCAGCAGTTTATCGGACAACTGCGTGTGCTTGACATCCGCCTGAGTAAAGAAGGTATTGAAAAAATCGACTCCCAGTACACCCTGTTGGAGGAGAGCGACATCCTACCAAGATTGTTAAAACGCGACCCCTTCGCCCACAAGGGCAAGATGGGCAATGCACTCATTATCGCAGGTAGTTATGGCATGGGCGGAGCAGCCGTGCTTGCCACCAAAGCCTGTCTGAGAGCAGGAGCAGGTAAAGTGACGGTACACACTCCCAAGCGCAACAACCTGATTATACAGATTAGCGTTCCTGAGGCCATTATACAGTTCGACAAGGAAGAAACCACCTTTTCTGAAGCAGTGGAGACAGAGGACTTCAACGCTGTTGGCATTGGCCCAGGTCTGGGTACAAACGAACAGACTGCCATTGCCATTATCGCCCAGTTGCGTCGCACCCAGTGCCCGCTAGTAGCCGATGCCGATGCCATCAATATCCTTGCCAATCACCGTGCTTGGATACAGCAGTTGCCCAAGGGCATCATCTTAACACCTCATCCCAAAGAGTTCGACCGCCTGGAAGGAAACTGCACCGACAGCTATGAACGGTTGATGAAAGCACGCGACCTGGCTCAGCGCATTCATGGATATGTGCTTCTGAAAGGACATAACACCTCTCTTTGTCTGCCCGACGGACATATTATTTTTAACTCTACAGGCAATGCCGGTATGGCGACAGCTGGTAGCGGCGACGTGCTGACAGGAATCATCACGGGCTTGCTAGCCAGAGGCTACAAGCAGGAGGATGCTTGTGTCGTTGGCATGTATCTCCATGGTCTGGCCGGTGACATCGCAACTCGCGAACTTGGCGAGGAAAGCGTCATCGCCAGTGATATTATCCAGTATCTGCCAAATGCCTTCAAACGTCTCAATGAATAGTATGAAAATTTCCAAATGGGTAATCATCCTGCCCTTATACATCTGCACCTTTCTACCACTCAACGCCCAGACTGCCAGCAGTTATTATACACCTGGTGTAACGACAGAGGGCGCTATCTACTTTCTGCCAAAGACTGCTGTTTCCATCACCATACAGATAGAAAAAAGCACCTATACCCCAGGCGACTTCTGCAAATACTCTGAACGCTATCTGCGCATCCAAGACGTTTCCCCTAACCCATCCGTCAGTTACCGCATTACCAACATCCGTCAGGAAGCCTTCGCTGTTGCTGACACCACAAAGGGGTTTGCCGTGAAGTTCGATGTCAAGACCTCTGCCACGAATGTCCGCCTCTCCGATGACGGTATCTTGTTGGCGATCAACGCGGAGCCCAAGAAGCTATCACTGCCCGAGCCTTTTGTGCCTGCCCTGCGACAAGCCATTATCAATCCTCGCCAATATATGAGTGAGGAGATTCTTGCAGCTGGCAGCACGGCTAAAATGGCAGAACTGACGGCACAGGACATCTACGAAATCCGGGAGAGCCGTAATCTGCTTATCAGAGGACAGGCTGACAACATGCCTAAAGACGGGGAACAACTCAAACTGATGCTCAGCCAACTTGACAAACAAGACCAGGCTCTTACCAGTCTCTTCACTGGCACCCTTATCAAGGATACAGCAGAATATACCTTCACCATCGTACCTGATAAGGAAATCAAGCACGATGTGCTCTTCCGTTTCTCTCAGAAACTGGGACTAGTGGATAAGGACGACCTCGCAGGCGTACCTTATTATATTAATATAGAAGATTTAAAGACGGTGCCAGCACCAGAGCCCGTCGATCCCAAGAAAAAGAATAAGCAAGTGGCTGGCATCTATGTCAATATCCCAGGGCGCCTTCGTTCAACGGTTTCTGATTCTCAAAAGGCAATCTTGACCACGGATTTCCCTGCCGGACAATTTGGCAATACAGAACTCCTCAGTGCAGCCCTCTTCAATAAGCGCTATACCACTCGTCTTTGGCTCAACCCTCTCTCTGGAGCCGTCGACAAATTAGAGGCCGAACAACCGAAATAGAAACAATAAAGCCTCGCCAAGACTGGCGAGGCTTTTCATTGGTTATTTGATAACGACCTTCCGGTTACCGTGGATATACACACCTTTCTTCACTGGTTTAGTAATCCGCTGACCACTCAAGTCATACCAAGGCTGATCGATAGCTGCATCATCATACACTTGCTGGATACCGCTACGTCCTTTACTCTTGTGAGAAACACCACGAACCTTCACATCAGACATTGTCTTCTTTCCCCTTGTACGGACATCATTCGAGAAACCTGTACCGGCTTTCCACAAGTAAACGAATGTAATCTCATCGCTCAAGTACGGAATGTCGTAGTCACCCATCTCCTCCATATGAATGGCTACTGGTTCACTGTCGCCTACCTTTGCCATCAGATAAGCACCTTCGGCTTCCTGAGAGGTGACAATCACATAACCATCACCTGGTGGCACCATAAATGTCATTCCTGTAAACTGACTGGCATACTCTTCAGAGCCAGGCTCCACACCATTAGCTAGAAGGGCATCTAATGTAGAAGCGGATGTCGGAGTGTTAATCACAATACACTTTTCTTCTGTATCGTAACCATCTCCCTCTGGCGAACTCTGATTCTTCAGGGTGAAAAGGATATCGTTAATAATGGTATTCGAGAGATCCACTTCACTGCCATCGGCATTTATGAAGAATTCCTCGTCCATCCAATAATCCTCTTCTTTCACAATCGGTTCCAATGTCGGAGGGGGCAGAGTTCCTTCCAATACCGTCAACTCATAAGAAGCGGAAGCAGACTCGTAATTATCAGAACCTTTGAAAGTCGCAGTAATCTTGACGGTTCCAACTCCTCTCAAAGTCACTTCTCCCGTGCTGCCTTCTACCTTTGCTATATATTTATCTGTTGATGAATAAACAAGCTGGAGATCACGAGGAGTTATGGTAGCCTTGGGCGAGGTAAAGGACTCACCTAACGTGGCAGTTTCAGCCTCTGTATCAAATGTCACTGTTACAGCGGCTTTATTCACTATCAAAGTAAAACTGACAGTCTTGGCCTGATAAGTATCATCACCAGCAAAGGCAGCTGAAATAACCGTTTGTCCTGCACCGACAATCTGAATCTTGTTATTATTGCCAATGGTTGCAACATTTACATTGCTACTACTCCAAGTCAGGGACAACTGTTGTGGATTATTCAGACTGGGTGCCGACACTGTACCATCTCCATAAGTAGCCGTTACCTTATCTGAAGCGAAACTAAGTTCCACCTCAACGGCATCGGCCTTCGACACGGTAAGTGTATAGCTGTCTTCAGCAGCATTATAGTTGGTGTTACCGTCAAACGAGGCCTTGATAGTCGTAGAGCCTGCACCCACCAATGACACAGCACCAGTGCTCTCATTCACCTTTGCCACACCTGTATTCGATGAAGAATACTTAAGCACCAAACCTGCAGGACTTGTGGTGGCAGTCTGTCCGGCATAAGTCTCACCCATCTTGGCATTGGCTGTCTTTGAGGCAAACGTCACCGTCGCAGCAGCCTTGTTAACAGTCAGGGTGTAACTGATCGTCGCTGCTGAATAGGA
>CACXVS010000020.1 GCA_902771155.1 uncultured Prevotellaceae bacterium
TCGTTAGGAAACATGAAGCACCGTGCGGTCATCGCGAAGCGCTTGCTACCGAAGGGACGCAAGAATGTTTTCGTTAGGAAACATGAAGCACCGTGCGGTTTATGCCTGAGCCCCTCACATCGCCATGAGAACACTATCGCCAAATTGAGCCCCTTTCCAAGGGGCGGCGCAAGCAGGGATGTAAAAGACCATGGCTCGCCCCGAAGGGGCACAGGCTTTGCGAGCCATACCAAAACTCTGTGAGTGAGCTTAGGCGAGCGAACAGTTAAGTCCCTGCCCTGGAGAGGGCTAAGGGATTTAGGGTTAAGGTCGAAGCCCCTTCTTAGGACAAGAAGGGGTTGGGGTTGATGTGAACATACAGGGCATAGCCCTGCATTAGCGCCCCTTGTTAAGGGGCAGGGGAATTAAACCTTCGGTTTGAGGAACTCGAACTCCTCGAGAAGAAAACGCTGTTTGACTGAAAGCCTTGAAGCTTTGAGAGCGTCAAAGCGCTCCTGGACTTTGGAAAAAAGTTCATCGTCCTTCGCAAGGACAGAAAGAAACATTTGACAGCGAAGCTTCAAAAGACTCGTATCTTGGAGACGGTCAATAGCCTTTCGCAAACGCTGTTCGGCAGGCTCAACATCCTGCTGGAGCTTGAAGGCAGCCAGGTATAAGGGAAGGGCCAACTCGGCCTCCTGAGAGGGAATGAACCCCTTGACCGCAGAAAGACGGGAAGCCGTGAGTTTCAGTTCATTAAGGAGAAGATAATACTCCTTTTCCTGCTGGTAAGTAGAAGGAATCTCGAAAAGCACCCGTTTCGCCAACCGGAGAAGCTGCTGCTTATCAGACTCCATCTCCTTGCTGGAGAGTCTGGCCTGCACAGGCCTTTCAGACTTCTCAGCAGAAGTACCGGAAGCCACTTCAACCAGGTCGGGCTCCATCTCTACCGAGGCAAAGAGGATGCCGGGGATGGAAACGACCAACAGCTTCTTGCGCTTGCCTTTCACCCGCATGACAATGCCCTCGCGACCATCGTAGAGACCACCATTCACCCGGATCTTGTCGCCGGGGCGCAACTGGATCTCACCGGGACTGAAATAGGTAATCTTCTCACCGGCCTTCTCGCTGAAGGCAATGAAGTTCTCCATGTCGTGGTCGGACACCGTCAGATAGTCTTCTTTGTTGGTAAAGGTGGATTTGCGCAGGAAAACACTCTCCTTGCGGAAACGGAAATCGTCTTTCATCTGCTCGACAGGGGCATAGGCCTTGAGAAACACCAGACCGGGAATGGCGGGCACCAGTCGGCGCTCCTTATGTTCGAGAGACTGACCTCGGGGGGACTTCTGACCTTTCTTGACGCGCTCCTTCACCGTGACCACGTCGTAGCGCAACGGCACAAAGCACTCCTTACCCTCCGTACGGAAGGCATCGCGGATCTTCAATTCGTTCTGACGGTTCAGCGAACCAATCGCATACCACATCTTAAAGGTAAAAAGGTAAAAAGGTAAAAATTATTTCTTTTTGACAGTCTTTGATGTGGATTTTATGGTGCTCTTCTTGGCAGCAGTCTTCGTACCGGCCTTCTGGGTGGTCGGGACAGCCTGCGTCTGACGGGGCTTGTAATACTTCATGGCTTCGGGCATCCATCCCTGAATCTGCTGCACACGGGTGGCATCAGAGGGGTGATCGCTCAGGAACTCGGAGGTGTTCTGGTTCTGATTCAACGAGGCCATGCGCTGCCAGAAGGTCAAAGCAGCCTGGGGATTATAACCGGCCATGGCGGCAAAGATAAGTCCGATATGGTCGGCCTCGCTCTCATGACTGCGGGAATACTTCAGATTGGCGAAGTTAAGGCCTGTGGCGGCAATGGCCTGACCGATAGACACGGCAGTGTTGCCTATGCCCAGCATACCTGCCAGAGCACCTAAGGTCTGCACACCGTACTGCTGTTTCATCTGGGTGCTCATCTGCTCGGCTGAATGGCGCGCTACGGCATGGGCTATCTCATGACCAAGGACAATGGCCAAGGATGCCTCGTCTTGCGTGACGGGCAGGATACCTTCATAGACACAGATGAGTCCGCCGGGCATGCACCAGGCATTGACCTGCTTGTCTTGCACCAGATTGAACTGCCAGTTGTAATACTGCAAATCATTTGACAATCCTGCTGCCTTGAGATAGGAGGTTACAGCATTGGCAAGGTTCTGCCCCACCCGCTTCACCATGGCGGTATTGGCCGCATTGGTGGAGAGCTTAGCGGTCTTCATAAACTCCTGATACTGTTGGGTGGAGAGACTAAGGATGTCGCCATCACTGACCATCAGGGACTGCTGGCGCCCTGTAATGGGCACTGTATTCGTGGATCCACAACTGACGAGAACGGCAGAAATCACTGCCAGGATAAGGACTTTCACATTTCTCATATCGCACTTGTTTTGGTTTCTTTGTGCAAAGTAAACAAAAAAAAACGAAACGAGCAAATTTTAACCAAAAAAAATGGAGACCTCCTTCACAGGAGGCCCCCACAGAAACCAATTAAAAACTTTTACATTACAAACTTACTTGTTCAGGCCACGGTTGTTCATCGTGGTGTTGAGCAGCATGAGATACGTACGCATCTGCTTGTCGTTGAGCACATAGCGCATCCACTTCACATCGTTGTCGATGGCACGGGCCACCATGCGCTCACGGTCTGCGTTGCTGTACTGGGCAGCAAACATCAGCTCTGAAGCGAATGTGTGGTGAATATCTGCTACGGCCTCTTTCTGATCATCAGCCAACTCCAGTGCCTTAGAGAGCTTATTCATATTGACATTCAACTCGTAAGCCTCTACGTTGTTTACACTGCTTGCAGTCTCACCTTCAGCGAATGCGGTTGTCATACTCAGCATTGCCACTAATGTCAAAATCATCTTTTTCATCTTTTTACCCTTTCTTTTCTTTACTCAGAGAAGTGTGTGAAGCTCCTCCTACGTTAATAATGTTGTTATCCTTTTGCGGCCCTTTGGGTTTTAGCCGCCTTCCCGTTTCCGGGACGTCTTTATTACTTTTGACGCTGCAAAGGTACGGCGATTTTCGCAACAAAACAAGAATTTTATCTAATTGTGTGCGATAACAGCCCACATTTTTGACCTGAATCAAAAATTTGTTGCGTAAACGTGATTTAGGTCAAGGATCCTTATTATTTGTAGGTAATACTAGGTTAAGACTCGGGCATAAGCCCTCGAAAAAGTCCTGAGCTCAGGGGCCGGCTGCAAGATTTTCCAAATCACTCAATGAACTCGCTTTGCTCAAACAGCATTTCGTATTTCGTTGCTCAGATTGCTCTCCTGCAATCTGAGACTCAATGTTGATTCAGAAAATCTCACACCCTCTAAAGACCCCTTCATGCGGAATATTTTCGAGCCCTGATGCCTGAGCCCCTCACATCGCCATTAAAATACCATCGTAACAATATCTGCCCCATATATCGCGGTAGCCGAAAATACAAAAATCGACCTTTGATGGTCGATTTTACCTTAATGAGCTCTGAAAATTGGCGGTCGCCCGCAATTTTCAGTTAAGCCCCTTGCCAAAGATTGGCGAGGGTGGGATAGATGTGATAGTGCAGGGCAACGCCCTGCTAAAGGGGTTTGGGGGTATCCCCCAGCAGGCGAAGCCTGCAAAAAAGGGGTTTTTAGGGGAAAAATCCCCTAAAATTAGGTCAATTAAAAATATTTGCGTACCTTTGTGCCGCAATTATATATTATAAATAAGGTAATGGAAAAGAATAATAGATTCCTGTCCGTGGTTTACGAACTGTACAGCGTGAAGGACGGGGAGAAGAACCTGGAGGAGCAGACAGGGGAGGAACGCCCCTTCGAGTTAATAACCGGTTTTGGAATAGCCCTCGATGCTTTCGAAAACAACCTGATGAGCGTGGCTAAGGGCGAAAACTTCGACTTTACACTGCAACCCGAGGAGGCTTTCGGAGCCTATGAACCCGCTGGGGTTCATAAGGTGGACCGCGATATGTTTATGGTGGATGGCAAATTCGACAGCGAACATATCTTCGAGGGGGCTGTGATCACCCTGATGGACCATGAGGACCACCGTTTTATGGCTCAGGTGAAAAAGGTGGAAAACGACGGAGTTACCCTCGACACGAACCACCCGTTGGCTGGCAAAGCCCTGAACTTCGTGGGAAAAATGATAGAAAACCGCGAGGCTACTGAGGAAGAGGTGCAGCATCTGATCAAAAAGCTCACCGGCGGCTGCAAAGGCTGTCATGGGGGCTGCGATAAAGAGGGCTGCAGCGAGGGCTGCGGAGGATGCGGGTGAGTGTTTAGTGTTGAGTGTTTAGAGCGGAGAGGTGATGAATACGTTTGGGAATATATTCAGGCTGACGACCTTTGGCGAAAGCCATGGTGAGGCCATTGGAGGCGTGATAGACGGTATGCCCCCGGGCATTGACATTGACGTGGATTTCATCCAACAGGAACTGAACCGCAGACGACCCGGACAGAGTGCACTCACCACATCGCGACAGGAAGCTGACCAAGTGGAACTGCTCAGTGGGGTGTTTGAAGGGAAATCTACAGGCTGTCCCATCGGGTTTATCGTGCGCAACACCAACCAGCACTCGCAGGATTACGACAACATGCGCGACTTGTTCAGACCCTCGCATGCCGACTATACCTATCAGGAGAAATATGGCATCAGAGACCATCGTGGCGGAGGAAGGTCTTCAGCCCGTATCACCATCAGCCGGTGTGTGGGTGGGGCTCTGGCCAAAATGGTATTGCACCAGTTGGGCATCAGCATTCAGGCCTATACCTCGCAGGTGGGGACTATCGCTCTGGACCGCGACTATCAGCGTTATGACCTTAACTTGACTGACACGAACCCCGTGCGCTGTCCGGATCCTGAAAAGGCTGCACAGATGGAACAGCTGATACTGAAAGTGAAACAGGAGGGTGACACCATCGGTGGTGTGATCACCTGTGTCATAAAGGGGTGTCCAGCAGGCATCGGTGAACCGGAATTCGGTAAGCTCCATGCGGCCTTAGGCAGTGCCATGCTGAGTATCAATGCCGTGAAGGGCTTTGAATATGGAGAGGGTTTTGAGGGTGTCACTGCCCGGGGCTCTGAACAAAACGATATTTTTATCCCATGGAATCCTGCTCCGAGCGGAATCACTACCACTACCAACCACAGCGGAGGTATTCAAGGGGGCATCTCTAACGGAAAGGACATCTACTTCCGTGTGGCCTTCAAACCGGTAGCTACCATCCTCCAGAAACAGAACACCGTGGATAAGCAGGGCCGAGCCACCACGCTGACTGCCAAAGGCAGGCACGACCCGTGTGTTTTGCCAAGGGCTGTTCCTGTGGTAGAGGCCATGGCTGCTATGACTATTTTAGACTATATTTTACTGAATAACTCAGTTAATTTATAGAAAAAGCAACTTTAGGTTTAAAAAATGTTATAGATATTTGGAGGTTCAAAAAAAATATAGTATATTTGCAATCGCATTTAAGGGTTTGTGAAAATCCTTCATGCTTTAGTTAAGTCTAGTTTAGTTTTTGTGTTGGTTGAGGGAGAGCGATTGCTCTCCCTCATTTTTGAAACTCCTACTTATGCCCAGTATGGGCGTTGTTTTGCAGGGTTCCCCTGCAATCCTCCATCATCCCCAGCTGGGGGCTTGCCCCCAGACCCTATTCTTCATTTTCTTTCTGGTCGCCAGAAAGAAAACCGAAGCAAAAGAAAGAACACAAAACGTCCTGAGCTCGGAGGCCGACTGCATATTTTTCCAAATCACTCAATGAACTCGCTACGCTCAAACAGCATTTCGTATTTCGTTGCTCAGATTGCTCACCTGCAATCTGAGACTCAATGTTGATTCAGAAAAATCTACAGTCTCTAAAGACCTCCTCGTGCGGAATATTTTCGTTAAAACATGACGCACTGTGCGGTAATCGCGAAGCGCCCTTATGCCCGAGCCCCTCACATCGCCATTAGAACACCATCCTAATATTGAGCCCCTTTTCAAGGGGCGGCATAAGCAGGGATGTAAAAGACCATGGCTCGCCCCGAAGGGGCACAGGCTTTGCGAGCCATACCAAAACTCTGTGAGTGAGCCCAGGCGAGCGAGCAGTTAAGTCCTTTTCCAACGATTGGAAAAGGGTTTGGAAAAAGGTTCGAAGCCCTTTCTTAGGACAAGAAAGGGTTGGGATAGATGTGATAGTGCAGGGCAACGCCCTGCTAAAAAGGGGTTTGGGGGTATCCCCCAGCAGGCAAAGCCTGCATAAAGGGGTTATAGGGGTTAGAGAACCCCTATAATGTCTTGGACTGAGGAATAGCTGTGGGAGTCGAGCCAATGGTTAAGACCATCGCGGACTTTAATGGAGATGGCCGGATCCAGGAAATTGGCAGTGCCAATTTCTATGGCTGTGGCCCCAGCCATAAGAAACTCTATCGCATCAGCGGCACAAGAAATGCCTCCTAAGCCTATGACAGGAATAGACACAGCCCGGGCTACCTGATACACCATGCGCAAAGCCACAGGTTTGACAGCAGGACCAGAAAGGCCTCCCGTGCCTATCGACAACACCTTACAACGCTTCTCGATATCAATCGCCATACCCATGAGCGTGTTGATAAGAGATACACTGTCGGCTCCCTCTGCCTCGACAGCCCGCGCAATCTCAGCAATGTCCGTGACATTGGGCGAGAGCTTTACAATGAGTGTCTTATGATAGGTCTGGCGCACGGCCTTGACCACACTCGACGCTCCGGCACAGGTCACTCCAAAGGCCATACCACCGTCTTTCACATTCGGACAAGAGATATTCAGCTCTATCGCCGGAATGCGCTCCAAGGCATCAATCCGCGCTGCACACTCGGCATAATCCTCTGGCGAAGAACCACTGACATTCACAATCATGTTGGTATCGATGTCCTTGATCTGCGGATAGATATGCTCACAGAAATAATCGACTCCCTTGTTCTGAAGTCCCACACAATTGAGCATGCCACTGGCTGTCTCGGCCATGCGGGGATAATCGTTGCCCTCGCGGGGCTTCAACGTGGTACCCTTCACAATGATGCCACCAATGCCGTCTAACGGCATGAAATCGGCAAACTCGAGACCATAACCAAACGTGCCCGAAGCCGTCATCACGGGGTTTTTCAACTCCAAATCACCTATCTTAACGCGTAAATCTGCCATAACTTTCTTTTTTAAACCTTCCATCATGTCCAAAGCAGGCGCTGGACATCAAACACCGGACCGTCCTTGCACACACACAGGTTGCCATCGACAGTCTTCTCCACACAACAGAGACAGGCTCCCAGGCCACAGGCCATCATATTCTCGAGCGACACCTCGCAGGACACACCATTGGTCTGGGCATAGCGCGCCACAGCCTTCATCATGGGCGTGGGACCACAAGTGGAAATGCGGTCAAAATGCTCATCCTGTAGGATGGAATGGTTTGTCACAAAGCCTTTCTCACCCTCAGAACCGTCCTCGGTCGTCATATACACGCGCCCGTACCTTTTAAATATATCGAGCATCAACAGGTCTTTCGAAGTGCGTGCACCCAACAGGAACGTTGGCTCAACCCCCGCTTTCTGCATCTCTGCACCCATATAGAGCAAGGGAGCCACTCCTACTCCACCACCTACCAGCAGCACCTTCTCACCAGTCCTGGCGGGGGTAAAGCCATTGCCTAAAGGCAAGACACAGTTTAGCAGGTCGCCAGGTCGTAAACCGGCCATGTGACGCGTGCCTTCACCCACTGTTGCCACTAAGAGCCAGAGTTGATTCTGGGCTCTATCCACGAAATTGATGGATATCGGGCGCCTTAGGAATGTAGATGGAGAGCCATCGACACGGACTTCGACAAACTGGCCGGGGAGCATCTCGGGGAGGGGCTCAATGCCTGTCAGTTTGATCAGGACATACCGTTCATGTAGGTGTTCGACACCTACAACCTGCAAATCTAATATGTATTTTTTCATTTAATATCTTATTTTGAGCGCAAAATTAAGAAAAATCGAGCAAAACTCAAAATAAAATCGTTTCTTTTTGCAGGGCGTTGCCCTGCATACCATCTGGGGGATACCCCCAAACCCCTTTAAGCAGGGCGTTGCCCTGCACTATCACATCAACCCCTGCTGGGGGCTTGCCCCCCAGGTCCCTTAGCAGGGCGCTGCCCTGCACTATCACATTAACCCCTGCTGGGGGCTCGCCCCCAGACCCCAATCTGTCCTTTTCTTCGGCGCGAAGAAAAGAACTAAAAGAAGCATCCACCTATCCTAAATCCTTCCCTATATGGAAGGACTTAACTGTTCGCTCGCCTAATCTCTCTCACAGAGTTTTGGTATGGCTCGCAAAGCCTGTGCCCCTTCGGGGCGAGCCATGCGTTTTTTACATCCCTGCTTTCGCCGCCCCTTGGAAAGGGGCTCAATTTGGCGACGGCTCAATAGTTCAATGGTAATTGGGACAACTCAACTATCATAATTAACAATGCGGTAGCCGAAAGTACCAAAATCGACCTTTGATGGTCGATTTTACCTTAATGAGCTCTGAAAATTGGCGGTCGCCCGCAATTTTCAGTTAAGCCCCTTGCCAAAGATTGGCGAGGGAGATGTGATAGTGCAGGGCAAAGCCCTGCTAAAATGGAGCTTGGGGCAAGCCCCCAGCTGGGGTTGAGGTGATGGTGCAGGGGAACCCTGCTTTAAACCTTCATTTCCGGGAGGGAATGAAGGTTTCCCAGGTTTGGTCATCGTAGAAGACCCGGATTTCAAGGACACGGCGTTGCGGTTTGTCAAGACTTTTAACTTCTTCACGAACCAAATCCAGGCGTGTACTACGGACACTATTGGAATTTGAAGTGACTAAAGGACCATTTTGTGGGGTCGGATCTGGATTCTGATCAAAATCGAGCATCGGATTTTGAACCTGATAACGCTCCTGGCTCCCCTGATGCTCCTGGGAAGCAACACCCTCCGAGGGGGTAGGAGATGAGAAATACATATCACCTGTACCCAACAAGAGCCAATCGATATTGATGTTAGGAATTTTCTTTTTGAGCACTTCCACCACATTCAGAGTAGGGCGGGTGCGACCATTAAAGATACTACTAAGGGTGGCTGGTGCCAAACCAACATAGCTGGCAAACTCCGACTGAGTCATCTTCAGAGACTCCATAATCTGTCTGATTCGATCCTTCATTACTCAATAACGTCATTTAGGGGCAAAATAGCCCGTTTTACATTCAGTTTACAAAGTTAAAGCAAAATTTTGAATTGTACAAGAAAATATAGAAATTTAAAATCTTAAAATACAAATTAAGAATTTGGAATTTGAAATTTACAAAGTGGATAATTTGAGTTTGGATTTGTATATGTGAATTTAAATACCAAAACAGCTATCAAAGACAAATTTGAGGCTTTTTGCATAAATAACTGGTTATAAATGGAATATTTAAATCAAAATGGTCTTAACGAGGTCGGATATGCAAAAAACAGAGTCTTGAATTCTGAAAAACAAAACCAAAATATATAAATTCAACTATAATCAACTGATTTATACACGTTTATCACAATAGCAACCTATTGTATGTATTTAAGTTTGGATACTTAAAGTCGAGAATTTAAATTTAAATAGTAATAATTTGCGATTGTAATCCATCTTGCAAAATTATAAATTTGAGTATTAAAACACAAAAGTTAGTCTTTTGTGATTTAGATTTTTAAACCAAAGATCGGATTTTTAAATGCAAAAGAATGTGAACGATTAATTTAGGGACGCTCAAAATGCCCAAATCTGTCATTTCTCACGTATTCTGAACCACTGGAGAGAAATCTGGAAATACGCGAGTTTTGAAGGGGTAAAAATGCCCGAAAACCCTTGGTTTTATCGGCTTTTGAGCCTAAAAAAAGCACTCCAGAAAAGTGCTCTTTTTAGAAATTCCAGCTCAAGAAAAGGAAGGATTTTAGTGCAAAATGTAAAAAATCAGTTCCTTCATTAGCTCACCTGGAGGGGTGTTAGGGTTGTCTAATCCCTTACTTTTGGCATCGATTTCGCGTATCTTGGAAATAATCTGCATCGTCTTCATACCAGTGTAGTTTCGCATGCCAATCATGTAGTCTTTCGCAGACCATGAATTTCGCAATTCCAACCACTCTCCCACCGCCTCCTGACTCTTGTTATTTGGCGCATAATACGCGATCATTAAATTCTGGAAATAATTAAAGAGCAACGGGAGAAATGAGTAGATGCTACCAGCCTTTGGATTTTCGTCAAAATATTTGATGATGAGGTTTGCTTTATACACATTCCGGTTGACAATGGCGTCTCTCAGTTCGAAACCATTGAACTCCTTGCTCACCCCAATCTGGTCTTCCACCACTTGGGGCGTCACCTTCTTCACATCTTCGGGCAGCGAGAGAATCACCTTATCCAATTCGCCAGTCAGGCGAGACAAGTCGGACCCGATATTATCGGCAATCATCTGTGTGGATTTAGGATCGATACCTACCCCACGCCGTTTCAGATAGCCCTCAATAAAGGCAGGCAGATCACGCTCCTTGAGTTTTTTGCTCTCAAACAGCACCCCAGCCGACTGAATGGCCTTTACATACTCCTTTTTACGACCATCCACCGTACCGTTTTTATGGCACATTACCAGGATTGTTGAGGGCATGGGGGCCTTGAAATACTGGGCTAAGGCATCGGTATTTTTCACGTTCTGGGCCTCTTTTACAATCACCACCTGATACTCACTCATCATGGGATAGCGGCGCGCATAATCGGCAATCTGAGCGGCTGTGACATCGCTGCCAAAGAGAACGGTCTGGTTGAAATCACGCTCTTCGGGCTGCAACACATGCTCAGCGATATAGTCGGCTATACGGTCGATATAATAGGCCTCATCGCCCATCAGGTAATAGACGGGCACAAACTTGCGGGCCTCTAAATCGCGCATAATACTGTCGAAAGTGACATTTTTTGCTTCTGCCATGATGATTTCTCGTATAATATTTGTATCTTTGCGGCTACAAAGTTAGTGCAAATCGAGCGAAATACAAAATAATCTCGATTATTTTTATCTCCGAGATGCAGCCTAAGTTATCAATAGTTACAAAAATGTTTCGATTAAACCTACCTTCGTACCCTGTTAAAATCAAAGAAAAAGGGGGAAAGCAGCAGATTTTCGACTTTCTGCGCCGGAAATACGTGGCTTTGACACCTGAGGAATGGGTGCGCCAGCACTTCGTGCACTTCCTGACAGACCAAAAGCACTACCCCAAGGCCCTGCTCTCAAACGAGGTGGAACTCAAGGTCGGCGAGAAGAAACTGCGCTGCGACACCTTATTATATACGAAAGAACTGAAGCCCCGTATGATCATAGAATACAAGGCTCCTACTATAACACTTCAGCAGAAGACTTTCGACCAGATATCGGCCTACAATCTTCTGCTGAAAGTGGATTATCTCGTGGTGAGCAACGGGCTCCAGCACTACTGTTGTAAAATGGACTATGCCCAACAGAAATACATCTTCCTGGAGCAACTGCCCGACTACGAAAATCTTTAACTATTAATCGTCGATGTCAACCATGTCGTTGGCATCGGTCACCTTCTTCGACATGGCCGTCTTACGAATGCTGCGCTTACGCGGCTTCTTCTCCTCGCCTGTAGCCTTGTCGATCTTGACACCTGCCAACTCCGGATCGATCAGAATGCGACCACAGTACTCGCAGACAATAATCTTCTTGTGCATCTTGATATCCAACTGACGCTGAGGGGGAATTTTGTTGAAGCAACCGCCACAGGCATCGCGCTGCACATAAACCACACCCAGACCATTGCGGGCATTCTTACGGATACGCTTGAAAGAGGTGAGCAGACGGCTCTCGATTTTCGACTCGAGGTCCTTCACCTTCTCCTTCAGCTTCTCTTCCTCGGCACGCGTCTCGGTAACAATCTCCTCGAGCTCGTTCTTCTTCACATCGAGATCGCCCTGACGCTCCTTGATCACCTCCTCGTTGGCAGCCAACTCCTGCTGTTTCTCAGCAATGCGGTTGTTGGCCTCACGGATCTTCTTATTGCAGAGTTCAATCTCGAGCGACTGGAACTCAATCTCCTTCGAGAGAGTATCATACTCACGGTTGTTCTTCACCTCATCGAGCTGACTCTTGTAGCGGGCTACACTGGCCTCTGCATCGGCTATCTCGCCCTTCTTCTGAGTGATGGCCTTCTGGAACTCATCGATCTCATTCTGAATCTTCTCCATGCGGGTGGTCAGACCTTCAATCTCGTCTTCCAAGTCCTGTACTTCCAAAGGCAACTCACCTCTCAACGCACGCTTCTCATCGATTGACGAGAGCGCTGCCTGAAGCTGGTACAATGTCTTCAGCTTCTCTTCCACTGACAAATCTGTGGGATCTTTCTTTGCCATAAATCTTTACGTTTAAATATATAATATCGGATTTGTATTCGTTTCTGCGATGAACGTCCTGACACCCGGGCATTCACGCTCGATAATCTCCTCAAAGATCTCTGACGTGAACTGTTCGCTCTGGTAATGGCCAATGACGCAAATCTGGATCTGCTGTTCATAGCCAAAATACTGGTGGTAATGCATCTCGCCCGTAACAAAGGCATCGGCACCAGCCTTCACAGCCTCGTCTAACAGGAAGTCGCCTGCCCCGCCACAAACGGCCACACGCCTGACAGGGCGGCGCAACAGTTCGTTACACATGGTGCACGACACATGGAAAGACTGCTTCAGCTTATGCACAAAGTCGATGGACGCCATGGGTTCGACAAGCTCACCCACAGCCCCACTACCCGCGGTGGCCGAATCGGCAGAAGCTCCGCCTGCAGGAGCCAGGAAACGCACATTCTGGAGGCCTAATTTACGGGCGATACGCCAATTGACACCGCCATTGGCATTGTCCATATTGGTGTGCATCGACACCACCGCCACCCCCTTCTGGATGGCGCGCATCACCGTGCGCTGCACATCGGTGAGATCACTGATCGTCTTCAGTCCACGGAACAATAAAGGGTGGTGGCTCACAATGAGATTGCAACCCTTCGCCACGGCCTCGTCAACAATACTTTCGTTGACGTCCAGACACAATAATGCCCCTGAAACCTCCGTCTCTGTCAGTCCTACTTGCAAGCCAGCATTATCCCAACTTTCCTGCAAGGGCAGAGGTTTCACGCTGCAAAATTACAAAGAAAAGCCGAAACTTCGTTCCGGCCTTTCTCTGTATTACGTTTTTTTAACAGTTTACCAGTCACTGAGACGGGCCCTGGCCTCTACCCGGTTCTCGACAGCGTCATCCAAAGCCGGGAAGAAATCGATACCCGTCAGAGCCTCAATCTCATCGACCGTACGCACAGCCTCCTCCATCAACTGTTTCACGCCTTCATTGCGATAGACAAAGCCAATGGCCATGCCACGCTTGCGACAGAGAACGACCTTAAAGAAGGCCTCAGGCACCCACACCTTGTTGCGCCCAATCGTCTTGCGGTCTCTCAGATCGCCATAGACGGGACCACAGACAACATCAATAGCCCCGTATTTACGAGCCCATTCACGACACAAGATCTCCAGATCGTTCCACTCGTACTTGTTGAGACCATGGTTCTGGGGACAGATATTCGTAAACAGGAACGACTCGGTCATGGCCTGTTTATCCCATTTGTTATCACCTGCCGGACACATATGACCACGGTCGTACCGGGAGTTGTAATAATCGTTATTCGTAGCCCTGGGAGCCTTTACTTCACCATCTTCCTGGAAGATCTCCTGCTTACGCTGGTTAGGGCCCTTGGTATGGCCCTCCGTCAAGTGCCATGCCACCCAGTTAGGCGACTTGGAATCCTTATTATAAGACACGATAAAGCCCTTCTTATGGAGGATCTGCTCAGGACGATCCTTCAATGGGGCCGGCTGTTCGTACAACGTCTGAGGGGCACTATACAGCCCATCGGGTGTCTGAGCCTGACTCTGTCGGCCCTTACACGACAGTAAGACTAGCGCCAGTGCCCATACTGCTGTTAAACCTTTGATTTTCATACGCGTGAAGTCATCTGATAAATACAAAATATCCAGGCAGCCATGATGGTGGCCGCCACAGCTATAGAAATGATAATTGTCAGGACAATATAACCCAGAACCCGGCGCTTGGAGAACCCGGAGAACTGCTTGAGAGCCACAAAGACCATCAGCACCGCCAGGAATGCCAAAAGACGGGAATCCAGCAAATTGCCTGCGATGGTATAGATACTGTACATGTTGGACGTATAAACCAGCATGACCACAAACTCTGAATAGCGAAGGTCAGGGATGGCAGGTGCCTGACGGAAGAAAAAATAGAGCGGTACCGTGAAGAGAATCAGCGACAGAAAAGCGAAGATGGCCGGATTCTTCTGACGAAGCATGTCCATGGTCTTGACAAACTTCATACCAGCCTGAAATATCGGATTCGCTTCGGGCTTCAGGTCCTCAGCGTGCTTGACGTCGGTCTTTACATCCTTCATGACATCCTCGGTTATGCCGTTCATGTCCACCTTAACCGTCTGTTCGACAGGAGCTTCCTCTTCTTCTATGCTGAAGTTCAGTCCATGTTCCACGAGCAGACCTAAGGCCGTGAGCAGGAAAAACATCTTAAAAGGCGGGAAATAGGCCGTCTGCATTCCACCGATGTAATCGCGGATCATATAACCAGGGCGCAATGCCAGATCGCGAATGCTACGGAACATACCCCGATTACCCAGGCCCCAGACATCGAGAAACAAGAGGAAAGCCTTTTTGAACGAGAACCGTTCTATCTGGGCCGACTGTCCACAGCGGGGACAGAAATTGCCCTGAAAAGCAGTTCCACAAGAATGACATGTATGCTCAGCCTCGGACAAAGGCTTCAGCACAGGCGGCCGGCACTGCCAGATACGAAAGGCCCGCAACCACACCTGCCACTGATGTTTATCGGATATAATGCTTAGATAATTCATAGAACAAGACAGACAAGCCCAAGGACAAGACAGAGGCCGAAATACAACCCACCACCATCAGCAGCATCACCACAAAGGCATAGAGGGGTGTAAAACCTCCCAGGAAGAGACCGATCAGCAACAAGGGCATGGAGGTAAGGCCCAATACCGACAGATTGGCCACCGTGGGAGCTATCACTGCCAACAGACTGCGCCTGAGGAAGGGAACCAGGGCCTTGACATGAGACCAGCCGTTGCCCCGCAGGAACTCGTACTGATCCTCATCGGACTGCAATGCCGTGATATAAGTGCTCAGACCCCGTATCATCATGGATGAGGTATGTCCCAGCAACAAGGCCATGACAGGGACGAACCACAAGGGATCGAAAACCCGCACATGGAGAGCAACGCCCAACACCCACAGACCTACCAGGAACACCCCCAGGCACATGCCTCCACTCAACGGAAGCAATAACTGACGCACCTCGAGTTTGCACTTCTTGAGCACTAGGAAAGCCGCATAGAAAGTCATACCCAAGTACCATGCCAGCATGAGCCATGCGCTGTTTACCTCGATCAGTGCCCACATCAGCACACACAGCAAGGCCAACTGCACCAGCATGCGCCCTACGGCTATGCCAAACGTCTTCAACGCCTGACGGTCAAGCCAGTACAAAACCCCTGCAGGTATGAGCAACAGGAGCAATCCCAGTACCAAGTGTATGAACAGTTCTGTCGTCATCATTTAAAAGTGTCTAAATTGAATACCAAATCGGCCCGTGCCAACAGCTGTGACTTACGGGAGGCTATCAAGACCGTCTTCCCTGCCCTCGCCTGCTCTCTGAGCAATGTGAGGAGCTGTTCTGTCAGTTCAGGCGTCAGATTCGCAGCAGGTTCATCGGCAATCACGATGGGTTTGTCAGGAGCCTCACGGAGGGTTTTCTCGGCCAACTGATAGATGGCTTCAGGCGAAAGAGGTTCCGGCTGCTGCGCTTTCACTGCCGAGGGCAGGACAGCCTGATTCCACACCCCATACTCCCCGGCCTCACAGACTGGCATCTCAGGGACCTTCAACTGGTGAGCCAGCATCTGGATCTCCTGCGGGAGATAGATCATCAGACTGCGAAAGGCATGGGCAGAGGCGACTGTCAACAGTTCGCCATCGACACTCACAAACCCTGACTCCACGGGCAAAAAGCCCATCAACGTCCGCAAAAAGGTAGTCTTACCAGCGCCTTCAGCCCCCGTGATACACGTTATCTGACCATCGCTGGCAATCAATGAGAGTCCCTTCACCAGGCACTGCCCACCCATGGAGATTGTTGCGTCTTTGACCTCTAACATATCATTTGTTTGTGCAAAGGTAAGAATTATTTTTTATCTGAGGGTATTATTCTGAGAAAAAATGACTAATTTTGCACCCGTGATGACTACATGGTTCTCAGAAAAGCTGAAAGTAGTGTCGTTTATGGCCATTTTGGCCGTGCTCTACCTGCATGCCTCTTTCCCTGAAGAGGTGACTGCCACCATGAGGATTCCCACACTGGTACGCCACTGTATCGCAGAGACCTTTGGCCATTGTGCCGTTCCCATGTTCTATGCAATTTCGGGTTATCTGTTCTTTAGGGGCATCAGCCAACTGGGTCAGGTCATTGAAAAGATGAAGAAAAGGGTGAAAACCGTGTTTGTGCCCTTCATCATCGCCGCCTTGTTCTTTGGAGCACTATACTGGATAGTAGAGCCTGCCAGATTTACCAACAAGAGTCTTTGGGCTATCCTCTATGCCATTTTCTATGATGCTGGCAACTATATGCCAATGGGCTATCACCTCTGGTTCCTACGCGACCTCATCATCGTGGTCATGCTGTCGCCGGTACTGTATTACCTGAGAAAATACCTCGGACTGTGGAGCCTGGCGATTCTGATTCCCCTCTATTGGCAGTTTCCCTACACGCTATTTACCTATGCCGCCATCTGGTTTATGGCTGGCAGTCTGCTTCTTGACAAGCTGGAGCGCATACCCCGATGGGCCGTCTTTGGTCTGTTGGGCGTGTTTATCCTGGCCGTCATCTTCCGCCTCAACTTCGGAAGGGCATGGAAATACATCAATATTCTGGAAATCAGTGCCGGCATCACCTCTCTGTGGTGCCTGTATGACATCATCGTGCCCAAGGACTTCAGGCTGAAATCAAAGCCGGCCCTGGCCCTTGCGTGCCAGTTTACTTTCTTCGTGTATCTCTACCACGAGCCTCTCTTCCATGGGCTCCTCAAGGTTTTCCCCTTGCTGTTGGGTCACAACTGGATCGGCTACACCCTCTCGTTCCTGCTTTCTCCCCTGCTCTTCCTGCCTATCGGCGTAGGCATCGGCTATGCACTGAGGAAATATCTGCCTGGTCTGTACCGCCTTCTCATCGGTGGAAGAGACTATCAGGCACATTGGCGCCTACCTGCAGAATGGGAGCCCCAGGAGTGTATCCAACTGACCTGGCCCCATGCCGGTACCGACTGGGCACCTATGTTGGACGAGATCACTGCCACCTACGAGGAAATGGCCCATGAAATCAGGAAACGGGAGCAACTGATCATTGTGGGAGAACCATCGAACGACACCTGGGCACGCGACCATGGTTTTATATCACTCATCGATGACCAAGGAGGCAGACGGCTTCTGGACTTCTGTTTCAACGGCTGGGGCGAGAAGTTCCCCGCAGCACTCGATAACGCCATTAACCGCAGGCTCTATGACGAGGGGAAGCTAACAGGTACCTATATAGACTGCCTCGACTTCGTACTGGAAGGAGGCTCTATCGAGAGTGACGGCAAAGGGACGGTATTCACCACTTCAGGGTGTCTGCTGGCACCTCATCGTAACCAACCGATGACTCAGGCAGAGATAGAAGCGCGCCTGAAAAAAGAGTTCCACGCCCAGCGCATCGTCTGGATAGACCACGGCAACCTGACAGGTGACGACACCGACGGGCACATCGACACTCTGGTGCGCATCGCACCCGACGACACCTTATTATATATAGGCTGTGACAACCCTGAAGACGAGCAATATGAGGAACTGAAGCGCATGGAGGAACAGTTGAAGACCTTCCGCACTTTAGAAGGAACACCTTACCACCTCGTGAAACTGCCCATGCCAAGGCCTATCCTGCTTGACGGAGAAAGGCTGCCTGCCACCTACGCCAACTTCCTCGTGATCAACGGGGCGGTGCTCTGTCCTACCTACAACCAGCCTGATCTGGATGCAGAAGCCTTGCGCCTGATCGGAGAAGCCTTCCCTAACAGAGAAATCGTTGGCATCGACTGTAGAAGTATCATCAAGCAGCATGGATCACTCCATTGCTGCACCATGCAATATCCACTTATATGAGAGAGATAAAAATAGGTTTTCTTCAGCAACACAATACTGCTGACACAAAGGACAACATACTCCGACTGTCGGAGGGTATCAGCGACCTGGCTAAAAGGGGCGCCCAACTCATCGTGCTCCAGGAGTTGCATAACTCGCTTTACTTCTGTCAGACAGAAGATGTAGATAACTTCGACCTGGCTGAGTCCATCCCGGGACCCTCTACCCAATACTACGGTGAACTGGCCAAACAGTTCGGGATGGTCATTGTGACCTCACTCTTCGAGCGTCGCACAGCCGGTCTGTATCATAATACCGCCGTGGTACTCGAGAAAGACGGGACCATTGCCGGCATCTACCGTAAGATGCACATCCCCGACGATCCGGCCTATTACGAGAAGTTCTACTTCACCCCCGGTGATCTGGGATTCCACCCCATTGACACCTCAGTGGGCAGACTGGGGGTGATGGTATGCTGGGACCAGTGGTACCCTGAGGCAGCCCGACTTATGGCCCTACAAGGAGCAGAGATTCTGATCTACCCCACTGCCATCGGTTATGCCGACAGTGATACTCCCGAAGAACAACAGCGCCAGCGCAGGGCCTGGCAAACCGTGATGCGCGGCCATGCAGTGGCCAACGGTCTGCCTGTGATAGCAGTGAACCGTGTTGGCTATGAGCCTGACCCTTCGGAACAGACCAACGGCATCCAGTTCTGGGGCACCTCGTTTGTTGCAGGTCCCCAAGGAGAGGTCATCTATGAGGCCTGTGACGATGATGAAGAGAGTATCATCGTAGAGATGGACATGGACCACTCAGAACAAGTGAGGAGATGGTGGCCCTTCCTGCGTGACCGGCGGATAGATGACTATACCGACATCCTAAAAAGGTATATCGATTAAAGAAAAGAAAGCGCAAACTCCAAAAAACTAAATAAGAAATGTCAAACCTACTTAGATTCCAAGTCGTAGAGGAAGCCTTCAAGAAAAAGGCAGTAGAGGTGAAAGCACCTTCAGAACGCCCTTCCGAGTATTTCGGCAAGTACGTTTTCAACCGCGAAAAGATGTTCAAATACCTGTCAAGAGACGTCTATGACAAGATGATAGACGTAATGGACAACGGGGCCCGACTGGACCGTTCCATCGCTGACGCAGTGGCCAAAGGTATGAAACAATGGGCCCAGGAGATGGGTGCCACCCACTATACGCACTGGTTCCAACCCCTGACAGAGGGTACAGCAGAGAAGCACGATGCCTTTGTGGAACATGATGGTAAAGGAGGAATGGTAGAGAATTTCAGTGGTAAACTACTCGTACAGCAGGAACCCGACGCCTCCTCGTTCCCCAATGGCGGTATCCGCAACACCTTTGAGGCCAGGGGTTACTCAGCCTGGGATCCCACCTCGCCGGTATTCATCATCGACGACACACTCTGTATCCCCACTATTTTCATTGCCTACACTGGTGAGGCCCTCGACTACAAGGCACCACTGCTACGCTCCCTGCATGCAGTAAACAAGGCTGCCCAAGAGGTATGCACCTTGTTTTACGACGACGTGAAAAAGGTTCAAGTGAATCTGGGGTGGGAACAGGAGTACTTCCTCGTGGACGAAGGACTCTATTCGGCCCGTCCCGACCTGCTGATGACCGGGCGCACCCTGATGGGTCATGAGAGTGCCAAGAACCAACAGATGGACGACCACTATTTCGGAACCATTCCCGACCGTGTACAGGCCTTCATGAAGGACCTGGAGATTCAGGCCCTGGAACTGGCCATCCCTTGTAAGACACGCCATAACGAGGTGGCCCCCAACCAGTTTGAACTGGCTCCGATTTTCGAAGAGTGTAATCTGGCCGTAGACCACAACATGCTCCTGATGTCGCTCATGAAGCGCGTGGCCCGCAACCACGGATTCCGCGTGCTGCTCCATGAGAAGCCTTTCGACGGTGTCAACGGTTCGGGTAAGCATAATAACTGGAGTCTGACCGCTGAACACTCCTCCCAGCACTCCACTCTCCTTCACGCACCTGGTAAGACCCCAGAGGAGAACCTGCGTTTCGTGACCTTCATCGTAGAGACCCTGATGGCTGTATATCGCCATAATGGTCTGCTGAAGGCATCTATCATGAGTGCAACCAATGCCCACCGCCTGGGTGGTAATGAGGCACCCCCTGCCATCATCAGCAGTTTCCTGGGCAAACAACTGACCGAACTGCTCGACCATATCGAACTCTCTGACAAAGACGATCTCTTCGTCTTGAAAGGCAAACAGGGCATGGAGATAGACATTCCACAGATTCCAGACCTGATTATCGACAATACCGATCGTAACCGCACCTCACCCTTTGCCTTTACAGGTAATCGCTTTGAGTTCCGTGCCCCTGGCTCGTCGGCCAACTGCGCCTCTGCCATGATTGCCCTGAACTCGGCCATGGCTGAAGCCTTGCAGAACTTCAAGCAACGGGTGGATGCCAAGATGGCCAAAGGCGACAATAAGGTATCGGCCATCCTCGACGTGCTCCGTGAAGATATCAAGACTTGCAAACCTATCCGCTTTGACGGTAACGGCTATAGTGAGGAATGGGTAAAAGAGGCCTCACGACGTGGTCTGGATGTTGAGAAATCATGTCCGAAGATCTTTGAGCACTACCTTGACGAGTCGAGTATCCAGATGTTTGAAGCCACCAAGGTGATGAACCGTAAGGAACTGGAGGCCCGTAATGAGGTAAAATGGGAAACCTATGTGAAGACCGTTCAGATAGAAGCCCGCGTGATGGGTGACCTCTCTATGAACCATATCATTCCTGTATCGACGCATTACCAGAGTCAGCTCATCAAGAACGTACAAGGCATGAAGGCTGTGTTCCCCATCGAGCGCGCCGAACGCCTCTCAGCCCGTAATATGAAACTCATTGAAGAGATTGCCGAGCGTACAGAAAAGATAGAGCAACTCGTGGAGGAACTTACCAATGCGCGTCGCGTGGCCAATAAGATACCAAGTATCCGCCAGCGTGCCATGGCCTACTACAACACCGTCTGTCCTAAGATGGATGCCATCCGTAATGAGACAGACCACTTGGAAATGATTGTAGAAGACGGTCTATGGTCGTTGCCTAAATACCGGGAACTGTTGTTCATCCGATAAACGAATCATCCCCAGCCAATCAGCTGGGGATGATTATTATTTCCATTTTACTTTTTTACCTTTATTCTACTCATAACGTAGTCTATGGTTCCGGTGAATGAAATAATTGACCGTATAATCAAATACCAACCATACACCTAAATCGATAAAGAAGATCCAGGTGGTATCAATACGTTCATCGACACACCATTTCGTAATCAGGACAATGCCAAGTGACAAGAGTACCAGAATCAACATGACCCAGCGCGAGCCAATACCCGTACGCAATAACTTATGATGGATATGGTTTTTGTCGGGCAGGAAGGGATTACGACGATTACGGATACGTGCCATCACCACACGGACAATATCGAACATGGGTATAGCCATCGTAGAGAGTCCGATCATCAACATCTCGCGCGGGAAAGAAATGCCCGAATTACTGGCCATGTAGATTAACAGGAAACTGACCAGATAACCCAGTGTCAGACTGCCTGTATCACCCATAAAGATCTTATGTCCTCGTTCGATGTTACCAAAGACATTATAGGTCCAGAAGGGAAACAGGATGCCCAACATGCCAAACACAATGATCATAAAAGGATACTGGCCCTTGGCTGCAGCCGCCAGACCCAAGGTAAAGAGGGCCACAAAACAGATGCCTGCAGCCAGACCATCGACCCCGTCGATGAGGTTAATGGCATTGGTGACATAAACTACCAAGAACAGCGTCAACGGGATGCCTGCCCAATCAGGAATCTCATTCAACCAGAACAGTCCTGAAAGATCATGGATCCAGAGACCTGACAAAGGAAACAGTAAGGCACAAGCTATCTGCACCATGAACTTAGCCTGATAAGTGACCCCGATCAGGTCGTCGACCACCCCCACGAGGTAGAGCATCATCATGCCCACGAAGAGCAATACAAAGCGAATGACCATCGTATCGAGCGAGAGAGACTCGAAAGGCAGGCCTTTATTAACCCAGATACCCATGACCAGACATACACACATCAGCAGGATAGGCAGGAAGGTAATACCACCTAGACGGGGTACCGGAAAATCATGTGTCTTACGTTCATCAGGCATATCAAAGAGTCGTTTGCGATGACTCAGAATGAGCACTCTCGGGATAAAGAGCAAACCCAACAATGCCGACAGCAGGAACGGGAGATATACTGAATATACGATTACTTCATCCATTGCTTATCTTATCTCTGTTTTTGTTCTTGAAATAACTGATCACGACCTGTATGAATACCCACACGACTACGTCACCCACCAACAGCAGCGAGAGGTTCCATCCCGACCACACACCAATCAGGTTAAACACCACAAAGAAAGATGTTATGAGCAAGATGGTAAGCAGCACCATCATGGGACGCATGCCACCCTGAATCAAACGGTGATGGATATGGTTATTATCGCGCAGGAAGATATTACGATGATTGATAATACGAGTGACTGCCACACGGAACACGTCGAACAAGGGAATGATCAACGTGCCAAAACAGGCCATAATGACACCATCGGGCAAGGTGACACCTCCCAACCGGCTGAGGGCTATCACCACAAAGCTCAAGAGGTAACCGATGGTCAGACCACCCGTATCACCCAGATAGATATTACGCCAACCGATGCGACGCACCATCACGTTACGATAGAAGAACGGCATGAGCATACCTGTCATGGCTGCACAGACTATCATCATCAAAGGCTCACCTCCCAAATAAGCCACCCACCCCAACACGGTGAAGGCTATCATGGCCAATCCGGAAGCCAAACCATCCACATCGTCCAACATCGGAATAGCATTGGTGATGTAGAGTACCAGCAAGACCGTTAAGGGCATTCCAATCCAAGACGGAAGTTCAAAGATACCCAACAAACCATGCAAATCATCGAGCCAGATACCCGACATCGGGATCAAGGAGGCAGCCAACAGTTGTATGAGAAACTTAGAGGTAAGCGATACGCCCAACAGGTCGTCCATCACCCCCAAGAGATACATCGTGGTCAGTCCGGCCATACCAAACATATACTGTACAAAGGCTGTCTGATCCTCAGTACTAAGGAAAGACAAGGCAAAGAACGACAGCAGCACCACAATGGTAGCACCCACGCTAATGACCAGAATGGGAAACAACGACACACCACCCAGTCGGGGAACCCTCAACCGCCCCTTTCCCTTGGTCTCGGAAGGAATCACCAGGTCCTTCTTCACACTTACCACCAGAATTCTCGGAATGATATACGTTGCAAGTATGATGGCGAGAACAAACGGAACAATCAGAGATATGTACAGCATTTACAAAAATTCGAAAAGTTTATAGATGTAACGCAGACTCAACAGGAAGCGATTGGAGACCACGCCATATTTCTTGATAATCTGCAGGTGCTCCTTCATGATGAGCGACCAACTGCCATAGCCAGTGGTAGAAGCCCCACCCATACGCATTGTCACGAAATCCTTCTTGATATAACGCGTACGGATGCGATGGATAAACAACAGGCGCATCAGAATGTCAAAGTCGGCCGCAATACGATAGGTGGTGTCAAACGTGCCATACTGGTCATAGACCGCCTTACGACAATAGAAAGAGGGATGGGCCGGCATCATGCCAAAGCGCATCATCCAACGGCGGAACACGCCCGAAGAGTAATAGCGTACGCTCTTGCTCAGGTCATCGTTGCTGGCAAAATGGATATCAGCATAGACCGCATCGACATACTCGCCCCCAAAGCCTTCAACCACAGACTGCAACACATCATCTGACGTGTAGAAATCATCGGAATTGAGGATGCCAATCACATCGCCCTTGGCCATGGCAAAGCCTTTGTTCATAGCATCGTAGATACCCTTGTCGGGTTCGCTGATATAACGCAGTCTACCCCCAAAACGAGGTTCATATTCCCGGATGATATCAAGCGTGCCATCTTTAGAGGCACCATCGATGATGATATATTCGTAATCCTTCCACGTCTGGCTGAGAATACTATCCATGGTATCACGAATGGTACGTTCGCTGTAATAAGTAGCGGTTATAATTGAGATCTTCATGGGCGTACTACTTGCTTAACAACGAATCGTAGAGATCATAATACTCCTGATACCTGTCCTGACGTGAGAACAGGCGCACAGCCCGTTCGCGACAAAGCTTACGGGTATCACCCTTACGGGATTTCTCACACCAGTATTTGACGGCATCAGCCAGCGCCAGCACATCATCGAGCTGCACAACCCCACCCGTGTGCTCATCGACCAATTCCGGACAAGCTGTAGTGTTATAGACAATGGCCGGGGTGCCACAAGCCAGGGCTTCGGCAGTGGTCATGCCAAACGACTCTGCCTGAGAAGGATTCACAAAGACATCGGCATTGGCATAGAGTTCTACCAGTTCCTGAATGCTGTCTGTACGACTAACGGCAGAAATACCATCAGGCAGACGGCGTGTCTGTTGATCAGTGAGTCCAACCAATTTGATGTCATAATTATCGGGCAATATCTTGCGCAACTGGCGGAAGGCATCCAGGCCCTTACGCTTCTCCCAGACGCTGGCCACACCCAGTACCTGATAATGGCGCGATCTGGAGAACTGATAGTTATAGGGATGGAATACATCGATATCCACACCATTATAAATACAACGGGTATCGACATCTTTCAGGAACGACTGGCGCACCTGACCTTCCAGATAGTGAGACACTGTCACAATATGCAGATTGGGAACGGTATTAAACCAATATTTCTTCTCCTGAAAATTCTCACGCGTACGAGCCATGCCATAACAACGGGGATACTCCTTACGCGTCAGAGGACAATTCAAGCACTCATCCTTCCACTGCAGACAGTCGGCCAAGGCTGGGAAGGCACAATGGCCCGTCATGGCCCAGGCGTCGTGAAGGGTCCACACCACGGGAACATCGAGACTGGAGAGATACTCGAACAATACGGGATAGTTGAGGTAATAGCCATGGATATTATGAAGCTGGATAATATCGGGCTGGATATAATCGATATCCCTGATTAATCGCCAAGTGGCACCTTTAGAAGCCAGTCCATGGCGATCAAACAACATGGAATGAGCCCCATGAAGCAAAGTGTCATAGGTACTACCAACCTTTAATAAATGAGACTTGCTCGGGTTAGCATACCGCCCGTAGGCGATATAACTGTCCCAGTCGTGAGCCTGAACAATCTCACCGATTCCTTCTGCGATGCGGCCATGGGAGCCCCAGTTAGCTGCTACGTTGATTTGAAATAATATGGGCATAATTGATATGAATACGCATGATCCAGTCGAAAATCACAAAAAACACAAAGAAAGTGAGCCAAACGAAAATGTCGGCACGTACCAAAAAGATACAGTCGGCAAAGATGGCCAGATAGGCATACATCTGATATTTGGACTTAGGAAACTCTACCCAGGAAATGAACACACCCAACAGGAACATCATCACAACGACGCCGAGATAGGAGAAATTCATATACAAGTCGCCCACCATATTGGTACCCAGACCATAGGTGGCCTCTGAGAAATTGGTTAGGATAACACCCGTACTAACCTCTTCCATGTTGAGCCCCGTCAACAGTTTGGTAAAGAACGACCCGCCCATAGGCAGGAACACAAAAAGGTACTGGATATAACCTGTACCATATAGGAAACCGTTCACACGGGTATAGTCGATACCCTCATAGAGGGTCTTGGCATTGACCACGAAGTCGGATAACAGCATCCAGAGCACACTGGGCGACTTCATCACGAAATCAATACCATAACTGATTCCCTCCATCAGGTCACCACTCGAGAGGTTATACTCTGACGACAATCGGGTAATGCCCAGGAATACCATCAGCACCATACCCAAAAGCACCGCAGGTAAAAGTAACTTCCAACGGATCTTGAAATAGTAGGTGTTTACAATCAGGACGATCATAAACAGCAACCAAAGCACTACCCCTCGACTGCCCACCAGGAACTGGGCAAGACTGAACATCATCAACGAAGCGATGTTCAGTTTATTGCGACGCATTAACCCCATGATGTTTTCATCGTCCTCATCCAGATGTTGCGCCTGGAAGAACCACGATAAGGCTATCAAGGCCACAATCATGGCCATCAATCGGGGAAAGAGATGTTCAAAGCCTGAAGCCAGATGGAAAAGGATGACATAACCGAAGACCCCTGCACTGGCGGCAAAGGCCACCCAGGCCATACGGTTCACAGCCATCTCAGGAATATCGACCTGTAACTTATGATGTTCGGGCACCTCGCGTTCAAAGAACACGTTACCGACCATATAGAAAGAGATACCCATCTGAGCCACAGCCAGGGCGTACGGGATAATATCCGTATTCGTAGCAAACAGGAACGCTGGCAAGAACTGGTCATTGGGATAGATAAACGTGGCGTGAGCATAGTTAATCAGGAAGAAGGTAGGAATAAAAAAGGTATCGAAACAAATGAGACCATTGCGACCGATCTTATGACGGAGGAAGAAAATGCCTGCCATCACGAACGTCACCATTTCCCAGACACAGAACAACTTAGAATAAGAGGCCGGTGCCAGAAAGAACGATACCGTCGAGAGCATCATAAAGATCAATGTCACATATCCAACCATCTGTCCTTACTTTATTGCATGATGAATACATTTATAAACCAGGCTGTCGAGCCCCCAGGAGGCCAAGGTCAGCAGGAGTTTCTTTTTCAGTTCAAGCGGCGAGCGCCACACACTGACCTCCGGATATAACGGACGTATAAATCCGTAGTCCTTCTTGGCGGCAATGCCATAGAGTGTCACCTTATTGTGGAGTTTCGCCATCGAGAGCGATTCCGCATAGTCGGCTGCATCAGGAATCTTCGTAAAGAAGTCCTCAAGGATCTCCATTGCCTGAGCCGTAGTCTCCAATCCCCTGAGTTTCACGCTTCTTGAGCCAGCACCCTCGTTATACCTGACATAGTTAAGCAGGCAGGCATCGACCTTCGCCACACGTCTGGACAGATACACCATACGGGGGATGAGCACAAAGTCCTCACTCATATCGAGTCCTTCTGGGGCAAAGAGTTCATGTTCCAAGACAAACGAACGACGGAAGAGTCGACCCCAGATTTCTATGGAGGTTTTGCGTGTCAGCAGTTTCTTCACATACTCCTTCTTGTCGGCAGGTACCACATCATGATGGGGTACAATACCATCGCTCATCACGAAATTATGATCGGCCATCACGATATCAGCATCGGTCTCTACAGCCTTGGCCACATACCGACTGATGGCATCCTTCTCCAGATAATCGTCTTCATCGATATATAGGAAATAGTCGCCTGTGGCATTCTCCGCACCTGTACGGCGCGAAGCTGCCAAACCACGATTACGGTCGTGATTCACAATCTTCACTGCCTCCTTACGTTCTGGGTAATCCTCTGCCACTTGCAGCACCACCTCGATGCTCTTGTCTTTGGTACAGTCGTTCACAAAGACATATTCCATATTCTGGTAAGTCTGTTCAAAGAGAGAGCGGGCACATTGGGCAATGTACTTCTCTCCCCCATATACGGGCACACAGATTGAAACCTTTATATGACTGTTCATCTTATCGTTCTATCTTTATTTCATTCTCTCATATACAGTCCCAACCATCAACAACAGCATGAACTGCCGTTTACTGATGAGGGTGGTTATGATTCGCGAAGAGAATCCCTGAGGACGGAACCACTTGCCAAACTCCCGGTAATAGGCTGCAGGAATCCCCTTCAACAATCGAATCTTCTCGAAGAACCCGTAGTCCTGATGGCCAGCATAGAGACATTTCGGACAGCGAATAAATGCATCGGCCACTTTATTGCTCCACACCAGGCGCGTCTGTTCTTCGGGCGAGATGTCCAGTCGGCATACAAAGCGCGTCATGGCCGCCAGGCATTTTTCAAAACACTGGTGCTCTGACTCAAAGGAATAATACCCACACGTCAGAGAGTCATCCCTAAACCTTACCAGATAATTGATATCCTTCCTGATGGCTACATCATCGATCACATTCAGATAGTTGAAGAGATACACCATATCCTCGCCATAATGAATTCCCTCTGGGAAACGGATTCCATGCTCAACAAGCAACTCGCGATTGAACAATTTGGCCACAGGGCCAGAAAGGAAGAGTGCGCCGGACTCCAAAAGATATTGCACCATCTGTTGTCCGTGCAGCGTGATATTCTCACGCAGATTGCCCGACATACGGTCATCAGAGAGATTACCCATCACAAGACAACATTCGGAACAGATGGCCTCAACCATCACTTCCAGATAGTCGGGCTTCACCTCATCGTCGCTATCCACATAACAAATCCATTTGCCCGTTGCCTGTTCTACACCCAGATTACGCGCAGCACTCACACCACCATTCTGGCGATGGAACACGCGGATACGCTTATCTTTAGCCGCATAGGCGTCACAAATGGCAGGAGAATCGTCTGTACTACCATCGTCAACCAACAGCAGTTCAAAATCCTTAAAGGTCTGGACGAGAATGCTGTCGAGACAACCCGGCAAGTACTGTGCCGTATTATAGACGGGAACGATGACACTGACACTCATTGGGCGGATAATTTTAGGTAATACCACAACAACAGCCTCAAGTAGGGCAAGGCAAGCCCCACAGGCAATGCCAAATGGAGATCACGCACCTGCTTCTTGAAATCAAAGCCATTCAGTCTGCAGCAACGTCCCCACTGGGAAGGAGCCACTCTCCGTTGCTCCTGATAAAAAACCTTTAACTGCTCTGGGGTGTTGTGCTGAATTTTGCTCAGACAACCGATACGGAAATTCTCAATTATGTTGTGTACATCTTGATTCCGCAGTAACTTTCGGACTTCTGCAAACCGATACATCTCACCCAGCACTGTCATTAAACAATTCACACGGAAAGAAGTGAAAGCGTTAACCGTAATACTGCCCTCGCGAAGTTTATAGACATACGTCTCTCGCCCTACCACAGCCATCGTTTTGGCAGTGCAAGCTATCTGAAAACTCCACAACTCGTCTTCAAAGATAATTCCCTCGCGGAACTTCAGACCGTTTTCCTTCAGGAAATTCAGCCGATAGAGTTTATTTACCGACATCATATACCAGGATTCCCGACGATAGGCATTCAGCACCTCTGATCCTTGGAGAACCGTGCCATCCTGCAGTTTAAGGGCCACCCCTGGCAATGTACCGCCCTCAATACGGCATTCGCCAATCGTAAAGTCGACAGACTCAGAAGCCGAAGGAGTCAATATGGGTTCAGCCAATAGCTCGATACAATCTGGCGATATCTCGTCGTCACTATCCAAGAAATACACATAATCGCCAGTAGCAGCATCCATACCCGTATTACGGGCTGCAGACAAGCCCCGGTTCTCACCATGTGTGACAATCTTAAACTCAATACCTCCACGATAAGCCTCAACCATGCTACGTACAATCTCCATACTGTGATCCGTTCCACAATCGTCGACAAAGACACACTCCAATGGTCCTTGCCACGACTGGCCTATCACGCTCCGAATACAATCACCTATAAAGGAAGCCACGTTAAAGACAGGAATCACTATCGAGATCTTCATACCAATTCACTGAATTTACCCTTTTTATAAAACATCCACATCACTGATGCTGCCACCAGTGTCAGTAGCACTTTCATCCATATGGCCACATGCATGAGCTGGTTGGCAATCAGCAAATCGGCCAAAACCGCTATGAGAATCACAAGGATCCATTTGCGATGGCCCAACCACTCTCTGACTGACTTCTTGTAATAACCCACAACAAAAGGAATCGCCAGTTGGCTCCAGAACGAGACAATCGTAGAATAGATGGCAGCCCTGTATCCGAAGATGGGAATCAGCGTGTAACAGAGCACGAAATTCAGGATGCCAGGCACAAACACCAGCCACAACAACTGCATGGTATTCTTCTCGATAAATGCCGGAGCACTCATAAACGTATAGAATGCAAACACCACGTTGGCAAAGCACAGCAGACAGGCGATATCACACGACTGTGCCAATCGGGCATTACGGATCAGCAAGCTGTAGATCTCAGGCATCCAGACACAAATCATAAACGATGTGACCAAGGCTACGGCCTGACAGAGAAAATAGAGTCTTCTGTACGACACGAAGTCCTGACTTCTGAATGTACGCTGAATCTGTGGAGCCAATGCCAAAGCCAATGCGGAGGAAACCACCACGGCATAATCGCCCATCGTACTACCATGACTGAACAGACCTATCTCGTCGTACGAAATCCTATACTGGCTCATCACAATACGAGCACTACTTGTGAGCAATACAAATCCCAACGTATGGGGCACCAAGGGCAGAGCAATCTTAATCATCCTAGCCACTCTGCGCCGATTGTGATCCCAGATGGGCTTGATATGATAGTCGCTCCATACAAACTTGACAAAGACCGTAAACACAAAGATTGAAGACACAAATCCCGAAGAGACAAGTCCCCAATAGCCCAACTTGAAGAAATAGATGAGTACAAACGACACCAGCATACCCAACACCGAACCAGCCAGATTCGTAAACACCAATGGCTTAGGGCGTTCCACCAAAGGGAACAGATGCTGGGCCAAAAGGCCGTTGGCCAAGAGGAAGATGGGCACAGAACCCACCATACACAACAACAATCCCTCTGCTGTAGCACCAATCGGCAGAGTCAGCAACAAGATACCCATATTGAGCACCCCAAAGAGGAATGATGATAACAGGATCATCAGCAGCACCCTTCCCCATACCAGATGGTAATGACGGGGGGTCTCAAAAAAACTGTTGGTAAGATGAACATGCAATCCCAACGGAGCAATCGAAACAAACAGACTGGTATAAGAGGTCATAACCCCATAGATACCATAGTCATACGTTGTCAGAAAGGGGGTAGTCAAAGGCAAAATGACGATACTTAACAGCATCGTCAACTTGGGAACCACCCCATAGTAAAACGTATTTGTTACGATCTTCTTGGTTGACATCAATTAAATCCTTTCAGCAATGGCTTGAAAATACCTTCCTTATACATCACCCACAAGGTTAGGAAGATCATAGAGAGAAAAGTGCACAGGAATACCACCATTTTACGATTAGGACCGGCTTTAATCATGGGAACTGTAGCACGTTCCAGGGTTGTAAAGACAGGGGTCTTCTCCTGCACTTTAGCCTGTGCCGTCAACAATTGGGCACTCACAGCATTGTAGTTATTATACAGCAGCTGCATCTCGTTTTCCAGTTTGTTCTGCTTCTGACGCATACTCTCCAGCATCACATCTCGGTTGGTATCCACAAAGTCGGCATACAGATCACAAGCACGCTCGTACTTCTGCTTGGCCTCCATGTGTAATTGCTGAATATAAGCCAGATCATGACGGACCTTGCTCGTACGATAGTCGGTAATGCTCTGTTGGAGCATACTTCTCACGGAATCGGCCACCATTGCTGCCACCACAGGATCCTGATCCGTCACATTGACAGAAATGATGTCCGACTTCTTATCGACAATACAGACCACGTTCTGCTGTATCTGCCCCATCACACTCTTCTGTTCAGGAGTCAATCGGAACAGATTCAAGGAATCCTTCTTCCTGTCGTCCTTATCATCAGAGGCAAACAAGCCAAAGATGGCACTCAGAGCCTCATCCCACAAAGGACCACGCTGATGATCGCGAAGATACTCATAGTAGGTCATTGATTGTTTATCCTTATCGCGCTTCACTCGGATATCAAACAGCGAAGCCACGAAATCAGTCGATTTCATCAGGTCGGGATAAAGACTCGGCGTAATCGCGTCGGCATCTTTACCAGCCGTGTTACCCATATTGAACCCAAACGAACTGGCCAGCGACATCAGCGAACCCATGCTGCTGGTACTCGAACCCGTCTCAGGCACCAATGTCACCTTGCAGACGTAATAATTGGGCACACAAAGGGCCAATGCCCAAACAATAAAAAACGTCAAGACAGCCGTCCAAATATACGTCTTCTTGTATTTCTGCTTGATGGCAAGCCACAACTTACCAAACTCGAATGTCGGATTCTCCGGTTTCTTCTTCTCTTCCATATATATCTACTTAATAAAATCCTTCATTTCCAAAAAAGAAGTTGGAACAAACGCTATTGCAACAGCCGCCACATGTTCTATCTGAACCACTACACATTTATTCTTCTTGATTCGCTTGATGACACCTTCCACCCCGGCAAAATCACCATCGACCACCTTAACACGCTGGCCTGGTTTACCAGCAAAGTCAAGATTATCAACATAGAACGTACGACCATCAGCCACAGAAGCAACACGAATGAAGTCGTTCATCTGCTTATCGGGAACCGTCATGATAGTGCGCCCCACCAGATTATCCTTCTTGTCATAAGTTGGACGCATGATATAGCGCACAGCAGCCATCTCGCGCTTCGTCATCTTCAGTTCTGTAATTCTACTTTGCGTGGCATGTACAAAGATAAGATTCCTCACCGAGGGTTTCATCACCTGATGGCGCGGATGCTTCTCGTCGACCGGTTCAGAATGCATTGGAATAAAGTTCTCCACTCCCAATTCGTCGAGAAATGACTTGACCGCCAATTCACGCGAATAGGTCACACGCATTGGAAACCATTGTAGTTCGTCACGACTACAAGAGGGGGTCACCGTGCCTGAGGCCACAGTGCAAAAGCTGTTATTTCCGTCAATTCCATTTTCCATTTTGCACTGACATTCAGCGACACTATAGAAATGCGCGACAAAGGTACAAAGAATTATCGACAAAAGGGCGAAAATGGCAAATAAATCACAAAAAAAATGACCTTTGACTGGATTATTCAAAAAAACTGGGTATATTTGCACCCTGATTTTCAGATATGCTAAGAAACATGCCACTCAGAATTGCCATGCTGGTACTGTTACTATACTGTGCCACACTGGTAAAAGCCGACAAGGAGATTTGGCTCCTGGCCGATATCCACGTTATGGCCCCAACCCTACTCGACAGTCCAGACAACAAAGCCTGGAAGAAAGATCTGGCCGACCAGCGCAAGATGCAAGACCTGAGTGCACCCATATTCGACTTGATTGTGGAGCGTATTATCGCCAGAAAACCCGATGCTCTGCTCATTGCTGGCGATCTGACCAAAGACGGCGAAAAAGCCAGTCATGAGTATGTTATAAAAAGATTGACGAAAATAAAAGAATCAGGCATCCCCGTCTATATTATCCCTGGCAACCACGACGTGGGGCCTATGGAGGAATGTCGCCAATACACCAACAACAGCTATAAGACGGCAGACGGAGCATTTACCGAAGAGCAATTTCGTCAGGAATACAAGCATTTCGGTTATGATACAAATAGCGATCTCCACGATGGTTCGCTCTCGTATTCAACCGACATCTTCCCCGGGCTGACACTTATTGGCGTAGCCACCGAAAAGACCGCTCACCTCCGTAAGAGTGCGCTTAAATTTGCCAGTCAGAAAGCCCAAGAAGCCCGTAACAAGGGTAACCAAACCATTGTAATGACCCATCATTCGCTCATCCCGCACATCTACGGGCAAGAGACCTTTATGATATATTCCGTCAACAGCCGTTGTGAGGCCCTCCGCGACAGTCTTATAAATGCAGGCGTCAAGGTGGTGCTAACTGGTCATTACCATATCTCAGACAACACCCGCTACATCGACAGCGAAGGCCGTGAGATCTACGATATCTGCACAGGATCGCCTATCTCCTACCCTTGCGACTTCCGCTGTCTGGTATTTGACGACGAATTCAAAGAACTAAAAATCAAGACAGAATCCATCACGGAATTTGGGGACTATGACGATTTCCCCACCTACGCTAAAGACCGTCTTGAAGAAGCTTTCCTGACGTGGGCACAAGACTGGATGGCGCAACAGACCGCCAACGAACTCGTCACTGAGGTCATATCGGAATCCGTTGCCAACAGTTTCATTATCCATGCTGAAGGCAATGAGCCAGATAACCCACATACAGCTGAGGCTATACAACTTTATGATGACCTCCTATTCTTCCTGCCACGTATCGAAGGAGGCGACACAGAGAAGATTGAACAAATATGCCTGTCGATGATGAGTATGCTGGGCGACTACCCCAATGAAGAGGAGCGCGATAACATTATCAATGATCGCGAACTCACCATCAGATTATCGGACGAGCCCTCTGCTATCCAAGGAATCCGGCAACTCGGCGACCAAGCCACTGATAGTCCTTGGTACACCCTTCTAGGTCAGCGCATCGAGAAACGGCCCACGAAGTCGGGCATCTATATCAGGAAGGGGCGCAAGACCATTATCCATTAACTTTGAGAAGAAGTAACGAGATATGCTATTCAATTCGTTTGAGTTCATGCTTTTCCTGCCAATAGTATTCTTGCTCTATTGGTTTGTGTTCAAGCCACGCCGCCTGCAGAATCTGTTTCTGGTGGTAGCCAGCTATGTGTTTTACGGCTGGTGGGACTGGCGTTTCCTCTGTCTGATTGCCCTTACTTCGTTCTTTAGTTACGTGAGCGGTCTTATGTTAGAGTGCCACGAGGGCCAACGCCATATCCAACGTCTGGTCAGTGCCTCGAACATTGTACTTAATCTGGCCATCCTGGGCGTATTCAAGTATTACAACTTCTTTATGGACAACCTGGCTGCTTTGTTACGCTCTGCAGGTTATCAGCTCGATTGGGTTACTCTTGATATTATTCTACCCGTTGGCATCAGTTTCTATACATTCCAAGCACTCAGTTACACTATCGATGTCTATCGCGGTCAAATACGCCCGACACACGACATCGTAGAGTTTTTTGCCTATATCAGTTTCTTCCCGCAACTGGTGGCAGGTCCTATTGAGCGCGCCACCAACCTGTTGCCCCAGTTCCAACGTGAGCGCCAATTCGACTATGCAAAAGCTGTCGATGGCATGCGACAGATACTCTGGGGACTCTTTAAGAAACTGGTCATCGCCGACAATTGCGCCAGTGCCGTCAATGCCTTCTGGGCTGAATACAACGACCTCAGCGGTCTCTCGTTGCTTGCCCTTGGCGTTCTCTTTACGTTCCAGATCTATAGTGATTTCTCTGGCTATAGCGATATTGCCATCGGTTGTGCCCGTTTGTTTGGAATCAGCCTGAAACAGAATTTCAACTTCCCCTATTTCTCGCGGTCCATCCCCGAGTTCTGGCGTCGCTGGCACATCTCACTCATGACGTGGTTCCGCGATTACATCTACTTCCCCCTTGGCGGTAGCCGCTGTGCCCGTTGGAAGGTCATCCGCAACACACTGATTGTATTCTTCGTCAGTGGCCTTTGGCACGGTGCCAACTGGACGTTTATCTGCTGGGGGCTCTACCATGCCTGTCTCATCGCCTTATACATCCTATTTGGCATCAACACCAAGTCGAAGGACGTTGTGGCCCAGGGGCGTCTGTTGCCCTCCGTTCGCGAACTCTTCCAACTGACCATCACCTTCTTCCTCGCTGTCATCGGCTGGATTATCTTCCGATCAGAGAACATGCCACAGGCCTATGAGTTCCTTAGTCGGATGTTCACTACGATGTTCGACCAAGGGCTTTACATAGCCCACGGCAAGCGTTATCTCGTCTGGGGCTTCCTCATGCTGCTGTTTGAGTGGCTGCAGCGCGATAAGCAGCATGCCCTCCAACTGTCCCACCAAGGTCTGTTCCGCTATGCTCCAGCACGCTTTACCCTCTACGCCGTGTTGGTCTATATCATGTTTCTCTACGCAGGCACAGTCCAGACGTTTATCTATTTCCAATTCTGACCTATGAAGAAGTTTCTCATCCGATTGTCATATACCGTATTGCCCATCTGGGCCATTCTGGTAGTCACCGTTCTATACATATCACTCTACGTCAGTCCCCGCATGAGTGGCGACATCGGACGCCTGGCCTGCATCCCCTTTGGCTTCGAATACGACCAGATGCTCGAACAGAGTGCACTCAAGGATACCTTTTTCATGACCATTAACCGCCCCGCCGAATTAAAAAGCGTGCGAGCCACCGTACTCACTATTGGCGACTCTTTCTCTCAGATGGGTCGCATCGGTTATCAGAACTACCTGGGACAGCAAGGCGTCTCGGTGGTCAACATGCATCTGGAGCCCCATAACAGTCCGCTGCAAGAAGCTTACAACATCATGGATCGTGGTCTTATCGACTCCACGAAAGTAAAAGTGCTGATTGTGGAAAACGTAGAGCGCGACTTTGAACTCAACGTCAAGTCGTTCAGAGCTTTCACTACGGAGGTTACTGAATCTGTGGAAACTGAGTCCGCTACTGCAGTGGCTGAACCTGACGGGACCAGGTCTGCTGAAGCCCCTGAAGCCGGTTCTTCCACTAAATGGTCGGTTGAGCGCGCCCGTAACCTCATTCTTTTCAAGACAGGCTATCAATCGCCCGTCTATACGGCCACCCTTCAAAATGACCTCTTCACTTGCGACGAACCTCGTTCGCTCTACTTTTACCACGACGACATCGATCAAGGCGTCAGTCTTAATCCAACTACAGAAGAAAAAGTGCGCCAAGTGTGGCAAACGCTTTGTCAGAAGGCAAAAGAACGAGGCATTCACCTCGTCCTGATGATTGCGGTCGATAAGTATGATGCCTATCAGACGCTGATCGTTAACAATCCCTTCCCCCGCAAAACGGTCTGTGAAGATATCGAGCGCATAATCGGCCCCAATCCGCAGTTACTGATGTCGAAGCGTTACCTCCTGCCCCTCATTGAGCGTGGAGAAAAAGATGTCTTCATGTTCAACGACTCCCACTGGTCGTACAAGGCCTCTAACCTCATTGCCCAGCAACTGTTATCGTACTACCTAAACACTATGGTAGCACTACCTTAGCTCTACCATAGTGCTACACATTTACCACAAGCCGTGGCCTACGGTCTCCTCACGGGGTGCCCATTTGTCATCCAGGATCTCATCCACCAAATCGCCACAGTAGTATAAGTAGAAGGCGATGCCTGTTGCTAAGTGCAGGGTGGTGTTCGACTGGTATGAGAGAGCTACAATGTCCCCAACACCCCAGTTGTTGCGTACGCTCTCGAAGTTACAGAAAGGTACAATCTCGTCGCCAACGGAGTGGAAGAAGGTAAAGCCTTTGCCTGGTGTATAGTTGCCAGCCGTCAACTGATTCTTGGCCATTGCATTCTCCAATGCCTTCAACTTGGCCTCAGGCACTTCGCCAGTGATAGTACCATCGCGGAAGTAGGCAATCACACCAGGCTTGAGGCACTGGTCAACAGTACAGTAGTTGTAGCCCTTACCGTTCTCGAGTTCGAAGCTGCGCTTCTTGCCACTGGCATCTTTAAGATTACTCTCGGTGTAGGGAAGGAATCCGTCGTTGCTCAATGCTCTCATGACGAAACCACCGTCATCACCATACAGGAGAGAGTGTTCCAACAGGGCAGCCTGGATCTCGTCGGTATTCATCTGCTTGTCAGCAATCATCTGGAAGATACCTGTATTGAAGAACTCTTCGGTCACAAAGTCCTCACACTTGCAGTCGAGAGCTATCATATCGGGGTCGGTATCTACGGCACCCTTGAGCAGCAGAGAGGGGGCTACGGGCATATAGAGCTTGTCCATTTCGATATAGCGCTTCAGCGTGGCCAGTGGGTCATAAGGACCATCGCCGCAAACGGCACCCTTCAGACGGAGCGAGGTCTCGTTGTGCTCCTGACAATAGCGCAGTACGCCTGCTGCTACGGCACCACCCTGAGAATAGCCGATGGCTACCGACGACCAGCTGTCTTTCATTGCTGTCACATTCTTCTCAAAATAGCTGAGACCAGCCTTGACACCTGTCACCACCTGCTCGGCAGTGAGCTCACGATTGCAATAGGGATGGGGATAGTTGGCGGTAGAACCGTAACCCTCGTAGTCGGGAACGATCACCAGTGCATTCTGACTAAGTGCACTGCTAAACAGGGCCAGCATATTGATCTCGCCAGCAGACGACATATTGCTGAAGTTGGTGGGGCGCTGTTCGTTGCTGGTAATAGTACTGTGGCAACCGATGACCAACTGACTGGGAGTGATGTCCCACCATAATTTATGGGGCCATACAATGAGTTCTGAGAGTTCTTTCTGTGTACCATCTACGGTCTTGCAAAGATAGTTCAGTGTGATCCATTTATAGATAATGCCTGTGCCGTCATCACCCGCCTCACCCTGAAGCTTGATCTTGGCTTCTGCTTCGGCTTCTGTGAGATGCTTGATCTTGAGATCTTCTTGTTTAAATTCGTTGACGTCACCTCGGGTGAGTGCCTTGCTATCTGCATTGATACTCACATAACCCGATTCGACCACTCTGACATTCGAAACAGGGAAATCACTATTAGAAGGAGTTTGAACTTGCTCGTTGATGGCATCATCTGCCGAACATGCCGTGAAACTGATGGCAGCAAAAATGCTACCGATAATGAAAAGTGCTGAATGCTTAATCGTCTTCATAACTTCTTTTGTTTAATTCTTGTTTTATCCAATTCACTTTTTTTATTTCGCTGGTGCAAAGTTACAGACTTTTCATTGCGGTTCACGAATTTTTCGCATACTTTTTTTCAACATAGTAGCGACAAATAAGCGACATTGCGACAAATGTCTGACAACGGCCAGAAATCTGTCGCAAAGATTACTACTTATTGCTATAATATCAGATGTTTCAAGGGATGTCCGCCCCAGTGACTATCATTTACATATCGGAATCCGACAGAAGTGTATAATGCCTCGCTATTTCCTCCGACTGTGCTTTAGTTGCTTTTCGAATTTCCATCATCTGTACTTCGTTACTTCTTGATAAAATCGGATGGAGTAACGCCAAAATGCTTCTTGAACTGGCGTGTAAAATGCTGCGGATAGTCGAATCCGAGACCTTCGGCAGTCTCTGAGATAGTGGCTCCGCTCATCAGGAGCTGTTGGGCACGTTGCATGATGAAACGGCGGATATGGGAGGTCGCAGAGTCTCATCGTAGTGGATGACTGAGACGAGCGGGTGCAACTCCGGCGCACCGATGTATCGGGCATAGTCGTTGACGCGGTAAACTCTTAATATCTTCTCCATTTCGAGTCCAAAATTACGAATAAGTATGCAAAAAATAATACAAGCAGCAATGAAAAAGGTAATTGTTATTTCTGCGAGCATCGGCTAAGACATTCCATATTCTTTCAATGCTGTCACTATGAGTTTCCTCTGAGCCATAAAACAATTGTACGCTGTCTTTACCAAGTCCCAATTCCAGGTCATCAGTCCAATACCCAGACATTTCTTCAGCGTCGGACATAAAGCATTACGGTTGGTGCGCATATAGTCCTTGATGATCTCTTCGTCACTGACGCCATAGGATCTTAACAAGGCCATGCTTACAATACCCGTCCTATCCTTGCCAGCAGTACAGTGAAAGAGCGTACAGATGCCTTTCCCCGCATTTTCCTTCAATGTCCAAACAACTTTTTCCAATTGGCTTCGGGAGTATTCATCTGTCACAATGTCTGTATAGAGAGCCTTGAAGTCGGGTATCATTTCCTTCAGCTTCTCAGGATGCTTGCGTAAGTTCTTGATGATGGCCATTGGGTCAGAACCTGTCTCATGGGTAATGCCGACGGCCGCATCGTTCAGTAGGGGTATTTGCAGATACTCAATTCCGTCAGGCAATGGGTCAGGAAATTCTGCCGACTCTACTGGTGTCCTCAGGTCGATGACACACTTGATACCATACTTTTTACAAAGTACGGTGCATTCTTCGGGTGTTAGGATACTGAGCTTTCCACTACGCAGGAAAAGCCCCTTGGGGACAATACCGCCACCAACACCACCAAGATCTCGCAGGTTCAGTTCTCTTTTCATCTTTATGCAAGCAGCATCATTTCCAACAACATTTGCTAATAGTGAGTGCAAAGATACGAAAAAATAGAGAATTATCCGTATCTTTACCCGTGGTTTTAATAAGTTTTGTGATAACCAAGGAAAAGACACTTTGTCTACACTCGCTGTTGCAGTTGTTGCAGTGTTGCAGTTCAAAAGTAGGTTATATGAAAGTCAAAAATTAACTCTATATTTATATATATATAAATATATATATAAATATAGGAGTATTTTAGGGTTTGGGAAAGGCTATAAGAGAACTGCAACACTGCAACACTGCAACGGTTATGTGTCAACTGAATCAGGAAATAAATCTAAGAAAAATGAAAAATTTCTGGCGAATTATTCGTGAACCGCAATCAAAAGGTATTACCTTTGCAGCGTCGAATTGAAAAAGCGGAGAGACGGGGCTTGAGGATGAGAATTGCGATTTTTAAATCTGGAAATTGCGCGCTACCAGCGCCTTCAGGAAGCGGAACGAGGCGACATAGAGAGTATTATTAAAATCATTAACAACAAAAACTAAACTAGATGATGGCTATTAAAGTAATTGCACAGCGACATGAAATGAAACGGGGATTGAATCCCTCTATTGAATGCAAAAAAAAGAGTCCAACGATATTACTCATTGAACTCATCAGCGGAGAGAGAGGGATTCGAACCCCCGGTACCTCTCGGTACGGTAGTTTTCAAGACTACTGTAATCGACCACTCTACCATCTCTCCAGTGCCCGAATATCTCGAAAGCGGGTGCAAAGGTACAGAGTTTTTGCGAAATAAGCAAATTTTAAGGCAACTTTTTATAATTTATTTGGTTTTTCGACCAATTTGCACTACCTTTGCAGCGTGATTTATCCGAATAACTTCGAACATAAGATAGGCTTCGACGAGATTAGGCGACTACTGAAAGAGCGTTGTCTCTCGACATTGGGCAAGGAAAAGGTTGACGAGATGACCTTCTCCACAGATGGTCGTGAGATCAATGAATGGCTGACACAGGTGCGCGAGTTCCGCAGACTTCAGGAGACGAAGGACGATTTTCCCATGCAGTATTTCTTCGACGTGAGAGAGAGCATCAAGCGCATCCGTCTGGAGAATACGCATTTGGAGGAAGACGAGGTATGGGACCTGAGGCGTTCGCTGGAGACGATAGCCAACATTGTACGTTATCTGGAACAGGGAGCTGAGGAGTCGGCTACTGGAGAACTGAATTATCCCTACCCTGCCCTGCATCAGCTGACGGAGGGGGTGACGACTTTTCCTGCTACCATCCGAAGAATTGACTCCATTCTCGACAAGTTCGGAAAGATCAAGGATTCGGCCTCGATGACACTGGCGGGTATCCGTCACGACTTGGAAAAGACACAGGGAAGTATCTCGCGTACATTATATACTATATTACATGCGGCCCAGAAAGACGGTATCGTCGAGAAGGATGCTGCTCCCACCATGCGCGACGGACGACTGGTAATACCCGTGGCACCACAGGTGAAAAGAAGAATCAACGGCATCGTACACGATGAGAGTGCCACAGGCAAGACGGTGTTTATAGAGCCCACAGAGGTGGTGGAGGCCAACAATAAGGTACGCCAGCTGGAGGCTGAGGAGAGGCGCGAGATTATCCGTATCCTGACCGTCTTTACCGACGAAATACGCCCCCACGTCAAAGAGATTCTCGACTCCTACCAGTTCCTGGCGAAGATAGACCTGATATACGCCAAGGCTGAATGGGCCAAGCTGTCGAAAGCCTTTGAGCCCGTTGTCAGCGACTTACCCCACATAGACTGGATCAAGGCTATCCACCCGCTGCTGCAACTCTCGCTCGAGAAACAGGGCAAGAAGGTGGTGCCGCTCGACATCATACTGACACAAGAAAAGCGCATACTCATCATATCAGGACCTAATGCCGGTGGAAAGTCGGTGTGCCTGAAAACAACGGGATTGCTACAGTACATGCTGCAATGTGGAATATCCATTCCTGTGGGCGAACGATCCACCTGCGGAATGTTCAAGAGCATCCTGATAGACATTGGAGACGAACAGAGTATCGAGAACGACCTATCGACCTACTCGAGCCATCTGATGAATATGAAGCAGATGATGAAACAGGCCAACGAGCACTCATTGCTGCTGATTGATGAGTTTGGAGGCGGTACGGAACCCACCATCGGAGGTGCCATTGCCGAGGCAATGCTGAAGCAATTCTGGCAGAAGAAGACCTTTGCCGTCATCACCACCCATTATCAAAACTTGAAGCACTTTGCCGAGGACCATCCTGGTGTGGTTAACGGGGCAATGCTCTACGACCGCCACGAGATGCAGGCACTATTCCAACTCTCCATCGGTCAGCCCGGTTCATCGTTCGCCATCGAAATAGCCCGAAAGACGGGCATCCCCGAGGAGGTTATCAAAGACGCCTCCGACATCGTGGGCTCCGACTATATCCAGAGCGATAAATACCTGCAGGACATTGTGCGCGACAAGCGCTACTGGGAAGGAAAGCGCCAGACCATACACCAGCACGAGAAATCGCTTGAAGGACATATTCAGCGCTACGAGAGCAATCTTGAGGAGATCGACCGTGAACGCAAGCAAATTCTGAAACGCGCCCAGCAACAGGCCGACGAACTATTAGCAGAAGCCAATCGCAAGATAGAAAATGCCATACGCGAGATCAAGGAGGCACAGGCCGAGAAAGAGCGCACGCGCCAGATCAGAGAGGAACTGCAGGAATTCCGCGAGCAGGTGACCAGCGACGACCAGCAGGGTCTGATGAGCGAGGAAGACTTCGCCAAGAAGCTGCGCCAGATGGAGGAGCGCAAGGCCCGCAAAGCCAAGCGCAAGCAGGAGAAAGGCGAGCAGGAGCGCGCTGCCAGCGAGAAACTGGCTGCTCACGCCAAAACCTCGACAGCCGACCAGAACCGTCCCTTGGAGAAAGGTGACACCGTTCGCATCAAGGGCACCAACAGCGTGGGCGAGATAGAGAGCTTGCAGGGCAAGCTGGTGACGGTAATTTTCGGAGGTCTGCGCTCAAAGGTAAAACTGGAACAACTGGAGCGTGCCGATGCCTCGAAGGTGGCCAAGCCTGCGGCCATGAAACATGCCGACCTCGCCGTACAGACCTCGCGCATCACGCGCGATACGATGGAAGACCATCGCCATAATTATCATCAGGACCTCGACGTGAGAGGTATGCGAGGCGACGAAGCCCTTAATGCCGTCATGCATTTCATCGACGACTCTATACTCGTTGGTATGGGTCGTGTGCGCATTTTGCATGGCACGGGAACAGGCGTTTTGCGCCAACTGATACGCCAGTATTTAAGCACTGTTCCCAACGTGAAACACTACCGCGATGAGCACGTCCAGTTTGGTGGCGCAGGCATCACGGTGGTCGATTTAGACTAAGAATTGAACTCTTGATTTAAATCAGTGTACGCACACAATTTTCTTAAAAAAGCCAAAAATATTTGGCTAAGTGCTTGATATGCACTACCTTTGCACCCAGATTTGCGAAAATCTATTGAAATCTAAAGGATAACGCGGCCCTCGTGATGAGGTTCCGCAGAAAGTATAGAGCTTATGATTCAAAAATTGAAAAGAGCAGTTTTGATCCTGATGGCTCTGACTCTGGTGGGAGTGTCCACCCCTGCAGGCGGCAACTCAAAGTCCACTGCCAAGAGCGCCAAAACATCAGGTTTCAACTGGGACCCTGTGATCGATGCGATCATCCAGGTTGAAAGTGGAGGAAATCCCAACGCGAAGAGTGGAAACTCTATTGGCGTCATGCAGATTACCCCGATTCTCGTCAAGGAATGTAACATCATCCTCGAAAAGCGGAAAAGTAAGAAGCGCTACACAATGGCCGACCGATACAGCGTAGAGAAATCCAAGGAGATGTTTCTCCTCATCCAATCTTATCATAACCAGGAGAACAACGTTGAAAAAGCGATCAGAGCTTGGAACGGAGGACCAAAGTACAGTGTTAAAGCAACCAACAGGTACTTTAAAAAGGTTATGGCTAAGATGAAGTAAGAAATCTATTTTTAGATGTATAACAAGTCCGATTGTCGAGATTCTAAGCCCGACGACCGGATTTTATTTTAAATAAATCTAAAAATATTTGCGCATTTAAGCGACAATCAGTATCTTTGCCAACGAATTAATAAACCAATAAGTAATGACTATGACACTGATCATCATTTTAGTCGTCGTTGCACTCCTGGTTTTCGGGTGTATCGGCATCTACAACAACCTTGTAAAACTGCGTAATAACCGCGAGAATGCTTTCGCAAACATCGACGTGCAGCTGAAACAGCGTCACGACCTCATTCCGCAACTGGTGGCCACCGTGAAGGGCTATGCCCAGCATGAGAAGGACCTGCTGGAGCGCGTCACTCAGGCACGTGCCGCCGCTATGGGGGCTACGACCATCAACGACAAGATTCAGGCTGAGAATGCGCTGTCGAGCGCTCTGGCTGGTCTGAAGGTGTCGGTAGAGGCCTACCCCGACCTGAAGGCAAATCAGAACTTCCTGCAGCTGCAGACTGAGATCTCGGACATCGAGAATAAGATCGCTGCTACGCGCCGTTACTTCAACACCGCCACCCGGGAACTGAACAACGCCGTACAGACCTTCCCGTCAAACATCTTCGCCAACATGTTCGGATTCCACAAGGAGCCCATGTTCGAGATTCCACAGGAAGACCGTGCCACCGTCGAAAAGGCTCCCGAGATTAAGTTCTAAGGCAGAATGAGATACGTTGGAATACAGAGCCAGATATCGAGCAACAACATGAAAAGCATGCTGTTGCTCGTAGCGTTCCCCCTGATACTGTTGGGGATGACATGGGTATTTCTGGCCATTATCAACTATTTCAGCACAGGCTACTACGACCAGGCTGGCTATTTTGTAAACCAACTCGACACCGACTCCGTGAACTGGACGTTCTCTTCAATCGCACCCTTTATCATCGGCGGTGTTGTCATCTGGTTTGTCATTGCCTACTTCTGTAATACCAAGATGATTCAGAAGAGTACAGGCGCCGTACCCTTGATGCGGCGAGAGAATCCACGCGTTTATAATATCGTGGAGAATCTCTGCATGACCTGCGGTATGGACATGCCGAAGGTGAATGTCATCGACGATCCACAGTTGAATGCCTTTGCCAGTGGTATCGACAAGAATTCCTATACCGTCACTGTGACCACTGGCCTGCTCGACCGTCTCGACGACAGGGAACTGGCAGGTGTGATTGGTCACGAATTGACGCATATTCGCAATCGTGACACCCGTCTGCTCATTACCAGCATCATCTTCGTGGGCATCATCTCAACGGTATTAACCCTCGTGGTGCGTATGATTTACAACCGTATGTGGTTTGGGGGCTTCAACAACAATCGCAACGATCGCGGCGGCGGTCTGTCGATGACAATGATTATGATTATCGGTGCCATCTGTGCAGGCATCGCCTACTTCTTCGTATCGCTCACCCGCTATGCCATCTCCCGTAAGCGTGAATTTATGGCCGATGCCGGTGGTGCCGAACTTTGTGGCGATCCGCTTGCCCTTGCTTCTGCCCTGCGAAAGATCTCCAATAATCCAGGGCTTGGTGACATTGAGCGCGAAGACATTGCCCAAATGTATATCATCCATCCCAAGAAGATGGCCCAGGGACTGATGAGTTTTCTTGGTGGACTCTTTGCCACTCACCCCAGCACCGAAGAGCGCATCAGGATTCTAGAACAATTCTAAAAATGATTAATCAACTGTAGTTTTTAGCAGAATATGACGTCTAAGGTAAAAAGACGTGTTGAATTATAAACCAAATTAATGATGAAAAAACTATTTTTCGCCGTAGCACTCGCCTTCGTGAGTATGGCAGGTACGGCACAGAATTTGAAAGCGAACATGGACCCAAGTGTGAAACCTGGCGATGATTTTTGGCAGTATGCTGTAGGCAGCTGGCTGAAAGCCAACCCGCTCGACAAAGTTCACCCCGCAAACGGTGCCTTTACCGACTTGTCGGAGCAGAACAACGACCGAATCAACGCCCTCATCCTGAAGTATGCAGGGGAGAAGGATCTGCCCCAGGGCTCCGACGGGCAGAAGATCGGTTCGCTCTATCGTCTCTACATGGACAGCGTGAGCCGCAACAAGATGGGCTACGAGCCCATTATGCCCTACCTGAAGCAGGTGCGCGAGCTGAAGACGCGTGAGGAGGCCCTGAAGCTGATGTGCGAGTTCGACGCCAAGGGATTCAACACGGCTCCCTTTGGTATCAGTCTGAGTCTGAACCCCTTTAACTCGTCGGAGTATATGATTAGTGGTGGTCATGGTGGTGCCTCGCTGCCTCAGGAGTACTATGCCGAGCCCAACGAGCAGCAGAAGGCCACCGTTGATGCCATCAAGGCCCTTAACAAGGACTTCTTCAAGATGGTGGGCTACAGCGACGAAGAGGCCGGAAAGAAAATGGAGGTCGAGTGGGCCATCGAGCACAGAATCGGTGTAAAGACACTCAACCAGGTGGCCCGTCGCAACCCTATGGCTACCATCCATATCATGTCGTGGGATCAGCTGTTACAGGACTTCAAAGGTATCGACTGGGTGGGCTATCGCGATGCCCTCAACATGCCTAAGGATATCGACAAGGTAAACATCAGCCAGCTCGAGCCTCTCCATGAGGTAGAGGATATTCTGGCCACTACCAGTCTTGAGGATCTGAAGTCGTATATGGAACTGCACGTCATCAAGGCATACAGCAGCTATCTCTCCGACGCATTCACCGATCGCCAGTTCGAGGCCAACAAGATTATTACCGGTGTTCAGGAGCAGCAGCCTCGCTGGAAGCGTGCTGTCGCTGCCATCAGCGGTAACCTGGGCGAAACCATCGGCAAACTCTACGTAGCAGAATACTTCCCCGAAGCCAGCAAGCAGCGCGTAGTACGTCTGGTGAAGGACCTGCAGCAAGCCTTCGAAGACCGTCTGAAGGAGAACACCTGGATGAGCGACTCTACTAAGGCCAAAGCCCTCGAAAAATTGCACGCCATGTATATCAACGTAGGCTATCCCGACAAGTGGGAAGATATGGAGAAGTTTGTCGATATCCGTGAAGACCAGAATCTCGTCGAGAACTTTATCCGCATCAATGAGGAGGCTCGTGCTGCAGAGTTCCGCAAATACTGGCATCAGCCCGTTGACAAGACCATGATGGCTTGCACACCTCAGACTGTAAACGCTTTCTACAACCCACTCTTCAACAGCATCAACTTCCCCGCAGCCATTCTGCAGCCCCCGTTCTTCGATCCTGAGGCCGACTATGCCGCCAACTACGGTGCTATCGGTATGGTGATCGGTCACGAGATGAGTCATGGTTTCGACGACCAGGGATGTATGTTCGACAAAGACGGTAACATCGCCAACTGGTGGACAGCCGACGACAAGACAAAATACAATGAGCGTACCAAGGTGCTTGCCGACTGGTTCAGCGAGCAGGAGGCAGTGCCCGGTCTGAAGGTGAATGGCGAGAAGACTCTGGGCGAGAACATCGGTGACAATGGTGGTCTGAAGATAGCCTACCGTGCTTTCGAGAACCGCATGAAGGAGGAGCCCTTGAAGGATGTAGAGGGCTTCACCCCCGCACAGCGTTTCTATCTGGCTTACGCCCGTGTATGGGCCAGCAACAGCACTCCCGAATACACCGCCATGATCGTCAACAGCGATGTCCACTCTCCTAACCGCATCCGTGTTATAGCAGCTCTACCCATGATCGACAGCTGGTACGATGCTTTCGGTATCAAGGAGGGTGATAAGATGTTCGTGCCTAAGGAGAAGCGCGCACAAGTCTGGTAACAAACATATCACCAATAACTTTATACCGTTATGAGAAAATTGTTTATGCCTCTACTGCTCATGATAGCAGTATCTGCCCGGGCAGCAGAAAACCCTGTGTTAACGATTGAGGGTGGTCAGGTACAAGGTGTCTTGGCCGACGATCACCCCGACGTGTTTGTCTATCGTGGCATCCCTTATGCTGCACCTCCCATCCGCGAAAACCGCTGGCGTGAACCCCAGCCCGTCGTGCCCTGGAAGGGTGTGAAGATCTGCGACACCTTCGGCCGCCCCAGTTTCCAGGCCATCCAGTACACCGGTGGTTATTACACTGAGTGGGGCTATGGTAAGGAAGCCGCCTTCAGTGAAGACTGCCTGTATCTGAACGTGTGGACAAAGGCGCCTGGTCAGGTTGGCAAGAAACTCCCCGTGGCCCTATGGATCCATGGTGGTGGCTATCGCGAGGGCTTTGGGTCTGAGCCTGAGTTCGACGGTCAGGAGTGGGGCGCCAAGGATGTGGTGCTCGTCTCCATCAACTACCGTCTCGGCGTATTCGGTTTCCTCGTACACCCCGCCCTCACTGCTGAGAGTCCGCACCACGTATCAGGCAACTATGGTATCCTTGACCAGATCGAGGCCTTGAAGTGGATCAAGAAGAACATCGCCCAGTTTGGTGGCGACCCCAACAATGTCACCATCTTCGGTCAGAGTGCCGGTGGTGGCAGCGTTCGCACACTCTGTGAGTCTCCCCTGGCCCGCGGTTTGTTCCACAAGGCCGTCATCATGAGTGCCCAAGGCCTCAGCATACCTGACGCTAACGGCAATCCAATTGGCGCCCGTTACAGCGGAGGCACCTTCCAGGATGCCGAAGCCAATGCCAAGAAGGTCTTCGACTGGGCTGGTCTCACCGATCTCCAGAAGATGCGCGCTGCATCTACCGAGACCATCTTCGCCCTCAACACGCTGTATTACCAGATAAATGAAGGTCCTCAGGAGGGCGGTCCCATGGCGTTCATGCGCAGAGGTCTGCCCTTCATGCCGATGATCGAGGGCTATGTCAGCGAAAAGAGTTTCGACGATGCCACCCGCGAGGGCACACTAGCCGACGTACCCTACATGATTGGCTTCACCCTCAACGACATGGGGAACATGGCTCCAAACATCGCTGAGTTCTGCAAAGTTCGTCAGCAGAAGGGTGGAAAGGCCTGGGCTTACGAGTTTGCCCGTCCTCTCCCCGACGACGGTTCACATCCTGAGGTTACCCAGCGCCTGAAGGGTGCCTTCCACTCCAGCGACCTTTGGTTCGTGTTCAAGAGTCTGAAGCATTGTTGGCGTCCTTGGACCAAGGGCGACTGGGATCTCTCAGAGAAGATGCTGACCGCCTGGACTAATTTCGTGAAATACAGCGATCCTAACGGTCCTCAGGGCGGTGCATGGGCTCCCTGCACAGAGCAAAACCCCAAGTTCATGGTGTTTAAGCTCAATGACAAAGATGCCGAAGCCTCAGTCTTCGGTGAGCCCGAGATTGCTCCCCGCCCCCAAGGTTTCCCCTTCTAACAAATTCGAGAAACTATAATAAAAGAATCCCTGCCTATTATTCCAAGCAGGGATTCTTTTATTTATTTCGTGTGGAACTTGACTTTCAATCCTACGACCAGCATGCGCCCGGGGGAGTAGAGGGCGTATTTGCGGGTGGAGGAGTCGATGCGGCGATCCACACGGTCGAAGATGTTCTCTATACCAATACTTGGCTCAAGTAGGGCCCACTTGACGAGATCGAGGGTGTGGGTAGTGTGCAGGTTCCAGATACCAAAGCCTGGGGCATCCTCGTAAGTGCCGGTATAATAGGTCTTCGACTGCAGACGACCGTTGAGGTTGACATTCAGTCCGTATCTGCCCCACGTGTGGTGGTAGTTGGCTGCAATGGTGGCGGCATGCCGAATGCTGCGCTCCAAAGGCTGCCAGGTGGCCTCACCCCCAGCCTCATTCCCGGAAGAAGGGAGCGAGCGGGCGTAGGTATAGACATAGTTAGCCGAGAGGTTGAACCCTCTGAAGAGATTGGCTGAGACATTCAACTGAAGACCCTTCACATCACCCTTATCACTATTCTGATAGAGGGCATAGCTTACCATTTTATCTGCCTGATCCTGCGTCATCTCGGGGAACTCCGCCATCAGCATCTGACGAGTGGCGTCATCGACGGGTACATTCTGTTTAACCACCATGTCATTGATGCGGTTAAGATAACCCGTCAGGCTCACGGCAATCACATCGTCACGGTATTCAGCATTCAGCGAGACATAATGGCTTTTCTCAGGCTTTAGGTCCTTGTTGCCAAAACTGACTTGTGCCTTGCCGCGATTGACAGAGAAATAATGGTAATAGAGTTCGTCGAGCCCCGGGGCACGGAAACCGGCTGAGTAGGTGGCCCGGAAGCGGAAATTACCAGGGGCATACATCAGCGTGGCCTTAGGTGTGAGATGGTTATTGAACGTTTCATGGTGCGTCAGACGCAGACCGATGGTGGCCGTGAGGTCCTTCAGCAGTCGCATCTCGTGCTGGGCATAGGCGGCAAGGGTATAGACATGTTCGTCGATATTGCCCGAGGTGGCGGTGAGATAGTCCTTACGCCAATCGGCACCGATGATGGTAGTGCTGTGGGCAGTGAGTCCTAGAATGGCCTTCAGTTCACCATCCATCATGCGCTGTTTCTTCGACTGCACATAGTCGCCTACGTCATAGTCCTTCGTTGCCACGTCGTACTCCTTGCCATAGCGGAAACGATCAACGGTGAAATTAGCCTGCAGGGAGTTCCGGGCCGTAAATTTATAGATGCCTCCCAGATTCCAGCGCAGGCCTTTATAGCGCATCTCGTAGTCAAGACCTCCCACGACATCATCGCGGCTGTCAGGACGGTCAGTGATCTTATAGGAATAGTCGAGACCGGCATTCAGCGCCAGATGCTGGTTGGGAGCATAGGTGAACTTCTGCGAGAGAATGTTGGAGCGATAGCCCGTAAACAGAGGGGCGATGCTCTGTTGAGTTTCCGTCTCAGAGCCTTTGACATATTCCAAATCGTTGTTACGATAACTGTCGGCACGATCGTGGGTAAACGTGGTGTAGGAGCCGAAGCCCTTGGAGAAGATATCGAGACTGACGCTCTCGGTGAGAACACCCTTGCCAGAGACGCGCGTGTCGCTGGTGACGCTGACGAGCTGCTGTGTGGGCTGATCGGTAATAATGTTGATAACACCGGCAATGGCATCCGAGCCATAGAGTGAGGAGGCGGCCCCGTCGAGCACCTCGATACGCTTCACACGACTCATGTTGATGCGGTTGAGATCGACATTATTCGAGATGTCGCCATTAAGTTTCTGACCGTTGATCAGAATAAGGATGTACTTGTTGCCCAAGCCGTTGAGTCGCAGGAAACTGCCCATCGAACTGGGAGACATCGACACTTGGGGCATCATACGGGTAAGGGCGCCGTCAAAGGTTGAGATACCCTGTTCACGAATCTCCTGACTGGAGAGCACGTGAACAGGGGTTGCTGTTGACTTCAGACGCTGGTGGTGGCCTGAGCCAGTGACGACCACAGGGTTCAGATTATAGGAACGATCGACCACCGACGAGTCGCGACGCTCCATCTTATGAATCTGTGCCTGGGTAGCAGAAAAAGGGAGAGATGCTGTCATCGCGACAGCACCTCCCAAAGCAAACTTATATAATAATACACGTAAACACTTCATCACTCTTCTGGGGCCGTTGTTGGTGTCGACAAAGCATCGTCTGTACCGAGTTTGGCAATGGCCTCGCGGGTATGGTTCATCCACAGCTTTCGAACGGCTGAGCGCTCTGCCAGTCCGGGGATATACTCTTCACCACTCTTATACTTCTTCCAGCAAGCCTCGGTGTAGTTGGTCTCGTAGGCTGCTGTCTGGATGCCGGCTGCATTGAACAGCGAATACCAGCTCTCGTCGTCACCGTCGTCGGCCATATCGTTATGGGCATGGTCACCGGCAATCGACATCAGCACAAAGAGCTGGGCTTTTGTGGCAGAATTGGCATCATAGTTTCTGGTAACCATCATGTCGCCTACCTCATAGTCGAACTCTCCGCCACCGATGTGCTCCAGTACATTCTCTGCATAGGTGGCATCCATATCGACGGTACCAACATAATAGTTGGGATTGATGTCGCGCAGATAACCCTCCAACTGTAGATAACGAACATTACCGCCATAGTAGTCGTAACCCTCGGGATTACCATGACCCATAAAGGCCACGATGCCCTGAGCCACTGCTGCCTTTACGTCAGCCTCGTTGTTCAGTGTCTGAGCCAGCACCTGGGCATCACTCTCTTCTGCCATCAGCGGGGTACCCACCACCACGTTCTTGTCGAGACTCTTCATGTAGGCATCGGTAAAGTCGCCGTTGCGGTTGTTCATGAAGTCCTTCACATAACTGTCGCGCACACGACGATACTCCTCACCAGGGATGACCTGCAGCGACTGTACCACCACCTGCTGATAGCCTGCCAGACCGATGGCCGTGAGCCAGTGCTCAGGATCGTAGTAGTCTTTAGGATCGACATTCTCACCGGCACGGGCATTGTTGATACAGATGGCTGATGAGAAAGAGAGGAACACGTCCCAACCAGAGAAACTGGCCTTGTAGTCTTCGACCACCTTGTCGAAGGTATCGTAAGCCTGCTCCCAGGTAGAGCCAAAGGCTACTAACAGAATCACCTTGTTACTCTTCTTCTGCGCCTTCACGGTCTGGTTGACAGCCTGTTGATACTTCTCGTAGTTTGACTGTGAACTGCTGTTGTTGTCGTCATCGCTGCTACATGCAGTGAATGTTGCGCTGGCTACGAATGCCATCATGGCCAGCATCAAAGATTTAATCGAAATTTTCATTTTCTTTTGAATTAAAATTAGACTTATATTTGTTTGTAAGTTTCTTGCCCTGATTGAAGCGCACGGTGAGTGCAGCATAGACGGTACGGCCCGGTGTGGTAGTACCCAGGTGCAGACCGTGGGGTGTGCGGTCTATATAGTCGAAGATGTTATCAACACCAGCCTCGATGCGCCACATCCTACCCAACTGGTGACTGGTGGAGAGGCGCCACAACTGGTAGCCCTTGCCGTCGCCATCAATCTGGTAATAGCGCTTGCTGGAGAGGCGTCCATAGATGCCTAGGCCCAGTTGATAAGTCTTGGAAAAGGCATGATTCCACGTAACATAGACGTTGGCCTTGTGGTGGGCCATGCCGTCGATGGTCACCTCGTGCATCACCTCGTTTTCCGAGTCATACTGGTTGGCCTTCGTATCTAGATAACTGTAAGAGCCTCCAAACGTGTAGTTCCTGCCCTGATAGCGTACGGTAAAATCAACGCCATAGGTCTTGGCATCCTCCATATTCTGATACTGGCGCACCCGGATGGGATCGTATTTCGCAATCAGGTCGCCCGGGGCATCCTTGATGGGAATGGTGACGAGGGTGATCATGTCGTTCACCTTATTATAATAGGGAGCCAGTGTCAGCGTAAGATGACCCACGGTGTATTCGGCACTCATACCGAAGTAGTTGGATGTCTGCGCCTTCAGGTTCTCGTTGCCGAGATAGAGATACACCCCGTTCATGTTCTTGATATACTGGTAGTGTAGTTCCTTGGGCGTGGGTGTCTTATACCCCTGACTCCAGGTGGCGCGCAGGCGCAGGTCGCCCAACTTCAGCATGGCCGATATCTTAGGCGTCAGACGGGTGCCGAAGCCCTCATTGCGCGTCAGTCTCAAGCCTGCCGTGAGATAGAGGGGATTGAGCAGTTCCAACTCGTCCTGCACATAGACGGCCTCAGTATTATCGGTAGCCTTTCCCCCTGCCACTCGCATGGGAGCTTTGAGCCAGTCGTAGCGATACTCCAGACCCGCGCTGAGCCTTTGCTCGTAAGGCAACGAAAACACACCCTTCACCTGGATGTTGGTCAGGCGCTGGTCGCTCTGCAACTCCTTGTCGCCAGGGAAGTAAGGATAGTAGTTGGTGTAGCGTCCCTTCACATAGCCATCAGTCAGGGTAGTGTCAGTATAAGCGTAGTTGTAGGCGTGCTTTTTCCAGTCGGCATCGAGGGTAATATAATCCGTTGAATTCAGTTTCCATTTGCCACCTGCCGAAACCGAGGCATTGTCGTACTGAAGGTCCCATGTCTTCACATCGACACCGGGATGATGCCCACAAGGTCTGTAGATGCGTTTCCAGTAGATGCTGCCATCGGCATAGAGTTCTATCTGGGGCGACAACTGATAGGTAAGCCGCTCGGCCACCTGCCAGTTGGTATGGCGGTTCACGGTCTGGTTGCGCGAGTCGGTAATGTGGTATTCGGTTTGCTGGGGTGCCTCTTCCGAGGTATTCTGCCAACCGTCGGAGTGCTGCAACTGGAAGTTGGTGTAACTCGACAGACGGCCGAAATTCAGGGCCAGACCGTCGTGCTGACGGATATCGCCATACGACCCTACCCTCGTGGTGTTCTCAGCCATCAGTCCCCTTTCACGATGCTTCCTTGTGATGATATTGATGACGCCCGCAATGGCATCCGAGCCATAGAGCGCACTCGATGCTCCCTTCACAATCTCTATCTTCTCGATGTTGTGGGGATCGATGAGCGCCAAGTCGTTCTCGCCACCGTTGTCGCCATACAGGCGACGACCGTCAATGAGAATCAGCACATACGAGTTGCCAAGACCGTTCATCTGGAGGTGTGAGCCCATGTCGTTCTCGCTGAAGTCGAAACTTGCCGTCAACCCAGAGAGAATGTCCTCGATGCTCTTACCGGCATATTGCTGTAGCTGGCGGTGGCTGATTACCTCCGTCTGCACAGGCGCATCCTTCAAAAGGTGCTGAGTGCCAGTACCCGTCACAACCACTTCCTGAATACTGTCGGAGCGCCAGACATCACGCTGGGCCCACGAGACAGTTGCCAATAGCCAAAGGCCAATAGCCAATTTAATCCTCATAATTCCTCTTTTTCCGAACCGCTAACTCCTGAGCGGACGATTCTTTGAAATTTGCAGGGGACTTGTGATTCGAGTTGCTCTCACTTGGTAGGCTTGACGCTTCGCGTCGAGCCCTCCCTGCGCTCGGCAATGCTGGAGCAAGCTCCGCATTGCTCTCGCTTGGTAGGTCTTCTGACTTTCCTCAGTCTGCTTTACCTTCCCGACGCATGGTCAGTGGCGTTATACAAGCAAACTCTCTAAGGAGGATTACAGCTGCAGGAACAGTTCCGGACTCTCACCGGATTCCCTTACATCAGGCGGCATCAGCCACCAGATTACCATCGATTTTCGCTGCAAAGGTACGAATAAGCGTGCAAAAAAACAAACTTTTTGCAGAAAATATGCATCTTCTGACTTATTTTTCCTACCTTTGCACTATGAAGACTTCATTTCTCATCGCAGCTCCCACCAGCGGCTCTGGTAAGACAACAATTGCCAGAGGACTGATGGCGCTGTTCACGAAGAAAGGCATGAAGGTGCAACCTTATAAGTGCGGACCCGACTATATCGACACCAAATTCCATGCTGCCGTTTGTGGCAGACCCAGCATCAACCTCGACACATTTATGGCCTCACCCGAGCATGTCAAGGCGCTCTTTACCCATTATGGCGAAGGAGCCGATGTGGGTATCGTGGAAGGCATGATGGGCCTCTTCGACGGCTACGACCGTGAGCGAGGCTCGGCCTACGAGATTGCCAAGGTGCTCGACATCCCGGTGGTGCTGGTGGTCGATGCCAAGTCGGCTGCCTACTCGATGGCTGCCCTGCTCTCGGGCTTCATCCACTTCCGTCAGGATATCCGCTTCGCAGGCGTTATATTTAATAAGGTGGGATCGTACAGGCATTTCGATATGCTCAGACAGGTATGCGACGACCTGCTGATCGACTGTCTGGGCTATCTGCCCAGGCACCCTTCACTCGAAATGGGTTCACGATACCTGGGACTCGACTTCTCTGAAGAAATGAAGCATCAGCAACTGGTCAGTCTGTTGGAGGAGCATGTTGACTGGCGTCGGCTGATTACGCCCACGTTGAGAGCGAAGTGCGCCCCCGTAGGGAATGAAGTGCGCCCTCGTAGGAACCTGACGGTCCTCATGGCGCACAATGCCGAGAGTTTCTCGTTCGTCTATCAGGAAGTGATCGACAGTTTTGCCTCCGTCAGGTGTTTCGACCCAGAGAGCGACGTGCCCAACTTTTCGGGTATCGACCTGCTCTACTTGCCTGGAGGCTACCCCGAGAAGCATCTGGAGGCGCTGGTGAAGAACGAGACCTGCCGCCAGGCCATCAAGGCCTATGCCGAAGAGGGAGGCCAGGTGGTGGCAGAGTGCGGTGGCATGATGTATCTCTGCGAGAAGATTATCGACGACGAGGGCGAGCATCCCATGTGTGGCGTATTGCCCTACCGGATCTCTGCCCGTCAGACCGATCGCAAGCTCTCGCTGGGCTATCGTCGCTTTGAACTCGACGGCAAGCAGTACAGAGGGCACGAGTTCCACTATTCGCAATTTCTGGGCGAGGTGCCGCCATCGGCCACACAGGTCTTCGACGCCAAGGGCAACCCAGTGGCGACACCCGTGCTGAAGTATAAGAATGTATTAGCCAGTTATACCCACCTCTATCAGATATGAGAAAACTCCACCCCATCATGTTTGCCGGTACGGGCAGCGATGTCGGGAAAAGCATCGTTGCGGCAGCATTCTGTCGAATTTTTTTGCAGGATGGCTATCAGCCTGCCCCCTTCAAGGCTCAAAACATGGCGCTCAACAGTTATGCCACGCCCGATGGACTGGAGATAGGGCGCGCACAGGCCGTACAGGCTGAGGCTGCGGGCATTGCCTGTCATACCGACATGAACCCGCTGCTGCTGAAGCCTCAGAGCGACCACACCTCTCAAGTGGTACTCAACGGCAAGCCGATTGGTAATAAGAATGCATACGACTATTGGCGCAGAGGCTCATCTGAGATTGACTTCCGCAAGGAGGTCTGTGAGGCTTTCGACCGTCTGGCCTCACGCTATAACCCCATCGTCATGGAGGGAGCCGGCAGCATCGCAGAAATCAACCTAAAGGAGCGCGACCTGGTAAACCTGTCGATGGCCCGTCATGCCAAGGCCGACGTCATTCTGGTGGGCGACATCGACCGTGGGGGCGTGTTTGCCTCCGTCTATGGCAGCATCATGCTGCAATCGCCCGAGGACCGACAACTCATCAAGGGCATTATTATCAACAAATTCCGTGGCGACATGCGCCTCTTCGACGAGGGACGCCACATGATGGAGTCGATCTGTGGCGTGCCGGTATTGGGCGTCATACCCTATTACAAGGATATCTATATCGACGAGGAAGACAGCGTGGCGCTAGAGCAGAAGCATCGCCAACTGGTTGAGGGCAAGGTGAATATCGCCGTGGTGCTTTTGCGCCATATATCTAACTACACCGACTTCGACACACTGGAGCGCGACCCTCGCGTCAACCTCTTCTACACCAACAACACCTTGGACATCCAAATGGCCGACATCATTATCCTGCCAGGCACCAAGGCTACGCTCGACGACCTGATGGAACTGCGCCGCAACGGTTGTGCCCAGGCCATCCAGCGGGCCCATCGCGAGGGTAAGATGGTGGTAGGCATCTGCGGGGGCTACCAGATGCTGGGACTGACGGTCGAGGATCCTGAGGGCATCGAGGGCAGCATCACGAGTCTGCCCGGCTTAGGGCTGCTGCCCATCCACACCACGATGACCGCAGAGAAGACCACCCGCCAGGTCACCTTCGAATTCGGTGGAGAGTCGTGTCAGGGCTACGAGATCCATCAGGGCATTAGCGACACCAACGATATCGTCGTTCAGACCGACCATTGCATCGGAACCTACATTCACGGTTTCCTCGACAACAGACCCGTCATAGAGCACTTGCTGAGTGGTTATGGCGACGGTTCCCATGCCGCAAGTCCCCAGAGCCTACAGGCCTTTAAGAACGAGCAATACAACAAGTTAGCCGCCCACGTCAGGCAATATGCCGACGTAGAGCGCATCTATCAGATACTCGGTAGCGATGACTAGTCTCCTGTCCTTCATCATAGGTTGGCTGCTCGACCTCACCCTTGGCGACCCGGCACGGCTGCCCCACCCCGTCGTCTGGTTTGGCAAGGCCATCTCAGCCTGCGAGCACCGCCTGAATAAGGGAAGCCACCTGAAGTTGAAAGGCGCCCTGACGGCCATCATCCTCATCACCATCGTCTTTGTCGCCACCTGGCTACTGCGCCACCTGCTTCTGCCCCTGCCGCCCTATGGACTCATCCTTCTCGATGCCGTCATCATCTTCTATTGTCTGGCGGGCACGACGCTCATCCGTGAGGTGCGCGAGGTGTTCCTGGCACTCGACCGATCACTCGACGAAGGCCGCCGGCAAGTGGCCCGCATCGTTGGACGCGACACCTCCGAACTCTCAGCTCAGGAGGTTAGGACTGCTGCCCTTGAAACCCTGGCCGAGAATCTGAGCGACGGTGTGATAGCCCCCCTCTTCTGGCTCGCCCTCTTAGGTACTCCAGGCATGCTGGCCTATAAAATGGTGAACACCCTCGACTCGATGATAGGCTATAAGACCGAGCGCTACAGGGCCTTTGGCTGTTGGGCTGCGCATATCGACGATATGGCCAACTGGATCCCAGCCCGCCTGACGGCCTTTCTGATGGTCGTGGCTTCAGGGCGGTTGGCGTTGCTCCGTTTCGTCGCCCAGAACGGCCGCAACCACGCCTCGCCCAATAGCGGCTATCCCGAAGCAGCCCTGGCCGGCATTCTCGATTGCCGCTTTGGAGGTCCGCATTACTATTTCGGCCAACTCTTCGAGAAACCCTATATCGGTGATAACCCCCGGGAACTGAATACTGGCGACATGAAAAAAGCCGTTCGCATCAATCGAACGGCCGAAGTGTTGATGGTCATACTGGTTGCCGCCAGCATCGTCGTCAGAAGTATTTGGTAATCTTCGCCTTGTCGAAGTTGTTCATTTCGTTCATCATGCGGACGGCCGAATCGACAAGGGGGAAAGCACAAAGCGCACCCGTACCCTCGCCCAGTCGCAGACCCAGATGCAGGAGCGGCTTGGCATCCACCAGGTCGAGCATCATCTTATGCCCACTCTCGTCACCGCAGTGAGTAAAGATCATATAGTCTTTTGAGGCAGGATAAAGGCGGATGGCAGCCAGCGCACAGGCCGTCATGATAAAGCCGTCTATCAGCACCACCAGGCGCTGCTCAGCCCCACGGAGCATCGCCCCGATAGCCGCTATCATCTCGAATCCGCCAAAGTAGCGCAACTCGTCGCAGCCGCTGGTACGAAACCGCTCCACAGCCTTCTTCAGCACCTCGTATTTATGGCTGATGCCCGCGCTGTTAAGACCAGCCCCTGCACCAATGCAGTCCTTCAGGGGAATATCGCCAAACAAGCTCATCCAGATACTCGAAGGCGAGGTGTTGGCAATGCCCATCTCACCGATGCTCAGCACCCTGCACCCTTCCTCTACACAATCATCCACGAGGTCAGCACCTACTTGGATGGCCTTGTCGAACTCTTCCTCCGTCATAGCAGGCTCGTAGAGGAAATTCCTGGTGCCGGGGGCTATCTTGCGATCGATGATGCCGTCGATATGACTCAAATCGTAATCCACACCCACGTCAACAATGCGCAGCTTGAATCCATGCTGGCGGCAGAACATGTTCACACCGCCCCCACCACGGGTAAAGTTGATCATTTGCTGCCAGGTGACCTCGCGCGGCGACACGCTCACCCCCTCGCGCTCAATGCCATGATCGCCCCCAAGAAGCAAGTGGCAGGGGTGTGCCAGCGATGGCTCTAACGTCTGCTGAATCAGACAGACCTGCATCGCCAGTTCCTCCAGGCGCCCCAGCGAACCCTTGGGCTTGTTCAGGTTGTCGATCTTCGCCTGAATCGCAGCCTGCATTGAGCAATCAACTGGTTGTATATTGTACTTTTTCATTAGCTTGGCTCTGCTCTCGCTTAATAGCAGCCTTCATTTTTTCAATTCTTCAATCCTTCAATTTTTCAATTCTTCAGTCCTTCAATTCTTCAATTCTTCAATCCTTCAATCCTTCAATTTTACCTGTACCGCTATTCCGCTCACCATCAGAATTACCTCGTCGGCCTTGGCGGCGATATACTGGTTCATCCAACCCTCAAGGTCGGTAAATGCCCGCTGGATGGCATTCTCGCTCACCCCCCCACTTCCTATCTCGTTGGTCACAAAGATGTAAGTGGCCTCGGGCTTGGTAAACTCGTCGAACTCTGCCTTGGCCAACTGGAGCGACAGGTCGGTATCAGAGTTGTTGTTGAAGAAGAAATTGGTGAGCCACAGCGTCACACAGTCGATGACCACCACGCGCCCCGTCATGTCGTGACGACTCAGGTTCATCTCCTCCTCGATGTTCGTCCACTGGGGTCCTCGGCGCGCCTGATGCCTGCGCACCCGCTCCCGGAACTCCTCGTCCCAGATATGCGCCGTAGCCATATAGACAGGGCAATCCGACAGACTCAATGCCAACTCTTCAGCCTTCTGACTCTTGCCCGAACGCTGGCCTCCTGTAATCAGAATGATTCTCTTCATAAAGCACACACCACTAAATATACCGTCAGTTCCACCAACAGGCACACCGCTCCACAGCAGTCGCCCGTATAGCCGCGAAGCCTGTTCCATATCAGCAGATAGAGGAAATACATCACCAGACAGGGAATGAAAATAATCATCTCCCAGGGCAGGCCGGTGTACCACAGATAAAGGCCCATCGGCAACAACCCCTGCAGGGCCAGACTGATGCCCGCCGGCCAGTCCATCTTGCGATACACGGTCTTGGCCTTGGACTCCTCTTCCGTGCGGGCATAGGGCATCATGGTGATGAGCTGGGCCGTCACCATGCGGGCATAGGGCGTTGCCGCCAGAATGGTGAGCGCAGCCATCAGGGGCGACATCGACAAGAGCGAAGCCGTCAGCAGCAGTTCGTAGAGGATAAGTCCAATGACACCATAGGTTCCGATGTGCGAGTCCTTCATGATGGCGAGGATGCGCCCTCGGTCGGAGCCTCCCCCGCCAAAACCGTCGAGGAAGTCGGCCAGCCCGTCTTCATGCAGCGCCCCCGTCACCAGGAGCCTCACCACAATGGCCAGCACCACCGCCACCATATAAGGCAGCACCATACTGCCCACCCACAACATGGCGGCCATGGCGCCTCCTACCACCCAACCCGTCAGGGGCCAGTGCTCCACCACCGTCTCGTAGCACGCCTTGGGGGGCTGATGCAGGCGCCAGAAGGGCAGCCGTGTAAAGAATATCAGCGAGGCCCAGATGCGGTCGTACCAACGCGTTTGGTCGATGTCTATTTGCATATTATTCTGTTTTTGTTTGCAAAATTACAATTTTATTTCGTACTTTTGCAGTCAGAAACGAATTATTTGATGAAGAAATGAAGAAAATCTGTTTCTCCCTGGCCATCGCTGCGGCCCTCTGTGGCTGTACTTCACGACAAGCCCCGTCGCCGACAGCCGATGATGCAGCCCTGGCCGACTCCGTCGAAGCCATCACCGTGAAGTATGCCACGGGCTTCAGTGTACACGACTCTGCCGACATCCGACTGGTAGAGGTAGGACAGCGCCAGCGCTTTGCCCTGGTACACTCCAGCGATGCAGCCGTGCCCAGTGGCTATACCAAGATATGCGTGCCCATCCAGCGCACCATCTGCATGACCTCGCTGCAACTGTCAAACTTTACCGTTCTCGGCGCCCACGACGTGGTGAAGGGCCTTACCGGCACCAAGAACCTCTTCAACAAGGACATCCTGGAGCGCGTAAAGGATGGGCGCATCGTGAAGATAGGCATGGAGGGCAACTTCGACACCGAACTGGTGCTGGCAGCCAACCCCGACGTCATCTTCATCTCGCCCTCCAAGCGTGGCGGCTACGATGCCATCAAGGAGACGGGCATCCAGCTCATACCCCATCTGGGCTATCAGGAGCTCCACCCCTTAGGACAGGCCGAGTGGATCAAGTTCGTAGGCATGTTTATCGGCAAGGAGCACCAGGCCAACGAGGTGTTCGCTGCCATCGAGAAGCGCTACCTCTCCCTGAAAGAGGCCGCCTCGGCAGCATCGTCACGCCCCACCGTGTTCTCTGGCGAGATGCACTATGGCAACTGGCACGCCGTGGGCGGTAAGAACTACCTGGCTCAGATATTCCGCGATGCGGGAGCCGACTACGTGATTCAGGACGACGAGACGGGCGGCGAGGACCTGGAGTTCGAGAAGATGTATGCCCTGGCCGCCAAGGCCGACTACTGGCGCATCCTGAACAGCTATCCCGGCGAGTTCTCCTACGAGGCGCTGAAGGCCTCAGAACCCCGCAACGAACTCTTCAAGGCGTTCAAGGAGCGTCAGGTCATCTACTGCAACATGAAGCAGCAGGCCTACTACGAGATAGCCCCCGTAGAGCCCGACGTGCTGCTGAAGGACTTTGTGGCTATCTTCCACCCCGAGCTCGTCGAACCCGATTATAAGCCTTCTTTCTATCAAATATTGAAGACTGAAAGATGAGACGGACGCTGCCCCTTATAGTGATACTGCTGGTTTCAATCGTTGTCCTGACGATTGTCAATCTCCTTTTGGGTACAGTCCGTATCCCTGTAGGCGATGTGTGTCGCATCCTGCTGGGCGACGACTCCAACGAGATATGGACCAACATCGTGTGGAAGTCGCGCCTGCCCCAGGCCCTTACAGCCATCATGGCCGGAGCCGGACTGGCGGTGAGCGGACTGCAGATGCAGACCGTGTTCCGCAATCCCCTGGCCGGTCCCTCGGTGCTGGGTATCTCCAACGGCTCGGCCCTCGGCGTGGCCGTGGTGGTGCTGCTCTCAGGACGGCTGGGAGGTGTGGCCTTAAGCCGCCTCGGCTATCTGGGCGATGCCGCCATCAGCGTGGCAGCCATCCTGGGCGCCCTGGCCGTCATGATGCTCATCATGTGGATCTCGCAGAAGGTGAAGGGCAACGTCACCCTGCTTATCATCGGTGTCATGATCGGCTACCTGGCCAATGCCATTATCGGCGTGCTCAAGTTCCTCTCGCCCGAAGAGGATGTCAAGGCCTTCGTCGTGTGGGGGCTCGGCTCTTTCTCACGCGTCTCGGGCGACGAGATGGTGCTCTTCGTGGTGCTCATGTGCCTGCTGCTGCCCTTGGCGTGCCTGCTGGTCAAGTCGATGAACCTGCTGCTGCTGGGCGACCGCTATGCGGCCAATCTGGGACTTAACATCCACCGCAGCCGCCTGCTAGTCATCATGAGTTCAGGCATCCTGGTGGCCATCGTCACGGCCTATTGCGGCCCCATCATGTTCATCGGTCTGGCCGTCCCCCATCTGGCCCGAGCCATCTTCCGCAGCTCCGACCACCGTATGCTCATGCCTGCCACCATGCTCTGCGGAGCGGCGCTCGCCTTGGTGTGCAATCTGATAGCCCGCATGCCGGGCTTCGAGGGCGCCCTGCCCGTCAACAGCGTCACCGCCCTCGTCGGTGCCCCCGTCATCGCCGCCGTGCTCTTCCGCAGGCGCAAGGACGAGGTAGGCGAATAACTTTAAAAGTAAAACAAGTTGTTTTACCTTCAAAGCTGACGTCTGAACGGGTGAAATAGATGCCTCCTACGACAGTAAAACAACTTGTTTTACTTTTAGAGACTACAGATGACACAAATGACACATTAAAATATAAACTTTTCACGCGTACCGTGTAGGTTATATTATAATACGCACATATACGCATATATAATATACGCGCGGTACGCGAGAGAATATCAAAATATTGTGTCACATGTGTCATTTGACCCGCACGACCAAGAAAAAACGACTTTTATTTTGTATTCTTCTCACTTATTCGTATCTTTGCAGCAAAATAAAAAAAATATGAAGACTAAAACTTTATTCCTTTTAGCTACCATGATGATTTGCGGATGCTGTTTGGTAGGTGTTGTATCCTGCTCTGACAATGAAGACAACAGTGTAGGTGGACAGTTGCTCGAAGTGTATGATGTGCAAGGCAGCCAGGGCAAGGCTCGCTTGACAGTTAACGGCAAGGTGATCTTTACCACCGACGTGTATGTAGGTAAGAACGGTCTGGGTAAGACAGGCGAGGGTGACGGCAAGACTCCCGTAGGTACACTCCGTCCGTTGTCGGCCTTCGGCATCAAGCCCAATCCCGGCACGGCCATGCCCTACATCGACGTGAAGCCAACGACCTATGCCTGCGATGACGACTGTGAGTATTACAACAAGATTATCGACACCGAGACTGTCGAGCACAACTGTGGTGGCGAGGAGATGTACTCCTACCAACCGCAGTATAACTATGGCATCGCCACCGACTTCAACAAGGAATGCATCTATCCCAAGGGCAGTGCCATCTTTATCCACGTGAAGGGCTCCAAGCCTTATACTGGTGGCTGCATCTCATTCGATGAAGAGCGGATGGTTGAGATTCTGCGCTACTGCGACATGTCGCTGGTGATAACTGTCAAGGAATAACAACCACCTACAGGATATCCATGATCTCGCGCAAGGTGGCTACGGTATGGGTGGGCACTGGCGAGGGAGCGACTCCCCAGCGATTGAAAAGGATGGTATCGAAGCCGGCATCGTGAGCGCCTACGATGTCGGTCTGCAGGTTGTCGCCTATCATGATGGTGGTCTCTTTATGGGCGCCTGACATCTTCAGGGCGTAGTCGAAAAACTGCTTCGAGGGTTTGTTGAAGCCCGCATCCTCGCTCAGGACGACGGTATCGAAATAGTCTTTCAGGCCGCAGGCAGTCAGTTTCTTGTATTGCACCTCGTGGAAACCGTTGCTGCACATATGCATGCGGTAGCCCTTACGCTTCAGGTAGTCCATCAGTTGGTGGGCACCCTCCACCACGCCCGACTTTGAGGAACAGAAGTCGAGAAAGCGGTCGCTCATCTCCAGACAGAGTTGTTCGGTCACCTCAAGTCCCTCCCCCACGCTCAGAGGGCGGCGGAAGCGCTCTACGATGAGATAAGGGCGGGTAATCTCTCCCTTTGAATAGCGGGTCCAGAGGTCGATGTTTGCAGCCCAATAGGCGTCGTAGAACACTTGCGGGGTGGCAAAATAGCGGTCCAGATGGTAGGCCTCGTAGGTTTCGCACAGCGAGATGACCGAGTTGCCATAGGTATCGTAGAGGGTATCGTCGAAATCGATAAACAGATCTTTATACATTGAAAATTGAAAATTGAGAATTGAAAATTGAAAATTGAAAGGTGAAAATTGAGAATTGGAAATTATTGGGGGTAGATATTGCCCTGGTCGTCGATGAGCAGGATGGTGAGTGAGCCGTCAGGCAGAAGGGGTTCGCAATGACTGGCACAGTGGCGGATGATGGTCTGGGCGAAGGCCCTGCATGACTCTTCTGGCAGACGTTCCCATATCTCACGCGCTAAGGTGATATCGCTGATGTCGATGTCGCAATGAGCCTCGTCGAGCATCTGACGGATAAAGTCTTTATCCATCACAGCCTTGCGACTATGGGTATCAAGATGTCCCTGGGCGAGTTTTACGGCCTTACCCAGCATCACGCCAAGGGTGACCTGCCTGAAACCGAGTTCGCCGGCCATCTTCAGCGTCTCACCGATATAGTTGCCGTATTCCACAAACGACTGTTGGGGCAAGTCGGGATAGAGGGCCTTCACAAAGCGTTCGCTCTTGCCACCGCTGTTGATAACCACACGCTCTGAGCCTGCAGCCTTTGCCACCATCATACACTTACGGATTGACTCAATGAAGGCTTCCTCGGAGAAGGGTTTCACGATGCCCGAGACACCGATGATGGAAATGCCGCCCTCGATGCCCAGACGGGGATTGAAGGTGCGACGGGCTATCTCGGCTCCCTGGGGCACGCTGATGGTGATGGAGAGGGAGCCGTTGACAGTTGAGAGGAGGGAGATGTTGTGGCGTATCATCTCGCGAGGGGCCTTGTTGATGGCTGGCTCGCCTGGGGGATAGTCGAAGCCGGGCAAGGTGAAGACGCCCACGCCCTCGCCCCCATGGATCTCGAACGTATCAGCAGTTCTCACACTCGCACGGATCTCAAGACCGTTGGTTACGTCAGGGTCGTCGCCAGCCTCCTTGAAACACGAGGCATAGCCGTCGCCATAGGACACAGGCACGTGGATGGTCTCGCCATCGGGCAGGACAACGGGTACCTCCTGAGGCGTCTCTTCTCTCAGCAGACGGAGCGTAGCGGCAATGGCTGCTGCGGTGGCACAAGTGCCGGTGGTCAGTCCGCTATGCAGGGGATAGAACGCTGGCAGCAGTTTCTCCACCGCCCTCCGCAGTCCGTAAGGACCGTTGACAGAAATGCCTGTTTCTATTGGAGGACGCTTGAGGACGATGATGCGCATCCCCCTGAGACGGGCAGCAGCCACCTTTTCGACAAAGCCTCCCGAAAGACCACTCTCTTTCAACAGGATAGCATCAGCCTCTACAGGGATATCCTTAGGGTCGTCATAATAACAGAGTTGTTCCTCGCTGGCACCTTGTTTGAGGGCCAATGCCATCGACGATGCCCTGTGGAGGATGCGATAATAGACCTTGACGCCCTGAGCCTCCAGATACTTGAGTTTGCTGATGCTCTGGACGCCGGTGGTGGCCAGTAAGGTATGGATGCCGGCAGGAACCTGACGGTAATCGTCGATCCAGGTCAAATCGGCATCGCGTGGGGGATAGATGCGCTCAAAGCGGATACAGGGAATCTGGCAGTCGGCAGCAACGGAGGCTATCGTTTGGTGGAGTTGCGAGGCAAAGGGATGTGCTGCATCGACCATGAGACGGATCTCGTGGGCATGGACGAACGCCGTCATCGCCTCGGCATCCATCGCCCCGTCGATATGCCGGCCATGCTGCAACGCGAGGTCCTGCTCGCCCGTCTTCGTGCTATAGAAGAATGGTGAGCCAGCCTCTTCGAGCACCTCTGCAGCCCTGCGGCCCTCTGTCGTTCCTCCGAATACCAGTATCATCGTTTATGAGGCTTGTTCGTCGTCGCCCTGGCGGAAGAGGTGGGTGAAGTGCTTGTCGTAAAGTTCGGATTGCCCCTGGCGGTTGTCGATGGCCTCGCCCACCACGAGCATCGTGGTAAGCGTAAGATGATGGTCGTGAACAATCTTGGCCAGGTCTTTGAGCACACCACGGTAGATCTCCTGATCGGGCCAGGTAAGGTGGTAGCAGGCGGCAATGGGGGTGTCTTCAGCGTACTCCATCAGGAGCTCTTTCTGCACGTCGTCAACGATAGATGCCGAGAGGAAGATACACATCGTGCTCTGGCTCCTGGCGAGCAGGTGGAGCTGTTCTTTCTCAGGCATGGGCGTACGACCTTCTCCACGCGTCAGGATGATGGTCTGACAACGCTCGGGTATCGTGAACTGGCTCTGCAACTCGGCAGCCGCAGCGAGGAACGAGGAGATGCCAGGGGTGATGTGGTACGACATGCCGTGCTGGTCGAAGAAGGCCATCTGCTCCTGGATGGCGCCAAAGATACAGGGATCGCCAGTATGCAGGCGCACGATGAAATGCCCCTTGTCGTAGTGCTCCTTCATCAAAGCGCATTGTTCTTCGAGGTTCATGTTGGCCGACGAGCGCACCACAGCACCAGGCTTGTGGCACTCGGTGAGGGCCCTGGGCACCAGCGAACCGGCATATAAGATGAGGTCGGCCTTTTCGAGCATTCTGCGCCCACGTACACTCACCAGTTCAGGATCACCAGGACCAGCGCCTACAATCTCGATATGTCCCTGATGGGAGCGCAGATGCTTGTAGTCGATGGCGAGGGCTGCCGTCCAGTTCTTTCCCTTTATCTTGGGCACAATCAGCTTGCCGTGGTTGGAGCCCAGAATGGCTGCCGCCTCGCAAACGCTGGGCGTACCCACATGCTTGGCTACGATACTGCTGGGATTGGGCACTTCGACACGAGAGAGTTCCTCGGCAGAAAAGAATTTCACCTCCTCCTGATAGTCCAGGACGAGGAGATCGACAAAGGGTTCGTCTTTCTTCACGTCGATGGTGCAATACTGATGGGCACAGGGCAACAGACCGTGATCAGCAAAAGCATCGTCGATCTCGTCGTAGATCTCATAGAAATTCTCCGGCTCGTGGGCCACACCAAAGCCTATGGTTCCCACCATCGGCACAAAGTGGAGTTCGAGCATGCCGTAGGGTGCATTGCGGATGAAGGGCGACACGATAATCAGCAGCTTATACTTCTGGGGATCGGCCTCGCTGATGTCGCTGATGATAGTCACATGGTCGGGCTTGGTGGCTTCCAGGTAGTCCGTTCCCTCATCACGAGCCTCCAGCAACAGGGCCGTAGGCTCACGGTTCACGAAAGCAAAGATGCAGTCCTGCATGTCGTCGATATCGCTGGCTACGGGCCAGTCGAACCGCTCCTCGAGGGTGTCGAGCGCCCAGAGTCCGGCATTGTCGCTCTGGGTGGTAATCACCTCTCGGGCTCCTGTCAGGGCAGCAATCTCACGCGTCAGGTCGTTGGCGCCTCCGATGTGTCCGCTTAATACCGAGATGGCATGCTGACCCAGACTGTCGATGCAAACCACCGCAGGGTCGTCGTGCTTATCCTTGACATAGGGGGCGATGGTTCTCACGCAGATGCCCATGGCTCCGATGAAGACAAAGGCATCGTATTTTCCCCATTGCTTGCCTACAGCAGAGCGCTCAATCACTTTGGCTTTCAGTTCACGTTGTAAGGTCTGGGCAATCGTCTCGCCCTCTTTGCTAATCTGTATAACGGCTATCTTTTGCATTTTACGATAGTTATTGGATGATGATGATTTAACTGGATATGGAGAGGAGATGCCTGCTTTAGCCCCAGTTCCTGGCAGGCTTCGTCCCAGAGTTTCAGACTATCGGTAGTCACCTTGGGTGCCACTACACTATTGAACACCACCACACCGTCGTCGGCCAGAACGGACATGACTTTCGCCATGATGGCCTTTAGCTGTCCGCCATGACCACCGATGAACACAGCATCGGGACGAGGGAGCGACGTGATGTCTGTCTCGAGGAAATCGCCTATATGGACGTTGATGCCTGGGGCACCCAGCTTGCGGGCATTCTCCCCGATGATGGCTTCACACTCAGGACGGATCTCAAAACTGTGAATCTCGAGATGGGGGAATAGCAGACGTGCCTCTATCGATACGCTCCCTGTACAGAAGCCGATATCCCAGAACACGCGCTTTTCGGGCAGTTCGAGGGCCTGGAGCGCAAGCAGTCGGATGGGCATCTTCGTAATCATCTTCTCCCTGCCGTCGAGGAGGACGAAGTCGGAGTCGGGGATGCCGAAAGTGGTCTTCCTGCACGGATTAACACAGGTAAGAATCACGCAATTCGGATGCCCGGCCTCGCTCAAGGCAGCCTCCTCCAGACTTAGATGCGACACCTTCTCGAGCGCAGGATTGCCAAGATGTTCACCGATATACATCTGATAGTCCTTGTAGCCATAATCCATCATTCTCCTGGCGATGGCAGCAGGGGTGTGCTCTCGGTCGGTCAGCACACCTATCTTCCCCACCCTTTCAATCAGTGCCTTGTCAAACTCAGGCCAAGGGCGCCCTGTCAGCGACACGATGCGCATATCGTCGTAAGGCATCACCAGGCGATGGGCCAGCAACTGCAGGGAGTTAAAGGTGGGCCAGACCACGATCTCGGCCTCAGGCAGACGCTTGCGGATGGTGTTGGCAAAGCCGAAGAACAGCGGGTCGCCACTGGCAAAGACGACTAAATATGGAAGAATTGAAGAATTGAAGGATTGAAGCTTATACTGTTCGAACACGTCGTCAAGAGGAACGGTGATGTCGATCCACTGGGCATCAGCAGGAAGTAGCGATGCCACAATCTCATGATGACGCCTGCCACCTGAGAACACCTTCCCATTGCTGATTATCTCCAGCACCTCTGGCGTAAAGAAGGGTCTGGGATGATCGGTAATGCCTATAACGATAAACTTCATAAATCACGACCAGGCTTTAGTTGGGCGGCATCGTCGAAAGTGAGGATGGCATTGCAGAGGGTGGCAGCAAGGTTTGAGCCCCCCTTCCTACCCTCAACGATGATTTTGGGGATTTGCCTGAATGGCTTCACCATGTGCTTCGACTCCCTGACATGCACAAACCCCACAGGGGCAGCAATGATACCCGCAGGACGGGCCTTGCCCTTACGGATCAGTTCGCACAGTTCCATGAGTGCCGTGGGTGCATTGCCAAAGGCAAAGAGGGCCTCGGGGTGCTCTTCCACTGCCAGACGGATACCGGCCTGGGTGCGGGTGATACTCTCCGTAGCAGCCATATCGGCCACACGAGGGTCGCCGAGATAGCACTTGGCCTCGATGCCCAGACGTGCCAGGGCACCCTTGCGGATACCGCTCGTCACCATCGTCACGTCGGAAACAATGGTCTTCAGCGTCCCTTCCTTTACCTTACCATACAGGGCCTCTACAGCGCCCTTATCGGTATAGAGGATGTTCTCCATGTCGAAGTCGGCTGTGGTATGGATGGCGTGCAGCAGCGCCCACAGATGTCCGAGCGGATAGTCCTGGCGGCGCAGTTCGCCTCGGATGGTCCTGAACGACTCGATCATGATGTCCTGCCCTATCTTCTGCCCCTCGCCCACTTGTTCACGATAGTAGCCACGAGGGGTGATGAACTTCCCGTCATAGACATACGACTGGGAGTTGCCTATCAGCACCACGGTAAACATATCTACATCTTCGGGGTCGAACTGCCCGAGAGTCGTTAAGCGGACTTCCTGATCCTCGCGCCCAGCCTGTCGCACATAGCCTACGGGGGTATCTCCCGAGCGATACTGCAAGAACAGTTCCTGAAGGCGATAGAGCTGCCAGTAGCGTCCATGCGATTTGGGATTATATACGGCCGTTACGAAGTCGCCCTCAGCAGCAGCCTTGATGCGCCGCTCTATCACCTCCCAGGGCGTCATCAGGTCTGACAGCGATATGAGACAGGTGTCGTGGCCGATGGGAGCCCCCAGCAGGGAGGCCGCCTTCTGGAAAGCCGAGATGCCAGGCAAGGTGATTATTTCCACCTCCGACGCCCTTTTCTGCTTCATCTCATAGATGAGCGGAGCCATCCCGTAGAGTCCGGCATCGCCCGATGATATCACCACCACGTTTTTTCCCTCTTCTGCCAGGTCGAAAGCCATTTCGGCCCGTTCCTGCTCCTTCTTCATGCCTGTGTCGATGCACTCGCAATCAGGCCTTACAAAAAGCTTGATATACTGGAAATAATGCTTATATCCCACGATGGCGTCAGCCGCATTGACCGCCTCGAGCACAATGGGGGTAATGTCCTGTTTACCGCCAGGTCCGATGCCTGCCACAATTATCTTTCCCATAATCTTTTTTCCATTGTCGTCTTTTGCACCTTCATACCCATGTTCTGATAGAATGCCAGTGCCGGCGCGTTGCCTTCCCACACATTGAGGGTGATGTTGTTGCACCCTATTGAAACCGCATAGTCATTGACATACTCAAACAAGGCCCTGCCGACGTGCCGTCCACGAGCCTTCTCGTCAACGCAGATATCATCGATATACAGCGTCTTGATATCCTGGAGCAGTTTGTCGTCCTTCGCCTCTGTTATCGAGCAGAAGGCATGACCCAGCACCTCCCCGTCGTCATATACGAACACAGGCTTGCTGTCGTCCTCAAACAGGGCTTCGAGTTCCTGTTCATCATACTTGGTGGTGTAAGGTTTAAACAAGTCGGGACGTAACACGTGGTGCACCATATCTACCTGATGCAACAGCTCGATGATCCGCCCGATGTCGCTGGTGGTTGCTTTTCTGATTACCATATCATTTTCATTTAAATATCTAAAATCATTTAATTATTCTGCAAAGATAGGAATAATTACGGAATAATTGTTATATTTGCGGCAAATTTTGAATAGTTTATGAAAACGAAACATGTCATGTATCAGACTCACGGCACGTGCTCACAGATGATTGATGTGACAGCCGATGAGAACAACGTCATCCAACAAGTGTTTTTCCTCGGGGGATGCAATGGTAATCTTCAGGGTGTGAGCCAACTGGTTCGTGGCCAGAAGATCGACGATGTAATCTCCAAGCTCAACGGCATCCGCTGCGGTACGAAGGGCACGTCATGCCCCGATCAGCTATGCAGGGCACTCGAGCAGCTGAAACAGATGCCTGTTGAAGAGGGCGCCTGACAGCGGTTATTTCCCCAGGTATTTCGTATCCAGATAGGCCTGGAAGGCCTCTTTATACATATCGCCGATGGGGAGATAGGTATCGGCATCCATGATCACCCTGTTCTTGTTTACCTCCTGAATCTTTGTGAGGTTGATGATGTAAGAACGGTGAATGCGCATGAAGTGGCTGGGCAGGTGTTCTTCCATCTTCTTCATCGACAACAGCGTGATGACGGGTTTCGGCTGGCTTTCCAGCCAAACCTTCAGGTACTCGCTCATGGCCTCCACATAGCGGATGTCAGAGATGCTCACCTTCACGATGCGATAGTCGGTTTTCAGGAAGAGCACATCCTCCGACGCACTGGCCACAGGCTGACTGCTTGAGGCCTGGGCACCCTCCATCCGTTCACGAAGCCTGTTGGCAGCCCGCTGGAAATCCTGCAAGCCAAAGGGCTTCAGCAGATAGTCAACGGCATTGACCTTGAAGCCCTCCACGGCATACTCAGAATAGGCGGTAGTGAAAACGATAAGGGGCGGAACTGCCAGCGACTTCACGAAGTCCATACCGTTCAGGTCAGGCATGTTGATGTCGCAGAAGATGGCGTCCACCGTTTCGTCTTCCAGAAACGAGCGCGCCTCCATCGCACTCTGGCACTGGGCAGCCAGTTCCAGGAACGGCACTTTCTGTATATAGGCAACAATTTGTTGGAGCGCTAACGGCTCATCGTCGATGGCAAGACAACGTATCATATCAATGGGATGTTAAGTTCAACGGTATAGATATCCGCCTCGTCGTTGATGCGAAGCGTATAGTTGTGATCATAGAGTAAGTCCAGGCGCTTGCGCACGTTGACAAGCCCCACCCCGCCCTTTTCCTCGTTGGGCATATCGGCCTTTGAGTTGCGGCAGGTAAAGCACAGTCTGTCGCCCTCCACCACCACCTTGATCTCTATAAACGACTTGTGCTGATAACTCACACCATGCTTGAAGGCGTTCTCGATAAACGAGATGAGCATCAGTGGCGGGATATTCCGCTCGGGCACCTCTACGGGCAGGTCCACGGTGATGAGCACCTTGTCGGTATAGCGCAGTTGCATCAGGTTGACGTAGGTACGCACAAAGGCCATTTCCTTCGTCAGAGGCACGCCCTGCTTGTTGCCTTCGTAAAGCACGAAGCGCATCATCTTCGACAGCTCCACAATCGTCTCTTGAGCCTTGGCTGGGTCGATATCCACGAGGGCATGGATATTGTTGAGCGTATTCATGAAGAAATGCGGATTAATCTGGTAGCGCAGATACTCCAGTTGCTGTTCCAGATTCTGCTTTTCCAGTTCGGCCAACCGCTTTCGGTCATCACGACTCCTGAAATAGCCCTTCACACCCAGATTGGCGCCAAACATCAGGATGAGCACCACGACAGCCATGATATCACGTTCGCCGACGATACGAGGCGGTCTGTTACGGTGCATGTCGCGATGAGGGCGCCGCTGGTCGAACTGTGGCGGAGCCTCGTCAAACTGCGGTGGCGCCTGGTCAAAGCTGGGCGGTCCCATAGGGTGCTCATGCCTCATCATCGGTCGCTCCATCCTGGGGTGGCTGCTGCACTGGTAAAAGGCAAATGCCACAACAATCCCTATCACTATCGAGAAATAGGCTATCCGCCGGCGCTGATGGACCAGTAGTGGTGCCAACAGGAAATTATGCACGAGAAACAGCACGAGATAGACCGCAAACAAGCGCCAGACGACAAAGACCTCTCTCCAGTCGAACGCCAGTTCCTCATTACCCGCCATGCGCGTAAGCACACTGAGGAGCGGGGCCGCAAAGAGCAGGCCCCACACCACCAGATAAGCGATATTCTCTTGTTTAGATTGCTTCATCCAATACGTTGTCTTCATATTCAATAACGTAAGCCACTGTCAATTATTGTGTCAACGCCATCCACCAGGACCGCCGCCGCCAGGACCGCCTCCCATGCCATTGCCGCCAGTATAACTGGAGAGCGACACGGCAGAACCACCACTGACAGAGCCGTCCTCGATGCCGATGCCACTGAAATAGGTCGTGCCTCCACTCACGCTGACACCAGACTGCAACGAGGGCTCAGAGGCCGATGACACCACCAGACCGTTACCACCGCTCGAGGGCGTCTGGAACGCGAAGGTGCGGGTGCCGTCGCTCAGGGCATACCAGCTGTTGGTAGTCCACGAGGCCTGATAGCACGACTGCGACAGACTGGAGCCGTTCTCCAACCCTCCTATGGCCATGATGGTGCCTCCAGTGACGTAGAGTCTGTAGCCGCCCTCGGTATTGGCGTCGATGGCCACCTCTGGCGAACCCGAGCAGATGACATACACCGTACCGCCCTTGATGTAGCAGTTGCCATTGGCGTCGATACCATCGTTATGCTGACCGTGGGCATACACATAGCCACCGCTGATGGTCATGTCGCCCTTCGAGTTGATGGCATCGTCGTAGGTATGGCACACCACCTCGCCCCCTGCAATGGTCAGCGTACTGTCGGCCTGGATACCCTCACTGTCGTAGCCAGTGGCCAGCACGATGGTGCGCCCGCCGTTGATCTTGATATGACTCTCGCAGTTAATGCCTTTGGCGTCAGATGCGGTAGCCTCCACATTCAGGATACCCCCATTGATGAAGACCCCATCGTTAGCCTTGATACCGTTGTTCACCGTCGATTTCACATAGACATTATTACCCTTGTTAAACACGATATAGTCGGCCGAGTGGATGCCGTTGTTCGTATTACCAGTGACGCTGAGCGACCCACTGCCGTTGAAGAGCAGCTTGCCCTTGCAGTAGAGCGCCCCTTTGTGGCTGCCTCCCGTTCCGTCTTCCAGCGTATTCGTCGTCCCCTCAGCCAGCTCTATGTAAGCCCGCTTGCTGCTGAGCAGGTTCAGCGCTGCCGAGTCGGGGTTGGTGATGTTCACCCCACTGAGCCTGACGGCATATTTCTTATCGCCTACGATGGTCAGCGAACCGTTTGTCGTCGTACCGCTCACCACATAGCACACCTTTTTCGTTTCGCCGTGATTGGCTGTCACATGACCATCGTTGACGGTTATCTCCACCCCGTTTTCTGTCTTCGCCACAGGGGCCGACAAGTCGATTGTCACCTCCGTCGAGAAATCATTGTTGGCCAGTATGTCCTCCTCATCGGGGAAGTAAGCTGTGGCCACGTCAGTCGGCTCTGCCGATGTCTTGTCGAGAGCCACGTCAGATGCCGACATGCTGCCCGCAGCCTGACTCCCATTGTTGCCAGGTATATTATCCACATTCCCCCAACTGTTATCAGTACCATAATCCTCAAGCGGATCCTCTGCCGAACAGCATGTCAAGACCAACATGGAGGCAGAAAGCATCAGTAAAAACATCGTTTTCTTCATTTTCCTCATATTTTTGTTTTCATGATGCAAAGGTATGAACAAACCTGGAAGCCCGCAAATTATTTCAGCGAACCGCCCCTTTTATTCAGCCAATCGCCCTATAGGCTCATTTTTCAGAATTGCACACAGACGGCCTTGCTTACAGGTATATCCCTGCGGGTATCGGTCAGCAGCCCCGTCTTATTGTCACGACGGAACACCTGTATCTTGTCGCTGTCACGACAACAGCAAAGCAGGAGCGCCCCGTCAGGCGTGATATTGAACTGACGTGGATGAGCGCCAGTCGCCTGGTAGCCGATACGGGTAAGCAGCCCCGTCTCACCGTCAACCGAGAAGATGGCGATGCCCTCGGCCTTCAAGCGATTGCTCGAATAGAGGAATCGTCCGTCAGGACTCAAATGGATATCGGCACCACCTCGCGCACCAACGCTGTCAGATACAATCTCCTGCAACCTCTCCAGACGGCCTTCACGATAGCCGAACACCGTAATCTTCCCCGAGAGTTCACTCATCACATAGGCTGTGCGCCCATCACTGCTGAATACCAGATGGCGCGGCCCCGAGTCCTCACTCACGTCAGCAGCCACCCCATTGGCAACCACCCTTTGCCCCTGCAGACGGAACGACAGAATCCTGTCGGCACTGAAGTCGGTGGCCAGCACATACCTCCCGTCAGGAGCGAACGTGGCACAGTGCACATGGGGTGCATTCTGCCGCGAAAGGTCGGGGCCTCCCGTCGTCCCGAGGAATCTGGTTGTAAGAGCAGCGTGAGTGCCTTTTCCGCTCAACTGGAATACACTCATCGAACCACCCGAGTAATTGGCAGTAACCACCGTACTGCCGTTCGTCGCCACATAACAGGGATCGGCTCCCAGCACAGGGGTTGACTCCAACAGCCGCATGCTGCCACTTCGACCATCCAGACTGACGATATTCAGCGAAGCCTGCGCCTCGCTGGTCTCACTGACGGCATAGATCAACTGCTTGTCGTGCGAGAGCGTCAGGTACGACGGATTCTCCATCTCCAACGAGTCGAGCACCTCAGCCTCACCAGTGGTCTGATTCAGACTATAACTATAGATGCCCCTACTGCCACCATCGGTATAAGTACCCACCACCATCATTATCCGCTCCTGCGCCTGCATGCCACAGGCGTAGCCCAACAACACCAAAACCGCCGATTTAAGTCTTTTCATATCAGTTTTCGTTAAGATTGATTATAAACTTTCATAATTGTGGCTACAAAAATAGTCATATTTCCGCAAATAATCGTATCTTTGCCCTAAAAAGATGGCCTGGAAACTGAAATATCGCTGCGAGCAGTGCGGCTACGAAGCCGACCTCTACGAAGGCCGTGGTCTCTTCCGGCAAGAGATCACAGCCATGTCGTGCCCTGACTGCAAGACCATTCAGAACATCGTAGTAGGTGGTATCATCGCCGACGTGGCTCCATCCTACCGCAGCGAGGTAGGTCGCCTGTGCCTGAACTGCGGCAGCGACAACATCCGCCTCTGGAACAAGCGCACCTGTCCTAAGTGCGAGGGAACGATGGTCCCTACAGGCGAGAAAGAGTTCTGGACATAACTTGTTTTAATTTCAACTCTTCAATCCCTCAATTCTATTTAGTTTTCAATTTTCCAAATGGCAGATTGGCAGATTGGCAGATTATACTACATTATCTTCCATATCGAACAGTTTTTTTCAAACCTATGCCCTAATTATTCACACCTTTTTATTATCTTTGCAGCATCAAATCTTATAATGTATGGCAAAGAACATTATAAACACAGCATTTAAACTTCGCCCTTGGCGACTTTATATATGTAAGAAAATTTGATACAAAAATCAATATAGAAATAACTCAATGACAAATTGCATTCTGCCAATCTGCCAATCTGCCATTTGGTGTTTTAATTGGTAGGTTGATGGGCAGAGATGGCAGAAGGGGGGGATCTATTTATAATATATATAAAATTAGTAAATATATAGGACATCGCTCGGCAGATAATGAGAAAACGAAATGGCAGATTGGCAGATTGGCAAAATGCCAGATTAGGAGCATCTCAGCATATCCGTAACACAACTGCCTCGAAAGTTACGGATATCCCCCTCAAAAGTTACGGATATCTTCCAGCGCGAAGGTCGGTACCTTTTTCACAGGGTGATCACATCGTCAGGATCTGCTGTCTCTAAATATCTGAATATTTTACATTTTAACATTTCGGCATCAGGACTTGTATATGTCGAAAATTATTCGTACCTTTGCAGTGCATTTAGGGATAAATGCACTGCGAGTAAGGGCTGCAGCTCAGCATAGCTCGAGGGAGCTCGAAGTATTTGTATGACTACTTGATCTTTGTATATTGTCTGATTTTATCCAGCATATCACTGCACCACGTTGCAGTGCCTGGCTTCTGGTAGCGGTTGTGGCCTGTGGCCGACGGGGTGAAAATGGTTCCGATCTTCTCGGTGAGGGTAACAATACCGCGCTCAGAGAGTGAGAACACCGCATCGCCCTCTACGGCATGGATGACAGCCAGCGGATCCCACATCTTCTGCCCTGAGTCGCAATTGTAGTTCATATAGACCTGCTTGATGGGATGAACGTCGGTCCAGTCGATATCACTGATCACCGTCTCGGGCCTGTATTCGATTTCGTTGCCCACTTCCATGGGTGAGAATACGACATCGATATCGCGAGGCCACAATTTATAGAATAGTTTAGCAAACTCAGGAGCTTGCAGGAAATTATAGTCGGGCTCATCTGACGATGTGAACACACCGGCCATGAGGTAGAGGCACTTCACCTTGCTACGCACCAGTTCCACACCCGAGAGGGGCGAAACATCGTCTGGCTCAGATGACAGCAACTGAGACAGGCAGGAGACAAAGCCTATGGAACAGATGCTCACCGAATGGTCGGGCTGTGAGGCCAGCAGCTGTCGGTAGAGCTGCCATCCTTCAGGCAGTTTGGAATAGTCGCTGACGGTTCTCTTAAACATAAGTTCTCCATTGGCGGTCTTATGATTGTAGAGATTCTTGTAATCGATAAACACATTGGGACCTTCGAGACCCTTGCGCTCCACTCCAATAGGTACATTGCCATAGCCGAAGTACGTGTTCATCACGTCGGTAAGAGCGGCATACTCGTCACCCATGCGATCGACCACGATGCCGAGCAGTTTGCAGCGACCTTCGTCTTCGTAGCGATAGAGCATCTCCATGGCGAACAGGTCGTCGGTAGAGGAGCCGATATCCGTATCGAGTATCACGAGGGGCACTCCCTTGTACTCTGGTTGTTCTGGCTTTACGGGGTTATCACTGTTGTCCAGCGAACACGATGAGAACACAAACGGGCAGCAAATGAGGATAGCGGCCGTTATACATTGCATAAAATTTTTCATTGATATCGATTGTTTTAATTAGTTTCTTTCCTTATTTGATTTTGCAAAAGTATAAATAAAAATTGGATTTTCCAAATGATATGTCGTAAAAATGTTGTATCTTTGCAGTCGTAAACAATAAAATGCAATATATATTAAAGTTATGATGTTTAAGAGATTATTTATTAGTATTTGTGTAGCCGTCGCTGCTGTGAACGCAGGGGCGCAGGAGATGGTTTATCCACAGGCAGAATGGTGCAAGGCTGGCGACATACTGATGCATACACCTGGACAGGAACTGTTTAACGGCGTGATTCACCCATCAGCAGGATTGTTTGAGGACTATTTTGACGTGGACAAGGCTGCCACTGAGCATCAAAACTATATCGAGATGCTGGAGGCTAACGGCATACAGGTGCACACCGTGCTCGGCATTCTCAACGAGGTGGATATCGACGAACTGAGGAAAGCAGCCGAAAAGGTGCTTAAATATGACATCAGCAGCATGCCTGACGAGGACCCAGTAAAGACGGAGGCGTACAGACAAGAGGTGCTGCAGAAGATGAGCAGGGCCGACCTGATACGCTGTCTGCTGCTGCAGCCTACGGTAAAACTGATCAAGACCGACAATAATACGGGGTTTGAGGCGCAGTACATTCAGAACCCGCTGATGAACCTCTACTTTACGCGCGACCAGAGCATCACGACTCCACGAGGGCATATCATCTGCAACATGAACAGCAGCCAGCGCGCACCTGAGACCGACATCATCGAGATGTGCTACAAGCATCTGGGACTGGACCCCATACTGCGCATCAGTGGTGAAGGGCGACTGGAGGGAGGCGACTATATTCCTGCAGGCACCATCTCGCTCATCGGCTGCGGCATGCGAACCAACGACGAGGGCATCAGGCAGTTGTTGGAGGCTGACGCCTTCGGACATGACACCGTGGTGGTGGTGAGAGACCATAAGCTGTGGCAGATGCAGATGCACCTCGACACCCACTTCAACATCATCGACAAGGACCTGTGCACGATGGTGAGCAGCCGGCTCTACGCCAAACCTGGCGATCCTGAATACAACACCTGTGACATCTGGGCGCGTGAACCTGGCACGAAGACCTACTCGCTGTGGAAGCAAGATATACCCTTTGTGGAATATATACACAGCAGGGGCTTCAGCATCATTCCCATCGACATCGACGACGAGTTGCACTATGCCAACAACTACCTCGCCATCGCTCCCAGACACATCATGGCTGTAGGCGGACAGTCGGACGTACTACAGAAGCGCTTCGCCGATGCTGGCGTAAACGTGGAGTGGGTGCCGCTGGAGAGTCTGATCGACGGCTATGGCGCTGCTCACTGCATGACACAGGTGCTGCAGCGGGAGAAATTCACCCCCACCCCACCAACTTCGGTTAACGGCATACAGGCCAAAGGAAAGGATGCCACTGCATCGTACCGACTCGATGGCACTGCAGCCGACGACAACGCCAGGGGCATCATCATTCAGAAAGGAAGGAAAATCGTGCGCTAAGGGCATATGACAACACAATTAATTATAGGTCTGCTGATTCCACTGCTGGGCACGATGCTCGGCTCTGCCTTCGTCTTTATGATAAAGGACGAGATGTCGGTGCGGCTGCAGAAGTCGCTGTTGGGTTTTGCTTCAGGGGTGATGGTGGCGGCATCGGTATGGTCGCTGCTGATTCCTTCGATGGAAATGGAAGTTGGCAAAGGGGCATGGTCGGTAATGCCTGCTGCCATAGGTTTTCTGTCAGGTATGGGATTCCTCCTGCTGATCGACGAGCTGACACCTCACCTGCATATCGGCACCGACAAGCCCGAAGGTATGCGGTCGCATCTCTCCAAGACTGCCATGCTGGCGCTTGCCGTCACCATCCACAACCTGCCTGAAGGAATGGCTGTAGGTGTGGTTTTCGCAGGTGCCGACAGTGGGGCATCAAACATATCCCTGACTAGCGCCGTTGCCGTGTCACTGGGTATTGCCATTCAGAACATTCCCGAGGGGGCTATCATCTCCATGCCGATGCGAGCTGCCGGCAACAGCCGTTGGCGGTCGTTTGTGATTGGTTCGCTGAGTGGAGCCGTTGAGCCCATTGGTGCTGTCGCTGTTCTGCTGCTGGCATCACTGCTCATGCCTATCCTGCCCTATATGCTGGCTTTTGCTGCAGGAGCCATGTTCTACGTGGTGGTGGAGGAACTGATTCCAGAAGCCTCCAGCGGTCAGCATTCGAACCTCAGCACCATCGGCTTCGCCATTGGCTTTGTGCTCATGATGGTGCTCGACGTGGTGATGGGCTGATGTCATCATTTATTTCAGTAAGACGCGAAAAAGAGTACGATGCACGATTTCTTATTATCATTACTGAACGTGGTTTGCGAGATGGCTCCCTACCTGCTTCTGGGATTTTTCATCGCAGGGGTGCTGCATGTGTTTGTACCCCAGAACTTCTATCGTCGCTACCTGTCGAAGGATAATAAATGGTCAGTGCTTTGGGCTGCCTTGTTGGGGGTACCCCTGCCACTCTGTTCATGTGGGGTGATCCCAACAGCCATCGGACTGAAAAACGAGAAAGCATCGAAGGGTGCCATCGCCTCGTTTCTCATTGCCACACCACAGACAGGCATCGACTCCATCTTAGCCACTTTCTCGTTGATGGGACTGGGCTTTGCCATCGTTCGTCCTGCTGCAGCACTCATCACTGGCATTTGCGGTGGACTGCTGGTAAACCGTCTGGTGCATGATCATGACTTGGTAAGCGAGGGGACGTCAGTATGCCAGGTGGAACAAGGCAGCAGACTATGGCGGGTGTTGAGATATGCCTTTTATGACATGATACGCGACATTGGACTAAGACTGGTGATCGGGCTCGTCGTAGCGGCATTGATCCAGGTAGTGGTGCCTGACGAGTTTTTCCTGCAGTTTGGTAGTCAGCCATTGCTGCAGATGCTGGTGATCCTCCTCATCGCCGTGCCTATGTACATCTGCTCCACAGGTAGCATTCCCGTAGCAGCAGCACTGATGATGAAAGGCTTGTCGCCAGGAGCAGCACTGGTGATGCTGATGGCAGGACCTGCGGTCAATCTGGCCTCTATCCTCGTAGTCCACAAGTCAATGGGACGTCGATTCACCTCCATCTACCTGCTCACCATCGTTGGCTTCGCCATCGTCTTTGGGCTGTTGCTTAATGCCACAGGACTGGAGCTATACACCACAGCCGCACATGACAGCTGCTGCGTGGCCGCCAAAGCATTGCCAGGTACTTTTAAGATTATCTGCGCCACAGTATTAACCATTTTAATTATATTCGCCCTTATGATGAAGTTTTTCAGCAAATTTGCCAACAAGCCGTTAGACCCCGATACGGTGGTTTACAGAGTCGAAGATATGCATTGCAGTCACTGTGAGGCGGCTGTGGTACGTGCCGTAGAGAATGTGCCTGGCGTAGAGAAGGCCAAGGCTAGTGCCTCGGCCAACACTCTTACCATCAAAGGCCCTGCTACAGAGGAGGATATCCGCAAGGCCGTTGAAGGCATTGGATATACTTTTAAAGGACTTGCCAAATGAAACTTACCGTTTAGGCTTAATGTTCAGGTTCACCCCAAGCACGTCTTCTGTATCCACGATAGTCCAGCTGCTGCCTGGATAGACACCTATGGTGCGACCTGTATCAAAGCCCATCTCCTTCAGTTCCTTAATCACTTCATCACGAGCATTGCCCACCTCGAAACCTATGTGGTGTACGCCCTGGCCATGCTTGTTGATGAACTCACGGAACGTGCTGGGGTTATCATCAATCTGATGCAGTTCGATCACCCAGTTGCCCATTTCAAAGACGCACATCTGTAAGTCGCAGGGCTTATCGTTCTCACCACGATAGGTATATGGATATTCCTCGTTGCTCTCCAGGTGGTTCACCCATATTTCCGGCTCAGGAACACCGAGCAGGGCTGCCCATGCCTTGGCAGCACGATGGATATCGTTTACCACGATGGTGACTTGGATAAACTGGTCTTTCTTCAAGGGAGTGGCCAGAGGCTTGTACACTGCTACGGTATCAGCCTGAGGCTTGTCTGACAGATAGCCTTTCATCTGCTCAATAGCATATTTGGCCACAACGAGATCCTCTTCAGATGTTGCGCCACTAAATGCAAAGGCCATCTTGCAACCCGCATACTCGTCATAGGCACCACCAGCATAGCCAAGCTCACCAGTCATCGTCTGATGGTTTGGATTGCCGCTATCGGCACCTGTGGCTATGACTTCGCCGCACTTGGACCATGCAACGGCAACAAGGTTAAAACCACCTTTGGTGTCGAGGGGGGTGCCGACAACCCTCATCTCTCCAATCCAGTCGACAGCTTCGCCCTTGTTAAGTACTGAGGCCGTAGCCACACCATGGATTCCCATCTCAATGGCCTTGGCTTTCATGTCGTCGAGGGCCATTACAATCTTTTCTCTTAATTCTGCATTTGTCATATTCTCATTTATTATAGTAATCGTCAGTACACCTGCCGACAGGGCTGGGAGGGGGAGTACGACATCGGTGCCTTCGGTCTTTGGAGTGGTTTTCTGGAGGGCGACGGCATGCTTGTTCTCCATACTGTTGGCCACAGTCAGTGAACCAGGAGCGAAATACTCGAACACAGCATCTTTCACACCTGTCCAATCGCCTTTGATATGCAAGGTGGCAGGTTCGTCTGTGGGATTTACCACCTTCACAATCACCTCGTCACCATTCTCTGATAGAGTTGTGCTCACACTCAGGTTACCCGTTTCTCCGCTGAAGGCCAAACGATATTTTGAGAAATGGTCGTACCACAACTCGGTCACCTGACAGTTGGGCGCCTTGAACAGATCCTTATAATCAAAGTTGATAAAGGCGTTGTTCCAGTCGGGGGCATCGGTACGGCGTAAGAACAAGGCTGCAGCACCCATTGCCACCACATCACGAGCCTCACACATATTGAGGAAGCCGCCAGCAAAAAGACCTGTGCGCCAGTCGATGCTATTCAGGTTCCACTCCGAAATAAACAGTTTGATATTCGGATTAGGACCATTGGCAATCATCTGGGCATAGCGGTCATACTGCTGACCTAGTCGTAAGGGACCTGTAGCATAACCTCCCTGTTGCTCATAGTGGTGCAGACTCAAGTAGTCGAAATACTGACCACTGCGCTGGATGAACTGTTCATCCTCCCTGAAACCACCGCAGGCAATGATTTTGATTGACGGGTCGATCTTGCGCATCTCGGTACTGAAATCGCGAACACATTTCTCATAGCGGTCAATACCCATCTCCCACATCTCATTGTCAATCTCCCAGTATTTCACATTGTAGGGCTCGGGATGGCCGTTTGCAGCACGCTTGGCGCCCCACTCATCGGTGGCAGGGGCATTGCAATAGCGTAGCCAATGCAGCGCATCCTGCAGGATGCTGTCATACTCTTCGGCAGGACGCTCGAACTTGACGCTTACCACGATGATTGGTTCCGAATTAACTTCACGACAGAAACGTATGAACTCATCGGTTCCGAAACAGTTCTGGTCGTAGTCCATCCACATCCAGTGAGCCCAGCGCTGACGATTCTCCTGCGGACCTATACCCCACTTCCAGTCGTATTGCGCCACATATCCACCGCCAGGCCATCGCAGGCATGTGGGATGCAGTTCTTTCACAGCCTGTAGGATATCTGGACGGAATCCACCCAAACTAAGACCTGTCTGGGTGGTCATGGTAGCCATGTCAACCTGTATTGTCCCGTCTTTTACCATAATGGCGAAATCGCCATCGCAACTTACCTGCGGTTCAAGGGTGAATTCGTATTTCTTCCATGCTTTACCAACCTTGCCGAGCGACTGCAGGGTTACAAACTGGCCATCAGGATTACGCAAGCCAACCATCAGTTCACCCTTTCCCTTAGCATAAATCGAGCCGATGTATTTTTCACCTGAAACGATGTTCTGCGGTCCCTGGAAGATGCCGGCCTCGTTCTTCCCTGTCGATATCTCCTGGGAGTAGCGCATGTTCACAGCATCGTCCTTGCACAAACGATACCTGCCACCATCGCCGAAGGGTGTCCACTGCTGGGCCACAGCCGGAATCCTTACGTCGCCAGGCGTTCCCTCAAACAATACCTTGCCATCTGCTGCCGTCAGTCTGATGTTGCGGTATGTAGCCTCTGTATAGTTCACCCAGAACGTCACGAAATGGCGGTCGGATTCTTCCAAACCATCATAGTTAAGTACCTCCTGACCATCCCAGAACACTGTTACTTTACTGCCACGACTCATGATGTGCAGTTTATGCCATCTCTGTTCCTCGTTTACCTGCTCTTTCGTAGCCAAAGCCGATACCAATGGTATCAGCATATTCATGCGACGAGCCGGACGTCCGCCAAAGCCTGCCATTTCACGTTCTTCCATCTGACAGACAGAGAAATTAGCAGTAGCACTTTGCTGCTGAAGAGCGGCTCTCGCTGCAGCCTCGTTGGCTGCATCAATCTGCGACTGTGTCTGCGCTGGTGTGAAAGTGCGGCTTTCATAATACGGATCGTGTATGCGAACAAAATAGGGCGAACCGTCAGCCTTATTACGGAATGCGAAACGTATATCCATCAAACCACCACTCCATGCACGTCGGGCTAACTTGTAAGAACGCCAGTTCACATCCATGGTCAGGTCGAAGTCACTGGTCTCTATGCTGTCAATTCTGAGCGGTTGTTCGTAACGGGTAGGCGAATGCAGCACCATGTTGTCGTCCATAAACCACCCGTCGAAATAGCCATCACGAGGATGAATGCCTGGATACTGCTCTGGTTCAAAGGAGCGTTCCTGAATGAGTTCCTGCCAGACGCCATTGTTGGCACTGAAATAGATATGCTCAAAGAGTTGTCCATAGAGCATCTCATTGATAACACCTGAGGGCTGTTTGCTCTCAACCGTAATCGCATATTCGCTTTGGGCTCTGGCAATAGTTCCAATCACCAGGAATGCCAATAATAAAGACTTTCTCATACAGTTGGCAAAAATACAATAATATTTCGACATAGACAAGCCTTAGTCACTTTTTTACCATTTTTTCCACTTTCACATATGAAACAAAAAGAACCCTCACGAGGGTGAGACCTCGCGAGGGCGTAACGCTAGTGGAGCTGGAGGGAGTCGAACCCTCGTCCAAACAGGGAAACCATACGCTTTCTACACGCTTATTCCAGCCTTTGGTTTTCGTGACGCCTTAGCTCCTAAAACTTCATCCCACCGTCGGAGCCCAATGAGACTATTTCCGATTTAACCTGCGCCGCTTGATCTCTGGATTCGGAACGACATCCTCGGAGCGACGTCTCGTTCTCCTACCTAGTAAGAGAATAAAGCCAGTAATCTACTATACTTCGATTAGGCAGCGAGAGCATACTCGTTGTTGCCAATTAATTGTTTGCTGACTCAGATTAAGGAGGGAACCAACGAGCCTCCGCGTGCTTACGTACCATCTCAACCCGCTGTCAAATCCAGTCAACCCCAGGTATCGATTTTCGTAAAATCGGCTGCAAAGATACGAATTAGCAAGTAAATAACCAAATTTTATTTGAGTTTTTTCGAGTGAAAGTATCTTCAACGTGTTAAATATACGTTTTTTTTCCTTTACATGCAGACTTTTCATAAAAAAGATGTATCTTTGCACCCGATTATTTATAAAAACGAACCAAATGAAGATCAAAAACCTGTTGATGGTGGGTTGTGCAGCTCTGATGTTAGCATCCTGCGCTACCCCAAAATCCATCACATACTTCCCCGATACAGAAAACGGTGAAGTGCTTCCCGTAAACGATATCAAAGGCATTACCCTCAAGTCAGGCGACAAGCTCTCTATCATCGTACACACGAAATCCATTGAGCTCAACAACGTGCTCAACATGCCTGTTACTTCGCAGGTGATTGGATATCAGGAGACACAGTCACTCTACCAGAGCCAGGGAACTTCGGGCTACACCATCGATGCAGAGGGTAATATCGACTTCCCCCTCGTAGGCTCTGTGAAGGCTGAAGGTAAGACCCGTACCGAACTGGCTGCCTACCTGAAACAGATACTCTCAGAGAAGCAGGTCGCTGTCGATGCCGTGGTAACAGTGGAATACATGAACCTGGGGTACGCTGTTATCGGAGAGGTAAGAAACCCAGGCTATTATAAGTTCACCACCGACAAGTGCGATGTGCTTCAGGCGCTGAGCCGTGCAGGTGACCTGCTGATTACAGGTAAGCGAAACAACGTGAAGGTGATTCGCACCATTGGGAACAAACAGGAGACCTACCTCGTCGATCTGCAGGATCAGAAATCGATGCTGGCCTCTCCTGCCTACTACCTCCAGCAGAATGATGTGGTGTATGTAGAACCCAACGACTTCAGGAAGCGCCAGGCCAACGCCAACGCCAACCAGTTCGCCAATGCTTCGTTCTGGCTCTCAGCCATCTCCGTACTGACTACGGTATCCGTGCTGATTTTCAAATAACACAAGAAAAAGAGAAAGTTATGGCTCAAAATAACACACTGACTCTCGGCGAGTTCATCCGCCAATGCCTCGCCAAGTGGAAATGGTTTGCCATCTCCGTTACAGTTACCTTGTTGCTGGCTATTGTCTATCTTATCATCACCCCACCGAAATACACCAAGGCTGCACAGGTGCTCATCAAGGACAACAGTGCCATGGGAGGACTGATGGGACAATTGGGAGGTCTTGCCGAACTGGGTGGTCTCGTAGGCATGAACATGGGAACGTCAAATGTCTATAACGAACTTTACGCCATGCAGTCGCCCTGGCTGCTGCTCAACGTAGTCAAACAGCTGAACCTCGACATGAGCTATGTCGTCAAGGGTGTCCGCAATCAGGATCTCTATGAGGAACAGCCCATCGTTGTGACCTTCAAGACCCTTACCGACGAAGACGACATCCGCATGAAGGTTGACTTGAAGCGTAACGGCGACCTCAAGATTTACAAAATCAAGAAGAACGACGATAAATACGACGACGAGTTGGAAGGTCACGTCAACTCTACTTTCAAGAGTAGTATTGGCGACATCGAGATCAAGTCAACTCCCTTCCTGAGTAAGATGGAAGACGAGGAAATCACCATCACCGTGAAGCGCACAGAGCCGATGGCAATTGTCGATCTGCTCTCCACCAAGCGCCTGAATATCGCTGTCAGCAATCGTGAGGCCTCCATCATTGACATCGAGTGCAAGGATGTGTCTAAGCAGCGTGCCACGAATATCATCAACGCCATCATCGCTGAATACCGCAAGGAGTCAAAGGAAGACAAGGAGGCAGAGGCTGCCATTTCGGAGCGCTACGTCGTTGAGCGCATGGCTTCCCTCGATCATGAACTCAAGGTTCTGGGCGACCGAGTGGCTGAGCATAAGAGCAAGACACTGATGCCTGACCTCGAGGTAATGGCTACTGCCTACGCTGAGAGCGCCAAGGACATTGCCGAGGCACAGATGCAGTTGCAGGCACAACTCTTCGTGGCAGAGGAAATTCGCAACTATCTGCGCGACGAGTCGAAGAAAGACGAGTTGCTCCCCATCCTTTTCGCTACCGAAAATACTGGTTTTGCCGAGCAGATTGCCGAATACAACACCATTGTGCTGCAGCGCAACAAGATTGTAGCCAGTTCGAGCAAGGAAAGTCCGCTGGTAAAGGATATCGACAAGCAACTGGCAGCCATGCACGATGCCGTACTCGTTACTGCCGAGAACGCCATCAAGCAGCTCAAGATACAACTTAAACATGTTGCTTCAAAGGAGAACGAAGGCAAGCAGTTGCTGGCTACGGCTCCTAAGAAATACATCGACGGTCTGAGTGACGAGGAAGACCTGAAGGTGCTGGCCACACTGCGCATCTTCCTGCTTCAGAAGCGTGAAGAGGCTCAGATGCAGAAAAGTCTGAAGACCGATGTACGTGTACTCACACCGCCATTGGGCTTGAAGGAGCAGAGCTCACCTTATGTTCCTCTGATCCTGCTCTGTGCCTTCCTCTTAGGTCTCTTCATCCCTGCGAGCTATATTGTCTTCCGTGAACATATCAAGTAGAGTTAAGTGGATGAGCTGACGCAGATATCCATCGTCCTGATACTCCTTATGGAGGTATCGTGCCTGACGTATCTCGAGTACCGGGCCTGGCGCACGATTTACACACCGCTCTGTGCTCTCATGCTCCCTTATGTCGCCGTACTCCTCATCACCATCGCCATCGCCGGCAACTTTGGGTTCGTCAGGTTCAACTACACCAGTATCTATGTGTGGATCTTAGGTCTGCCGCTCTTTGCCCTGCCCAGTTATGGCTTTGCCACCCTGATGCGGCATTACAACCTGCCCGTCATCTCTACCGTGAAGGATGATGACAAGGGGCTCCCCAAGATTCTCGTTATTTTCGGCATTCTGCTTGCGCTCTTACTGATGTTCAAGCTCTACCGCACTCTCTCCCACGGTTTCTACCTTTTCGGCACTGAAGACTTTGCCGAGGAGTTCAGTGGCCATGGTGTCTGGGCCCATCTTCGAGGCATGCTTATCCCTATCCTCATCCTGGCACTCTATTATGTCCGTAAGAAGGATTTCCTGCTTTGGGCACTCATCGCCCTTATGCTTGTCATCCAGTTCAGTTACATGGTGAAGGGTGCCATCATTATCACCGTGGTTTCTGCCATTGCCATGAAACTCTATACGGGTAAGTTGCACTTCAACCTCACGCTGGTGCTCAGTGTCGTCATTGGCGCCGTTTTCGTGTTTTACATGATCTATATGGTGATCCCCCTGCTGGGTAATGAAGGCGAGGCCAACATGAATCTCGTGGAGTTTATTGCCCGCCACATCATCCACTATTTCACCAGTGGTACCCTCGGCTGGAGTTACGACATCGATCAGCATATCCCCGATCGTAACGATTTCTCTTACGTGGTGGCTCCTTTCGTCAATATCTGGAACGCCATCCACGGCTACGAGACCATCTCGCCCGTCAACCCCATTTATTGGAACACCGGCATCACCTATACCAACGTACGCACCTTCTTCGGCACCCTCAGCATCTATACCAATCCTCTGCTGTTTGCCACCTACACCCTCGTGGCCAGCACATTCATCTATTTCTGGAAGATGCTGTCGGTCATGACGCGCAACATCTATATCCACACCATCCTGTTTTATTATATCGGTCTGATGGCCATGGGTTGGTTCGAGTTCTACCTGTTCCACCTCTCCGCCATCGAAGTGCCCTTGATAGCGCTATTCTATGCGTGGCTGGCTAGAAAGGAGGTGAGCCTTGGCTAACATCAAGCGCAACCTCATGTATAGCACGGTGCTCACCATGAGCACCTATCTCGTGCCACTCATCGTATTCCCATACATCAGCCGCATCCTCGGTGTTGGGGGCATTGGCATTGTGGATACCGTCGATAACATGATCGACTACTGTATTCTCTTCTCCATGATGGGTCTGTCGTCGGTAGGAGTGCGCGAGATTGCCAAGAACAAGTATAACCCCAAGGCACTCAGTCAGACGTTTACCGATCTGTTTGCCCTTAACCTCTGCTCCACCCTGCTCATCGCCACTGTCTTCTGTGGTGTGGTGCTGATGTCACCCCGTCTGCAGGATTACGGGCTCCTCATCCCCATCGGCATCTTGAAACTGGTAGCCAACCTCTTCTGGATAGAGTGGCTCTATACCGGTCTGGAGGATTTCCGCTATATCACGCTGCGCTCCATCATCCTGCGCTCAGCCTTTATCGTGTCAGTCTTCCTGTTCGTGCAGACGCAGGCCGATGTTGTCACCTACTATGCACTCTTTGTGGGAATCACGGTGGGTAATGCTGTGTGCAACTGGTACCACAAGCGCTCCTATCTGCACTGGGATATCCGCCAGGCCAATATCCGCCGTTTCCTGGTGCCCTTCTTCATGCTGGGTATCTTTGCCATGCTCTCGGCAGTTTATTCCAAGCTGTCACTCCCAGTGCTCAACTTCCTGACGGACAATCAGGAGGCTGGCAATTTCGCCACTGCCACTCGAGTGTATCGCGTAGTCATCGCCCTTATCAGCACCCTCACAGGTGTCATGATTCCCCGTATGAGTGTACTGATGGAGGAAGACCGTTTCGACATGGTGCGCCATTACACCGATGTCGCCTTCAAACTGCTCTTCCTGTTTGCCTTCCCCCTCATCTGCTTTGTCGAGCTCTTTGCCCCTGACATCATCTGTCTGTTTGCAGGTTCAGGCTTCGAGGGTGCCATCATGCCCATGCGCATCACAATGTTCCAACTGCTGGTTATCGGCTCCGAGAAGATTATCGTGCTCCAACTGCTCATCCCCCTTCGCAAGGATCGCACCATCGTCAAGGCAGGCATCGCAGGAGTCGTTGTCTGGGCATCGCTCACATTCCTCGTTGTACCCCGTCTGCAGAGTGTCGGCACCAGTCTGGTGTGGGTGGCAGCCGAGAGTGTCGTACTCCTCATCGCCGTTATGGAATCGCGCCGTTCGCTGTCCATCAGTTTCCCCTTCCGTCTGCTGCTACTCTCAGTGCTCTGGGCCATCCCCTATCTCGTGACAGGTGGTTTCATCCTCTATATCACCGATTCTTGCATCCTACGGCTCCTGCTCTGCATCCCGCTGTTTGTAGCCTATGCCCTGATTCTTGAGGATAAGGTGTATCAGACGGGCATCGTCAAGACCATCAAGGGGCTTTTTTCCAGATAACCCACCGCTATGAAACACGCCATCGGCATCGTCACCTATCAGTCTGATCTCCAGCGCTTACGCGATAACCTCGCTGCCGCACGGGAGCAGAGCGATACACTGATTATCGTCGATAACGGCTCCAGTAACCTTGCCGATATCCGAGCCATCGCCAACGACGCCATTCTGATAGAGAATGCCACCAACCTCGGCATCGCCACCGCTTTAAACCAGTTGTGCAGGAAAGCCATGGAGACTGGCTGCGACTGGGTGGTCACACTCGATCAAGACTCTGTGATGCAACCAGGAACGCTTCGTGAGTTTTCGCTCTATACCGACCAGGCCGACGTCGCCATCATCTGCCCCCGCATCGAGGATCGCGGTCTGGGGCGCCAGCACACCCACTCCACATCGGGCACAGCCTACGTCACTCACGCCATTACTGCCGGCAATCTGGTGCGCCTCAAGGCATGGCAGGCTGTAGGCGGATTTACCGACGAACTCTTCATCGACGGTGTGGATTTTGATTTTTGCCTGAAACTCATCGCATTAGGATGGAAAATCCTTCGCACCGACAACGTCTTTCTCGTTCAGGAGATGGGACACGGTCGCCGCATTGCCCTCCCCTTCCACCATCAGATGTCTGTGCTTAACCACTCGCCCCAACGGCTCTATTACATCACCCGCAACTACCTCTGGATAGGCCGCCACCACCACCAGCGCCTCCATTGGACCGTTGAAGTGGCAAAGCGTATGTTCATCGTTACCTGTTTCGAACAGCAAAAATGGCAGAAACTCCGCGCTATGTTTACTGGTCTCCGCCATTACCATCTTGGTAAGATGGGACCCTTGACCATACTCCGTTGACGAATTTATCCTATTTTTATTATCTATTAGGCGCTATTCTCGCTTAATCGCCATTGGGTCCTTTTTTCCGTTTCAAAGTTTGGTATGTACATTTCAAACTTTGGTATGTACGTTTCAAACTTTGGTACGTACGTTTCAAACTTTGAAACGAAAAAATTACAGGCAAAAAAAAACTCTTTTGCTTTTGTGTCAGCAAAAGAGTCTTTGCATATATGGCGATGCTCTCGCTTAATCGCCTATTTGATGCTTCGCATCGAATGAATTGCTGCTCTCGCTTAATCGCCTACTTGGCGCTTCGCGCCGAATGAGCTCACGCTCAGCAGAGCTCAAGCAAGCTTGGCTCTGCCTTCGCTAAGTCGCCTATTTCCAAGGATTCTCGTAAGCAACGGCACCGTTCTCGAGCTTCTGGCAAACGATCTCCATCTCCTCGAAGTGCTCCTCACCGTCTTCCCACTTCTCCTTGTAGTTGATGCAGTAGCAACCTGTGCCCTTC
>CACXVS010000021.1 GCA_902771155.1 uncultured Prevotellaceae bacterium
TACCATCAGCGCACCTGCCATGAACAGCAGCGAGAAGGCAAACAGCGGATACACCTTGCCGATGATCTTATCGATAGGCAGCATCGTGGCGATGATATAATAGAAGAAGATAATAGCCACCCACATCATCGTATCACCACTAATGGTGTGCAGGATTTCTGCCGGTGAATACACGAACACCGTTCCCACCATGATCAACAGCAGCACCGTGAACACGAGCATCACGCCCTTGGTGGTGTCGCCCAGATAGTTGCCAACCAGATTCGGCAGACTGGCTCCGTCGTGGCGCATGGAGAGCATACCCGTCAGATAGTCGTGTACGGCACCGGCAAAGATGCAGCCGAACACAATCCACAGATAGGCCGCAGGACCGAACTTCGCACCCATGATGGCACCGAAGATAGGACCTGTTCCCGCAATATTCAGAAACTGGATCATGAAAATCTTCCAATTCGGAAGCACGATGTAGTCAAGACCGTCGGCCTTGGCCACGGCAGGCGTAACACGATCGTCGGGACCATATATTCGTTCCACAAAACGACCATAGAACAGGTATCCCAGCACGAGCGCAATAATACTCAAGGTAAATGAAATCATCTTTTAAAACTTTTTTTAGACTATTTTGCTTGCAAAAGTAGTAATTTAATTTGAGATATAAAAAAAATAAACTAACTTTGCACCAAATTTTTAAATATTGCAACATTTTGAAGACAATCATACGCACGATATGCCTGTTTCTGTTCTTACAGAATGCAGTTGCACAGACGCCTATTCACGAAATCAGAGCCGTATGGCTCACCACGATTAAAGGTCTCGACTGGCCCCACTCCTACTCTGCTTACAGGCAGAAGCAGGAGCTTATCAGCATCCTCGACCAGTTGCAGAAGGCCAACATCAACACCGTTCTTATACAGACGCGCGTCAGGGCCAGCACCATCTTCCCTTCTACGATGGAACCCTGGGACATCTGCATGACGGGCTATGGCGGACAGTCGCCTGGCTACGACGCCCTGCAGTTCTGCATCGACGAGTGCCATAAGCGCGGTATGGAGTGCCATGCCTGGATTGTCACCATCCCCGTAGGCAAATGGAACAGCGACGGCTGTAAGAAGATGCGCAGCCGCTTCCCTAACCTCATCCGGAAGATTGGCGACGAGGGCTATATGAACCCCGAGATGTTTCAGACGGGCGACTACCTCGCCCAGTTCTGTCGCGACGTCACACGCCGTTACGACATCGACGGCATCCACCTCGACTATATCCGCTATCCCGAGACGTGGAAACTGAAGGTCAGCCGCGAACAGGGCCGACGCTATATCACCGACATCGTTCGCAAGATCCACCATTCTGTCAAAGCCGAGAAACCCTGGGTAAAACTGTCGTGCTCGCCTGTTGGCAAGTTCGACGACCTTGCCCGTTTCCCCAGTGGCGGTTGGAATGCCTATTCGGCCGTCTGTCAGGATGCACAGGGATGGCTGCGCGAAGGTATCATGGACGTGCTCTTCCCGATGATGTATTTCCAGGGCAATCATTTCTACCCCTTTGTGGCCGACTGGAAGCAGCACGCCTACGGTCGCCAACTCGCTCCCGGACTGGCCATCTACATGCTCCACCCACAGGAGAAGAACTGGAATCTCAACATCATCAAACGCGAGATGAACGTGCTGAGAAACGAAGGACTCGGCATTACATTCTTCCGTTCTAAGTTTCTGACAGACAACGTGAAAGGTATATATACCTTCACGAAAGACTTTAATCAGTATCCGGCCCTTATTCCACCCATGTCGTGGACCGGTAAGCCCGCTCCCAGTCCGGTTACCTCGCTCCACGTGAGCAGGGGGCTCCAGACCGATGTACTGTCGTGGCAGGGCGCTCGCGACCGCTCCGGTGCCGGCTACCTTGTATATAATGTCTATGCCTCCGACACCTACCCCGTTGACACCAAGGATGCCCGCAATCTGCTCGTCACCCGTCAGCGCGAGTCGTCGGTCACTGTGCCCCACAAGGGCCGTGCCCTCCACTACGCCGTTACAGCCACCGACCGTTACGGCAACGAGAGCACGCCCAAACTGAGCACCTATACCGCCGTGAAAGACCGCAAACCGATTGACTTCCGAGAGTTAATCATCGGCCGCTCAAATAAGAAGATCAAAAAAAAGAAAATGATTTATTAAAAACCAAGTAGTATGGAAAGAACATGGAGATGGTTTGGCAAGAAAGACAAGATCACTCTTGCACAATTACGACAGATCGGTGTTGAGGGCATCGTTACCGCCCTCCACGATGTGCCTCTGGGTGAAGTATGGACCCGTGAGAAGATTCGCGACCTGCGCGAGTACATCGAGAGTTACGGCATGCGCTGGAGCGTCGTAGAGTCACTGCCCGTTGTTGAGACAATCAAGTACGGCGGTCCCGATCGTGACCACCAGATCGAGGTGTATAAGCAGAGCCTCCGCAACCTCGCTGCCGAGGGTATCCACTGCATCTGCTACAACTTTATGCCCGTACTCGACTGGGCCCGTACCGACCTGTTCCACGACAATCCCAACGGCGCCACTAACCTCTATTTCAACTACGCCGAGTTTGCCTACTTCGACATCTATATCCTGAAGCGCCCTGGTGCTCGCGAGGAGTGGGAGAAGTTCCAGTTCCCCGAGGGTTGGGGCCAGGGCCGCAGTGTCATCGCCGAGTGCGACGCACTGGCCAAGACCATGACGCCCGAGAAGGATCACCAGCTGGTAGAGACCATCATCATCAAGACACAGGGCTTCGTCAGCGGCAACTTCAGCGAGAACGACGAGGCGCCCATCCAGAAGTTCCGCGACTTCCTCGACCTCTATAAAGGCATCGACAAGGCTCAGTTGCGTGCCAACATGAAGTACTTCCTCGAGGCCATCATGCCCGTTTGCGATGAGTGCGACATGAACATGTGCGTCCACCCCGACGATCCTCCCATCGAGATTCTCGGTCTGCCGCGCATCGTGCGCACCGAGGAGGATATCCAGTGGTTCCTCGATGCCGTACCCAACAAGCACAACGGCCTTACCTTCTGTGCCGGCTCTCTCTCAGCAGGCGCCTATAATAATGTGGTCGATCTGGCCCGTAAGTTCGCCTCGCGCACCCATTTCGTCCACTTGCGTTCATGCCACATCTTCCCTAATGGCGACTTCACCGAGGCCTCCCACCTCGGTGGTCGGGCAGACCTCATCGAACTCTGCCGTATCTTCGAGAAAGCCAACCCTGAACTCCCCATGCGTGTGGATCATGGCATGACCTTCACCGACGTTCCCGGTGGCATCATGGACGAGTCGTCTCACGGCCACAACGCCGGCTACACCCTCCTGGGTCGTATGTTCGCCCTCGGTCAGGTACAGGGCATCCTCGCCACCGTCGACCGCGAACTCGGCCTCGAATACAAACAACCCGGATTCTTTGACTAATCATTTGTAAAAACAATCAATATGAAGTTAAATGACATACTGAGCGGACAGTTAAATACCGCAGAGTGGGAAGCCAAGGGATACCAACTTCCTAAGTTCGACATTAAGGTCGTTCGCGAGAAGACCGCCAAAGAACCCACCTGGGTACACTTCGGTGGCGGCAACATCTTCCGCGCCTTCCCCGCAGCCATCCTCAACGACGCCCTCAACACCGGCAAGTACGACCGCGGCGTCATCGTAGCCGAGACCTTCGACTTCGAGGTCATCGACAAGGCCTATGCACCTTACAACAACCTCTCGCTGCTCGTCTCGCTCCAGAGCACGGGCACCATCGAGAAGAAGGTCATCGCAAGCGTTACCGAAGCTTTAAAGGCCGACCCACAATTCCCTGATTGGCAGCGACTTGTAGAGATCTTCAAGAAACCCAGTCTGCAGATGATCTCGTTCACTATCACCGAGAAGGGCTACACCTACAACGAGGCCGACCTCGCCCGCGGACTGAGTCCTGTATTCGCTATGGGTAAGGTGTGCGCCCTGCTGCTCGAGCGCTTCAACGCCGGACAGCTGCCACTCACCATCCAGTCGATGGACAACTGCTCCCACAATGGCGATAAGGTGAAGGCCGGTGTCATGGCCTATGCCGAGCGATGGGTGAACGACGGACTCGTTCCCGCCGCCTTCCTCGTTTACCTGAACGACGAAAACCTGATTACCTTCCCCTGGTCGATGATCGACAAGATCACGCCGCGCCCCCACGAGAAAGTGAAGGAGATGCTCGCTGCCGACGGCTTTGAGGATAACGACTATATCGAGACCGAGCGCCACACGTTTACCGCTCCCTTCGTCAATGCCGAAGAGGTGCAGTATCTGGTCATCGAGGACCACTACACCAACGGTCGTCCCCCACTCGACCTCGGCGGTGCTCTCTACACCACCCGCGAGACGGTCGATAAGGTAGAGACCATGAAGGTAACCACCTGTCTGAACCCGCTCCACACGGCCATGAGCATCTACGGCTGCATGCTGGGCTACACGCTCATCTCTGCCGAGATGGCTGACGACGACCTGCGCCCGTTCATCCAGAAGATCGGCTACATCGAGGCCATGCCCGTGGTTGTCGATCCCGGCGTGCTCAATCCCTACGAGTTTATCGGTGCCGTCATCAACCGCCGCTTGCCCAACCCCTTCATGCCCGATGCCCCACAGCGCATCGCCTGCGACACCTCGCAGAAGTTGCCCATCCGTTTCGGTGAGACGCTCAAGAAGTATGTGGCCCGTGGCCTCGACAAGTCAAACCTCGTGCTCATCCCACTCACCCTGGCAGGCTATGCCCGCTATCTGAAGGGCATCAAGGACGACGGCACGCCGTTCGACTGCTCGCCCGACCCCATGCTCGAAGAGTTGCAGGCCATCGTCGCCCCGCTCCAGATTGGTCAGGCCGACCAGGACTGGAGCCCGCTGAAGGCCCTCTACAGCCGCAAGGATGTCTTCGGTCTCGATCTCTACGAGGCCGGTCTCGGTGAGCAGATCGAAGGTATGGTGAAAGAACTCTTCGCTGGCCCCGGAGCCGTCCGCAAGACACTCCACAAATACGTCAGCGCCCGCTAATCCAACCCCTCTCTTATCCCCGCTGATGGCGGGGATAATTGTTGTTATAGAACAATATAAACATTCGTTATGAGAAGCCATGAATTTCGAGACTTTCGAGGTATGTGACTCATAGCATAGGTACGATATACAGGCTAAATAATACCTATGATATCAACACTAATATTTTTTCTGGGGATTATTTGGTTTTTCTCAGAAAATAATCGTACCTTTGTAGGCTGATACAGAAGTTTAACAACAATAAAAACAGAATAAGAACGTGAAACCACTTAACAAACAATTCGCTCCGAAGAGCGTGATGCCTGAAAAGGTGATACAGTTCGGCGAGGGTAACTTCCTGCGCGCATTTGTGGATTGGATTATCTGGAACATGGACCAGAAGACTGACTTCAACGGCTCGGTGGTGGTGGTGCAGCCCATCGAGAAGGGTATGGTGGACATGCTGAACGGGCAGGACTGCCTGTACCATGTGAACCTGCAGGGCCGCGAGAACGGTGAGCCCGTGAACACGATAGAGCGCATAGACGTGATAAGTCGCGCACTGAACCCCTACACGCAGAACGCGGCCTTCATGGCGCTGGCCGACCAGCCGGAGATGCGCTTCGTGATATCGAACACCACTGAGGCGGGCATCGCCTTCGACCCCAGTTGCAAACTGGAGGATGCGCCCGCCAGCAGCTATCCCGGCAAACTGGTGCAGCTGCTGTACCGACGCTACCAGACGTTTAACGGCGACATGACGAAGGGGCTCATCATCTTCCCCTGCGAGCTGATATTCCTGAACGGCCACGTGCTGAAGAAGTGCATCTACCAGTATATCGACCTGTGGAACCTGGGCAACGACTTCAAGAAATGGTTTGAGGAGGCTTGCGGCGTGTATGCCACGCTGGTGGACCGCATCGTGCCGGGATTCCCGCGCAAGGAGATAGCCGACATCCAGGAGAGGATATCCTACAGAGACAACCTCGTGGTGCAGGCCGAGAACTTCCACCTGTGGGTGATCGAGGCGCCGAGAGAGGTGGCCCGCGAGTTTCCTGCCGACAAGGCCGGGCTGCACGTGCTGTTTGTGCCATCGGAGGAGCCTTACCACAAGCGGAAGGTGACTCTGCTGAACGGTCCGCACACGGTACTGAGCCCCGTGGCCTTCCTGAGCGGCGTGGACATCGTGCGCGACGCCTGTCAGCACCCCATCATCTCGGAGTATATACATAAGGTGCAGTTCGACGAGCTGATGCAGACACTCGACCTGCCCATAGAGCAGCTGGAGAAGTTTGGCCGCGACGTGCTGGAGCGGTTCGACAACCCCTACGTGGACCACCAGGTGACGAGCATCATGCTCAACTCGTTCCCGAAGTATCAGACGCGCGACCTGCCAGGCGTGAAGACCTATCTGGAGCGCAAGGGCGAACTGCCCAAGGGACTGGTGTTCGGACTGGCTGCCATCATCACCTACTACAAGGGCGGCAAGCGCGAGGACGGCATCGAGATCAAGCCTAACGACGACCCGAAGATTATGGAACTGCTGAAGGAGCTGTGGGCTACCGACGACACGCAGCGCGTGACCGACGGCGTGCTGGGGGCTACGGCCATCTGGCAGGAGGACCTGAACAGGATACCGGGGCTGAACACGATGGTGAAGCAGTTCCTCGACCTGATTAAGAGCGTGGGCATGCTCGAAGCGGTGAAGAGTATTCTATGATTATTCAACACAGAGATACAGAGACACAGAGTTTTTAATCGTTTAGAGGAAAAGGGATTATGGGAGGAGAGCAAAAAGAAAGACCTCTGTGTCTCTGTATCTCTGTGTTTAAAATAAAAAGAAACAAATGTGAACGACGCAATTGAAATTAAAGGGGCGAGGGTGAACAACCTGAAGAATATCGACATCAAGATTCCCCGAAACCAGATGGTAGTGATTGCCGGAGTCAGTGGCTCCGGTAAATCATCGTTGGCCTTCGACACGCTGTATGCGGAAGGACAGAGGCGCTACGTGGAGAGTCTGTCGAGTTATGCGCGCCAGTTCCTAGGCAGGATGAACAAGCCCGAGTGCGACTACATCAGGGGCATACCGCCCGCCATTGCCATCGAACAGAAGGTGATAGCGCGAAACCCGCGCTCGACGGTGGGCACCTCGACCGAGATATACGAATACCTGAGGCTGCTCTACGCCCGTATCGGCAAGACCTACTCGCCCATCAGCGGACAGGAGGTGAAGAAGCACTCGACGGAGGACGTGGTGCAGAAGGTGCTGGAATACTCGAAGGGCACCCGCTTCGTGGTGATGGCACCCATAGAGCTGCGCGAGGGCCGGACGATGGAGCAGCAGCTGAAGATGTACATGCAGCAAGGCTATGTGAGGATAAGCCTCCCCCCTGCCCCCTCCAAAGGGAGGGGGGGAAGTGAGGGCACAGACACTTCCTTCATTAGAATTGACGACTATCTGGAGCAGCTCGAAAAACAAACGCGCCCTCCTTTTGAAGAGGAACAGGGGGAGGCTTTCCTTGTCATCGACCGTCTGTCGGTAGATGATGCGAAGGACGCGATAGCCCGACTGGTGGACTCGGCCGAGACGGCCTTCTACGAGGGGCACGGCCAGATGAGACTGCTGTTCCCCCCGTCGATATGCTACGACTTCTCGATGAAGTTCGAGGCCGACGGCATGACCTTCGAGGAACCGTCGGACCAGATGTTCTCGTTTAACTCGCCCGCAGGGGCCTGTCCGGAGTGCCAGGGCTTCGGCCGCATCATCGGCATCGACGAGAAACTGGTGATACCCAACTCGACGCTGTCGGTATATGACGGCTGCGTGGTGTGCTGGCACGGCGACAAGATGAAGGAGTGGCAGCAGTGGTTTATACGTCGTGCCGCACAGGACGACTTCCCCATCTTTGAGCCCTACATGAACCTCACCCAGCAGCAGAAGGACTGGCTGTGGCACGGACTGCCCTCGGACAAGGGGAAGAAGGAACGGCCCTGCATCGACGCCTTCTTCGACATGGTGAAAGAGAACCAGTACAAGATACAGTACCGCGTGATGCTGGCCCGCTACAGGGGTAAGACGAACTGTCCGACGTGTCACGGCACGAGGCTGAAGCCCGAGGCCGACTACGTGAAGATAGGCGGAAGGAGCATCACCGACCTGGTGCAGATGCCCGTGGTGAGGCTGCAGGAGTGGTTCCAACGGCTGGAACTGAGCCAGCAGGACGCCGAGATAGGCAAGCGCCTGCTGACAGAGATTACCAGCAGACTGCAGTTCCTGCTCGACGTAGGTCTGGGCTATCTGACGCTGAACCGGCTCTCGAACTCGCTCTCGGGCGGAGAGAGTCAGCGCATCAACCTCTGCACCAGTCTGGGCAGCTCGCTCATCGGATCGCTCTACATTCTCGACGAGCCGAGCATCGGACTGCACGCCCGCGACACCGACCGACTGATACACGTGCTGAAGGAACTGCAGGCACTGGGCAACACGGTGGTGGTGGTGGAGCACGACGAGGAGATCATGCGGGCGGCCGACCACCTGATAGACATAGGGCCCGACGCCGGACGACTGGGCGGCGAAATCGTGTTCGACGGGGATGCGAACTCCTTGTCTCCTTGTCTCCCTGTCTCCCAAAAATGGCCCCGGAGCTACACGGTGAAGTATCTGCTGCACGAGGAGCAGATACCCGTGCCGACAAGTCGCCGGCCGTGGAACCGACATATCGACATCAAGGGGGCCAGGATGAACAACCTGAGGGGCATCGACGTGCAGATACCGCTGAACGTGATGACGGTGGTGACGGGCGTATCGGGGTCGGGCAAGTCGAGTCTGATAAAAGGTATCCTCTACCCTGCCCTGAAACGACATATCGGCGACGTGTGCGACGCGCCAGGCGAATACCTCGGACTGGGCGGCGACGTGGATGCCGTGAGGCGCGTGGAGTTCGTGGACCAGAACCCCATCGGCAAGAGCACCCGCTCGAACCCGGCCACCTATGTGAGGGCCTACGACGCCATACGCGACCTCTATGCCAAACAGCCGCTGAGCGAGCAGATGGGATTTACATCGCAATACTTCTCGTTTAATGCCGACGGCGGGCGATGTGAGGCGTGTAAGGGTGCGGGCGTGATTACCGTAGAGATGCAGTTCATGGCCGACATCGTGCTGGAGTGCGAGGCCTGTCACGGCCACCGCTTCAAGCGCGAGATTCTCGACGTGAACTACTGCGGCAAGAACATAGACGACGTGCTGAACATGACGATATCGGAGGCCGTGAAGTTCTTCGAGGAGTCAGGCGAACAGGGTGACAAGGAGACAAGGCAGCTGACCGACATCATAGCGAAGCGACTGAGGACACTCGAGAATGTGGGACTGGGATACATCAAACTCGGGCAGAACTCATCGACGCTCTCGGGCGGTGAGAACCAGCGCGTAAAACTGGCCTACTTCATCGGTCAGGAAAGGCAGGACCCCACGCTCTTCATCTTCGACGAGCCCACAACGGGACTGCACTTCCACGACATACAGAAACTGCTCGAGGCCTTCAACGCCCTCATAGAGCGCGGGCACAGCATCCTGATTATCGAGCACAACATGGAGATCATCAAGTGTGCCGACTACGTGATTGACTTGGGGCCCGACGGCGGCGACAAAGGCGGCAGTTTGGTAGCGGCCGGAACACCCGAGGAGGTGGCGGCCTGCAAGGAGAGCCTGACCGGGAAGTATCTTGTTGAAAAATTGAAAATTGAAGGCTGCGATTAAGCGAGAGCAGAGCCAAGCTTGCTTGAGCTATGCCAAGCGTGAGCAGGCTCGATACGAAGTATCAAAATTGAAGATATTAAACACAGAGATCATAAAGCTTAATGCTTAAAGAACTAAAAAGTTGGGAATTAGGTTTATATACTTCAGGCTGGTATTGGGGGGCGTGCTGTTGAGCATGGCCTGTACGACGCATGCCAAGGAGAAAACCGACATTCTCGAACGCATCTACAGCTATCAGGAGACGTTCAGACCGGAGATAAGCGGCATAGAGGACCATGTGTATGCCAAGTTCAGATTCAACGTCGAGAAGCGCAACGCCATACTCTGGCTCATCCCCACAATGTACGTGCTGGCAAAGGACCCCAGGGAGTATATACGCGAGTCGTACAGCAAGGTGAAGTTCACCGACGTGCACGACTACGACATCAACAGTCAGGTGCTGGCCGGAACGGTGCCCAGAAACCGTAAGGCGATGCCCACCCTGCTGGACTACATGACGCCCAACATCTACGACATCGACCTCTACGAAGGGCATATACTGTCGCCCTTCAACAAGGTGAACCGCCGCTATTATCACTACACCGAGAAACAGCTCAACGACAGTACGACACGACTGGACTTCCGTCCGAAGCTCTACAACACCCAACTGCTGAACGGCTACGCCATCATAGAGACGAAGACGGGTCGCATCATACGCACCACACTGAACGGCGAGTTCGACATGATCACCTTCCGTACGGAGATACAGCAGGGCGAAGAAAAGGCACTGTCGCTGATGCCCAAGAAATGCACCACCGCAGCCACGTTCCGCTTTATGGGCAACCGCATATCGGCCCTCTTTGACGCCAACTATCACTGCAACACGGCGCTGCCCGACAGCATCGACAGGGTGTCGAGCCGTGAGATGATGGACTCGATACGACCGATACCGCTCACTGAGACCGACAAGCGCATCTACCAGACTTACGACCTGGCGCACCAGCCCGACACGGTGGCGCCCGACACCACAGAGAAAGAGGAGAAGAACCGTTTTCCGCGACTGCTGAAGAAAGTGTTCTGGGACACCATCGGCGACCAACTGGTAACCCCCATCGCCTCAGAATCGGATGTGGCAGAGTTCTACCTGTCGCCCATCATCAACCCGCTCTACCTGAGATACGACGGCAGAAGGGGACTGTCGTACAAGATGAAGCTGCACACGCGATACACCTTCTCGGCGCACCGCTATCTGACGCTGAAGCCCACCTTCGGCTATAACTTCAAGCAGCGACAGTTCTACTTCACGGCACCGCTGCGCATGACCTACAACCCGAAACGTAATGGTTACGCAGAAATCGTATGGGGCAACGGCAACCGCATCAGCAACTCGACGGTGGCAGACCAGATAAGACACGAATACGGCGACACCATTGACTTCAGCGGACTGGACATAGACAAGTTTAAAGACAACCATCTGGAGATATTCAACAACATCATGCTGTTCGACTGGATCGATATCGAGACGGGTATCGTGTATCACCAGCGCACAGCCCTGAACAAGGAGGTGATGAACTACTACAACGTACCGACCGTATATAGGAGTTTTGCACCGGCAATCGGCATCAAACTGTCGCCCTGGCTGAACAGAGGTCCGGTGATTGCCATCGACTACGAAAGGAGCTTCAAGAACATCTTCAAGTCGAACATCGCCTATGAGCGGTGGGAGTTTGACACGCAGTGGAAGGTGAAACTGCCGGGACTCAGACTGCTCAACCTGCGTTCGGGCTACGGATTCTACACAAGCAGACACGAGAACTACTTCCTGGACTATGCCAACTTCTGCGACAACAACCTGCCAGAAGATTGGGACGACGACTGGAGCGGCGATTTCCAGTTGCTCGACAGCAGAATCTATAATGAGTCGGACTTCTACCTGCGTAACAACATCTCGTACGAGTCGCCCCTGCTGTTTGCCACATGGACACCCTATCTGGGCAAGTATATCGAGAAGGAGAGAATCTACATCAGTTCGGTGCTCGTAGATCACACCCGCCCCTACATAGAGTTGGGCTACGGCTTTACCAACAGATATATCTCCGTAGGAATCTTTGCCAGCTTGATGAACACTCAGTTCCAGAAGTTCGGCATCAGTTTTGACTTTGAACTCTTCAGACGATGGTAAGCACAATGAACAGGAAACCACTGACCGTCTATAAGGCATCGGCAGGAAGCGGCAAGACCTTCACGCTGGCCACAGAATACATCAGGCTGCTGGTGGAGAACCCGCAGAGTTACCGGTCGATACTGGCCGTGACCTTCACGAACAAGGCTACGGAGGAGATGAAGACGCGCATACTGAGCCAGCTCTACGGCATCTGGAAGGGACTGCCCGAGTCGGACGGTTACCTGCAAGCCATCGAGGAGAAGACGGGACTGCCGCCCAAGACCATCAGTGAACGGGCCGGAATGGGACTGACCAATCTGCTGCACAACTACAACTACTTCAGGGTAGAGACGATAGACACCTTCTTCCAGAGCGTGCTGCGCAACATGGCCCGCGAACTGGACCTGACGACAAACCTGCGGATAGGCCTCAACGACGTACAGGTGGAGGAACTGGCCGTCGATCAGATGATAGAAGACCTGAGCACGACCGACATCGTGCTGCAGTGGATCCTGAAATACATCATGGAGAACATCTCCGACGACAAGTCGTGGAACGTGATCTCGCAGATCAAGAAGTTCGGCCGCACCATCTTCCGCGATGAATACAAGGAGGTGAGCAGGGCTCTGGAACAGAAGATGGCGGAGCCGGGATTCTTTGAAGACTACACCGCCCGACTGCGCGAGATCCGCAATAAGGCCACGGAGCGCATGAAGGATATTGCCGAGAGCTTCTTCGACACGATCGAAGGCGAAGGGCTGACGGTTGACGACTTCCCCTTCGGCAGTAAGGGACTCTGCGGTTTCTTCATCAAACTGCGTCAGGGCACTTTCGATGAAAGCATTGTGGGCAAGCGCGTGAGCGACTGTGTGGGCGACCCCACGAAATGGTACCGCAAGACCCATCCGCAGCGCGAACTGATTCACGCACTGGCCGACGGCGTGCTGGGCGATATACTGCGCTATGCTATCGACGAGCGCACTCGTCAGTGGAAACGCTATAACAGCGCTGACCTGACACTGCGACACCTGAACCAGTTAAGGCTGCTGAGCAGCATCGAACGGAAGGTGAGGGAACTGAACGAGACGAGTAACCGATTCCTGCTGAGCGACACCCAGCAGTTGCTGCACTCGCTGATTGGTGAGAGCGACTCGCCATTTATCTTTGAGAAGATAGGCACCCAACTGGAACACGTGATGATCGACGAGTTTCAGGACACCTCGACCGTGCAGTGGCAGAACTTCAGGGTGTTGCTTGACGAGACGATGAGTCACGAACAGGGCAGCAGTCTTATTGTAGGCGACGTAAAACAAAGCATCTACCGCTGGCGATCGGGCGACTGGAGACTGCTTAACAACATTGAACAACAATTTAATTCCCAGCAGATTATAACACTTCCGTTAAAGACCAACTATAGGTCGGACAGAAACATCATCACATTCAATAACACCTTCTTCAGACAGGCTGCAAATCTGGAGTATCTGGCCCAGGCGGAACTGAACAAGACGGAGGCAGAACAACTGAAGAGAGCCTATGCCGACGTGGAACAGGAGGTGCCCGGGAAACGCCCCGTAGAGGGGGAGGTCAGCATCAGACTGCTGACGGGGGAAGACTATCAGGAAAAGACACTCCAACAACTGGCCGAGACAATCGGCATGTTGAGGGCACGTGGCATCGCCCAAAAGAGCATCGCCATTCTGGTACGTATGAATGCCAACATCCCCATCATCGCCCAGTACTTCATGGAACAGATGCCGGAGGTGACGATTGTGTCGGACGAGGCCTTCAGACTCGACGCATCGCCAGCCGTGAATCTGCTGGTACAGGCACTCAGGCTGCTCTCCCACCCCGACGACCTGTTGACGAAAGCCTCGATCGTGAAACTGTGGCATATCGACGTGCTGCAGGAATCGGCCAGCGACAACGACCTGCTGCTCAGCACGTGCGACCTCGACGCCCTGTTGCCTGAAGCCTACAGGGGGCATGAGAACGACCTGATGGCCATGCCGCTCTATGAGTTGGTGGAGTACCTGCATGCCGTGTTTAACCTGGAACGGTTGAACGGACAGAGTGCCTACGTGTGTGCCTTCTACGATCAGTTGGCCAGCTACGTGAGCGACAATACTGCGAGCATCGACGGCTTCCTGAAGGAATGGGACGAGAGTCTGCACGGCAAGACCATTCAGAGCGACGAGACCGAAGGTGTCAGGATTATATCCATCCATAAGTCGAAGGGACTGGAGTTCGACTACGTCATCTGTCCCTTCTGCGACTGGCAGTTGGAGAAACAGAGCGGCAACATCATCTGGTGCCGTCCTGAAGAAGAACCCTTCAGCGAACTGCCTATCGCCCCCATCGACTACAGTCAAAAGCAGATGATGGGAACTATCTACGAGCACGACTATCTGCACGAACACCTGCAGAACACCGTCGATAACCTGAATCTGCTCTATGTAGCCTTTACACGTGCCTGTAAGGGACTGTATGTGCTGGGGCGGCGCAAAGCCTCGAGCGGGCGCTCTGCCCTCATCGAACAGTGTTTGCCGCTCGTGGCCAAAGAACTGCCCGAAGCGAGTCTGACAGGTATTGAGGACGAGCAGAGCACCATAGAATTTGCCTATGGAAACAGCGGGGAACCGGCAAAGCCCAAGAAGACGGCGCAAAGTGAGAACCCCTTCCTGCAGCCCTCGGAACCGCTGACTGTGGACTTCCGCCATCAGGAAAGTAAGGTCAGTTTCAGACAGAGTAACCGCAGCCGCGACTTTGTATCAGCAAAAGACGAAGACGACGAGCAGCAGCACAACTATATACAGACGGGCAGCGTGCTGCACCAGTTGTTCTCGACAATCCGCACGACCGACGATATCGAGGATGCCCTACAGCGGTTGCAGTTTGAGGGCGTGATCTACGACGAGCACATCACGGCAGAACGCATCGCCGGCATGCTGCGCAAACGACTGAGCAACCCAAAGGTAGCCGACTGGTTCTCCTCGCGATGGACGCTCTTCAACGAGTGTACGATCCTCTCGGTAGAGAACGGCGAGGTGAAGGAGCAACGGCCCGACCGTGTGATGACCGACGGGAAGGAATGGATCGTCGTGGATTTCAAGTTTGGCAGTCCGAAGGCTGAATACCACGACCAGGTAAGGACGTATATGAACCTGCTGGCCTCGATGGGGCACAGTCATATCACAGGTTATCTGTGGTACGTCTATAGTAACCAGATTGAAGAAGTGAAAACATCATAAACAAGTGTACTGACATGAAGAGTTTCCTTGAATACGTAGCAGAAGACCTGCTCTCCAAATACGGAACCGACTTGGCACACGTGGCCGTGGTGTTCCCCAACAAACGTGCCTCGCTGTTTCTGAACGAGCACCTGGCACGCATGGCAGGGAGGCCGCTGTGGAGTCCGGCCTACATCACCATCAGTGAACTCTTCAGAAGTCACTCGGAACGGAAAGTGGCCGATCCCATCAAACTGGTATGCGACCTCTATCAATGTTTCACCCAGTGTACAGGCATCGACGAGACACTCGACCACTTCTACGGTTGGGGACAGTTGCTGCTGGCCGACTTCGACGATCTCGACAAGAACATGGCTTCGGCCGACAAGGTGTTCAGCAACCTCAGGGACATCCATGAACTCGACGACATCTCGTATCTTACAGAGGAGCAGAAGGTGATGCTGCGCCGATTCTTCAGCAACTTCTCGGAAGAGCACAACAGCGAACTGAAACAGAGGTTCCTCAGACTGTGGAGTCACATCGGTGACATCTATCACGCCTTTAACGAACGACTGGCCAGTCAGAAACTGGCCTACGAGGGGGCACTCTATCGGCAGGTGGTGACCGATGAACATATCCAATTCCGCTATGATACTTATATCTTTGTTGGCTTCAACTTGCTTCAGCAGGTGGAGCAGACGCTGTTCCAAAGGCTGAAGGCAGAAGGAAGGGCGCATTTCTACTGGGATTTCGACGACTATTACATGGGCAAGAACGACAGCGGACATTACATTGCCCAGCATCTGAGCGACTTCCCCAACGAGTTGGACAGCAAGGACCCCAGCATCTACTCGAACTTCAGACTGAAGAAGCAGCTGACCTACATCTCTGCCCCTACCGAGGATATACAGGCCAGATACATCAGTCAGTGGCTGGACGACAAGCGCATCGCCGGCGGCCGACGTACGGCCATCGTACTCTGCGACGAGGCGCTCCTGCCAACCGCCATCCACTGCCTGCCCGAAGCCGTGGAGAAGGTGAACGTCACGACAGGCTACCCGCTTAACCTGACACCTATTGCTACCCTGGTGAGTCAGTTGCTGAATCTCCGCATCTTCGGGCGCAGTAAGATCACGGGGCGCTATCAGCCCCGTCTGCTCAAGAACCTGAGTCAGCATCCGTTTGCCAAGTATCTGACAATCGACACCCTGCCTGAGGATATACTGCCGTGGCTTCGTGATGCCGTGCGCCAGGTGGCTGTAAGCATGGAGGATCCCGATGCCCTGACACAGGAGTCGCTCTTCCGCATCTATACATTGCTGAACCGAGTGTGTGAACTGAAGGAGAGCGGCGACCTGGATGTAGATCCCGTTACCCTGCAACGGCTTATCATGCAGATTATCCAATCGACGACGATTCCCTTCCATGGAGAGCCCGCTGAGGGTATTCAGGTGATGGGAGTGCTGGAGACCCGTAATCTCGACTTCGATCACGTGTTGCTACTCTCTTGCAACGAGGGTAACATGCCGAAGGGAGTCAACGACACGTCGTTTATACCCTACAGCATCAGAAAGGCATACGGTCTGACAACGATAGACCATAAGGTGGCCATCTATGCCTATTACTTCCACCGACTGATTCAGCGCGCCTCGGATGTCACGTTCGTCTATAACAATGCCACTAGCGACGGACAGACCGGAGAGATGTCGCGATTTATGCTGCAGCTCATGGTGGAGAGCGGACAGCAGATCAGTTTCAAGGCACTGAAATCGGGACAGAGCCTTAATCCACGTTTCCCACATGCGTTGGAGAAGACAGAGGCCGTCAGGGAGATACTGCTGCAGCGTTTCAGCAAAGAACGAGGCGGCATCAGTCCTACAGCCATCAGCGCCTATCTGCGCTGTCAACTGAGGTTCTACTACCATTATATCTGCAACCTCGTCGAACCCGATGACAACGAGGATGACGTAATCGACAACCGTATCTTCGGCAACATCTTCCACCTATCGGCACAACTCATCTACGAAAGACTGAAGGCATTGACAGGCAACCATATCACGACACTCGCCATCGACGATCAGTTGAAGCGCGGTGTGGAGATAGAACAGACTGTAGATGCAGCCATCAAGGAACTGCTTTTCCAGATAAAGGATCCGCAACGTCCGATGCCTCCTCTCGACGGTCTGCAACTCATCAACCGTGAGGTGATTATCAAGTATATCAAACAACTTCTGGAGACTGACCGGCGCCTCACCCCTTTCTCTATTCTCGGCTTAGAGAAGAAAGTAAGCATGCCATTCGACATCGACGGAGAGATGGCGTTACAAACAACCATCGGCGGCTATATAGACCGATTGGATCAGGTAACAGATCCGACAGGGGAGACGCGCATACGTGTGGTGGATTACAAGACCGGCGGACGACAGCAGAAGAATCTACCTGACATCGATGCCATCTTCGATCCACAGAACATCAAAGACCATAGTGACTATTATCTGCAGGCCTTCCTATACAGTCACATCGTCAGGCGCGACACCAGTCTGCCCGTCTCCCCTGCCCTGCTCTTTATCCAACATGCCGCGGCGGAAGATTACGATCCGACGCTCAACATAGGAAAAGAGCCTGTGCGCGACATTGCCAACGTGACGGAGCGCTTCATGCAACTGCTGCAAGAAAAAATAAGCGATGTCTTTAATCCCGACCTCGCCTTTACACCAACCAGCGATCTTGACCGCTGCCGTAATTGTCCTTACGCCGCCCTCTGCGGACGCTCATAATCACCTGATTCTATCCATCGAGCGGACCAGTTTCTCGTCGGCATTGATGGCACGGCGGGCCATCAGGTAAAGCACGAACGCGATAGCGGGAAACACTGCCGGCCATGTAGGACGGAAATCAACCGTTCCCCACGACTTATCGCCTACCACCTGCGAAATAACGAAAAAACACACATACCATCCGATAATCAGCAAGGCATTAAACAGGCAGAAAAGTGCCTGTATCTTCCTGTTGTGATAAAGGAAGATGGTATAGGTGCCAATCACGGCTGTAGGCAACAGGATAGCCAACAGAGGCCACGTATCGAAATGGTGCTTGCCCAGAGGATCGGTGAACCACAGGTTATACACGCGGGCCACCTCAAGGCCTGCACCCTTGAAAGAGCCTATCTGCATACAAAGACAAATGACGGTCATCACGATGGCCGCCAAGAGATAAAGAGTCTGTTTACGCTGAATCATTCCACAAAAGGGTTATCAGTTTTCATCCTGCGCTGCATCACGGGTAGGATCGCGCCAATACACTTTATCCTCAATGAATTCCTGTGTAGCAAGAAGGGTTGCCTTTGGCAACTTCTCATAATAGCGGGAAATCTCAATCTGCTCTCTGTTCTCAAACACCTCCTCGAGGGAATCGTTATAAGAAGCAAACTCTGCCAGTTTCTTAGACAGGTCCTCCTTGATCTGGAGACTGATCTGATTGGCACGCTTTGAGATGATAGCCACACTCTCGTAGATGTTGTTGGTATCACGGCAAAGATCCATGATATTACGAGTTACAGTATTAACGGGGGCTTTTGATTTCTTGTAATCCATATTGATATTTTAATGTTTAATCCTTAATAATCTTCTTGCACTTAGCGATATATCTCTCTGCTGTGGAGACATGCTTCGACTCGGGGAACTCGTTGATGAAGCCATAACACTCGTCCTCGGCGTCACGGTAGCGCTCCAGGCGCCTCTCCTCGGTACTGTTCTCTGCCAACTGGAACTTGCTCTTCATGATGAGCAGCATGAAATCCTCACGCAGACTGCAGTAGGGGTAGTTCTTCAGGGCATTCTGAGCCGTGATGATACTGGCGTTATAGTTACTCTCTTCGTTAGAATTGATGTTACCAAAGTAACCACCGAGATTATAGTAGAGTTCGGCTGAGTAATACTCCTTCTGAACCAGTTTGTCGTAAAGTTCATACAAACGGGCCTGAGCACGGGGACGCAGCTTGGAATCGGGGAAAAGATCCATAAACTGCTGATAAGCATTAATGGAACCGTTGGTAGGCGACTGGTCGAGACGGGGCTCTGGCGAACTCTCATAGAGCGATTCACCCACATAGAAAGCGGCAGGCTCAGCATAGAGACCGCGGGGATAACTGGAGCCGTACTTCTTAAAGGTCTCTGAAGCGGCCTCATAATCCCTGTTGCAATACTGCGACATAGCCAGCATATAGAGACACTCCTGAGCCTCATCTGAGCCTTTCTTAATCGTGACAATCTCTTCGAGCAGGGTTGACGCCTGCTGGAACTTGCCACGGGCAAAGAACTCCTTGGCTGCCTCGTATTTGGCTTCGGTATCACCGTACTTATAGACACTGTTAAACTCTGACGAGCAACCACTCATCAGAAGTACTATGCAAGAGAGTATAATGACGCACTTCTTCATTTCGGGGTGCAAAATTAGATATTTTCGCGCAAATTACAAAGGTTTTTGCAGAAAATTATGACTGAAAGATAACTTATTATGAATTTTTTATTATCTTTGCACACTCATGGGCAAATATATATTAACATCAGATTACAAACCGACGGGTGATCAACCAGAGGCCATCCGGGAGTTGACAGAGGGACTGAACCGTGGCGATAGGGCTCAAGTGCTGTTAGGTGTCACGGGTTCTGGAAAGACCTTCACAATGGCTAATGTCATCGCCAATCATAATCGTCCGACACTCATCCTCAGCCATAACAAGACACTGGCTCATCAACTGTATGCGGAGATGAAAGAGTTCTTTCCCCAGAATGCCGTAGAGTATTATGTGAGTTATTACGACTATTATCAGCCTGAGGCTTATCTGCCTGCAACCGATATTTACATCGAGAAAGATCTGGCCATTAACGACGAGATTGACAGGTTGAGACTTTCCGCCGTATCAAACTTATTATCAGGCAGAAACGATGTTATCGTTGTATCTTCCGTTTCATGCATTTATGGCATGGGGAGTCCAGTGGCTCTCCAAGAGAATGTCATCGAATTGCACGTCGGACAGAAGCTGGATCGCAATGCCCTACTCCGAAAACTGGTGCAGTCACTCTATATCCGAAATGACTTGGATTTGCAACGCGGCAATTTCCGTGTGAAAGGTGACACGGTGGATGTAGCGATGGCCTATAGTGAGGTGGTGCTTCGCATCACGTTCTGGGACGATGAGATTGACGCCATAGAAGAGGTGGATGCAATCACTTTCGACCGTCTGGCCCGGTTTGACGAGTATAAGTTATACCCAGCCAACCTGTTTATGACCTCTCAGGAGCAGACCAACATCGCTATCCACGATATTCAGGACGACCTGACCAAGCAGGTGGCCTTCTTCGAGGAGATGGGCGACCCCGACAAGGCCCAACGCATTAAGGAACGTGTGGAATACGACATAGAGATGATCAAGGAACTGGGTCACTGCTCAGGCATTGAGAACTATAGCCGATACTTTGATGGCAGAAAGGCTGGCGAAAGACCTTACTGCCTACTCGACTTCTTCCCCAAAGACTATCTGCTGTTCATCGACGAGAGCCATGTTTCAGTGCCTCAGATCAGCGCCATGTATGGTGGAGACCGCAGTCGAAAGTCGAACCTCGTTGAGTATGGTTTCCGTCTTCCCGCTGCTTTCGACAATCGTCCTTTGCGCTTTGAGGAGTTTCTGGAAGAGATCAATCAGGTTATCTATGTGAGTGCCACCCCTGCCGATTTCGAACTGGCAGAGGCTGAGGGTGTGGTTGTAGAACAGGTGATCCGTCCTACGGGGTTGCTGGATCCAGAGATTGAAGTGCGCCCCAGTAAGAACCAGATTGACGACCTGTTGGACGAGATCCTGACACGTAGTCATCGGGGGGAGCGCGTGCTGGTTACGACCCTGACAAAACGCATGGCTGAAGAGATGGCAGAATATCTGTTGGGACATGGAGTCAAAACGAGTTATATCCATAGTGACGTAAAGACCCTTGACCGCGTACAGATTCTCAACGATTTGCGCCAGGGTGTCTATGATGTGTTAGTCGGTGTAAACCTGTTACGAGAGGGCCTTGACTTACCAGAAGTATCGCTGGTTGCAATCCTCGATGCAGATAAGGAGGGGTTCCTGCGCAGTCACAGGAGTCTGACCCAGACAGCGGGTCGTGCTGCCAGAAACGTAAACGGAAAGGTCATTATGTATGCAGACACCATCACGGCTTCCATGCAACTGACTATTGACGAAACCCAGAGAAGACGAGAAAAGCAGATCCGTTACAACGAGGAGCATCACATCACCCCGAAGCAGATTGTCAAGAACATCAGTACTGGTTCACTGCAGAAAGAGAACCGTCCTGACGTGAAGGAACTGAGAAGGGCGATGCTGGTACCTGACACTGGTGTAGGTATGGCTGCCGACCCAATCTTAGAGCGTATGACAAGACCACAGTTGGAGAAAACCATCGCAGAGACAACCCGTTTGATGAAAGAGGCAGCGAAAGCCCTGGACTTCCTGCAGGCTGCCCAGTACCGTGATGAGATTGACAGACTTCGGAAAGAACTGGAACTGAAGTAATTCAAAAGTGAAAAAACAAAAAAATACGTGTTAATCCGTGTAATCCATGCAAAGAAAAGGAAAAATCTTTGTACTTTTGCACGGAATTTAAAAGCAAGAACGCAGTAATGTTCTTTTGTTGATTAGGAAGTTTTATGACAGAACCATCCATCATAATAGAGGCCGTCAAACTTTTAAAGGAAGGACAGAAAGTAACGCTCAGGGCAAATGGCCACAGCATGTTGCCATTTATCATTGGAGGTCAGGAGGATGTCCTTTTGGTTCCACCTACAGTCCCTCACAAGAGAGACGTCGTTCTGGCCTGGGTTAATGATAGCCGATACGTCATACATCGCATCATCGATATCCATGGTAACAATATCACACTGATGGGAGACGGGAATCTCTCTGGACAGGAGCATTGCTACACCGAAGACATTGCTGCACGTGTAGATTACGTCATCGATCCAAAGGGGAAACATCACTATCTATACACGCCTATTAGATTAATAATGGCTCGCATATGGTTCTTGCTCTTACCTTTTAGAAGATATCTTTTAGCAATATACAGAAGGATATGAACAAAAAGTATTATAAGGTAGCAGACAATTGCTTTTGTGTAGAAGCAGACCAACAGATACTGGACAAAATGAAAGACTACGAGCCATTTCTGGCAGACGAGTCTTTCGCTTCATCTTGCTTGTTTACTGTAACTATCAGACAAGCAAGTTTTTTTGACGAAACATACACAAAGGACACATTCTCACAAATAGTTAATTTGGATGTGACAAATGGTCATACGTCTGATGGAAAAGACATATTTGAATACAAATGGGAAGGGAAAGATCTGTTTTGGTTAGTCTGTGAAAACGATTATCATAAAGGAACACTAACTGTGACAGGCATCCAACTAAAGATGGCGCTTGATATGGCAATAACCATTATCTACCGTTATTCTGCTCTCAAAACGATGACAAGCGTCATACATGCTTCTGCTGTTAGTTATCAAGGAAAAGCATATTTGTTCTTAGGTAATAGCGGAACAGGCAAGAGCACCCATTCAAGATTATGGCTCCAGCATTTTGAGGGAACAGAACTCATCAATGACGACAAACCTATTATTCGGATTTTAGATAATGGCATTGTTAGGGTCTATGGTTCACCTTGGAGTGGCAAAACCCCATGCTATCGCAATGTTGACTATCCCTTAGGTGGTCTGGTCAAATTAAGTCAGGCTCCATACAACAAGATCAGACGCCTTAGCAAAGTTGAAGCTTATTTCATCCTTCTTCAAAGTATCTTCGGGAAGCGTTGGAATAAGGATATCAGCGATGGCTTACACTTGTTTAAAGAAAGACTTATCAGTTTAGTCCCTGTTTGGCATCTGGAATGCCTGCCTGATGAAGATGCAGCAAGATTATGCAGGGACACTATTACAAAGAATCAATAAATCTTCAACAAATGAAACAGAAAAAAGGTTTTATATTACGTGATGTTTGCGGTGACAAGGTAATTGTTGCTGAAGGTATTGAAGTGCTCGATTTCGGACAACTCCTCAGCTTAAACGAGACGGCAGCCTGGTTATGGCAGGAAGCTTCAAGACAAGGCGAATTCACTATAGACACATTGACCTCTGCTCTTTGCGAAGAATACGAGGTTGATAAAGAGCTTGCAAATAAAGATGTAACTGCCATTCTTAAGAAGTGGCAGGATTTGGGCCTGACGGAAGATTAATGTGAGGTATTTAGCTTGGATCTGGCGCAACACAAGAGGCATCCGGGGCAACTCGGCTGTACGTATTGTGGCAGGAATGGTACGAGTACTGCTTGGCCTGCTGATGGTATGGCTTTGCAAGTTTTTCATTGATGTCACAATCCGTACAGGTACATCCAAAGACATTATCGTCATGATTGTTCTTCTGGTGTTGACTGTCATGGGAGGAATTTTACTCAGACAGGCCTATTATTACATGACCATTTCTGCCAATACCATACAATCCAACACCATTAGACTCCGTCTGTTCAGTCTGTTATTTAACAGAGAGTTATATCAAGAGCAGAACCTTCATTCTGGTGATGTAGCCTCTCGAATGACAAAGGATATAGAGGTTGTGAGCAATGCCACGACATCTACCATACCTGATTTAATAATTACCGGTTTCCAACTGATTGGAGCTTTTCTGCTGTTGTATTCCATGGATAAGAATCTGGCGTGGGTCATCTTACTTCTTACCCCCATTGCCATATCCTTTGGCAAGCTAATATCCAATCAATTACGGAAAATGACATTGGATATTCGTCAAGATGAAAGTCGCATTCAGATGCAAATACAGGAAGGTATGGAGTTGAACGCCATCCTACGAGCTCTGAACAGCGAAGATTGGATCACTGACCGACTCGACTCTTTACAACAGAAATTAAAAGGTAATATGATGCGGAGAGCTCGTTTTACCGTTCTTATGCGCATTACATTCGGGACTGCATTCGGACTTGGATATATGCTTGCTTTTATTTGGGGAGGTCTCCAGTTGAGAAGCGGTGCCATCACCTTTGGTGTAATGACGTCATTTCTACAGCTTGTTGGTCAGATACAGCAGCCTATCTTATCACTTCTGAATACTATAACATCCCTTATACACACTACTGCAAGTATCGACCGATTGGAAGAGCTTGAATCAGAAACCACATCCCCCAAAGATGCAACATCTCCTTCTGATGATAAAGATACCACCCTTTCACCTGTTGGAGTTGAAGCCAAGGATGTTTGCTTTCATTATGCAACCGGTGACCGCATGGTGATTAATCATTTCACCCATTCATTTCTGCCAGGCAGTAAAACAGCACTAATGGGACCGACAGGCATTGGTAAGACAACCCTTTTTCGTATGATGCTTGCTCTTATAAGGCCTGATAGCGGCAGCATATCCCTATATATAAATAAGGTGGAAGAGCCTGTCAGTGAAAACACGCGCAGGCATTTCGTCTATGTCCCTCAAGGCAATACCCTGATGAGTGGTTCCATCCGCTTCAATCTTCTATTGGCTAATCCCGATGCTACCGACGAGCAGTTAAAGGAGGTACTCCAGACCGCTGTTGCGGAATTCGTATTCGACCTACCCGAAGGACTGGATACCGACCTAGGCGAACGTGGTGGTGGCTTGAGTGAAGGTCAGGCTCAGCGCATAGCGATAGCACGCGGTCTGCTACGTCCGGGTAATATCCTTTTGCTTGACGAGATAAGCGCCTCCCTCGATGAACAGACAGAACAATTACTCTATACCCGTCTTTTTGAAAAATACCCTCAGAAGACCATGATCTTCATTACGCATCGGTCTTCCGTCAGTGAACTCTGCGATCATGTCATTCATATAAAATAAAAGAACCTGCATGATTATGCAGGTTCTTCAGTTTTGTCCTAAAGTTCTCAAAGAAACTATGCAAGTTCTCTTTAGAGAGCTTCTTCACCACCATCATCGTGGGTTCCAGCCTCAGCACCACTTGCTTCTTCTGTCTCGAACAAAGTAGGAATCTCATACTTGAACTCCTCCATTTCAGGAGTAAAATACTGCTTTTTCATTTCTTACCAAATTTTTAAATTAAACGTTTAATTGAATTCGAGTGCAAATATACGAATTTTTTAAATAATAAAAAACAAATTCACTAAAAAATTACAATAAGGGCTCATTTTTTTGCCAAATCGTCAGTAATCACACATAAAAACTTCTCATGATTATATAAACTTGCAATACTCAGAGAGTATCTTATCTCTCGCGTAGGTTGTCAGAGCCAACTCCCTCGCCTTTCGGCCCATCTCAGCAAAACGGTTCCTATCCTGCAGAGAAAGAGATTGGAGGAATTTTAATATTCCTTGTTTATCCGTTGGAACAAAACAATAACCAATTTCATTTTCCTTTACCAGGCGCCAAATCTCGCTGTCTCGAGAACCAATAAATAAGATTGGTTTTCCCGCTGCCATGATATTATAGGCTTTCGAAGGGACTCCAAGACCGTACATACCATCTACCAATGTAACAAGACTTAGATCACAATCCTGAATAATCTGTTCATACTGGTTTCTTGTATAAAACCCATGCTGATAGATATTATCCAATTTCCATTCTTGAATGGTGTTCATGATAGTCGAGCACATGGCTCCACCACCCCAGATGGAAAGCAAAACAGATTTGTTTTCAGCCTCTTTAAAGACCTCCAGGAAATCCATCAATCCCTGAACACGCCCAATATTACCTGCATACTGGATTTCTATCTTGTCAAGACAAGGTCTGGCTGGACTGACATTAATCCATGGATCAGCCCAATTGGTAATGACCTTTACAACTGCCTTACTATTATATTGACTGATTTTATTCCGGATCAACTCTTCCATATCCCGACCTATCGCAATGATTTTATCGGCTTTTGCATAGGAACGGTTAAATTTCCACAATAACAATCTGTACAGCAGCGACTGTTCACTACGTATAACTCCTGCGGGGATCACATTTTCCGGAAATAAGTCGTGGGTTAAGATGGTCAACTCAAACCGTTTGATTTTCTTGATAAAACTGGCTATCACAAGGAATGGAGCCGGATTTGTTACGACAAGGACTTTGTCCTTCCGTTTACTTTTAAATAACAAGATCCCAGCAAAGGAAATGGTGATCAACAATAAACGTATCGAGCGTGTAAAAAGTTTATCCTTGCTTAGATTAAACGACCTGACCCGATGAATTTTTATCGACTCCTTAAGATGACTAACTGATGCTATACGCGAAGATTTTGGTCCACAGATGACGTGGACCTCATATTTTTCCGACAAGGCATTGGCGATGTTCGTCAGAATATAGGCTGTTGCCGTTTCGTCCGGATAAAAGAACTCCGAAACAATCCAAAGTCTTTTATTCATGTCCATCTTTTCTCCACACCATTTTATTGACAACACCTGTATAACTCTGTATCAACTTCACCACCTTTGTCGAAACATTCTCTTCTATATAGTCTGGTACAGGAATGCCGTGGTCTCCCTGGTTTGACAATGAAACCGCAGTATCAACGGCTTGCAATAGTGATGCTTCCTCAATACCTGCGATAACGAAACAGCCTTTGTCTAAGGCCTCAGGCCGCTCTGTAGAGGTACGAATACATACCGCAGGGAAAGGTCGGTTAACACTGAGGAAGAAAGAAGCCTCTTCTGGAAGCGTTCCACTATCAGAAACCACAACGAAAGCATTCATCTGCAAGCAGTTATAGTCATGAAAGCCAAGAGGCTCATGCTGAATAACACGATAATCTAACTGAAAACCGCTTTCCTTGATGCGCTTCTGACTTCTTGGATGACATGAATAGAGAATTGGCATATCATACTTTTCTGCCATTTTGTTGATGGCAGAGAATAGAGATACAAAGTTCTTTTCTGTATCGATATTCTCCTCACGATGGGCAGACAGAAGGATATACCTTCCTTTCTCTAACCCTAATCGTTCGTGAATATCCGATGCTTCTATCTGTCCAAGATTCTGGTGCAACACCTCTGCCATCGGACTGCCGGTAACGAAAGTGCGTTCCTTAGGAAGGCCACACTCTGCCAGATAGCGACGGGCATGCTCGGAATAAGCCATATTCACATCACTGATGATATCCACAATACGGCGGTTGGTCTCCTCTGGCAGGCATTCGTCCTTACAACGGTTACCTGCTTCCATATGGAAAATAGGTATATGCAACCGTTTGGCACCTATCACACTGAGACAAGAGTTTGTATCGCCTAACACCAAAACGGCATCTGGCTTCGTTTCAACCATTAGTTTATATGATTGAGCAATGATATTGCCAATTGTTTCACCCAAATCTGCACCAACAGCCTCCATATAGACATCAGGATCTGCCAGTTTCAAATCCTTGAAGAACACACCGTTCAGATTATAGTCATAATTCTGGCCTGTATGGGCTAATAAGGTATCGAAATACTGTCTGCACTTATTGATAACTGCCGAAAGCCGGATAATCTCCGGTCGCGTACCAACAATAATCAGTAACTTTAGTTTGCCATTATTCTTAAAACTCGCCATTATCTTTTTTCATTTACTATTTCATAGAAAGTGTCGGGATGCTCTGGGTCAAAGCTCTCATTGGCCCACACAATCGTAACCAAGTCCTCTGTCTCCGACAAATTAATCAGGTTGTGGGTATAGCCCGGAAGCATCTGGTAGGCCTCCATTTTCTCGCCCGATACCTCATACTCGATCACCTCGTCAGTACCAATCTTGCGTTCCTGAATGAGGGCATGTCCAGCCACAACAATAAACATCTCCCATTTGCTGTGATGCCAGTGTTGTCCTTTGGTAATGCCAGGCTTAGAGATATTGATGCTGAACTGACCGGAATTTTGTGTCTTCATCAACTCCGTAAACGAGCCTCGCTGGTCAACGATCATCTTCAAAGGGATGGGAATCTTCTCCTTAGGAAGATAACTCTGATAGGTGGAGTATAATTTCTTTGCAAACGAGCCTTCAGGTATTTCCGGCAAGATGAGTGTAGAAGGTTGGGCGTGGTACTTGCCAAGGAGATCGACGATTTCACCCAGAGTCACATCATGGACGACAGGAACCTCGTAATAATTGCCACTGGCATGACCTTTTCCCTCAAGGGCATCCAGTAATTCTCTGATAACATCATCGATATACACTAAATGCAATAGAGTTGAGGGATCGTTCACCTGGATGGGCAGATCATGAGCAATGTTATGGCAGAACGTGGCCACCGCTGAGTTATAATTCGGACGACACCATTTGCCAAAGATATTTGGGAAACGATATACTAAAACTGGGGCGCCAGACTCCTTCGAATAGTCGAACAGCAATTGTTCTTCTGCCCGCTTTGATTCCCCGTACGGATTGTTCAGACCAGCTTGGATCGACGAGGATATCATCACCGGGCATCTATTATGGCAACGTCTTAAGCCATCCAGAACTTTTGACGCGAAGTCGAAATTACCCTTCATAAACTCAGAAGGATCTTTCGGGCGATTCACGCCTGCCAGATGGAACACGAAATCTGCTTGCCGACAGTAATCCGCCAGTGCCTCTTCCGGTGTCTCTATATCATATTCAAATATCTCTTCGATTTTCAAGGCAGGACGTGTCCTGTCTTTTCCATCTCTCAGATTCTTCAGGGACTCACACAGGTTTTTACCGACAAACCCCTTTGCTCCTGTAACCAATACCTTCATAAACAACGAAACTTATTCTGATCTGATTTCTTTTGTCCTTGTTCTGCTTATCAAACCAAGGTCTTCCCTGATAAAGCGGAGTTTTAACAGCATCTCTTTCATCTCCTCTTTATTTAGAAGTCGTGTATTATGAGAATGATAGTCCTCAAATTTCGAAACATCCTCATTACCAACCGTAAAGTAGTCATCATAATTTAGCCCACGTGAGTCACAAGGAATACGATAATAATCTCCCATGTCTATGGCACGTACCATCTCTTCGCGGGTTACCAGTGTTTCATAGAGTTTCTCACCATGACGCGTTCCAATGACCTTTATTTCCGGGGTGTAACCGATAAAAGGTTTACCTGTACCTTTGACGGGCATCTTGGAATAAACATCTATCAGAGCTTGGGCCAACACCTCCAGAGAGGCCGCCGGAGCTTTCTGAACAAAGAGGTCTCCATTATGACCATGCAAGAAAGCATAAACCACAAGATCTACAGCATCCTCAAGTGTCATCATAAAACGGGTCATATTAGGATCTGTGATGGTAATAGGTTTCCCTTCTTCCATCTGCTCCACCCATAATGGTATAACACTGCCACGACTCCCCATGACATTACCATAGCGTGTACAACAGATTGTGGTAGCTGCATGATCTCCCAATTCACGACCTTTTGATACGGCCACCTTCTCCATCAAGGCTTTCGACATACCCATCGCATTGATGGGATAGGCAGCCTTGTCGGTAGAAAGCACAACGACCTTCTTCACACCATGTTCTATCGCAGAGTCCAGCACATTCTCCGTACCGAGGATGTTGGTACGCACTGCTTCCGATGGAAAGAACTCACAACTGGGCACTTGTTTCAGGGCAGCTGCAGAAAACACGTAATCAACGCCTTTCATGGCCACATCTACAGATGATTTCTGCCTGACATTACCTATATAAAACTTGACTTTCGGATTATGCAATGCATGTCGCATATCATCCTGTTTCTTCTCATCACGACTGAATATTCTTATCTCACGGATGTCAGAATCTATAAAACGTCTCAAAACAGCGTGACCGAAGGATCCCGTGCCACCTGTTATCAAAAGGACTTTATCTTTAAAATCAGACATATAAACTTATTATCTTAACTATTTTGTATTCTTGCAGAATGTTTCCCTATTCGAAGAGGCATGGTCTTTGCAATGTATTGCCACCACTTCATATCCATTACTAATGTTTCACTGAGGGCAAACCGGATCATCTTCAGTCGTCTCTTCTCTTCTTTCACAAGCTGTTTCAGAGCAGAGACCTTTGTGTCAGTATCTTTTTTTATAGTAACGGCGTCATCCAGCATCCATTGCCCCCTGTGCTCGTCCATTTCGGTCAATATCAGTTGCTCATCAAGCAGCATGACATGTACAAGTATCCACATCACAGCCCCACCCACTCTTCTTAATCCCAGTCGTTGAAGCTGAGCAGAGACTTCGTTGCGTTCCTCATCAGTTGATGACTGAAGGAGAAAGAAATAATCGACCAATTGCCTCATAGAGACATCTCCACCAAGAAAATGCCGTTGGATATGGGCCAACTGCATCACCAGATCGAATTTCTTCGAGGGAACATAGAATCCATTATATAATTGACTCTGAGTTTTTAACTCATTTTCCAAATATGCCTGAATTCTATGGTTGGTTATCGGATTATAATTACCTGATGACGGACGGAAATGCACTTCTACGATCACCCCTTTATCATTTCTTTTTAGCTGCACATGATGATAGTCTAGATGACTCCATGTTTTTATTCCTTTGTTACGGAGATAACTGATGACAGCATCCTTACCGCCTTCTACCCAAATATCTATATCACCCGTATTACGACGCATCGGATCTGGATATAAGCGTGCATTTGCCGGACCTTTCATGATAACTGTCCTCAACCCATCATTCTCAAACTGCTGTGTCAGTCTGACGGCCTCACTATTGAGCAGTTGATTTCTCTTTTTAATCAATTCTGTATGCAAATACCACTCCATCATCAACTTTCGGGGAGGTAATGATGCTTTCGGTAAAGATTCTACAGCCGAAAAAAGAACACCCCCCAACCTCAAGTGCTTTGCCAGTTTATATACTGACTGCCATTCCTCATCTGAGATAGGTTCAGGCAATTCCTTGCTCGTACCTAATGACAATCGCAATAATTTGCATGCTGTGCTATTTAAGAACATCCTTTACCGAACTATTAAATTTCCTATAATAAAAAGTATTCAGAAAACGGTTTCTGCAAGAATCAGAGAAAGACGCATGGTTATTCTTGATTTTGAGCAAAGCGTCCGCAATCTCATGATAGTCTGTATTGTTATTAATCGCGACAACCTCCTTCCCGTCTTCCACAAACTCCGACAAGTTCTTCTTCAAAACAATGGCAGGTGTTCCAAACATGAATGACTTTGCCAAGACTCCACTCTGAGTGGTTCGTGTATAGGCATTCCAAATGGCAATGGATTCCGAGAAGAAATTATTAATCTGAGCGTCTGTCAATGGCACTCCGTCAAAGATGGTCAACCTTCTTGTGTTGATGAGAATGATGGTGTCTGTAGTACGAGTCACCTTATTTCTCGTCGCAATCAGGAAGTTAAAGTCAGGCAGTTGGTTGTTCAGGATAGCCCATTTTACAAAAGCCATGTATTCTTCAAAAGAATGATCGGGTGCAACAGTTCCAATATAAGAAAAGAACTTTCTCTCTATCTTCCCCGTCTTTTTGGCCTGCTCATCATCATATAACAATGGCAAATAATAATAATTAGGATTCTTATATAAAGGGTTGGATTCATAATAGCTAATGGCCTTCTTTGATGGAATAAAGATTAAATCCGACCATCTTACAGTCAAGGTATTAACCATATTGACAACCCGTAATTTCATCATCTTCAACCATGAGAAACCAGCAGCCCTATAGGTAGAGTATTTATCCAATGGTTCATGGAACAGATAGACGATCTTACATTCCTTCTGCCGTTTCAGTGACCTGATCTCCAACAGATTCTTATAACTGGGGAACATGAAAACAGCCAAAGAACATGCTTCTGGCTTATTCATGCCATATACGATATAACGACAATCAGCAGGGATAAACTCAGTAAAACCTTTATCAATATACAACCAGCTCTCATAACCTAATTCCTCATACTGCCGATAGTAGGCCACCATATGGGAAACATGCCCTGGATTGAAGTTTAGTGAAATTATATAAGCACGCATCCTACACACAACATTACAGAAAGCAAAGCCAATAAGGCTATATTCCTGTTCATTAATTCTATTTTACAACATTTTAAGCTTACAGTCACCAACAGCAGAGTAACCACACACTCGCTGATCATAGATGCAACTGCAGCACCCTGATGCATATAAAGTGGTATCAACATCCTGTTCATCGTAAAATTCAAGACTGCTCCTGTGACGGCTGCAACAAGAATCACTTTCTCTTTTCCATAAATAATCAATCCGATATGGCCAAACACCGAAGCTAACGTGAATACGATAATCAAGCACGATAGCATCCGAAGCGTCAAAATACCAGGTGTAAACGAATCGCCAAACATGAGTGTCATTACTAGGGGTGCTAACATGAATAAAGCAGCAGCCACAGGAATGGCGATGTACATACCGACATTATAAAACCTCTGGAACGTCTTTTTATAAGCCTCCTGGCTATCAGAATGATAGAGATAGTTCAACCTGGGATTAAAGACAGCAATAGCCGCAAATACCAATCCAAAGGAAGCTCTCACCACTCGTGATGCATTTGAATAATAGCCCAGATATTCTGGCGGACACATCACGCCAAGCATTGTGGAGTCGAGTAATGTATATACCTCTGTAGCAAAAGCTGCTGCAAACAGAGTGAATACCGGTCCTAAGTGCTGACGGATATCCAACTCCTCTGACACATAATGAGCATATCGTCTAAAGGATGCCAGATTCCAAAGATTATTGGCGACGGTGATGCCGGCAAAGATGTAGCAATAGATAAGGATGTCATCACGTGTTTTCACTGTCAGGAACATCAGCACTAAAGCAACGACCTTTATCGTAATGGAACGATATGCCAGATATCTGAAATCTTCTAACGATTCGAACAGCCAATCATAGTAGAATATGTTTGATACCACCATCATTCCCAAGGCTATCGCCATATTGAGTTTCAATTCATCGCCACGAAACACCAGCATGACAGTTCCTGCATACAACAGGGCAGCAAGCACCGACGATACCAGGATAAAAGCCGCCAGTTCGGAAAAACGCCTGTTGAGCAATCCTGAATTGTTCCTGACTCGCGCCAGCACCTTAACGGCATAGTTCGGAATACCCAACGAAGCTGCCAGTGTGAAATAGGTGACTATATTGATGGCAAATGCTATCTGCCCTACCCCTTCAGCCAGAAATATATGAGATATATAGGCTGTGGTAATCAGAGGGTAAAGCACATTGAAACCCCTGTATGAAAGATTAAATGCCGAGTTTTCTATTAAACTACTGCTCATTCCTAATAATCATACATGCCATCCTAAATAGCGGAGGACCATCACTGACTCAATTAACATATAACCTGCGAGCACAGACTGTCTTTTCCACAAATCCCATTTCTGATCTCGAAGAAAATAATAGAGAACAAACACAATCATAGACAGATACAGCCACTGGATACGCATCACGATGATAGATGTACTGAACAAAGTTCCTAGAGTCAAGCCGATATAATAGATCATCACTGCACGATTGTATTTCTTGTCATTCAAGTCTCCCAGCAACATCAACAAACCAAACAAATGATATGTAACATATTGTGTACTGAAATAAGAGCCTGCATCTTCATTATTGTAGTTATCATAATGCGACAGCATCTCTATCTCTCCCATCAGGTTAAACAGGTCTGACACTATCGGGATTTGGAACGTAAGAACAGTAGCCATTATGATATCCAGTACAATCAGTAAGACAAACCAATAGATGTAAACATCCCGATTGAACTGTTTGATTATCCACAATGCCAGAATACCAGGCAGGAAAAGGACGACCGAATAGTGAAAGAGCAAAGCCGACAGACATATCAGCGTAGCAAAACCCTCACGCTCATTGATGGCCAACGAAGAAGCGCAGAACAGCAGGGATATGGCCAGACCGTTCCGCAAACCCTCACAGGCAAAGCTACATCCCCAATAAAGAATGACCGCCAAGATAAGAGTCGATGGGTAAAAGCTTACCTCTTCCTGATCATCCCATCCATATTGTCGGGTACAAACCAAGTCTGACAACATAGCGGCAGCAACTACCCAAAGCGCTATAAAACCTATCAAAACCAAAGGTTCATCTCCAAAGACGAACTTGATAGAATCCGTCAAGAACACATAACCAGGTTCAAAATAGACATCATTGTCGTCCAAGAAATAATGGACATATTCCGTCAAGTCACTATAGGCATAGCTATAACCCAGTCTTGAACACGCTGTCAATACGAACAAGATGACTGTCGCCCCTAACAACCACTTGCTGGAGCGGTTAAACATCTGTTCATAAAGTGCGCCCAGATAGCCAGCAACAACCATCGACAAATAAAGTACCAGATTCATGAGACTATCTGTTTTTTCATGCCATCACGGATGCCACGCATCGTCGAACGTACCGTTCCCCATCGTCCCGGTTCAAACAGGAATCTGACCGTCTGGGAATAGATGAAGGTGCCTATCTGATGGCAGATGTCTATGTCATGATGATACTTCCGGAAATAATAGACCGAATTTCGGCAAATATAGTAATTTCGCACTTCACTGTAACAAGGCAACAAGATATTACCTATAAGAGGAAGTGTGGCATATCTCATCTCCCCTGCCCGCTGATAGAGAAGAGCCTTGTTAACGCGGAGAATCACATACCCGCCTGTCTGCAGATGTGTACAGAACTCATTGTCGACCCTGTCAATGAAAAACCACTCATCAAATCCCCCGACTTTCTCCCAGGCCTCAATCCTGGTCAGACTGCCACTGGTTATACATGCCGATATCTCTACGGTGTCTTTATCACCATCCTTGGTTGACAAAATGAGTGTATCACCATCTCGAAATTCCACCCTCGGGGCAATGATACCATAGACAGAGCTATCTGTATATGTCGAAAGCCACTTCACCATATCTGATGCAGGAAGAGAATCCTGATCCATTGTAAGAATCCATGCATAGCCATCCTGCTTCGCCGCAGTGCACAATTGGTTCAGGGCCTTTGCTATTCCTACATTCTCTGAATTACAGATCAGTCTTAATTCAGGTTTCCCTTCCACATAGGAACGAACGTCTGCTACATTCTCTGACCCATTGTCAACCACATAAACCATTGATACCTGAGGGATCAGGGCTTCCAGATTAGCCTCTAAAAGCCTGATGTCCGGATGATAGGTGACCACACCTGCACAGATATCCTTACGTTCCTCCATTTCAATAGTGTTTGCGGACTTTTACCAGCATTTTCTTTGGCAGAGCAAACAAAGCCTTACTCAGTTTGGCTCCAAGTATTCCGACACAAAGGAAATATAAATAACCGACTGCCGACAACTTGACATCTGAGGATTTGAGTCGTTTCCAATACTCCAAATAAACTTTCAGACCATGCTCCCTGGCTCTACAGAAGCCACCGAACGACCTGATGGAATACTCTTTGCAGAACGGAGTAAACACATCAGTCCCATAGTCCTCATCAAACATCTGGATAACCTTAAACAAGCCTTTGTTGAATTCAAGATTCGAGAAAACAGACTCCCGATCAGCAAGCAGATTATTGCCTGTTCCTGATGACTTCACCTGACCATAAGCATTCTCCCCGTCTGATACGCTATCGATCAATAGTGTATCCTGATAATAGCCTCCATAAGAAAACACCAGCTTCAGAAACAGATACACCTGAAAATAATTCAGGTTCTTAAACCTCTCTCCATCAATGCTGTCAGCCAGTTCTTTCCTGAATGTTAAGCCCGAGAAGAGTATCGCATCATAGACACGCCCGGCTGCTGACGCTTCTCCTGATGGTATCTCGTGTGAGGATGCATATTTGCGTCGGGCCGTTTTTTTCTCCTTATAGCCATACCAGAACGAACCGTATGCTATTGCCGGTTTTCTCTCCAAGCATTGTAAGAACTCATCAAGTTTCCCTGGAAACAGACAATCGTCGTCACTCAGATACATGACATATTCTCCTGATGCCAGTGAGATGAGCTTTCTCAAGTTGCGGTCGTAACCAAGGTTATGTTCATTCAAGTTAAGCGCCACATGGTATGGAGACTTCTCGGCATAGCTGTTCACCACCCTAATGATCGCTTCGCGCTCAGGCGAACAGTCTTCACTGACGATGACCTCTATCTTCTCTGTCTGCTTAGAGTCAATTGATTTGAGACATCTCTCCAACTCCCTCACCCTCATATAGGAGGTGATGCAGACTGACAAAAGATATGATTTCTCCATATAATTTACTTCTTGCATCTATTCAGAATCAGGCAAGGCGATGGTAGACGTCCGTCAGAAAGATCAGAAACAGACTGTCTGGGTGTCTTGCCCGTCCGACAGATAAAGCAAGTCATATCTGCCAATCCGGCTATCTCATAAGCATCACTGTATGTACCAATCGCAGGTGCATCCAGGATAACGATGTCATATTTTCCGCTTAACGATGTGACAGACTGGACAACATCTTGATGGGCTAAGATATCTGCAGGATGTAAAGAATGGTCATTCCTTGCTGGCAGTATATCATACTTGCCAGAGGAATCAGCTCCGTCTTTTGAAGGATGACGGAAATCCATATCACATACTATCACCTTCTTACCGATATTAGCCAATGCTTCAGCAAGATGTTCTGAAATGTAGGTCTTACCATCGCCATCGCTATTGGATGTCATAAGAATCACCTTCCCATCGTCACCTTCCTTATATAACAGATTGGTTCGAAGCGAGCGGAAGGCCTCGTCTGCCTCGTCACTTTCTGATGGAATGGTTCCCAGAATAGGCAAGGATGACAACCATGCCAACTCATCATAGTTCCCGATCGTACTCCTCATCCCTCTGCGGAGGAAGAAATACAGATATGGAAGAATAAAGCCGAACACAAGAGTCAGGAGCAACACGATCAATGTCTTAGGCTTCACTTTCTTATTGTACTGTACCATATCGATGAATCGACCCTTATCCACCGTATTTATCAGATCCATCGCATTCTCCTCACGTTTCTGTAGTAAAGACAGATAGACACCCTCCTTCACCTTGCGCTGACGTCCTATTTCTGTTAGGGCTCGCTCCTGTTCTGGAGCTTCCGATACACGGGCCATATATTTGTTGTACTCCCGTTCCAGAGTGTTGTTCCGTAACCGCAGAGAAGTGATATCCCTGTGAAGTGCATTCTGGATGGCTGGATGCAGATCCTCAATCATCGTAGTCAGTTTCTTCACCTGCGGTGACATCTCCGTAGCACTCTTCAGCAACAGGTTACGCTCTGTCACCATCGCGTTATGTCGGCTGATCAGATTGATGGCATCACCCGTACTCAGACTCGACGGCGAAGCATCAACAGTATTATTTGTAGGTGAAACGGAGGTTCTGCTAAACACGCCCATATTGACAGGGATAATCTCATAGGCATTGGCAGGATCATCCACATATTGCTTCAGATAGTCAAGCAGCTGCATCTGAATACCCAGTCCAACAATCTGTGTTTCGTATGCGCTCTTCTTCGTGATCACTTCCTCTGCATCTACCTTCAGGTCGGTTACCTGATTACGCTTCTTAAACGACTCCCAGGTTTCATCCTTAAGACCTAAGTCCTCATCCACCATATCCAGGCGCTCCTTCACAAACTGGTCATACTTGCTTACCTCCTTATGCTTCTCATCAGTAGAGAACTCATTGTATTTATCAACAAGACAGTTGATATAGTCCATCCCCCTCAGAATACTTTCGTCATTCATAGACAAGTTGACAGTATTGGTGGCTTTTTTGGATGCAGAACTAACATTCAGTCTCTTGCTGAATTGTCTGGCAGCCGTACTTGGGGGTATTACCGTCACCCTCAACTCATAGCCTTCGGCATAGAGCTCAACTTGTTTTGCCGTCAGTTCCTTATTCTCTGAGAGTGTCAATGTTCCGACTCTTGTCTTGATGGTCGCAGGCAGACTCTTGAAATGCTGTTCAGCAATCTCCGTCTTGTTCTTACCAGAAATAACCGTTCCGTCCACCTGATAACCATCTCCATCTGCAGAATACTGGATAGAGAGCTTTACCACATGACGTTTCAAAGGCAGTTCGTCGTCCATAAACTGCAGGAGTTGAGGACTAGCCGTAACAATGACAGGTTGGGACTTATAGACCAGACTCTTCTTGATGAACTTCTTGAGCCGATATTCCGTATGCAGCCCAAGATGATTCACCACATTTCTGGCCAACAACTTAGAACCGATGATTTCTTTCTCATTCTCAATGCCAATGGCACCACCCAGACTGCTTCCAAGGCCCAAGGGCAACTGATTGGCCAACATGACTGCCGCACTGCTTGCCGAACTCGAGCTGGCCTTCTTCTCAGTCACCAATATCTTTCCCGACACATTATAAGAAGGATGGACTAAATAGATGTAAAGCAAACCGCAGCACAGACAGAAAACGACTGACAATGCAAACCATTTCTTATTCTCAATAAGCAATTGTCGGAGATAACGTATGTCGAAGATTGTATATCTCTTTTCTGCTCGGATTTCTGAAGGATTCTTTTTCATTATTCTCAATTCTGCTTTATTTCAAAAGACTGATCACCAACGTAGCAATCGACACCAAGATACTTGTAGCCGAGAACCAAAGCGTCGTCATCGAACCTATTTCGGAGTTCTGTGCCTTGGCCTTGTTGGGCTCTACATAGATGATATCGTTCTGTTGCAAATAGTAATAAGGCGAATTCACGATATTGGCATCGTTCAGATTCAGTATATAGATAGTCTTCTTACCGTTTCCGTCCTCCCGAATCAGCTTCACACGGTCACGAACACCATAAATAGTCATATCACCGGCACTGGCAAGAGCCTCAAAAATGTTCACCTTCTCGTTGGTGATATCAAATCTTCCAGGCTGTAACACCTCGCCAAGAACCGAAAACGAGAACCCAGACAGGCGCACTGTTACCATCGGATTCTCTGTAGCTTCCAGATATGGACTTATCTTCTCTAACAACAGATGCTCCAACTCTGTCTTGGTTAGTCCACCCACCTTGACAGTACCAACGATGGGGAAATTGATGTTTCCTTCATCGTCAACCAGATAGGTTTGCAGACTCTGCTGAGTGGTGAGATTACTGTTGCTCGATGATATGGTTGTGGGAATCGTCTTGTTAAATGGAGCAGCAGCTGAAGGCGTAAGGGTATTAACCACAATTGTCAACTCGTCATGAGGCTTTATTCGTGCCACATATATCTGCCCTATCTCTGATAAAGTCACCGAAGAGGAGTTTTCCAGATAAGCCACTTTTTTTGTAGAACTACATGAAGTTAACAAAGCTATCGCCATAAATATGAATAGTTGAGCTTTCATTTGTTTCATTATTCCCATAATCATTATCATTTAGAAGAAAACATAAGATAGGGACACCCCTTCATTGAAAGGATGAACCAAGAATCGAATTATCGTTATACACAATCATAATGCACTGATATTCAGCGACATGATACAATTGTTGGTACATCAATGCTTATTTACCGATGCAAAAGTACGAATAAAAAACGAGAAATAAGAAAATTTTCTTATTTATTGTGATAAAAAGAGTCATCCCGAAGCATTTTGAACACTTCGGGATGACAAGCTTTTTTTGGGGGGCCTCGGTGAAGGCTCTGGGGGCCCCTCATACTACATTCTCTCTCGTAGAGAGAATTACGTATGGGGTCAGACACTTCACCTCGGCAGCTCACTTAATCAGGACCTTGAGCTTCGCTCGAGCTCGTGCACGCTCGGAAATGAGAGCGAACTCTCATTTCACTCACTTAATCACGACCTTTTTACCATTACGGATGAAGAGGCCCTTGCTGGGTTTCTCTACACGCTGGCCTTGGAGGTTGTAATAGACATCCTTCTCTCCTACCCTCTGCTGAACATCGCTGATAGATGTAGCGTCGCCTGAAAACAAAGGAATAGCGATGACGTCGTCGTCATTGTCGGAAATGACCAACTTACTAAAGGTTGAAGTTGTATTGCCCATGCCTCGGGCACCAGCGGCTGTGTCGCGCTTCGGAATCTGCAGGTAGCTGCGGTTGGCACCCATCTTCACACCATCTTCCTTCGTCACCTTGTAGAAGCCAACACCACTCTCACCATTAGACAGGTAATAGTTGATGTAGGTAATACCATCTATCTCCTCTGTAGTGTAGATCGTCTGAGCCGTCTCAGAGCCTGTAAACATATTCTCATAAACGGATTGAACCGAAGTCGTAGGAACGCTGTACTCACCTTCCTTTTCAGCCATCACCAAGATACCTGTCTGGGCAGGTACCTTTTTCACACGTGTCAGCCAGATCACACCTGAACCATAATTATAACCAGTAGCCGTATAAGCCTTCACGCCCTGAGCGTCGAGAGTCGAGAAGTCGATGTTCTTACTGGTATAATAAGGCACTTGCTTAGCTGCAGACACCTTGATCACCTCTGCATCACCCTCAGCACCATTGGCAGGGATATCAGTCAATATCGGCAGATAGCAGCGGTTGGCACCTATCTTCTGTCCATTTTCGTTTGTCACCTTATAGAAGCCGACACCACTCGTTCCCTTCGACAAATAGTAGTTGGTATATTCACCTTCCGTCGTATAGATAGTGGTTCCCGTCAGCGTGCCCTTGAACATATTCTTATAATAGACATCGGATACGCCATCAATCGTAGGAATGTCATAATCGCCAGGATCACCGATCAACAAGAAGCCTGTCTCAGCAGGAACCTGCATCACACGCGTCAGCCAGATGGTTCCCGTAGCTTTTTCGTAACCCGTAGCCACGTAAGCCTTCAAGTCAGGCAGATCCGTAAAGTCCAAGTTGTATTTACTACAATAAGGTACTTGCTTGGCTGCACTGATCTTGATAGAAGTATTTTCGGGGATTACCTCGGCGGTAACGATCAATTTTCCAGCAGAATAGGTTATTTCATAGTTTTCTGATAATGCGCCATTCGCAGTCACTGCATATTCACCTTCTGGAGAGTCTTTTGTCGCCAAAGTATTTACTGATGGTTTCACTAACAGTACGGCACTTGTCTCATTGTTCTTGAATCCTTCGTAAGCAACTTCAAATTCAGGATTCTCCTCACCTTGCTGTTTTGTGTATGTTCCTACCTTAATCTTAAGCGGAGCCTTCTTGATCATCAATGTGCCATTCGCATATGTAATCTCTTCGTTTGTAACAGTTCCCTTAGCGATTACAATAGGATATGTGCCAGGAGACGATGTCTTTGTGGCTGTACAGGTTATTTCGGGCGTACCTCCCAGTTCCTTAACATCGCTCGTAAACTCATATTGGGGGAGATCATCGCCATACTCAATAGTGTAGCTATTGGCCTTCACCATAGTTGAGTATTCCTGAATGTTTGTAAAGTTTTCCCATCCCGGTGCTAATCGATAAGCTTCAGCACAACCTTCTGGCACATAGAGCGTACAGTTAGACAGATTAACACCTTCAAACACTGACTCTGCATTCTCTTGCGATATGCCACGACTACGCGAAGCGGATGGTGTTTCTTCATTACCAATAACTGTTCCTAATGTTGGCGGTACTTTAGATGCCGAGCGGATGCTATTCAAGAGCGCACATCCCGCAAACGCCTTCTTACCGATACTCGTTATCGTCTCTGGTATGGATACTGCTGTCAAAAGATCCTGATCCTCAAAAGAACTTGGAGCGATAGCCGTAACAGTATATTCATCCTCACCATAAGTGGTCGCTGAAGGAATAACCACCTCGCCCTCACAGATTTCATTTGTCCTCTCTACAGAGGCAGTATTGTCCTCATATACATTAACCAGCACGCCCTGTTCCTCTTGCTGAGCTGATTCGATAATGGTGCCGAAATGCTTAAAGTCAGTGGCCTGGCGGTATTTTTCTGTTGTACCGAAGGGTACGTATAATGTACATTTTTCCACATGAGGATAGAGTGGACCATAGTCAATATTATCATAATTGATATGGAACGTGTTGGCCTCTAATACAGGTGGTTCCTGCCAACTGACTCTGTAAATATCACAGTAACTCCAAAAAGTACTCTCTCCTCCGATGGTCTTAACAGAACCTGGAATAGTCAGATCTGGTGCCCTGAAATTAGCGAATGCACTTTCAAGAATCTCTGTTAGACCGTCTGGCAATACAACAGGATATTTTACTTCGCAAGGACTAAATGCACAGTGATCGATAGTCTTTAACTTGGAACCTTTCTCAAAGGTAATCCTATCTACAAAGGATATTTCAAAGCACCGGGCTCCAATCAATTCAACGGTTTTCGGAATGACAAGGCTTGTCATGGTACACTCAGAGAAGGCGAGTTCTCCTAAAGCATTCACTACATATTCCTTTCCATTAGCAGTAATTGTCTCAGGAATAACAACGTCACCAGAATAGCTATTCATTAGATTATTGCGGTAGGTAACGGTAGCACTGCCCGTCTCGTCGTCAAGTAAATAACATATCCCATCTACCTCTACAGCTCCATTTTCAACCTCCATATAGAGGCCGTTATTAGCGAAGGCCTTCACTCCGTTGCGTACTTTTAAATCCACTTCAGTCTGAAGTTTTTCTGTGAAATACACTTTCCTCCACGGTTCATCTCCAGAAGCAAACACAGGATACAATACATAATCACCATCTGCGAGTTCTGTATTGATCTCTTGCTCTCCTTCAAAAACCTCATAGCCTTGGGCATCGTGAGACATCTCTACTGGGAGACTAAGATACTTCATCTCATGTGTGGACGTGTTTTCGATAGCAATCGCCAGACTTAGATCATATTCAAGATATGAAGTACAACTGAAATAACAAAGATTATACGATACCTTATTGCCACTGGTATGCATAAAATTACGTTTCGAACCAAAAGCGATGGATAGTTTGCCGCCTTCGTTCTTTTTAATTTTGACATCCACTTCCTGATTGGTGTCAAAGCCTGTGGCACTGCTCAAATACCAACCATTGCTAATACCATCCCATCCATAGTTGAAATGGAAGTAACCATCTGCATTATAGCCATCGCAAACGAAAGAGTGGTTTCCACCACGATACCGCATTGGACGGCCTGCGTCAAGCTCCTCTCGCAGGATAGTTTCCCACTGATCGGTCGTCATATAATCTCGCTGAAGTGTAAAAGCAGATTTATCATAGTCGAAATAATCATATAGTGGGTGTGGACGTGCACACCCATAACTCGCGTCTGCCATAAACTGTGACCTGCTTGCATAACTAACATCACGCATCAGCAATGCCACAGCTTCCCTAGACTCCTGACTGCTATTCTCGTCATACGTAGGCGTCATCAAGTCCCAACGATAAGTGGATTGTGTTAAATCAGCAGAGAGTTCACCTCGAACGGTAAGACCGCCATACCAAGTATATGACACGCTTTGAGTTCCATGTTCTGGCCAACGATGATAATACATAATCTGTGCCAGCGCAGTATTCTCACATCCTACAGGGCAATGTTCACCATCGATCTCCGGAATCATATCATTATAGGGTGCAAACTGCCCCCAGGCTGTCTCGCCAAGCAATGGTTCAACTACTGCATTCGCACGAGTGTGTGGGATGGCCTGAGATTTTAGGTTTTTAATCTCATTTGAATATGCATCCATCCAGCCTTTGGCATTTATAGGAAGTTTTGAATAATCGAATGAGCCTTTGTCAGAATAACCCAACACAGCACCAGACGTGCGCTCATCGCCTGAAACAATGACGAAGCCATCGTTCTCTCCTCGATTAAACACATAGTAGCAGTGCTTGCCTTCAACGGTTGACGTATAGGCCAACTTCAGAGATGACGACAAACCCCTTGCTTTCGACGGAGCCTTCTTTGAAAGGAAATCCTTAGCTGTCTGCGCAGCCTGTTCCTCGCTCACTTGTTGGGCATGAAGTCCAACAATGCCTGTTAACAGGAGAAATCCTGTCAGTAAAAACCTGATTCTCATATTTGTCTTGTTCAATTATTATAAATGTTTACTATTTTCTTACGATAACCTTGCCATTATGGATGTAAATGCCCTTGCCGGGTTTATCTACACGAAGGCCTTGGAGGTTGTAATAGACTTCCTGCTCTTCTACCCTCTGATGAACATCACTGATACCTGTAGCGTCACCGATGGCAATAACATCATCATCATCATCTGAGATAACCATTTTGCTGAAGGATGAAGTTGTATTGCCCATGCCTCGAGCACCCGATGTAGCGCGATACGGAATCTGCAGGTAACTGCGGTTGGCACCCATCTTCACACCATCTTCGTTCGTCACCTTGTAGAAGCCTACACCACTTGTTCCGTTCGACAGGTAATAGTTGATGTACTCTATATCGCCAACCGTCTCTGTGGTATAGATGGTTTGGGCCGTCTCAGAACCTACGAACATATTCTCATAGATGGATTGAACCGAAGTTGTAGGTACACTGTACTCACCTTCCTTATCAGCCATCACCAGGATACCGGTCTTAGCAGGCACCTTCTTCACGCGAGTCAGCCAGATCACACCAGAAGTATAGTTGTAACCAGTAGCCGTGTAGGCCTTCACACCCTGAGCATCGAGACTTGTAAAGTCAACATTCTTACTTGTATAATAAGGTACCTGTTTGGCGGCTGACACCTTGATGACTTCTGCATCACCTTCAGCACCATCGGCAGGGATGTTAGTCAATATCGGCAGGTAACAACGGTTGGCCTTTATCGAGACACCATTTTCATTCGTCACCTTGTAGAAGCCTACACCACTCGTACCACTTGACAGGTAATAGTTCGTATATTCACCTTCCGTCGTATAGATAGTGGTTCCTGTCAGCGTGCCCTTGAACATATTCTTATAATAGACCTCGGAGCCACCATCGATCGTAGGAATGTCATAGTCGCCAGGGTCGCCTATCAGCAGGAAGCCTGTCTCAGCAGGAACCTGCTTCACGCGAGTGAGCCAGATCGTACCCTTAGCTTTGTCATAGCCTGTAGCCACATAGGCTTTCAAATCTGGCAAATCAGTAAAGTCCAGACTATATTCACAGCAATAAGGCACCTGCTTGGCACCAGTGATCTTAATGGACACATTCTCTGGTATTTCTTCTTCTATTTTCTCCACGGTCAATATTCCGTTAATATAGCTGATTTCATAGTTTTGAGCCTCAGCGCCGGAAATCGTAATAGGATATTCTCCAGCAGGTGAATTCTTTTTCGCTTTCGTCGAGACTTTTGGCTGTTTCGTCAGGACATCCTTCGTCTCATTTCTCTTGAATCCCTCGTACTCCAACGTGAATTCAGGATTATCCTCTCCCTGCATGCGGGTGTAATTTCCGACCTTAATCTTCAGCGGAGCCTTCGTGATAGCCAATGTACCATTCAAGAAGGTCACATTCGGACTGACGATAGTACCTTTCGACGCCACAATGTCATACGTACCAACAGGCGAAGCCTCTGTCGCCTCACAGGTCATCTCAGGAACGCCCTCCAATGCCCCACCTTTGACAGTATATTCAAATGTTGGGTTTGCTTCGGCATATTCGCGGGCTGTATTCTTAACAGTAATGACAATATTATCAGTACCGGCTACTATTGCTGTAGCATTGATCTCACTCTCTTTCGTCACCGTACCATCCTCATCAGAAAGAGCGATTCCGCCTACCGATATCGTGTAGTTGCCAAGCGACAGACTACTACTTGCCTTTAGTTTAAAACTCAGCAAGTCTCCCTTTTTAAGCAACTGCAACGTGTTGGAATAGAACACAAACCGATTGGTTCCACTCCCCAAGTCTTGTACATTACAATCCATGTCATCAGGCTGGCCTGATGACATCTTGTACAGCTTGCCATCATCACCTTTTTCCAACGAGAACCCATCAGGCAAGGTCAGATCAAACTGCAAGCCCACATAATTACCCACTGTGGAGGACAATGACATCTTCAGGTCAACAGTCTCACCGGGTTCCAACGACACGTTGTCTATCAGCAGATTACCTGCATACCCTGTTGCCAAAAACAAAAATGTCACGAGAACGATTATGATACCTCTTTTCATCTTACTACTGTTTTTTTACCATTAATAATATAAATGCCCTTTTTCTGACTGCCGTCACGACGGATACCCCTTAGATCGTAAACCTTCTCAGAATTTTCTCTGTTGTCAACAACCTTCATGCTCGTTGCGGCAGAAGAACCATAGCATCTCACTGTCTCGCCCGTAGGCTTGGCAGCTTTCATGTTCAGTACTTCCATTCTCTCAGAATCTTCCCCAGACATATATACCTCTATGAGATTACCATCCTCAGGGGCCAACAACTGGTTAGAAAGAGAATAGAGCACCACAGCATACGTATCAGCATCAGTCTGAAGACACATCACCTGATGTGACCTTGCCATACTCTTCACGGGACGGATATCATTGACCTGTACACCATGGGGAACTTTTACTTCAAACTGGGCAGCAGTATATTTTGTCAAGTCAACAAACTCTCTTGCCTTACTGTTTCCGTTATCTACTTGATTCAGAACGGCCTTCACCACAAGAATGACATCGCCGATATTCAACTCCATGTCATTATTCATGTCATACAAAGCCATCTCCTCTGGAGTAGCATCTTCATTCATGGTAAAGTTGACTACATTCACCACATCTCCTACATCAAAATGTCTCTGGGCATATATCGGGAAGCCACTATTATATCCCTCGGTGTCTTCTATCCAATGATAATAGGCACCTTCAGCATTTTCATCCACCCAGGCGTTGAGCGCATCAAGCAGGTCGGAGTGGAAAGCGCCATTGACATACGACGGTGTACTGAGTGTCCAAATTGAACCTGAACCCGTAAAAGCGGAATTGTTTGCCGTGTTACAGCCATCGCTAGCAATAGGAAGGGTTGTATCGTACTTCTTATAATAGCAATTTGCAACCAATTCCGGCATACCACAAGAACCTGTGATAATTCCAGTATAGTTATCATCAGACTTAATTTTGCTGACAACATAGCAATTGACAATGGTGTCATTCCATGCTAATCCGCAAATACCACCTAAATATCCGACTATAGTATTCACCTTCGATATATCATGTCTTGCTACAACATTACCTATAAAGCAGGAATTAGCAATATGGTGTCCCTGTTGAAGTGCAACAATTCCCCCTATATTCTGTATTCCAAGTACATCTCCAGAAACAGCACAATTATCAATATCAACATAATCTGCTTCCCCAATTAATGCACCAACATTGTTCTCTCCATACACACGGCATTGAGTTAAATACAAATTGCTTACAGTTCCATAATACATATATCCTATGAGCCCCATAAAATCAGCAAGTTCATTACAATACAAGCCTTTAATCGTATGATTATTCCCGATAACCCTACACCCTTCTAACCTATTATCCATTGAACCAATGGGCGTCCAACGATAATCACTCATATCAATATCAGCCATGATGTAGAGGCTCTTTCCGTTTAATGACTGTCCAGCACCATTCAAACCATTGACAACACTCGAGAGCCACGCCAGGCCTTCTGCCGACGAAATATAGATATTGCCCTCGGAGTCCTCACGATAACCTTCCGGTTGTGAGGTGACCACCTCTGTCCAACGCAGATTATCAGGAATATAGGTCACATGTTTGCTCCAATAGCTCTTATCTGCTTCGCTATTCACTGCACGGACATAGAAATCCAACGGTTTGCCAACCGGTAGGTCTGTCAGCACACAAGGATTACTGTTTACCGAAATGACCTTACCTTTACTGATATCACGTTCGGCAGCCACATACAGCACCTCCCATCTCTTGGGATTACCCGTCTGATTCCATGATAATTTCGTTTGAATGATACCATCTTCAACAGTCGTGGCATTTGAGACAACCAAGTCTGTCGGATTATAGCATGAAGGCACAAAGGCATCACCAAAGACAGGATAGCCCGTTTCGCTACTTATTGTCCAAGTCCTCAATCCCGAGTCATTCTGCATGGTCACCCACGCGTTCAGCGCTTCCGTCAAATCGGAATACTCTTTTCCACCCACATTAACAGACGACGACAGAGCGTTCTGGCTCCCGTTATGATGGAATAATGTAGCATTGGAGATATCCTCACAAGGATTGCCTATCACCCCCCATTCAGTGTTAATATCATCTTGACCATAGAGATAATGAATATGAGTATTCATATAGGGACACCCTATCACGTTTCCAATCCAACTGGGACATTCCGGGTCAGCATAAACCGTTCCCGTAGAATAGCAGTTGGTGACAGTAGCATACATAAAATTACCAATCAGGCCGCCTCTGTACCAGGCACTAGTTCCTCCCTGTATGATATTAACATTACCTGTAGCAAAGCTGTTCCGGACCACAACTTGTCCATAAACATTTCCTATTAAGCCCCCACAGCCCTCTCTTCCTGACACAGTACCAGAGGCAGAACAGTTAGAAATCAGGGGGGCAACCTCACCATAATGTACATCACCACATAAAGACCCTACGTTTGCATTTCCATAGACATCCACTGACGAATGGCAGTTGGTGATTTCTTTAAAAGCAGTCGCATACCCGACAAGTCCGCCAATTGCTGACGATGGGTTGCTGTGAGTTTCTCCATCGGTTTGAGTAAATATGGTTGCCACATAGCCCCCCACCATATTCACATTCTTGATACTGCCCTTATACAGATAACCGAACAATCCTTTGTCAGAATTAGCATCGTTGACATAGATATTCGATATGGAATGTCCCTGACCGTCAAAATTGCCCGAGAAGGCAAGCCAGTCTTTATTGAAATAGCCACCTATTGGATTCCATCGGTAGCCTTTCAGGTTGACGTCAGCAGTCAAAGTGACAGTCTTTCCTTCAAATGTTTTAGGCTCCAGACCATGCAATCCGTTCACTTTTGCAGCAAGCCAGGCAAGACCCTCTGTCGAGGAGATAGAAACATTGCCGTCAGCATCCTCCACATACCCTGCAGGCTGCTCCTTCACAATATCCGTCCAATAGGTCAAGTCAACAATGATATACTGCGTTTCACTCCAGCCACTCTTGAGTTCACCTTCAGCGGTAGCTTGCACATTGAATTCATAAACATATCCCAAAGGAATATCTTGGATAGTTACAGGATTGTTGGTTACAGTAACATATGTATATGCAGCATCGGGAACATCATGGCGACGATAACGTACCTGCCATTGGGTCGCAGTGCCGTTTTCTGTCCACCAGACAGAGACACCGTTCTTATCGCCAGTCTTGACATTCTGTATGACCACATCCGACACATTCGGGCATTGTACGACATGTTTGCTGCCGAAGACAGGATAACCGTCATTGGCACCGTTCTTGTCGGCCACCCATGTATTGATGGCAGCGTCATTGTAGTTGCACACCCAATTATTCAGCACCGACAGCAGATCGGTAACAGACTTACCGTCGAAATAGACAGGTGTCAGCAGCGTGAGCCCTGCGTCTGTCTTGACAAAGGTCGCCGTGTCATTGATGACGGTGGTTCCTTCACGACCGATGACACCCATCGGCATCTCCACGCTATAGCAGTTGGAAATAGCGCCACCATCCGAATAAGCCACGATACCGCCATTATAACAATAGGCTCTCTGCCTGAAGCTACCAGCGGCATAACAGTTTCTAACAACACTCTGATAAGAGTTGCCTATCAACAGGCTAGCCCATCTTGCGCCAGAGGTATTGACATTGACGAAACAGTTGATAACCGTTCCATAATCACTCTCTCCTACCAAGCCACCTGTGTAGTCACTCCCATCCACAACACCATTCTTGATGTAACAATTTCGAATAGTACCTCTTAATTGTCCGGCAAGTCCTCCAGTCCGGGCGCTCTTTCCCTTTACATAGAGATTATCAAATCCTACATTTTCAACAATTCCACCATAGTCAGAGAAAAAACCGACATCCATCGTTTGTTCCAAAATGTAAACATTGGAAATGACATGTCCATTACCATTGAAATCGCCTCCACCTGTCGGCGTCCACTTATAGGCAGACAAATCTATATCTGCCGTTAGGCTGACATTTCTGTATGGTTCTGTTTTTGCCCACCATGTCAGAGCCTCCGCAGTGGAAATCTCCACTGTATTGGTTTCTTCATTGACAACATATCCTTCAGGCTGGGATGTGACAACATCCTGCCAATAGGGAGCTTCCACCATCAGGGAGATCTTGTTCCATTGACTGTATTGATTGCCATTGACAGAGCGGATATAGAAATCATATTCCGTGAACTTCTGGAGATTCTCGAATGTAGCGGTGTTTGTAGTGGTATTATACGCCGTACCTTTACCTAACTCAAAGCCCTTGACACCATATTCTATCTGCCATTGTGTCGCCGAACCGTTCTCCGTCCAAGTGAGATGAACGGTTGTATTGTCAACAAAAGAAGCAATGTTAGAGACCATAGGACAATTGCTTTCCTGACTGACAGCCAACTTGAATCCAGCATAATACATGTTACCTGAATAATTCAACGTCAGCGCATTGGCAGTAGATACAACTGGACTTAAGTCATTGTCGCCACCACCGACCAAGCTACGAAGCTGTTCATCCGTGCCTGTTCCATTATAGATATTGACCGTCTGGTCTTCGAATTCCATCACATCAACCACCATCTGCTTGGTTGCATCAGCAGGCTTAAAAGTAACAGTATTGTCACAGGGATTGCTGTAGCTGTTTCCCTCGTAGGAATTGTGACCCATCAAATTGTAGAACTCTAAGGGCTCATTCACTGTGAAGGTGCTGGTGCCCGTCATCTGGCCAAGGATCACATGGCCGTTGTCGTCTGGGACGATGCCAACAAGGGCTATCTGAGAACTGTTAAAGGCTGAGCCGTTGGCATTAACGGCAGAAGTCAGATACCAACCATCACAGAAGCCACCCCAGCCGAAGTTGAAGTGGAAATAGTCGCCAGCCTTGTAACCGTCACAGACAAAGGTATGCCCGCTTGTATAGTCTTGACCGCTGTAGATGACGGGATGCTGGGCTGCGAGGTTCTCACGTAAAAGACTGTTCCATTCGTCATCAGTGAAAAACTCCTTCTCTGCAAGACTCATGTCCGGACTAAAACGAAAGAAGTTGATTAATCCCGCACGTGCTTCCACATCGTATGACATGCTTTCATCATAGCTATACGACATATTGGCTGCCACACCGCATTGAAATATCAGCGTGGCAACGGCATTGACTTGTCCCGCCGTGCTTCCCGAAGTAAGAGAATTTGGCATCATGGAGTAATCAAAGGTGGAATTATCATAGTTTACTTCAAGTCGGCCATAGTTATTACTATCATAGCTATGATTACCTCTTCCATGCGAAGGATACCCCCAGTATTTGACAATCTGAGCCATCGCTGTGGCAATGCAGCCTGCCCAGACATGTCCGCCGGGTCCATTGGCATCCTCGGGGCAGAGGGCATTATAGTACTGTCCTTGATCCCATGTCGTGGTAATCAACGGGTCAACGCTCGCTGGCAGGTTCGTACCTCTGCTGAGGGTATGCTTTCTCTGAACGGCTATTGCATTTCCAGTTCCACCATCGGCCGCCGCTTCCATCTGAGCAGCAAGATCGTCGAAGAAACTCTTGACGTGAGGCGGCAGTTGTACTAAACCGTCTGCCCCAACAGGAAAGTTCTTGTTGAAGCTATAGCCTAACACCTGATGTGCCACATCGTCGGCACTAACAAGCACAAATGCATCGGTACCCACATTGATGATATAAAATGCCGCACGTTCGCTACGTGGCATCTTGTGGGTATAGACAATGGTTGCCGATTCACTATCTACCCTCCTTCCCCGATTCAGATGCGATGGAGGTTGGGTAACAAACTCCAGAGCATTCTGCAAAGCTTGTTGTTCTGTCACCACTTCTGCGTGTAGCATTGAAGCACTGATGATCCACACTATCAATAAGAATAAATTTCTCATAACAATATTGTTTTTAGTTATTATCACCTTCAGTTTGCAAAAATAAACAAAAATCCCGAAACATCCAAGCATTTCGGGATTTTTATGATTAATTAGGTGTAGGGGTTACTTTATCACGACCTTGAGCTTCGCTCGAGCTCATTTATGTTCGATAAAGCATGAGCAAGCTCTGCTTTATACTCACTTAATCACGACCTTCTTTCCGTTACGGATATAGAGGCCCTTTCTTGGTGTCTCTACAGGCTGGCCCTGGAGGTTGTAATAAACGCCGTCAGATTGAAGATTGAAAATTGAAGATTGAACATTTATTCCGGTTGCGCCGTCATCCTCACCGTTCATGCCACCAAAGACGGGGATGGCGATGACATCGTCGTTACTCTCGTCTGAGAGGACCATCTGGCAGAAGACTTCCGTCTCACGGTTCTTACCACGGGCACCGGAAACAACATCACGCTTTGGGATGGGCAGGTAGCTGCGGTTGGCACCCATCTTCACACCCTCTGGGTTCGTCACCTTATAGAAACCGACGCCACTCGCGCCATTCGACAAGTAATAGTTGATATACTCTATGTCTCCAACCGTCTCAGTGGTGTAGATGGTCTGAGCCGTCTCAGAGCCCACGAACATATTCTCATAGACTGACTGTACAGAAGCCGTGGGAACATTGTAATCCCCTGCCTTATCAGCCATCACCAGGATACCTGTCTGGGCAGGAACCTTCTTTACTCGAGTCAGCCAGATGACACCAGTGCTATAGTTATAACCAGTAGCCGTGTAAGCCTTCACACCCTGAGCTTCCATCGTCGTGAAGTCGAGGTTCTTGCTCGTATAGTAAGGCACCTGCTTGGCGGCACTTACCTTGATCATCTCAGTGTCGCCTGTGCTGCCGTTGGCAGGGATATCCATCAGGATAGGCAGGAAACAACGGTTGGCACCTACCTTCACACCCTCAGCCTTCGTAACTTTGTAGAAGCCAACGCCTTGATCACCTTTCGACAAGTAATAGTTGGTGTAGTCACCATCGGTCGTATAGAGCGTCGTGCCTTCAAGCGTTCCCTTGAACATATTCTTATAATAGACATCGGATACGCCCTCGATAGTCGGTATGTCGTAGTCGTCAGGATCACCCATCAGCAGGAAGCCCGTCTCGGCAGGAACCTGCTTCACTCTGGTCAGCCAGATGGTACCCTTAGTCTTGTCGTAACCTGTTGCCACATAAGCCTTCAACTCAGGCTTATTTGTAAAGTCCAGATTGTATGCACTATAGTAAGGTACCTGCCCGGCAGCAGAGATGGTTATAGTCTCGTTCTCGGGTATCGGACCATCCCCAGGCCTTGATACTTTAATGTACATCAATGTGCATTCGCATTCCTCGAGGGCAACGGTGATGGTCTGGTCACCGTCCTCAAGCACTTCATATTCCACGTCAGAGACAAGCTCCAAATCACCTGAAGTCCTTGTGCCACGACGGGAAGGCGAATTCTTCTGGCACAACTTAGAACCGTCACCATACAACTTGCCTATAAACCCGATTCTTATAATGTCATTCTGTTTCAGATCACGCAATCCTATAATCATATTTTCACCCATCGAGAACTGCAGTTCACCATTTTCAGTTATCGTTACTCGGCTATCCGCCTCAATAGGTAGGACTATATCAGCCTCAATAGTCTCTTTGAGAGCATCAGCAACGAGATCAGACAGCTCATATAGTGTATGACCGTCAACTACCACCTCATCACCATAGTCTAGAGATAGTTCGCTTGAGACAATACTAAAGCCCACAGAGCAGTCCATCACCTCATAGTTTCCGCCCTCGTTGTCAGTGATAGTCACGGTGGCAAGACCCACTTCAACATTATAACTGTAACTGACAGTGTACTCTGTAGCTGGAATAGTCATCTCTCCATCCATCACAGTGACATCCGGTTCCTTGGCCTGACCGTCATAGACAAACATCGTACTACTCAATATAATCGTTGGTTTGAAAACCGTCTGGGGCGCAATGGTCACCTTAAACGATGCGGGAGCTACATCCTTGTACCCTGGATAAGCTACCACCCTATAATAGATGGTATATTCTCCGGCATCCAGCCCCATGGGGATTGCTTGACTATAGTTCGTGCCGTCAAGCGAATATTCCATGATACCCGTTGTCGAAGAGCCTGGCGAGATTAGATTTTGATAATTATTATTATAGAAAAGCCCCGAGATGCCGGAAGGAGGCTCCAGACTACCGTCGGCCGAAGTGATGGCAAATGTCGTAAAACCGGAAACGTCATAGTTTCCTCCTTCCTTATCCGTAATCGTCACGGTAGCTGTGCCAACCTCAATATTATTCGTATAGGTCACGGAGTATTCCTTATCAGGTATCACGGTCGAACCTACCTTTACCGTTAACGTAGGCTCTTTAGGTTCGCCATCATAGACAAATGAAGTATTACTCAGTATGATTGTCGGAGCACTTACCGTCATGGGGGCAACGGTCAACTCATACGACACCTGACCCGCCTTAAAGGTTTTATCGCCGGCAAAACTGGCGGTAATGGTGGCCTCGCCCACACTGACGGGAGTCACCACACCCGTTTTCCCGTCCACCGTCGCCACTTCTGTATTGCTGCTCGTATAAGTAACAACAAGGCTGTTGGGATTGGCCAACAATGGCCCTGCAAACGATTGGCCGAAGGTGGCTGTGGCCGACGTTTCACTGAAAGCCAGTTCATTGGCAAGCTTGATGAGATCTATCTTTACTCTACTTGTGGAGTTACCCAACTCATCTACGATCATTTTATTAGTGGAGTCGTACACGCCTTGGTCTGGTATTTCTATACAACAGTCCGTCAATACCAAAGCATCCCAGTTGTATATAGCCGGAACACCATCTATGGTCACGTCAACTGTAGAAGACTGGATGGTCAAAGTCCCCTTTGAGTCACATTTCAGCTGGCCAGCGAGACTCAGATTGGCATCTTTAATGGTCACGTCGGCTTTGTAAGCAGTAATGGCATACCCATTGAGACCATTAATGGTCAATAGCGATGCCCCCGAGATGGTTGCGTTCTTTGAGAAATAAATGCCCGATATTGATGCCGTGATGGTGGTAGGTGCTTTCACCTGGACAGTCAGACCTTCAAGGTTTGAAGAGATACCATACCCTTCCAAATCGGCACCTGTAGCTGAAATAGTTCCACCAATGGTAAGAGTGGTGGTAGAAACATTGTAACTGGCAACTCCATTGCCCAAGATGTCCGAAGCATTGATGCTGGTTACTTGCGTTCCAGCGACATACAAATCATATTTCACTGGTGCACTTCCAGGCACGATGCTTAGCGTCTTGACCTCTAAACCGAACTCATCCTCTACTTCTTTATCATTTGTGTCATAAACGCAATCCTCCGGACTCTTGATATAGCAGTCGGTCAATGTCATGTCATCCCAACCTTTGATAGCACTTGAATTGGAAGTCGAAGTCACGTCAATCGTAGAGGATTGGACAGACAATGTTCCTGAAGAACCTTTCAACAGGCCGCCAAGGCTCAGATGGGCAGCATTGACGGTCAGATTGGCACCATCGGCAAAGATGGCGGCATCGGCCCCACTCGTAATAGTCAACAATGAAGAACCTGCAATCGTAGTATTCTTGGTGAAACTCATGCCATTTCCTGCAGCCGTAATGGTTGCTGGTGCAGTTACCTGAACAGTAAGATTGTCAATATCGGACTCCAAACCTGTACCTGTAGCCGAGAAACTTTTACTGATGGAGAGTGTGTTCTTAGAAGCATCGTAACTGACGGCACCATTGCCCAAGATGTCCGAAGCATTATAGCTATTTACGTGCGTACCGGCCACATACAAATCATAATATTTCCCCGGCTTGATACTTACCGTCTTGGCAACATTACCGTTCTTATCTTCTACCCGTTTGTCGGTGGTATCATATACACCATCCTCCGGGGTAGCGAAAAAGCAGTCGGTAAGTGTCACATCAGAATAATTGTATATTGCCCCGCTCGCGGAGGTTGTAGAAATGTCAATTGAAGAGGACTGAACGGACAATTTATTAGTTTTATTACCCCAGATACTCCCAGTGAGATTCAGATTAGCATCTTTGATGGTTAAATCACGGGCATCAATTGCATTACTGCTACTCTTTATAGTCAATAGCGATGCCCCCGTAATAGTAACAGGATTCCATCCTTCGATTACTGCAATATCAGCTGTAATTGTAGATGGCTTAGAGATCTGAATGGTCAGATCTTCAATGAAAGAACAAATACCATTTCCTTCATATGACGTACCAGTAACAGTAATGTCTCCACCGATGGTCAGCGTCTTGGTGGAAGCATCGTAACTGGCAACGCCATCGCCTAAGATGTCAGCGGCATTGAGGGTGGTAACTCGTGTACCGCCTACCCATAAATTATATATGGGTGGATCAAATTCTTCTACTGTAAAGTCGCGAAAAGTATCGTCTTTTGTATAAGCGGCCTTGCAACCCGTCGGCACATGCAAGGTGCACACATTACCAGCCCTATTGATACCACTGAAGGCTTCAGAACCAGAATGGTAGAAGTAGGGACTCGATTCATGCACATAAAGATGCTGCAATTTGTCGCAATAGAAGAACGCTCTTTGTCCTATTGATTCAACACCTGACGGAATCGTAAACTCCGTCAAGCCAGTACAGTCGTTGAAAGCAAAAGAGCCAATGGATTTAATACCCCATAAGGGTAGCGTCACACTTGTTACACCGGCACCTTGGAAAGCATTATCACCGATGGCCCTCACTTTGTATTTGGTGCCATTATGAGTGACTATCTCCGGGATCGTGATGTCGCCCATATACTTACCATCTGTCGGAGCAACCACTTTCACGGTGCTTTCACTCAGCGTGGAATAATACAAGCCACCTTCAACGAAATCATCTGCCTTTGCATGGACAGAGAATAGCGTTGAGAATAATACGAATAAGAATCCTTTAAGAAACGTTTGTCTGGTATCCATCATGATGTAGTTTTAAGTTTATTTGCTATTTATACTAAAGCGATGGGGCAAAGATAATAAAAAATCCCGAAACGACCAAGCATTTCGGGATTTTTATTATTTATAAGGTGTAGGCGTTACTTAATTACTACCCGGCGGCCATTCTTAATGTAGATGCCCTTTCTTGGGTTCTCAACACGCTGGCCTTGGAGGTTGTAATAAACTTCGTTTGATTGAAGATTGAAAATTGAAGATTGAACTTCGATGCCTGTTGTGCCGTCAGTGAACAATGGGATGGCGATCACATCGTCGTTACTCTCGTCTGAGAGGACCATCTTGCAGAAGGAATCCTCGCCATTCTTACCACGGGCACCGGAGGCGGCATCGCGCTTTGGAATCGGCAGGTAACAACGGTTGGCACCCATCTTCACACCATCAGGGTTCGTCACCTTGTAGAAGCCCACACCGGCATCACCCTTCGACAGGTAATAGTTCACGTAGTCAACACCGCCAATCTCCTCATTGGTGTAGATGGTCTGAGCCGTCTCAGAGCCTACAAACATGTTCTCATAGACGGATTGAACCGTAGCTGTGGGAACATTGTAATCCCCTTCCACATCGGCCATCACCAGGATACCTGTCTTAGCAGGAACTTTCTTCACACGGGTGAGCCAGATAACACCTGTATGGTAATTGTAACCAGTAGCTGTATAGGCCTTTACGCCCTGAGCATCCAGACTTGAGAAGTCGAGGTTCTTGCTGGTATAGTAAGGCACCTGTTTGGCGGCACTTACCTTGATGAGCTCGGTGTCGCCTGTGCTGCCGTTGGCAGGAATCTCCGTCAGGATAGGCAGGTAGCAGCGGTTGGCACCTACCTTCACACCGTCTTCCTTCGTCACCTTATAGAATCCGACACCAGCATCACCCTTCGACAGGTAGTAGTTGGTATAGTCGCCATCGGTCGTGTAGAGCGTCGTTCCCTCGAGCGTACCCTTGAACATATTCTTATAATAGACATCGGATACACCGTCAATCGTAGGAATATCATAATCGCCAGGATCGCCCATCAGCAGGAAGCCCGTCTCGGCAGGAACCTGCTTCACACGAGTGAGCCAGATGACACCCGTTGACTTGTCATACCCCGTTGCCACGTAAGCCTTCAAATCAGGTAGATCCGTAAAGTCAAGGTTCTTATCGCTACAATATGGAACCTGCTTAGCATCACTGATGGTGATAGATTCCTCGATGTCTTCGATGAGACTGGTTTCCGTGGATTCTGACTCCTGGAAGACAATGCTACATTCGGTCACATCACCTACGACATAAGTGGGGACATGCAAATATACTTCACCCTGAGCAATGGTAGTAGCGCTTCTGATCTTCTTAAACTTGTCGCCATCCAGACAGAAGTTAGTCAAGCTATTTTCCGTCTCTTCGATGGTCAACTCGCCCTCATAAGGATTGGTTACCAGCATGTTCATGCAGATACTATTCATCGCCTCAGAGGGAACAGTGTATGTAGCTTCGGGAGTACCCTTTAGCAGGACTGGCGTAAAGGCTGGCACCTTGAAGACGCGAGTCAGTGTGACACTTCCTGAATTAGAGAAGCCCGTAGCGCAATAAGCCTTCAATCCCTCCACATTCGTGAAGTCCATGTTGAGTTGCGGATAAAGGGGTGTGAGCCCAGACTTGCCCAAAGTAACCGACACCTCTGGCACTTCTTCATCATATTTCGAATCATAAGTCTTCGGCACCTCTAAATAAGCCATGTTAGGACCAACCTTAGCCGTACCGTCTGATTGTACGAACTCACCATCCTTCAGATATTTGTTGAAGGTAAGCGTAGCCTTTGAACTATAATTATAATAGGTGTACGACTCATCCTTGAGCGTTATCTGAGTGCTCGGAACGCTGGCCAGCATATTCACATAGGCACTCATGACTGTATTGGCAGCCACAGGCACCTGATAGGTTCCGGCAGCACCTTTGATCACTACACCTACCTCTTTGTATTGATCTACCGTCACATCAGTGACCTGACTCAGCTGAACGCTCTCTGCATCAGCATCATAGCTGCTGGCGATATAGGCTTTGACGCCCTTGGACTTCAGTGTTGAGAAATCAAGGTTACGCAGACCGCTATAGGTTGTGATGCCTTCCTTCGGGATTGTGATTTCGATGCTTCCGAGGTCACCTTTGGAATCGGTCAGGTTTTTAAAGCCCTTCCACACGTCGGCATTCACGTACTTGGATACGGAACCGTCAGGTACGAGGAGTTTCACTTCTTCCTGTACATAATTAGTGAAAGAATAACCCTCGCTGTGATCAGCGTTATAGCCTTCGTCACTTTCATAGTAAATATATTCCATGGCGATGGGCTCCGGATTCTCGCAGCGGATATACTCCAGTTCAGTCGCCTCGAAACTATAGCCGTTCAGCGAAGTGAGCTTCTTGCCGATGGTAACGGTCTTCAGGTTGGGGAAGATACTGTTGTAGTCGCTACCACATGCAATTGACAAGCGATAGGTGTAAGTCACAGGCGTCTCGCCACTGTTGTCAATATAGGTACAAGGTTCCACGTTACGGTCGAAGTAGAGTTCCTCAATGCCGCACTTACCACCACCAATGACCATCCTGCCACTGGAGAGGTTGTTACTTGCGAAGGAATATTCCATACCTAATGGCTTCTCGCCATATTCAAAGGTGACCTTCTTCAGGCTCTCACAGTTACTGAAGACAGCCCTGCCCAAGAACTTTAGCGTAGCAGGGATCGTGAGTTCCGGACCAATGGCGCTGTAGGCAAAACAATTCTCCTTGATGCTATCGACAGTATTGATAAACGAGAGGTCGAGGTCAGCGCTGGCATAGGCAAAGGCCTGATCCCAGATCGTCTCGACTTTCGGAATGCTTACCTTCTTCAGCTTGGGGCAGTTATAGAAACACTGCGACGGCACAGCCTTCAGCATCGGCAGTGACACCTCCTCCAGGCTGCTCTGCAGGTCATAATCAGAAAAACCAGCTTGGAAGGCAGCATCATCAATCATCGTCACCTTAGTCAGTTCCACCTTCTTCAACTTGGGGAATGAATTTGCTCTGAAACTCAGCGCATCGGAAAAATCCTGGACAGTGCCATATACCGGGTTGATGACGGGCTCATGAGCCACGGGGCGACCAATATAGAGCTCTTCCAGAGTCAAGCTGGAGAGCCATGGCCTTGAATAGACAAAGATAGTCCAATCCCAATCCGTCTCATCCTTATATTTCTCATAATCACCTCTGTCGAAACCCAGTTCGATAGGCTCATCGCCATCCACAATCGTAAAGGTCTTCAACGAAGAAGTCTCATCGTAATTACCGGCCTCATTAGCTTCTTCGCTGGTATAGTTCAAGTCAAATGCACTGACTCCTACGTACTTCAGCGTAGCCGGCAGAGATACGTTCGTCAGGCGTGAGTGTTGGAATGCATAATTCCCAATCTCCTCCACCTCGTAGAAGTTCATCTCCGAGATCTTGGACTTGCTAAAAGCATATTTGTCAATGAACTTGATCTTCGGCACATCAATGCTCTTCACGTTAGCACCCTCGAAAGCATAATCAGCAATAGCCACAGCACCAGGTGCCTTGACCTCAATAGGAATATCCATATTTCTAAAGACGCAGTTACGGAGCGTGTCAATCTTCTCACCAAACTCCACCTCCATCTTCGGAATGGTCTTCCTGACACTTTCCTCAATAGTAGTGAGCGGGTTTACGAATCCAATATAGTTATCGTGTGCATTATTTGTCAGCTTTCGACCACAATAGAAATAGGTAATAGGGCTATCATAGAACATCAGCGTAGCAGCCCCCTCGTTACCATCATTGGGAGAGAGTTCCAGCCAGTCGTCACCATCCTCAAAGATCAGTTTGGTCAGGCTCGTGCATCCACCGAAAGTATTTCCATAGATGTACTTCACAGAAGGAGCGATCTTGAGTTCTGTCAGCGCCGTACAACCACCAAAACATCCGTAACCAAAACCGATGGAACTGCCATGAATAGTCTCCACTTGGCCCCAATCCTCGATTTTCTTAAGTGCTGTACATTGAGCAAATGCAGCAGTGCCGATGACCTTGATACTGGTGCCAGAAAAGTTCAAGCTCTCCAGGGCCGTACATTCTGCGAATCCATTGCCGGGAATCGATGTCAGGTTCTCTGCGGGGAAGGTAATGCTCTTCAGATGCGTGTTACCCCTAAAGGCATCACTCTCAATCCGCACCACCTTAGCTCCCTGAACAATACTCGGGATCTCATAGATCTCCTTGGTATATTCATCACCATCAGGACCGACGTGAACCTCTGCAGCCATGCCTTCAGGTACCTCAGCGGGGCCAATACCTTGACCGTATTCATTACACTCGGCATAAACATTTTTGTTGTTTTTATTTGGCTTGACCAGCGTACACGTTTGACCTGTCGGATCTTCAGCGTACAGACGTCTAAAGACAAGGCCATTAGCCTCAATATAGTCCTGGGTGTAGCCAATGTAGTTTGCCCAAGCAACACTTGTCGCCAGCATCACCAATGCCAGCGTCATGAATAGTTTCTGAGATAAATTCTGTTTCATATGCGTTAATATTAATAATGTTTAGGTTCGTTTTTGGGGTTAAAGATAATAAAAAAATACATACCTGACTATCAAGAAGAACACCATTTTGACGAAGCATGCCCTCAGAATGACAAGACAGCCGTTTCGAAGGACGAAGCAAAAAAAGTGTCATTTCAACCCTACAGATTGTTTCAAGATTAGAAAAACTTTTGTAACTTTGCAACCATGAAGAGACTACTCATCATCGTATGCTGCCTTGTGTCAGTGTCGGTTGCCATTGCAGGGGAATTGGTGGAAAGCCAGTTGGGTTACCGCCGCTATACCACTAACGACGGACTGCCCCAAATGCAGGCTGAGACCATCTGGCAAGACAGCTTAGGCTACATCTATATCGGCACCCTGTCGGGCTTCGTGCGCTTCGACGGACAACAGTTCACTCCCTATCTGAAAGGCAGACGAGAGAACATCGTAGGTTTTACAGAAACCGACGGACAGGTCAGGGCATTAGGATTCCGCCGCCAATGGCTGGTGGAAGGTGACGATGTCAGCATGCAGCCGATTGACCCTGGGCAGCATTGGCTGTTGAATAACTTTAACGCGAGCGACCTGCCCGAACGCACCTTATTATTAGAAGACGCACAGGAACAGCACCGCCGACTATGCCATATCGGCAGCGACGGCATCCGTCCCTTCCTGAAGAGCCATCTGCTGGACATGATGACACCCGACCGAAAATTGTATATCGACAAGACAGGCACCTATGTTCCTACGGAACAGGGGCTCTATGTCATCAACGGACAGCGGGCTAGGCGGTTGACAGCTAAGGCTGACGTATTTTCCCTCATCCGGTCTGGCAACGACCTGCTGGCTTTGGCAGCCGACGGTATCTATGGAATAAAAGACGGCAGACTGGTGCGCCGCCTCTCCTATCATTTCGACGCGCCCGACTACGGACTCTTTGTGCGCCAGAGCAGCCAGGGAGAACTGCTCATTGCCGACTCACACATCATCTATTGCTACGACGGCCAGAAAGTCAGTCGTATTGCCGAAGGGTTCAATATGATCAAAGGCCTGCTCATTGACAGATGGAACCGTCTGTGGGTAGCCACCTACCAAGGTGTCTATTGCTACTTCCACAGAAACTTCAGGAACCATCGCCTGACGGATAAAAACGACATCATGCGGGCCATCGCCTTCAGTGCCGACGGCCGTCTGGTGGCAGGCACACTCAACGGTAGTCTGCTGACCCTACAAGGGGAGCAGTGGACCCAAACAAGTGCCATCGAGGGGAGCTACTATACACCGAGTGCGGTCACAATCCACCATAAGGTCTATATGGCGGGAAGGGGTGATGTGGCCTGCTACGACGGACAGTCCCTGGAGTGGCTGCACCTGCCCGACGACCGCTATCAATTCGTGGCCCCTGCCGGGGAGCGACTGATCATCGGCTCCCGCCGCCAGTTGCTGGCCTATCACCCTGATAGTGGTAAGATAGACACACTGACGACAGAGGTCCCCCACCCTTGGACGGCAGCCCAAGACGCACAAGGACGACTGTGGGTGGGTTCCAGCTTCGGACTCTTCTGCGTGGAAGACACAGCCCGACAGATGTCCTATCCGCAGAAACTCGTCATCACGACGATGGAGAGCGACGGTCAGGGCAACATCATGTTTGCCTCGTCCGACTCATTGTTTCTGATCCGTGACGGAGAGGTCAGCGACCTCACCAGCCAAGTCCCAGAACTCAACGGGCATGAGATCCGGTCTTTGCATGTTTCTCCCAAAGGTTACCTGATCATGGCAGTCATCGACGGTCTGTTTGTGGGGCGCATTGACAAGGACTGTCGCATCAGCGACGTTCACTACTTCAACCATACCAATGGTTTTACGGCTCTGGAGCCCCTGAAAGCCACGATGGCAGAAGAGGCCGACGGCACCGTCTGGCTGGCAGGTGTGGAGGAACTGACCTCGTTCTTGCCTGCTACCCTGCTCGACAGCAACCAACAATGTACCGTGATTCCTGCTCCAAAGGCATGGTGGCAGAAATGGTGGGTGTGGCTCCTGCTGACAGTGCTGATGGCACTGATAGTGTGGCTCATTGCCCGGAAATACGAAACCCGCAGGCATCAGATGGCCATGAAGCAGTTACAGCGCGAGAAACGGCAGAAGGAACTGCAGGTCACCACCATCCGCATGAAGGCAATCCCCCATTTCCACGCTAATGTGCTGGCCAGCATCGAGTATTTCATGATGAACAACTCCGTAGATGAAGCCACTCACTATCTGAAGCTCTACTCCAACTTCACCAACCTGTCGCTGGCTGACATGGACCGTCCCTCACGCTCCATCAATGAGGAGATAGAGTTTGTAAAGAACTATCTGGAACTCGAAAAACTACGCTATGGAGAGAGACTGCGATACAGCATACAGGTGGCAGAGAATGTAGATCGCCAGGCCCAACTGCCCACCATGCTACTCCACACCTATTGCCAGAATGCCATCAAGCATGGTATTGGCAATAAGGAAGGCGGCGGACAGGTGGATATTGTCGTCAGCCAGAACACCCTCAACGGAGAGACCTACACCAATGTGCAAGTGAAGGATAATGGCGTGGGCCGTGCAGAGGCTGCCCGCCTGAATGCCAATTCCACGAAGATGGGTCTCAAGATACTGATGGAACAGATTACACTATATAACCAAAGTAACCCATACCATATCAGTCAAAGTGTCGTTGACTTGTACGACGATCAGGGCAAGCCTGCTGGTACCTGTTACGAAATGACGATACCTGTTGACTACCAATATGAATAGAGATGAATAAGACTTTCAGAACCATCGTTGTCGAGGACGAGCGTCTGCCTCGCCTGTCACTCATCCAGAAACTGGAGGGCTATCGTCCGCAGATAGAAGTTATCGACAGTTGTGACAGCTATGACAGTGCATTACAGAGTATCCTGAGAAACCAGCCTGACCTGCTGTTTCTCGACATCCAGTTACAAGGCAGAGATGCCATCCAACTCCTCGAGGAGATCAAGAAGACGATTCCGCTGCCACGTATCATCTTTACCACGGCATACGCCGACCGGAAATACCTGATGAGTGCCATCAAACTCGCTGCGGCTGACTATCTGCTCAAGCCCATCGACAAGAACGAGCTGGCACTGGCCATCTCGAAAGTGATACAAAGCGACGACAGAGCCGACGACCCATCGCAGCAAGGACCGACAACAGGGAAGTTATCATTCCGAACCGTTAACGGAAAGGTTTATATCAACACCGACGACATCGCATACATCAGAGCCGACGGCAACTACTCGAATGTGGTGGCTTTTCATACTCAGGAAACGGTTCTTGAGAGCCTGGCCACCTTGGAAGACTTGCTTGACAACACGATCTTCGTAAGAGTTGACCGTAGTACGGTGGTCAACATCAAGAACATCTACAAACTGAATACAAAACGTCGGCTCTGCACCTTCCGGTCTGCCGACGGTGCCGACATCGAAACAGAGCTATCAAAGGTAGGCATCAACCTCCTCATGGATATACTTTGAAGAAATAATTAAATCCCGAAACGCTTGGTCGTTTCGGGATTTTTATTATTAATAAGGTGTCGAGGTTACTTAAACCATTGTATAATTATAAGTCCTCATGGAATACCGCAAGTTTTTCAACCTCCGCAGGCGTCAAAGTTCGATTGTAGATTCGTACTTCGTCAATTACTCCATTAAAGGGGTACCATGAATCACTAAATTTCCCGATGTAGAGATCTCTGGAATTGATTGTACTGAAATCAGGTGTTGCCTCTCTCTCATCCATCAACTGACCATCTACATATAACCGTGCATAGCCATCACCATAGACATAGGCCACATGAGTCCATTTGTTCAGATAGTTACCTTTTAGCTGATCTCCAGAGCTGATTTCAGACCATTTTTGGTTACACATATTATGCGTCCAGAAACGGCAGCCATTGTCATTGCCTGAAAATGCAAGTGATATTCCATACCTATCATGATCTTTTGCCATAATGCATTGTAGGCCACCAGATGAAGTTCTGCTTCCCCATCCATCCATAGACACCCAGCTGAGAGGCTTAATGTATGCAGAGAAAGAGACTCCTTCGTTGAACTTAAGAGATTCGGAATTAGGAATGTAAATATGTCCAGGACTACTATATCCTCCAAACTGGTAAGCACCATTCTCATCACCTTCCACACCTGTTGTAAGTGTTACATTGGTTTTAGGAGTTCCATTATTGCCATTTCCTGTAACATCGTCAGCATTTCCGATAAAAGGATAATAAGCGACGAGACCAACAGACAGGTTGACAGACCCTTTGCTTCTTCCTGTGCCAGTAAGCGTGATAGTCCACGAGGAATTGTTTTCTGCATCAGAGGTAATGGTAATCGTACCGTTACTGCTAGTCTCTTCCTTGGCTGGAGTATATACAACATCAAATGTCTTTTCTTCTTCTGGACCAAGGGTGAACTCCTTACCGCTTTCTGCTATTTCGAATTCGCCATGAGTCTCACTGACAGAGAATGTAAGATTATGTTCTCCTGTGTTGCTCACTTTAAATTGCTTCGTCTTGCAGTTACCGACAAAAACATTTCCAAAATTGATTTCCTCAGTATCTATACTAATTGTGCTTTGAGCAATGGGTTCATCAGTAACAGTAATAGGAATATTTAAGACTTCTCCTGTTCTTCGGTCTTCAATTTGCAGCACAGCAGTTCCCTTTTTATTACCAACAACCGTTATATGCCTTACGCCTGCTGATTCATCATCTTTAATCGATGCAACTCCTTCTTCACCAGAGACAACAACAGCGAATGTATCCCAACCACCAAGGAATGTCACAGTGTTAGTGCTTCCAACAGCCAAAATTAATTCTTTCGGTGAGGCAACCAATGGCAATGGAACAGAGAAATTGTGGACAGGACCTGCATTGAAAGCATTCAGGCCAAAGAAACTGATTGTAGGATAGCATTTATAAGATACTCCCTTAGAAAGGTCAGATATATCGATATTCAATGGGTTATTCAACCATTCATACTCTTCAAGATATCTTTGGCTGTCAAGGTATTCCTTGACAACTTTCCCGTCAGTGTCCGTTATCCTCATTCCAACTTTGCATGGGAAGAAGATGTCTTTTGATGCCGTGGAATAAAAACCGAGAGGATTATCAAACGACCATGTCTTATTACTGAATTTGGGTAGTGCTGGTTCTGTAAAATGGGGCATCAAATAAAATGTGTATTCCTTGCAGAAGACATTCCATGTAGTCAAATCCCAATTTTTACCACTCAGATGAAGAATGTCAAGAGGAGTAACTCCTATTTCTGGATAGACCTTGGCATAATAACACAGTTTCAACTTAGTATCTTTCAGCCTGTCATACATATTCATTTCAGGCTGTTGATCATCTATAAGAGTTACGTTTAATGAACCGGCAAGATCCATCCCCAATTCACCGCCGACTCCTGCGTAAACAACGTTTCGATGCAAAAGATTGACATTCAATAAGCCAACAAATCCCAGTGTGACGCCTCCTGTTAATTTCATATCCAATTTGGCATTCTTAATTGGGTCTTGTTTGTGTGAAGCAGAAAAATCTGATATATAACCTGAACGAGGCAATGGTGTATATCCTTTAATTTTCATACTTAAGGATTGGATTGCATCGGTCTTAAATTCAGATATTGCCTCGATATTTCCCTTAATTTTAAAAAGAGGTGCTAGCATCAGGCTCAGATTGATTACACCATTTCCAATAATGGGGATGTCAACCTTCTTTTTTTCCCAGATTCTTTTAATAATCTCTTTTTCTGCATCGATTTCGTCATTTTCCAGTTCTTCCTTTAAAAAATCCTTATAAGGTTTTTTAAACTTCTTTTCCAGCCACTCAGCTAATCTTTCTTCAGAAGTAAGAGCCGCAAAAAATTCGCCATATTCTTTAAGTGATCTTAGATTATTTGTAGATACGTCAAGAGTATAGGTCAAATCTTTATGAACAATATCTGCTTGAGCAAATATTTCATAATAAACCTCACTTACATAAACATAATACCGACATGTCAGCTTAGGTGCAGGAGACTTTATTTTTATCATCCCATCAAGAATTTCAAACGATTTTTCTTCTAATTGTATTGGAATGATACCGTCATCTTCTAAGTTAACAGCTGGTTCATTCCACCAACTTCTCGTTCTACTCTTTGTTGCTTCATCCTCTACTTCTGTAGATGCTTTTCCCACTAAAACCAACCGTTTAAAGATATCTCCAACAGCAGCCTCTTCACAATGTATGGCAATTTGGTTGTCTTCACTTCTTATTTCAGTAACTTTTCCTGCAAAACCTTCTTCGTAAGGCGTTGCATCAGTGGCACAAATAATCGTTTGTCCCACTGATGGGATACTATCCTTATGGATCGATGTGTCGAAATACAACACAAGGGTTTCAACAGCAGAAGTGTGTTCTGCATGATAGTCACGAAGATAAAACAATCCCTCACGCATTTCAGGCTTCGGAGCACGGAAGCCGATGCTGTCAATAGCTTCGAGGGGGATACGATAAACAGTGTCGGCAGTCCAGACCTCCTGAACTACGATATCATCGTGCTCGACACCCTGTGTGTCGATGGAGCTGTAGGTTATCTTTTCAATATCGTCATTCAACCATGCATTGAAATCACCGTCATTGCGGTAGTTATACAGGGCATGTTGGCTACTCTGTGAAAAGACTGGCGCAGTGAACGACGCTGCCACCAGCATCATGATATAACGGAATAACTGACTACGTTTCATCGCTTGATAATTTTATAGGAGTTCTGATTGATCTTTACGACATAGGCTCCATTAGTGAGCTTATTAAGAGATAGCTGGGCACTGCCCCCACTACATCTGTGGCTCATAACAAGCCAGCCTTCAGTTGAATATACTTCTATCAGGGTATTTTCGGGCAAATGCTCTAAGTAAATGGTCTCATTGTCCCATCTCAGAGGTCTTGTCTCATCGGTAAAGATGTCTGTAGTACCATCATCCTCACCTATTCCATTCAGGATTTTCAAAATCATTGTCTCACCAGAGTCTTGCAGTTTGATTCTTGATAGATCCATATTCTTGGTCCAATCTTCATTACCGCGCGAATTACTTTTAACAGACTTTGGAATCCTAAGATAAGAACGGTGAGGATTAAGAGACACTCCATCCTCATTTGTTACCTTATAGTACCCCACGCCACTTGTTCCGTTTGAGAGGTAATAGTTCACATAACCATCTTCCTCAGTATAAAGAGTCTTGCCCTCCAATGTGCCGGAAAACATATTCATATATATCTGTTGCAAAGATACTGTAGGTATTTCATAGGAATCCGCATCTGCCATAATCAGCATACCGGTATATGCCGGCACCTGCTTTGTACAGGTCAACCAGATGGTACCCGTAGAGTTGTCGTATCCCGTAGCCGTATAAACTCTCAAGTGATCCATGCCCGTAAAGTCAAGACTCTGGTCTGTATAGTAAGGCAGTTGCTTGGCAGAACTTACCTTTATTGTCTCCTTGCCACCTGCACTTCCAACCACCTTAATATCTGATGGAAGAGAAAGATAGGCACGGTTGGCACCCAGGTTCTGGCTACCGTTTACCTTATAGAATCCCACACCAGATGTGCCGTTTGACAAGTAGTAGTTAGTGTAGTCGCCTTCTTTTTCATTGATGGCCGTTGCTTCCAGATTGCCTTGGAACAGATTCATATAATAAGAAGAAGAGCTCTCTGCTATGTCAACCTCATAGTCACCAGGATTGCCTATAATCAGAATACCCGTCTGCTTGGGGACGTCATAGACGCGAGTCAGCCAGATAGTGCCAGTTGTCTTGTCATAGCCCGTTGCCACGTATGCCTTGATCCCTTTCTCCGCAAGACTCATAAAATTCAGGTTGTTCTCACTGAAATAAGGCACCTGCTTGGCATTTGATATGGTTATCTGCTCTTTACCTACAACTATGGGAACCCATTTTTTACCATATTGTATTTTACTCATATCGTCCAACTCAATGTTAATCACGGCCCCTTCCGTCTCAACAACAAGATTCGGTTTCTCGACCGTAATCTTCGTATTGGCATCGATTAAATACTCCATCGTCGTACCGTCGAGTGTTGAAAAAATAATAGTCTTACGCCAAACCCCATCACCATTCGCATTTTGTACACTGACTATCAATGCACATAGCAATAGTGCTTTTAATAGAATTGTTTTACTTCTCATTGTTATTTATAATTTTAAGTTGAATCTCATCTTATAGCAAGAAATACAGGACACCTTTGCCAGTCGATTGCAAAGATAAACAAAAATCCCGAAACGACCAAGCATTTCGGGACTTTTATTATTAATTAAGGTGTAGGCGTTACTTGATCACCACCTTGCGACCATTCTTGATGAAGACACCCTTACCTGGGTTGTCCACACGCTGGCCCTGGAGGTTGTAATAAACTTCGTTTGATTGAAGATTGAAAATTGAAGATTCTTGCGTCCCTTCGGTAGCAAGCGGCCTTTGGCCGAGCGGAACTTCGATCCCTGTTGTGCCGTCCTCATCATCGTCGAAATCCATGCCGATGAAGCCACGTGTGCCGCTAGCCGAACTCTTCAGCAAGGGCAGGTAAGCACGATTGGCCTTGATTTCCACACTACCATTCACCTTGTAGAAGCCAACGCCATGCGTTCCACTTGAGAGATAATAGTTGGTGTATTCACCATCCGTTTCGTAGATAGTCTTAGCCTCGAGCGTACCTACCATCAGGTTGGCATAATAAGTGGAGGTAGTTTTCTGAGGTATTTTATAGTCACCTGGAGCACCTATCAGCAAGATACCCTCACCGGCAGGAACCTCATAGACGCGCATCAGCCAGATGGTACCAGTGGCTCTGTTATAGCCACCAGCCGTGTATGCCTTCAACCCCTCAACATTGGTAAAGTCAAGATCATTCTCACTGCAATAAGTCGTCTGTTCTGCGCTCGTAATCGTAATGGCTTCCTTCTCTTCAGAAGTATCTTCGTCGCCAGAAGTGCCTTCATCGTCAGAGGTGCCACCTCCATCTTTCGAAGCAATGATTTCCATGAATAAGCCCCAGTTCTCTGCTGCTTTATACGCATCCACACTTCCCTCAGGCACTATCAACGAGATATCGTAGTTTGGGAAAGAGTTCGCATAGATAAACGGAGGGGTTTCTGCCAGAGATTCTACGGTACTCAGACTACTGCAACTTCCAAACGCATCCTGATAAATATACTCCACTGTTGCAGGAATAGTAATGGTCTCAAGAGCATAACAATACTGGAATGTACCCGCCTTTATCAGTTTCAACGTGGAAGGTAAACTGACTGTTGTCAACTCGTAACAACCAGAGAAAGCACTCTGACCAATTGATGTCACGTTTTCCGGAACAGTAATAGAAGTCAACTTTTCACAACGGCTGAAAGCATTATCACCAATGGACAGCACACTGCTAGGTATAGTTAAAGATGTCAAGCTTGTACAGCCAGAGAAAGTATTAGTATTAATACTTGTAAGGCTATTGGGGATTGTCACCGTGGACAGACTGCTGCAATTAGAGAATACACCATCTCCCATTTCTTTCACACTTGGAGGAATGGTCATCGTAGTCAGACTTTTGCAGTCCCAAAAAGCATAAGTCCCGATTGATGTCACGTTTTCTGGGATAATTAAAGAGATTAGGCCACCACAACCAGAGAAAACATGGTTTTCAATGGAAGTTACACTTTCGGGAATAGTCACTGATATTAAACCACCGCAATTCTCAAATAATCTGGGACTGAGGGTAGTAATACCGTTAGGTATCGTCACTTTCATCAAACTGCTACAACCAGAAAAACATGCAGGGCCAATTTTCGTCAGTCCTGTACCAAAAGTTACAGAAGTCAAATTAGTGCAACCAGAGAAAGCATCTCTTCCTATGCGCTTAACATTGTTACCAATAGTGATAGATGTCAGGCCAACGCAATTCTCAAAACAACATTCACCGATAAATTCAACCTTGTACTCAACACCATCGGATATAATAGTCTCAGGAATCACGATATCGCCAGAATACTTTTCATCATTAGCTCCTACACCAATTTCACCCGAATCCATATCTCGATAATAACAAACACCATTGATCTTTACCCTTTCAAAATACGCATTGGCCACCAATGGCAGAATAGCCAAAAGGAATAGTGTAAATAGTTTCTTCATTGTTATAAATTGTTTTAAGTTTCTATTATTGATTGCAAATATACATAATTATCCCGAAATTTCCAAATATTTCGGGATAATTATTACAAATAAGGTGTAGAGATTACTTAATCACCACCCGGCGGCCATTCTTAATGTAGATACCCTTTCTTGGGTTCTCAACACGCTGGCCCTGGAGGTTGTAATACACGTCGTTTGATTGATCATTGAAAATTGAAGATTGAATGTCAATCCCCGTTGTGCCGTCATCCTCACCATTTATGCCACCAAAGACGGGGATGGCGATGACGTCGTCGTTTGCTTCGTCAGAGAGGATCATCTTACAGAAGGAATCCTCGCCATTCTTACCACGGACACCGGAGGCGGCATCGCGCTTCGGGATCGGGAGGTAGCAGCGGTTGGCACCCATCTTCACTCCATCTGGGTTCGTCACCTTGTAGAAGCCCACACCGGCATCACCCTTCGACAGGTAATAGTTCACGTAGTCAACACCGCCAATCTCCTCGTTGGTGTAGATGGTCTGGGCCGTCTCAGAGCCCACGAACATATTCTCATAGATCGACTGTACCGAAGCTGTGGGAACATTGTAATCCCCTTCCACATCGGCCATCACCAGGATACCTGTCTGGGCAGGAACTTTCTTCACACGGGTGAGCCAGATAACACCTGTACTATAATTATAGCCAGTAGCCGTGTAAGCCTTCACACCCTGAGCATCGAGACTTGAGAAGTCGAGGTTCTTGCTCGTGAAATAAGGCACCTGCTTGGCGGCACTTACCTTGATGAGCTCGGTGTCGCCTGTGCTGCCATTGGCAGGAATCTCCGTCAGGATGGGCAGGTAACAGCGGTTGGCACCAACCTTCACACCGTCTTCCTTCGTCACCTTGTAGAAGCCCACACCGGCATCTCCCTTCGACAGATAGTAGTTGGTATAGTCGCCATCGGTCGTATAGAGGGTTGTGCCCTCGAGCGTACCCTTGAACATATTCTTATAATAGACTTCGGATACACCGTCGATGGTAGGAATATCATAGTCGCCAGGATCACCCATCAGCAGGAAGCCCGTCTCGGCAGGTACCTGCTTCACTCTGGTGAGCCAGATGACACCCGTTGACTTATCGTACCCCGTTGCCACGTAGGCCCTCAGCTCGGGCTTATCGGTGAAGTCGAGATTATACTCACTATAATAAGGCACTTGCAGAGCGCCGCTGATCGTAATGGTCTCTTCAGCTGGTGTCGGATCATCAGGTCCCCCACTGCCTATTATGGTCAGCTTGCCATTCACATAACTGATGCCCGCAGGTGAATCACTGGTAGCTGTACACTGAACTGTAGGAAGCGTTGTCAGCACATCCTTTGTCTCACCATTCTTGAAACCTTCGTAGGTCAGGGTAAATACAGGATTTGCTTCACCCTGATTCTTGGAATACGTACCAGCCTTGATGGTCAGTGGAGCCTTCTTAATAGTCAATGTCCCGTTCTTGTATGTCACACTCTTGTTCTTCACACTGCCTTTCTCAATCGTTATGGTATATGAGCCGACGGGAGAGGTCTTTGTAGCCTCACATGTAATTGTAGGCACACCTGTTAGCTCTCCGCCTTCGGTCGTATATTCAAATGATGGCAATTCTTCACCATAGTGTATAGAATAGCTCTTAGCTGTAACGGTAATTGGATCAGGCGTACCAAGTTCGAAAGACGGCATATTAAATCCAGCCAACTCATTCGTTATCTCATTCATAGAAACAACATCCGTTGTTATCACATGATGTCCGTCCATTACTGATTCGGGCAGATCAATGGTTATCATTTCAGTCTCATTAGGAAGCAGAGATGTCTCAAATGTCTTGCTGTTCTTCTCAGAACCATCAATGGCCCATTCTACCTTATATGAGGTGATTGTCTCCAATGATCTATTTCGGATTGTTCCCTGTAATTTCATTCCTGTACCTCCCCTCGTTTGCGACATCGCTCTTGAATTCGATGGATCAATCGTCTTTAACTCACGGATAATGACACCCTCAGGCATACCTTCTCCCTCGATTGCGAAACGAAGTGGGAGTGGATGTGCCTGATCTTTGGGGCATGGAAGTACCCATTCTCCAGGAAGAAATCTTTTCTCTGGGTCACTATCGTCTTTACCCATAGCTCTTTGCCATGATGCATCAAACACATATGTATCATCTGAGAACATAATACCTATCGTACCATGACGACCAACTCCAACATACAGGGAATCTCCAGTGATGGTATAAGGTTCGTCAAGTTTAACAGTATTCCACGCACCACGAATCACTTCAAATGGTTGCTTTACTAAATAATCAGTTCCAGGTTTTGTAACAAACACATATTCATAGTTTTCGAATCCATAGTCATTAATAGAACGACTGGGAGAATATACCTGAATATGAGTAATCTGACTTCCAATATATGCTTTCATTTCCTCTGCAGGCACGCACATAGCATATTCTGCATCATTATCTCCCATACCGCTTGACATACCATAAGAGTTGACTGCATCGCCATGGCAATAGCCCCAAGTTACGAAGGGGGCTATTGGCTGGTCATCAACAATCTTCCAACTCTTCCAAGGAGAGTTTTTATAGTAATTTAAACTACCCTTCGGAACATGAATGGTAGCTTTTGAATTCACGGGTATATCTCCCTCTTCATGAACCACAGGAGGGTATGAAGATGGGAAATAAACATCTGTCAGGGCAGGTAAAGACTCGTCTCCCCATCTGACAGCAACCAACGAATTATACTGGAGAGCAGGATTGAGAATCTTAATAGTTTTCAATTCATTACAATCATGAACAATAGGATAATCCATAGTAATAGGAAATTCTATGTTCTCTAATGCATGACAGTAACTGATCTCCATGCTTGTTCCCTGTTTCACTGTAATGCTTTTGAGTTTAGGACATTTTGATACAATCAATCCATTTTCGGCTGAGGTGGTAATAGAAAGAAGTTCATCACAGTCTTTAAATGCATCATACTCATCCCTGGCAACAATGAAGGTATTCCCTTCAATTTCTATCTTGTTGGGTATAACGATGTTACCAGAATATTTATCATTGATGTGATATGGCAAAACATGTGCCCACAAATTGCCAAACTCAGAGAAGCATTGGTATGTTACACCTTCATAATCAAATACACCATATTCATAATAATCACCGTTGTCATCGTCCACAGGATCTTCAAAAGTCAATGATTTCTCATTAATATGGACAATAATATGATGTTGTTCAAATCCTGAATCCAACATCCAACTGTCGCTTTCGCTATAACGGAAGATTGGCATAATCCGATAAGTGCCCTGTGGAATATCACTCCCGATATTTAGATAGAGGTGATAAGATTCGTTAAGAGGAAAAGTCTTTTGTTCTTGCCCCAAGACCTTAACAAGTCCTTTGTCATCGTATAGTCCATAACCAACAATATAAGTGGCACCTTCAAAATCACTATATAAGTTACTAGAGAAATGGGCTTGTGGAAAAAAGTCTTCAGAGGAATTAGCCCGATACAGACTTCTCGTATCAAAATGACAGAGTTTTGTAATTACCGTCGAAGTATTGACATCATGAGCAGGTGGTTCCAAACCCAAACAAGCTTCTGTCATAGAGTTGTAAGGGAATGGCATCACATCCTCTGTCAAGCCTGTTAGCAGGAACAAGCCATCTTCATCTCCATCCCATCCCCAATTGATATGAAACAAACCATCTTTATAACCATCAACAACGAAAGCATGTCCGCCTGACGAACTACTAGACCCTGCATAATAAATAGGGCGGTTTGATACTAATTCATTGTAGATATGTTCTTCCCAGTGTTCAGCTGTAAATTTTTTTCCGCCCCATATGGTTGTGCTCTTACTATAACCGAACGCATTTAAGAATGCTTCATCAGGTCTCCCCGCACCAGATTCGTTTATACCATAATTCATGTTGACAGATTGTCCGCAGTAAAGCATCAGACGAGCTATCTCATCATCAGTCATATTATTCCAATCAAATGATGTCGGGGATAACTGAGGCATGTCTATAGCATAATTGTTTGTAGTTGTGTAAGCATCAAGGGCACTTGTATTTCCCTGCGGCCATTTGTGATAATTGATAACCTGTGCCATCGCAGTGGCAACACAACCTGTCAAACACTTTTGACCGTCAACTTCAGGACACATATTATTATATGGAGCACCCTGTCCCCAATGAGTTGTGATCAGAGGGTCAATCGCAGCTCTTGAGGGAGACCCTCCCCTTGTTCTCGCTTTTGCCTTCACATTTGGTTCTAATGCAAGGCTATCAATAACATGCTGGTAACATGACAACAACCATCTTACATTACACGGTGCCTTTTCATAGATCAATTCACCATGATCGGAATACCCAAGAATATCTGCGGTACGGTCATCACCAGAAACAATAACGAAACCGCCCTTATTCTCAGCATTAAAAATGAAGAAGGCATTTGACTCCGTTGAAGATTCAGAACGAGCCATAGATTTCGTGTGGTCAATCACAAGGCTCTTACCTTTCAGAAACTTCTGGGCTTTCTGTAGAGCCTGCTGTTCTGTGACCTTTCCTGCATTCGCGATGGTAATAGATACAATAACACCTAATAGGGATAGTAATAATTTTCTCATAACAATTGTTGTTTTCAGTTAATATGCCGACAAAGATAAACAAAAATCCCGAAACACACAAGCATTTCGGGATTATTATGAATAATTAAGGTGTAGGACTATCTTACGATAACCTTTTTGCCATTCTTGATGTAGACACCCTTGCCTGGCTTATCCACACGCTGACCCTGGAGGTTGTAATAAACTTCTTCAAATTGAGAATTGAAAATTGAAAATTGAGAATTTATGCCTGTTGTGCCGTCATCCTCACCATTCATTCCACCAAAGACGGGGATGGCGATGACATCGTCATTACTCTCGTCTGAGAGGATCATCTTACAGAAGGAATCCTCGCCATTCTTACCACGGGCACCGGAGGCGGCATCGCGCTTCGGGATCGGGAGGTAGCAGCGGTTGGCACCCATCTTCACACCATCTTCGTTCGTCACCTTGTAGAAGCCCACACCGGCATCACCCTTCGACAGGTAATAGTTCACGTAGTCAACACCGTCGATCTCCTCGTTGGTGTAGATGGTCTGAGCCGTCTCAGAACCAGTGAACATATTCTCATAGACAGACTGTACCGTAGTCGTGGGAACACTGTACTCACCTTCCTTATCTGCCATCACCAGGATACCGGTCTTGGCAGGAACCTTCTTCACGCGTGTCAGCCAAATGATACCAGTTTTGTAGTTATAACCAGTAGCCGTGTAGGCCTTCACGCCCTGAGCATCGAGACTCGAGAAATCAACATTCTTGCTGGTATAGTAAGGCACTTGCTTGGCAGCACTCACCTTGATGACCTCAACATCACCCTCAGCACCATTGGCTGGAATATCCGTCAATATCGGCAGGTAACAGCGGTTGGCCTTTATCGAGACACCATTTTCATTCGTCACCTTGTAGAAACCTACTCCACTCGCACCACTTGACAGGTAATAGTTCGTATATTCACCTTCCGTCGTATAGATAGTGGTTCCTGTCAGCGTGCCCTTGAACAAATTCTTATAATAGACATCGGAAATGCCTGCAATCGTAGGAATGTCATAGTCACCTGGCTCACCAATCAACAGAAAACCCGTATTGGCAGGCACTTCCTTCACACGCGTCAACCAGATCGTTCCCTTAGCCTTATCGTAACCAGTAGCCACGTAAGCCTTCAAATCAGGCAGATCCGTAAAGTCAAGATTCTTGTCACTGCAATAAGGCACCTGCTTGGCTGAACTGATGGTGATGGTTTGGCTTTCGCCACTTGCGATCTCAATGGAAACAGACTGATCGTCCATCGTATGCTGAGAACCATCGGGTTCAACAAATACCTGCGAACAGATGTCACAAGTCTTAGTTGTACTACCATTGATATCGCCTGCCGTTAAGGTCAGATTCATCAACACACCACTTGTCCCTGAAAAAACAGAGTTGGTCATGGAGTATGCAAGGAATCGATAGCGGTTGTTACCTAAATCAGCTGCATACAACTGGTGATCTGCCTTACGTCCGGCATTCAGACTCGCATCTCCAGCCACCTTCACACCATCTGGCAGAATCATGTCAAACTGGAATGCAGTGTAGTTTGCAGACTGATTATTCAGCTGAATGCTAATCTGCTTATTACTATTTGGAGCTATCCGAATAGCACCAACAGACAAGTCGTCTGCATATATACTGGTCACAAAGAAAGCCGCCATGAACACAGCCCAGGTTCTTATCATATTCTTCATCGTTTTATTCATTTCCCTTAGTTTCAAATATCATCTCTATTGAATCTCCTTCGCTACATGTATATGTGTTTGTAGTCATGGTTGTTTTGAGCTCTTTTATACCATCATGAGAAACTACTTTTCTATCATATTGTGTTATCGTAGAGGTTCCATTGACGAAGCAATCATCATCACTAACCAGCCACCACCCACTATCTCTTAACACCAAATGGCCACTGAACGAAGCATTTGTTTTCATTGTAAGAGAGGGACCTGTATGATCGATTCCTTTCTCATCCTCATATGTTGTATTCTCAATTTTATCTATTTCGTAATTTCCAGAGATATAGAAATAGCCCCAACCCTTCTCATCAGGTGACAATGTGCCAGAAACAGCAATCGTTTCCGTGGTAAAACCTTCATTATAAGTATCTGTGTGCGAGATACTGAATGCCCCGTCGTCCATACTTATAGGTTTTAAGGGGTCAGAATATCTACAATAGAAATTGGCATTGGGAAATTCTCCTTTACCATCTATTGAGAAATCATAAAATTTGGCATTTGCGTTTGGAGCTTGCACGATTGTCACAGGAGTTGAAATTTCAATAAAGGAAACATCTGCGCCATTCGCTGAAAGCATATCGCATTCCATAGTTAACTTACGGAAAGGATCCATATTAGTCTTTACATTAGTAAAGTATAATTCTCCCTTGCCTTCACTTATCTTATGATAACGAGCACCGAAATCCACATCCGCATAACGCAGCTTTTCATTCTCTTCTTCTGTGTAGCCGCCATAATGAAATGTCATGTCTGACATGTCTTTCAACTTCATGTTGGTTTCCACGTCCAGGCAGACCTCATCTCCCACATTATTAGATATTTCGATTGTGGTCGGTTTAACTCGGAAGTAGTCGCCTAACCAACAGTTATAATCTGGCGAACCCTCAAATATCATATCACCGTATTTGAAGATTGGACGCAGACGGCCCTCACCATTAAAATTCGCTCGATGAGTATTAATATGAGGATAGTCAAGCAGGTTCTTGCTTTTCAACCACTCATCACCATAATACCATGACTCTATATATCCATTTACAGATTCTTCCCAGAAATCATCTATTAGTTCATATTCATTGGCATTTGTCTTCTTGAATACACGTATGCCTATTTGATAGGGGAAAAGAGTAGCACGGTCCTTACAAATAAGACCGACGTGTGGACCTTCCATCAAGTTTCCTTCGCTGTCGCGAGGATCCATTTCCTCTTTCCAACTGTCGAATTGAGGCAGCAGATATAGACTACAATCATCTATAACGCTGACGGAACCTTCACCAAAGGTGAATTTACTTTCTCCACCAAAGAAACCCTTAGTTTTAGCTGTGGTCTCGAAATCAACCGACAGCGGAGCAAATGTTAGAGCTGAGTTCTTCAATGCATTATATACGCTTGCCCCATTTTTCATCATATCCGTGAAATTCAACTGTACAGCGCCACTCAGTTTCGGGCCAATATAGAGGTGTGTACCAAACTCAGCCTCGAAAAACTTCGACAGCCATCGGTTTGTGCTTAGTGTAAGAGGCGCATGAACTCCAGCCTGCACAAATCCGTTAAATTCCAAATAATCGTTTATTTTACTGGTACCTGGTTGCTCAGCCTCAGCCTCGCCATCTAAACGTCCGTATGTAAGCGAGGGAATCCAATCGTCGTTAAACTCCAGTTTATGCCACACTTTTGCACCCGCAAGGTTAACAAGACCTGCAGAGAACTTGAGGTGTACATCTCCACGGGCAAAGAAACCGGGGATGTTGCGTAGTTCAAAAATGGGAGCGGCAGTAGGTATGGGAATGCCAGGAATATAATCAGAGGACGAATCGATAATCGTTGACAATTTGCCGTCAAACGTCACCCCCAGTCCAAATGCCAAATCACTCGTAAAAGTCAAGCTAATGTAAATCGGATCAAGTAGATTAATATTATAACTACCTTTCAGAGACATGGCAACATGGGCGTTAACGTCGAATGAGATTGTCAGATCTTCGTCAGCAACAAGGGGGAGATGACCGTTCAGGTCCATTTTAAGCAGTCGGAAGTCGAAGACATCACTGGCGCGTGTCTTGGCACTCCAGTCCCCCCTAGTCAGTTCCGGGACGCCTGCAACACGGCGGCGAACCATATTACCTGCCTTATCGTTATCAATTCGTTCGACACATACAAAGCGTTGGAAGACATCCTTGACACTCTCAATAGGCTCATAATAAACGAATATCTGAGTACTACCTGGTTCAACCCTTGTCACCCTGCCACTGAAGCCTTGATACATATCGAAGTCTATTAGCACGTCACCTTCACTTGGAATCAACTGCTCTGGAATAGAAGCATCAAGAGCCATTTGCATTGCTTCCTGGTTATGATATTTCACATATCCCAATACACCATCCTTTCTCACATCGTGTACATTCGGTCGAAATTCTATTGCCGGCTGAACGAAGCCAACGGAATCGATAGCTGTGAGCATAAAACGGTAAACGGAGTCGGCAGTAACGATCTCCTGAGACACAAAACTATCATGCTCAAAGCCGAGGGTGTCGAGTTTGGAGTATCTGATCTTCTGCACCTCGTCGTAAAAGAAACCATCGAAGTGACCATCATTCTGATAGACGTAGAAGGCATCCTGTGCCTGAACTGTCACAGCGGCCAGGGCCGTCAGCACCAAGCCCGCAAAAATTCTCGATAAGTATTTCATTGCTTGATCAGTTTAATGGTTTGACTTTCGTATTTTACCAGATAAACGCCATTGGGCTGATGGGCGACAGAGATGACCACAGGCTCTTCATCATTGCTGGTGACGGTCTCAAGCAGGCTTCCTTCAGCATTGAAAAGCTCCACCTTCGAGCCTTCCTTCAGGTTAATGATCGTCACAGAGTTCGTTGTCCGCTTGACCAATGCCTTGTGTAGGCTACGAGCCTTCGTTACGCCATTCGTTCCAACTCCCTCATAGGTATAGCGCAACACATCCGACATAGGATACTCCACTGACGCGCTCTGCGTCTTGATGATAAGCTTGCCGTTCTGGAAGGTCGTCTCAGGCATCTCATTCAATTCATAATAAACTCTCGTGCCGTCTTTCTTCCACACAACAAGGATCGGGTTCTCGGAGTCGTTCTTGATCATATTGACGATGACCACGATGTCTGCGGCATTTATTTTGTCATCGCTGTTAGCGTCGGCATTCTTCGCATTGAAATGGTCGGAGGGCCTGTCCATAATGGCGTCACTGACCTCGAGGACATCGAGTTTGGTAACCTTCTTATCGTTATTGGCATCGCCCTTAATGACCTCTTGCGCGCCGACTGTAACAGCCGCTAGCACAAGCATTAGTGATAGGAGGATTCTTTTCATATAGTTCTTGGTTTTAATTACTTGGGGCAAAGATAAGAAAAAATCCCGAAACACACAAGCATTTCGGGATTTTTATGATTAATAAGGTATAGGTATTATCTGATAATGACCTTCTTTCCATTACGGATATAGAGGCCCTTTCTTGGTGTCTCTACAGGCTGGCCCTGGAGATTGTAATACACTTCGTTTGATTGAAGATTGAAAATTGAAGATTGAATGTCAATCCCCGTTGTGCCGTCAGTGAACAATGGGATGGCGATGACATCGTCGAGGATGACTCGCCATTCTTGCCACGGGCACCGGAGGCAGCATCACGCTTCGGGATCGGGAGGTAACAACGGTTGGCGCCCATTTTTACGCCAGCATCATCCGTCACCTTGTAAAAGCCGACACCGGAGGTTCCCTTCGACAGGTAGTAATTGATGTAGTCAACACCGTCAATCTCCTCGTTAGTGTAGATAGTCTGGGCCGTCTCTGAGCCAACAAACATATTCTCATAGACAGACTGTACCGTAGTCGTGGGAACATTGTACTCACCTTCCTTATCAGCCATCACCAGGATACCTGTCTGGGCAGGAACCTTCTTCACACGAGTCAGCCAAATAACACCTGTGCTATAGTTATAACCAGTGGCTGTGTAAGCCTTCACACCCTGAGCCTCCATCGTCGTAAAGTCGAGGTTCTTGCTCGTGAAATAAGGCACCTGTTTGGCGGCAGAAACCTTGATCACCTCAGCATCGCCCTCGTTGCCTTCAGCTGGGATCTCCGTCAATATCGGCAGATAGCAGCGGTTGGCACCTACCTTCACACCGTCTTCCTTCGTCACCTTATAGAAGCCGACACCGGCATCTCCTTTCGACAGGTAGTAGTTGGTATAGGCACCATCGGTCGTATAGAGCGTCGTTCCTTCGAGCGTACCCTTGAACATATTCTTATAATAGCAATCAGAAATGCCATCTATCACTGGGATATCGTAGTCGCCAGGCTCGCCCATCAGCAGGAAGCCTGTCTCGGCAGGTACCTGCTTCACACGAGTGAGCCAGATGACACCCGTTGACTTATCGTACCCCGTTGCCACGTAGGCCCTCAGCTCGGGCTTATCGGTGAAGTCCAGATTATAGGCACTGTAGTAAGGCACCTGCAGAGCGCCGCTGATCGTAATGGTCTCTTCAGCTGGTGTCGGATCATCAGGTCCCCCACTGCCTATTATGGTCAGCTTGCCATTCACATAACTGATGGGATACTCTCCTGCAGGTGAATCACTGTTAGCTGTACATTGAACATTGGGAAGCGTTGTCAGCACATCCTTTGTCTCGCCATTCCTGAAACCTTCGTAAGTCAGGGTAAACACAGGATTTGCTTCACCCTGATTCTTGGAATACGTACCAGCCTTGATGGTCAGTGGAGCCTTCTTAATAGTCAATGTCCCGTTCTTGTATGTCACATTCTTGTTCTTCACACTACCCTTTTCAATGGTAATGGTATAAGTACCGGCTGATGATTGAGCCGTAGCCTCACAACTGACAACAGGCGTGCCATTCAGCGTACCACCCGTCACCGTATATGTCAGTGTGGGAACTTTGTCACCATATTCTATCTCTACGTCATCTGCAGTCACCGTAATGGGAGTAGCTGCAGCCGTCAACTTATAAGAAGCACTGGCGGGCTTGTATTTATAATTACCATCAAAGGTTGCCGTAATCGTGGCCGTACCTGCCTGAAGGATGGTGACATCGCCACTTGTCTCATTCACGCTGATCGTCTCCGGATGGTCAGAAGAATACTTCACTGTGACGCCTTGTGGATTGTTCAGTTCTGGAGCTGTAAAGGTGTCGTCATCAAGGTCGAACGTGTATTCTGTCTTGGGGAACGACAGCGTGACCTCTTGTTTCTCAAAAATAGTAACGAGTGTCAGCTGCTTACTCCAGTTCTTTGCGTAGTATTTTTCGGCCGTCCCCTCTGGAATATAAAGCGTGGCATTGCTCGGAATAAACGGAATTGGATCCCCTTCGCCCCATGAACCAAACACGCCATCCTCAATTTCAAAAGGTTCCTGAACAAAAGAGATGACGCTCTTCAACTTGCTCAGATCCAGGAATGTACCGTATTCCATACAAGTAAGCGTCGAAGGCAGTTCCACCGTTTCAAGATTACTGCAATTGTAGAACACAAAGGTACCTAAATATGTCAGGCCCTCGACCAACGACACGTTCTTGAACTTCTCACAACCCCAGAAAGCACCTGTGCGGATCTCCGCCAAACTGCTTGGGAAGTTGATTTCCTCAAGGTTGACACAATCTCTGAACGCAAAGCTGCCAATATGGTGCAAGCCTTCGTGGAGCGTCACCGAGGTCAGTTTGTCACAGCCGTCAAAACTCAAATTCTCTATGCTGGTTACCGCATAGTCGGTTCCATCAATGGTGACAGTAACAGGGATTTCCACACTGGTCATTGCAGCGTAATCTCCAGCTACAACCTTTGCCGACTTAGAGTCCTTAAAATATTGGTATTTCAACGAACCGACCACCTTCATGACAGGTTCACCCTCAATAATCTTCGAGAAATAATCCCAGTAAGTTCCCACATAGTTCTCCTTTGTTCCTTCGGGCACATAAAGCTCTGCCTGATAAGGTTTAAGACTTTTGTATTCTCCTAGTTCATCATCCCAATCATCCAGTTGCAATGCAAAAGCGGTTTTATCTACCTCGACTGCACTGGGATCTGTGACATGCGATATGACTGAGGTCAGCGCCCTCTCATAGGAAAAAGCCTCGTAACCAATCTTCTTGAGCGTACTCGGCAGCACAACCTTCTCAAGCCTGTACATGCTTAGGAATGCGATTTTCTCAATCGTTTCAATACCCTCTGGGATATTTACCTCTTTGACATAGTCAAAACTGTAGAAGGCCTCCTCACCGATAGTAGTAACCTTATACATGTTACCACCACTTGTCACGGTTGTCTGGATGTCGATCTTCGTAAAACTTTGGTTGAATTCATCGTTGTCCCAGGATTCAATAGGGCCGACCACGGTTGCTTCCATAGTAGCAGGGTCACAGTAGTACTTCAGGTTTCCTACCGTCTCCACCGTTGGCTCTTGAGCCTTGATAACTGTGCAAAGCATCAATAGCAATGCGATAAATAATCCTTTTTTCATACGCGGTTATGTGTTATTGATTGATTTCCGTTGCAAAGTTACGATAAAAAAGACAAAGGGAGCTATCTTTTTTATACAAAATAGCTCCCTTGACCATGCAAAATTTTACAAAATGCTTTTACTTAATCACCACCCGGCGGCCGTTGTGGATGTAGATGCCCTTTCTTGGGTTTTCAACACGTTGGCCTTGGAGGTTGTAATAAACTTCGTTTGATTGAAGATTGAAGATTGAAGATTGAATGTCAATCCCTGTCGTGCCGTCATCCTCACCGTTCATGCCACCAAAGACCGGGATGGCGATGACATCGTCGTTGCTTTCGTCTGAGAGGATCATCTGGCAGAAGGATGACTCTCCAGACTTGCCACGGGCACCGGAGGCGGCATCGCGCTTCGGAATGGGCAGATAGCAGCGGTTGGCACCCATCTTCACACCATTTTCATTCGTTACTTTGTAGAAACCGACACCAGCGGTTCCACTCGACAGGTAATAGTTCACGTAGTCAACACCGCCAATCTCCTCATTGGTGTAGATGGTCTGAGCCGTCTCAGAGCCTACGAACATATTCTCATAGACGGATTGAACCGTAGTGGTAGGCACATTGTAATCACCTGACTTATCGGCCATCACCAGGATACCAGTCTGGGCAGGAACTTTCTTCACACGAGTCAGCCAGATGACGCCTGTATGGTAATTGTAACCAGTAGCCGTATAGGCCTTTACGCCCTGAGCATCGAGACTTGAGAAGTCGAGGTTCTTGCTGGTATAGTAAGGCACCTGTTTAGCGGCACTTACCTTGATGAGCTCGGTGTCGCCTGTGCTGCCTTCAACTGGGATCTCCGTCAGGATAGGCAGGAAACAACGGTTGGCGCCTACCTTCACACCCTCAGCCTTCGTAACTTTGTAGAAGCCAACGCCAGCATCACCCTTCGACAGATAGTAGTTGGTATAGTCGCCATCGGTCGTGTAGAGGGTTGTACCTTCGAGCGTGCCCTTGAACATATTCTTATAATAGACATCAGATACACCGTCAATCGTAGGAATATCATAATCACCAGGATCGCCCATCAACAGGAAGCCCGTCTCGGCTGGCACCTGTTTTACGCGAGTGAGCCAAATGGTTCCCTTGGCCTTGTCGTAACCAGTAGCCACGTAGGCCTTCAGCTCGGGCAGATTCGTGAAGTCGAGATTATACTCGCTGTAATAAGGTACCTGCTTGGCCCCGCTAATCGTTACAGGTACATCCTCGGTCGTGGGCTCGTCGGTCGATGGATCATCTGTTGAAGGATCGTCTGTCGATGGATCATCGGTTGAAGGATCGTCAGTCGAAGGATCATCGGTTGAAGGATCATCTGTTGAAGGATCATCGGTTGAAGGATCGTCTGTCGATGGATCATCCGTCGATGGATCATCCGTCGATGGCTCATCTGTCGAAGGATCATCCTTTGAGGTAATCTCGAAGGTTGTCGAGCCACTGACGGTATAGTTGCCGCCCTCATTATCCGTGATAGTGACGGTGGCAGTACCAGCCTCTGTGTTATTCTTGTAGCCGACGGTGTATTCCTCGGCGGGGATGGTTGTCGAGCCGTCCTTCACCGTCACTGTCGGCTTCTTCTCGGAACCGTCATACACAAAGCTCGTCGCGCTCAGCGTGATTGTCGGATTGCTCACCGTCTTCGGATTAACGGTCAACAGATAGCTGACACTACCGGCTTCATAAGTGTCGTTCCCAACAAACTTGGCGGAGATAGTAGTCTCGCCAGCCTTCAGCACAGTCACTTTACCATCACTGGCCACGGTAGCGACCTCGGCCTTACTACTCTCATAGGTAACAGGCAGATCATATTGATTCGTCAGTGTGGGCGGAGTGAAACTTGCGCCATAAGTGGCTGTTGCCGTGGCAGCGGAGAAAGCCAGACCGTTTTCGTTCTTCGAAATCTTCAGGGTATAGGAACCCGAGCCCTCGTAACTGTCATCTTCAACAACGGCGGTAATCGTTACCTCACCGATGGCCTTGGGAGACACCTTACCGGTTACAGCGCCGACAGTGGCCAGATTATCATCACTGCTGGAATATTTGATGACTAAGCCCTCTGGTGTAATCGATGGCGTGGGAGAGTCGATGTCGATACCAATCTTTGCATTGACCTCTGTCATGGGGAACGACACCGTAGCCGTACCCTTCGATACGGTCAGTGTGTAACTGACTGTACTGGCATCATAGACACCATCACCGGCGAAATTTGCTGAAATCACGGTTTCTCCCGCACTGTTCAGTGTCACGTTGCCCTCGGCATCGACACTGGCAACATAAGGTCGGCTACTGGAGATAGATACTGACAGTGCATGCTCATTCAACAAGGTGGGTGGCGTAAAAGCCTCACCGACAGTACCCGTCGCCGTGGCAGCAGAGAAAGCCAGTCCGTTCTCGTTCTTCGCAATCTTCATCTTATAAGAGGCGGAACCTTCGTAGCATACATCATCCACCGTGGCCGTAATGGTTACCTCACCCTCACCATGAGGAGTCACCTTTCCGTTGCTGGCATCGACAGTGGCCAGATCGGCATTGCTGCAGGTATAAACGACGCTAAGCCCTGTCGGATCCACCGTCAGTCCTGGCGTAAAGTCAACACCCACCTTTGCATCAACGACTGCCGAGGCGAATATGAGGGAGGCTATGCCTTTCGATATCGTCAACGTATAGGTGGCACTTCCGGCCTCATAAGTATCTGTCTCTTCCGACGAGGCCGTTATCACCACTGTGCCAGGCTTGTAAACGGTTACCGTGCCGTCCGTATAACTCACGGAAGCCACCCCAGAATCGCTGCTTCCATAATGGACAGATAGGTTGTGCGTATTGGATAATACTGGTGCAGTAAACATCTCCCCAATGACAGCCGCAGCCGTTGCGACTGAGAATGACAAGTCGGCAGTCTTTTTCGTGATGGTGACGGTATAGGAAGCAGTACCTTGATATCTTTCGTCATTAACCGTTGCCGTGATGGTGGCTGAGCCAACTTTTCGTGCAATCACCTTTCCTTCATAATTGATATGGGCCACTGTCCTGTCGCTGGTGGAATATTTAATGTCCAGTCCTGTTGGAGAGACCGTCAGCGAAGGAGTGAATGTATCACCTACCTTAGCCTCCACTTCTGTCTGATCAAACGACAGGGTGGCTGCAGCCTTCTCGACAGTCAGCAGATAACTGGTATGACAGGCTTCATAAGTGGAATTACCAGCGAAACTCGCAGTAATGGTGGCGGCACCCGCCTTCAGGATTGTCACAGCGCCTGTGTTTATATTCACCTTCGCCACAGCCGTGTTACTACTACTGTAACTTACAGTCAGTGAGTGTGTGTTCGTCAGGGCCGGTGGAGTGAAGTCGTCCCCATAGGTCGTGGTGGCAGTGGTCGAGGCGAAAGCCAGTCCGCTGTCGTTCTTGGTAATCGTCAGCTGATAAGAGGCAGAACCCGCATATTGAGTGTCAGCGATGGTAGCAGTGATGGTCACAGTACCTTCGGCATTGGGCATAACCACCCCCGTACTCTCCACGACCGTAGCAATCGCCGTATTACTGCTGGAATACTTCACCGTTAACGTGCTGCTTGGCTCAATGGTCAGCGTCGGGGAGTTGAATGCCTGACCTACCTTGCCCGTACATGCCGTCTCGGCAAATGTCAGTGTGGCGGCGGCGGCCGACACCGTCAGCACATATTGGGCATCCGCAGCGGCATTGTAATAGTCGTTACCCCCAAAAGAAGCGGTGATAGTGGTGGTTCCGAATGCCTGCAGATTAACCTCGCCCTCAACACCTGTCAGGGTGGCCACACTCTCATTGCTGCTCTGATAAGTAACCAGATGGTCGGTTAGCAGCGAGGCAGGAACGGCTGTCAGCGTAGGCCGTGTCAGAGTACCGCCAAAAACCACACTCGCCGTTGTTGGAGTGTATGAGAGGCTGGCATCACCTTTCGTCACGGTGAGTGTATAACTGGCTGACCCTGCGATATATTGGTCGTTGCCCGCAAAGGTGGCGGTAATCGTCGTCTCACCCGGTTTTACAAGCGTCACCACCCCATTGGCAGCAATCGTAGCGGCTGCTGTATTACTGCTGGTATAGGTCACGGCAAGAGAGTGAGGATTGGCAAGTGTAGGCAGGGCTGTCGTAGAGCCATATTTCACAGAGACAGATGCGGCGGAATAAGCCAGTCCACTGGCTGCGGCTCCCTTTGTGATGACCACCTGTTCCTTGATGGGATAACCCTGGGCATCACACACGGCATGCTGGGTACTGTTCCAGACAGCGCCCAATGGCTGTGTAATGGCCACGCCATCACCTAAATTAAACTCTCCGGAAACAACGATACTACCTCCCGAACTACCTGTCGCCTTCAGTTTACCGCCTGACACCGTAAGCACAGAGGTGTTCGAACCAAAGAAGCCTGTTCCTCCAGCTATTTCCAGTGTACCACCCGTCATCGTAAAGTAACTATTGTTCTCAATTCCTGAAGCCTGGCCATTCACTGTCATCTGACCAGAACCACTCAACGTCAGGTTCCCATCGTTAAGCCAGGCTGTATTGATAGAATAAGTACATGTCAACTCACAAGAACCCGTGGCAACAACGGAAAGCGTTCCCGAATTAGTGATAACAGGATAATTGTCCGATATAAGTTTCGCGCCATTCAGCGAGAGTGTCAATGCACTATAATCATCATTGGCCGCAAGGGAGAGCGTACCATCTGTCAGGCTGGTGCCAAGAGCCGTTGTCAGTTCGGTATTATTAACAAGGTAGTCACTGTTCATTTGTTTCCCACAAAGACTGAGGTCAAACGACTTGGCACTGACCGTCAGTGTATATGAGGCACTATGGGCACGATAGTCCGCATTACCGGCAAACGAGGCGGTAATGGTGGTTGTTCCTGAATGAAGAGGCGTTACCGCTCCCGTTGTCTCATCAACCGTGGCGACCGTTTCATCACTGCTACTATAGGTTACAGATAATCCAGAAGGTTCTGTCGATAAGGTGGGCAACGTATAAGATTCTCCCACCGTAATCGTCTTAGTGGTGGCCGAGAAATTCATCACGGGCTGATTCGTCTCTGTAAAATAGCCTGTAGTGGGATTTGCATACTCTGCGGTAATACAACTACCAGAGTATGTTATATGTCCTTTTAGTTTTGAGCAATACGCAAACATGTTAGTGGAGGTCAGTCCGGCATGATTCCAGTTATTGTTACTATTGATAGTCACTAATTGATCGTCATAATAGAACATCTGAGTCATATCTGCCACTTTCGACACGTCAAAACGGCTCAGGTTGAGACTTGTCAAAGCCCTGCAATAGCTGAACATTCCAATCATATTTGTCACTTCCGACGTGTTGAAGGAAGTCACGTCAAGCGATGATAGCAACTGGCAATTCTTGAACATCTCCTGCATATTTTCTACTTTGGCAGTATTGAAAGATGCAACATTGAGGGATGTCAGTTTCTGACAATTATCAAACATGCTGACCATTGTCGTCACGTTTTCTGTATTGAACTGGCTGATATTAAGAGAGATCAGCGACGAGCATCCATCAAACATACCATACATACTTTCTACTTTTGATGTATCAAACATGCTCAGGTCAAGGCTGGTAAGTTTACTACAGCCCGCAAACATGGAATCCATATAATAAACATTTCCTGTGTTTACGCCTGTAAAGTCTATGGTTGTCAATTCACTACAATTCTGGAACATCTGAGAAGCAGTCCAAGTATCAGCTTTCAGGGCATTACTTACACCCGATACACTCGTTAATGCCGTAAAGCCTTTAAACATTTCAGAACAACTATTAAAGCCAGAACTCTTAAGACTGCTTTCAATCACTGCAGTCGTGCAACTACTCTTGACCGTACTATTCTCTTTGTATTTATAATAGTTACTTCCCTGCCATACATTTGTTATAGTCTGACCTTTGTAGGTTCCACCATCGGCATAATTGCTTTCGCTAGATAGAAAGTAAAGGGTTGTGTTTCCTTCACACCAGATCACATAAATCTTGGCTTCAGCCCATGCACTCGAAAAGCCCACGCCGCTCAATAGCGAGGTCAGCAACAGCACCGTCAAAAACAATCTCTTCTTCATATCTACAGGTTTTTATGGTTTATCTCTAATTCCTGCTGCAAAGATACGAAAAAAAGTTCATGGGGTGGTTGACATTTTCTACCAAAATGATCAACCACCCCATGCAAAATCTTACAAAGTGCTTATTTTATCACCACCCGGCGACCATTGTGGATGTAGATGCCCTTTCTTGGGCGATCCACACGCTGACCCTGGAGGTTGTAATAGACTTCGTTTGATTGAAGATTGAAAATTGAAGATTCTTGCGTCCCTTCGGTAGCAAGCGGCCTTTGGCCGAGCGGAATGTCAATCCCCGTTGTGCCGTCATCCTCACCGTTCATGCTGCCAAAGACGGGGATGGCGATGACGTCATCGTTTGCTTCGTCTGAGAGGACCATCTTGCAGAAGGCTGACTCGCCATTCTTACCACGGGCACCGGAGGCGGCATCGCGCTTCGGAATGGGCAGATAGCAGCGGTTGGCACCCATCTTCACACCATTTTCATTCGTCACCTTATAGAAACCGACACCAGCGGTTCCACTCGACAGATAATAGTTCACGTAGTCAACACCGCCAATCTCCTCGTTGGTGTAGATGGTCTGAGCTGTCTCTGAGCCTACGAACATATTCTCATAGACGGATTGAACCGTAGTGGTAGGCACATTGTAATCACCTGACTTATCTGCCATCACCAGGATACCGGTCTTGGCAGGAACCTTCTTCACACGAGTCAGCCAGATGACGCCAGTGCTATAGTTATAGCCAGTGGCTGTGTAAGCCTTCACGCCCTGAGCGTCCAGACTTGTAAAATCAACATTCTTGCTGGTATAATAAGGTACCTGCTTAGCGGCTGATACCTTGATGACCTCAGCATCGCCCTCACTGCCATTGGCAGGAATATCCGTCAATATCGGCAGATAGCAGCGGTTAGCACCGATCTTCTGGCCCTCAGTGTTCGTCACCTTGTAGAAGCCTACACCTGACTTACCGTTCGAGAGATAGTAATTGGTGTACTTACCCTCAGTCGTCTGGATGGTCGTGCCCGTCAGGGTGCCCCTGAACATATTCTTATAATAGCAGTTTTCAGCCGTAGCTGAAACAGGGATGTCATAGTCGCCAGGATCACCCATCAGCAGGAAGCCCGTCTCGGCAGGAACCTGTTTCACGCGAGTGAGCCAAATGGTTCCCTTGGCCTTGTCGTAACCAGTAGCCACATAGGCCTTCAGCTCGGGCAGATTCGTGAAGTCGAGATTATACTCGCTATAGTAGGGCACCTGCTTGGCCTTGCTGATCGTTACAGGTACATCCTCAGTTGTTGGCTCGTCGGTCGATGGCTCATCCTTTGAGGTAATCTCGAAGGTTGTCGAGCCACTGACGGTATAGTTGCCGCCCTTCTTATCGGTAATGGTAACCGTAGCCGTGCCCACATTCTTATTGTTGCTATAGCTCACGGTGTATTCCTCGGCGGGGATGGTTGTCGAGCCGTCCTTCACAACAACTGTCGGCGTGATGGCCTCGCCTGTATATTCAAACGAAGTACCGCTCAACGTAATCGTCGGACTGCTCACCGTCTTCGGGCTGATGGCGACGGTCTGGCTGCCGGTAATCGTGTTGTAGCACGTCTGGGTGACCTGATAGTACACGGTATATGTGCCGGCATCGGTATAGGCAGGAGCCTCACTGAGGTCGTAGGAACCCGCCGTCGTGCCGTATTTCACGGTAGCACCGCTCTGAGCCGTCACGCTGATAGTATGCGACTTACCGTCGTAGGTGCCCTCATAGCCCTTGGCCGATACGGTACCGTCAAGGGCAGCGACCGTGACATTGATCACCTGACTTTCTGCCGCAGCATAGATATCATAGGCTGCAAACGAAACCGTGATAGCGGCCTTTCCTACCCCCACGGCGACAATCTTGCCACTTTCCACCTTTGCCACATCGGCATTGCTCGTGGTATAAACCAGATTGCCCGCTTCGGCAGGCGTCAGCGTGGCACCGGTGGAGGTCGATTCAAACGCCTTCATCTTAACCTCCGGATTTTCCAGTGTGATGATGGTTGGCAGTTGGGCGGCGAACTGAGCCGTCACGTAAGCCCCATAGTCACCCTCCAGCGTCAGCGTGTAGGTGGCAGCCAGAGAGCGGTCTGCCGATGTAGAGGTCTTCGTCAGCTCATACGCACCCCCCACGGGGATGTCAGCCCTCGTCCGGCTGAGTGCCGAGCCGCTGATAGTCTTTACGGCCGAGATATCCCCCAGATAGTAGCCGGCAGCGGGAGTCACCGTCAGCGTTACCAGATTGTTGCTTATCGTATAGGTCACCTGACCATTCGTGATGTCGTCGGCAATCTTCACCACGTCGCCTTGAAGACGGGCGATGGCCATCGTGCTGCCCAAAAGCAGCAGTAAACTCAATATGCTTAATGTCTTTTTCATCTTCTTCGTCCTCCTCTCATTACTTGATTACCGTTTTCTGTCCATTGTGGATGTAGAGTCCCCGCTTCAGCGGCCTGCCTTCGAGGCGACGGCCCTGCAGGTCGTACCAATCGCCGGCCGACTCTTCACTCTCCACGCTTAACGCTTCACTCATACCCGTCGTGTCGTCGCCGTCGATGACTATCGAGCGGGTGGCAGGGCGGCTCTTACTGCTCTGGGGCAAAGCCAGGAACACCTTACCGCTGGCCAGCGTGCCGCCGCCATACAGGATGAACGCATCCTTATAGAGCGCATAGTCCTGATAGGCTGTGGGCTGAACGGTAGTGCTGGCAACCTTCAGCAGGTTGGTCGTAGGAGCCGTACCGCTGCCTGCCGGGGCCAGATAGAGGTTCACATCCTTATCCGCACGGCTCAGCAGCACGGGCACGCCCTTCGGGATATAGTTGAGAGCGGTGGCGGTGGCCGATGCCTCGCCCAGGGCCGTGATGGCATAGGCCGTCAGCCCTGCGGGCAGGTCGAGATCCTCCTCAGCCACATAGCCCGTCCACACCTGGCCGTCGGCAAAGAGGTCCTTCATCTGGCGCAGGATATCGAACGTCGTCGTGGTCTCACCGGCATAGGCGTTGCTCGCGGCCTTGGCGGTGATGGTGACGGTGGCCGTGCCCACAGCCGTATTGTCCGTATAGGTGATGTCGCACTGCCCGGTGATGTCGGTCTCGCCGTCCTTCACGGTGATGGCGGGCTCGATCTTACTGCCCGTACACGTCTGGTCGGCAATCCCGGCGACGCTGATGTCCGTGTTCGTCAGCAGTTTCTTGAAACTTACCGACACGGTGACATCCTTGGCGGGCATCGTGATGGTATAAGTATTTTCGCTGAGTGTACCTGTCACATCCTCACCGGCGTTGATACTGCTGAATATGTAGCCCGTGGCTGGTGTCCAGGTGAGTTTGACCGACTTGCCCTGGGCATAGTAGTCCTTGCTGTCGTATGAATAGGCCTTGGCACCGGCATCGATGGTGACATCCGTGACGCCCTCGGCGAAGGTAATCTGATGCACGCTGAGCGCACCGTCGTTCGCGGCGACGTCAGTATTATTGCTTCCTACGTTCGTGGCATTAGCCGTGCCGGCCACCGTGCAGGCGGTGTAGTAGTTGTTCTTAAGCGTACCATTAAAATTTTGGCCCACGATGGCACCATGGGAATCGGATTGGGCACTAGGAATGGTGGCACCAATGACGAAATTGTTCTCCAATGTACTTTCAGTACCGAAAATATAACCTGCGATGCCGCCATACCACCAACTCCCAGAGACATTGGTGAGCCTGGCCTCACTGATACAGCCGCTGACAGTGCCACCTCCATTTTCGCCCACGATGCCGCCGAGACGATTAGCGTTTTCATAAATTCCCCGGATTTTAACGGTATTGGTAACATGACAGTTAGCGATGGTGCCAGAAGACGCCCCCGCAATGCCGCCCGTTTGAGATGCGGCGGTGATGCGGGTATCGGCAAGGGTTATATTTTTCACTTCGGCGGCATAACTCAAGATATTGCCAAAAAGACCTTGGTAGCCGTCGGTAGAGTAATCAGTTCCACCTTTATAGATACGGATGCCGCTGATGGTATAACCTTTGCCGTCAAAATGTCCATCGAACCATTTATAATAATTACCGATGGACGTGAAGTTGTTCTCCGTGTCGGCTCCTTCTTCACCATCAGCCTTGTGGGTATAGGTGATGTCGGCACCTAACTTAAAATACGTATCATAGTAATCGGTTCCCGCATTCACCTTCTTCGCCAGCAGGTCGAGGCCAGCAGTGGTGGTGATGGTATAGGCCTTTGCTTCGGAAGTACCGTCGGCTCCTTTCGCCATGCCCCATACATCATCAACAGTTGCCGTGATGGTGGGCGCTGTGGCGGTCATGGTCAGGGTATAGGTGCCGTCGTTGTTGGCGGTCAGGGCATGGCCGTTGCCGTCGGTATAGCCGGTGGCAACGTAGCCCTCAACGGCGTAACTGATGTTGAGTTTGACGGCATCGCTGGCACTGGCATAAAGTTTGCTGTTGTAGCCGATGACGGTATTGTCGGCATAGGCTGTGATGCCGCTGACGTTGTAAGTCGTGGCCTCGCCCGTCGGGGTGATGGTCACGCCTTCGGCCGTGCCGATGGCCACAGCCCTGCGGGCCCCAGCCATGTCGCCAACAGACTCGCCTACGCCCACGTTCGTAGCATTAGCCGTGCCGGCCACCGTGCAGGCAGAATAATAGTTGTTAGTGAGCGTGCCATTATTATTTTGGCCCGCGATGGCGCCATGAGAATTGTCGTAAGTGGCAGCAGGAATGGTGGCACCGATGACGAAGTTGTTCTTCAATGTACCATTATTACAACCTGCGATGCCGCCAAAGCGACTTCCTTTGCTTGTATTGGCATGGGTGAGCGTGGATTCACTGATACAGCCGCTGACAGTGCCTTCTCCGTTATTAAAGCCCACGATGCCGCCGAAAGTATTCCAACCGGATTCATTTGTCTGGATTTCAACGGTGTTGGTGACGTGGCAGTCAGTGATTTTTCCATGATTATCCCCCACAATGCCGCCAACACTACTCCAGGCGGTGATGCGGGTATCGGCGAGGGTTACATTTTTCACTTCGGCAGATGACGAGATAAGGCCGAAGAGACCTATGTTATTGGCTGTGGATGAGTATCCGCTCTTATAGATACGGATGCCGCTGATGGTCTTGCCGTTACCGTCGAAATGTCCAGAGAAAAAATAATTAAAACCGATGGCTGTGAAGTTATTCTCCGTATTCTTATCGTAAGTGATATCGCGATCTAACTTAAAGTACTTTTGATTGTATCCGTATCCTGCGTTCACCTTCTGCGCCAGCAGGTCGAGGCCCTCGGTGGTTTTGATGATATAAGGCTTCGCCTCGCTACCGTCGGCTCCTCCCGTCACGCCCCATACGTCAGCAGTTGTTGCCGCGATAGTAGCGTTGGTGGCAGGCATCGTGATGGTATTGCCAGCAGTAGCATCACCGCTGTTTACCGTGTATCTGACAGCGTAGCCATCATCCAAAGCACCAGTATAACTTAGTGCAACGCTCTCACCATCACCGGCATAATAAGTACTATTAGTACCATCATTATAAAGAATGATATGATTATCATCGTAATCCGTTATGCCGCTGACCCCATACGCCGTCTCCGCGCCCGAAGGAACGATATTCACATCATCGAATGTGACAGTAAGCGCCTTGCGGGCACCGTCCACGTCAGAGCCGTTTACACCCTTGCAGGGGAGGGTTTCGGCGGTGTAGTAGTTGGCGGTCAAGGAGGTTTTATCATCTTTACAGCCTGTGATGGCACCTCTGTTACCGTTTGTAGCGGCGACAGAACTGATGGTGTAGAGACAGTGCTCTACGATACTTCCATCGCCATTACCTATGATGCCGCCGACATATTTCTGGCCGCTGACGGTGGCAGCGCTGATGCAGCCGCGAACGGTGGCATACATGCCGACGATGCCGCCAACGCGATATCCGCCGCTGACGGTGGTGCTGGTCACGGCGCAGTTCTGTATGGTAGTAGAATGGCTATCGCCGAATCCGAGGATGCCACCAACATAACTCATGCCGGTGATGGTGCTGTTGGTGAGTGTCAGGTTCTTGATGGTGGCGTTGAAGCTGGTTTGTCCGAAGAGACCGACGCAGTCAGTCTCGGGCAGGTTGATGTTCAGTCCGCTGATGGTATTCCCGTTGCCGTCGAAGGTGCCGCTGAAAGGATGGATCTCTTCGCCAATGACGTTGCCGATGGGCGTGAAATTATTTGCCGTGCCGTCGTAGATAATGTCGGCACCTAACTTAAAGAACTTGCCATAATAGTCGTTTCCTGCATTGACGCGCAGTGCCAGCAGGTCGAGGTGCGCTTTGCAGTTGATGATGTATGGGTCGCCTGAATCGCCGCTGCCGGTCCAGTCAGCTGTCAGGTAGCCGGGGTTGGCGGTGCCGCCGTCGACGTGGGCGTAGGTCCAGTCGTATTCTACATAAAAATTCTCTGGGCATTTTGTACCGGCACCGCCTACAAGCGAGTTACAAAAATAGAACATATAGCGACTTTTTTCAGCTGCTTGCCAGTTGGGACCGACGATGATGGCCGTGAGGCTGGAGCAATTGTTGAACATGCTACCCATCCTGTTTTGCGCTACGCTTCTGGTATCCCACGTACCAAGGTCGACCATGGTCAGTTTGGAGCAGTGATCGAACATATTATTCATTCTCTTTACATTGGTAGTGCGCAGGTTAGTGAGGCCAGTGATGGTGGTCAGGGCGGTGAAGCCTCTGAACAATTCTTCGAGGTTGGTGCCTGTATAATTGGCACAACTGGCATCGACGTTGACGGTGGTGATGGCAGATTTAGAGGTGGTAGTAAACTCGCTGGCCCAATTAAAACCGCTGCGAATGAACTTGTACTTGTAGCGTCCAGCACTGGCGTCGGTGGTTGCAGTGCCGGTGGTGGTGCATTTCAGGGTCATGGCCTTACCGTCACTGCTGACTTCAGCATAGAGGTCGTCGTAGGCACCCTTTTCAATCAGGGTCACGGTGAAGTCAAAGCCGGTATCTTCATAAGCCTCAAATGAACTAGCAGTTTTGTGCCATACGGTAATGGCACTGCCAGTACTGGTCTCGTCAACGTCCAACTGGCTACCAGGTTGGTCATACAGTATATCGTAGCCACTGGTGTTGTTGGTGTTGTTGTCATAAACGGTCAGTTTGGTCGCTCCGCCGCCTAGTTGGTCAAGGGTACCAGCGAAATGGATGTAATAGTTCGAGGGGGCATTGATGACCAGGTAGCCGTTGTATGCCTTGCTGTAATTGCCACTTTCGCCGCCATCGTCGTAGAGTTTGAAGGTCTTGATGCTGCCGTCGAGCGTCAGCACTGCGGCATTGTTGAAGGACGTTGCCGTATTCTTTTCCGGCATATTGATGTAGTAGCCGTCGGTGGCATTGCCGCTCAGGCTGACCGTTGTCTGCGTTGCCCATGCCGTCTGCGCGGTCATGGATAACAGGATTGTCGCAAGCAGCATCATCGCCGCCCGCGAGAAAGATTTCTTAATGGTTTGATTCACATTCATATTACTAACTGTTATTGATTATGCTTGATTAATAGGGCCTCGCCCGCTTTCAGCGGGCATCGCGGCCTTTCGGCCGCAAAGGTACAAAGAAAAGTATCACCGGGGCCAGACCCCACTGATAGGTTAGATATTGTCTAACTGTCTCGTAAATTCCTTGATGTCGATGACGGTCAGTCGCGGCCATTCGATTTGCTTAAGGATATTGAAGTGTGCTTGAAGCAGGCAGTTGGTATCAAGAACGATGCGCCTCATAGCCGTAAGGGATCCGCATATGCTCTTGACCCCATTTCTCGATAGTTTCGTCATTGATAACTCCCCCGTCCCACAGTGCATCGATGGCCTTTTGGGCTTTATTTGCAAAATAATGGGCCAGGACATTCTTGAACTCGTTCAACTCCGCCTCAGAGTTGATATTGTTCAAGGCATCCAGAAGTTCCAATTGTGCCATTTGTGAGTAACTCATATGCATATCTTGTTTGATTCTGGGTGCAAAGATACGAATAAGTGAGCAGAAAAACAAATTTTATTTGAGTTTTCTCGTATCGCTGGGGCCAGGCCCCACTGATAGGTTAGCCCTTAAAGAGTGTTAATCAAATGTGAACTTTACAATCAACCAGGGTTGTATTTGGTTATATCGCGGAAAATGAGTAACTTTGCAGCCAATCTTGAAAAAAAACTAAATTATGCCAAGAAAGAATTATGGAATGTGGTACGAGGTTCACCCGACGCCAGTGAAGGGCGAGGACGGGAAGAATCTGGTATATGTGCGTCCGAGAAGCGGACAGAAAATCACGATGAAGGAGTTGGAGGACTACTGCGAGAAGATCAATGCCCTGCGCTATGGTGAGATGAGCCGGGCCTTCGATGCGTTTATACGGGCTGCCGGCCGATTCCTGGCTGAGGGCTACCGCGTGGAGACGCCCATCGGATCGTTTGCACCCAAGTTGTCGCTGGCCAAGCAGATAACTGATCCCGATCAGGTGAAAGACCGCGATGTGAGGCTCGAGGGTGTGGAGTATAACCCTGGCAAGCTCTGGGAGAAGGCCATCGACAAGTGGCTCGACGGGTTCCGACGCTACAAGAACCCTGACACGAAGCAGATCCTGGCCGACAAGGAGAAGCTGGAGCAGGTGATGAGGGGCGTCCTGCAGCGATGCGGCTTTATCACCGCCGGCATGTTCTCGCGTGCTTCAGGACTGACGCTCTATTCCTCTCGTAAACAGCTGAACGAGTGGACCAAGGGCGACAATCCCAAACTGCTGATGACGCCAAGGGGCAAGGAGTATATCTATACAGAGGTCTGAAAAGCGTTTCAAATCGGGTATAGCCGCACAGTCGTTTGGGTATAGGCGTACAATCGTTCGGGTATAGGCAAACGGTCATTTAGTACTGCTTTTCTCCCTGCTACGCTTACCCCCCTCCCCTGCGAGGATTAACCCGCCCCCTTGCGAGACCTAATACTTCTTCAGGGAAGTACAAAAATCAACGGCAAACGGTCACGGTCACAGCTGTGACCATGTGACCGCAGAGGGGAAAAGAAGAATGCAATACAATGATAATATGCTAATAATCAATCAATTATAAAAATTAAGAACCATCAAGAAGGCTGAATGGTCACATGGTCACACTGTGACCATGTGACCGTAAGGCCGAACGAAATAAGGATATGAATGCAGAAGAAATCAAGAGAATCGTGGACGATGAGCGCGCAGAGCAGCTGACTGCCCTGTTGTGCCGTCATTGGGAGGTGGCCACAGTGCGGCTGGAAGGACTGACAGAGGAGTTGGCTGCCGATATGGATACCTGCGTCGAGGCGGAGATCTATGCCGCCCTGATGCGCATGCAGAGTGCTGTCATGGCCCTGATGGAACTGAACCAGATACCAACGGCCTACCTGTTTTCCGAGTACCTCGACCGCATCGCCAAGACCGTATCGGGCCCCAGCATCCGCCAGTCGGTGATGACGCTGGTAGAACGGCTGTTGGGTGAGGAAGCCGCCAAGGAGGAGAGCTCGTTTTTCGATGTCATCGCCAAGTCGCTAGTCAAGCGCTTCGCCGTGCCGGCAGAGAAGCGGAAGGCTATTCAGGAGAAGGCATCGCCCCTGGAACACATACTCTCGGTGTGCGCCCAGCATCTGCAACCCAACGACCTGATGATGGTAGCCTCTGTCATCCAGAACATCAAGGCCGAGGGCGACGACACTGACGATGAAGAGATCACTAACCAGCTGAAGGCGATGCGCCAGACAATGGAGGGACTAGCCACGAAGATGGGCGAGAGCCTGCAGATGATGCTGATGTGGCTGATGATGCTCATGCTGCTGCCTGGACTGATGGTGAGCATGATGCAGCAGAGCCGGACCGACAGTCAGGCGATGGCCCGGTTATTTAATAAGGTACTGATGCACGTACGCGAGAGCAACGGGTGGTGGGACTACTGGAAAGACCGCCGCGAAACGCTCCGGGTGGTGTGCGACGACTGCTCGTGGAAGGATATCATGGCGATGGAACGCATCAAGGAGCGCACCGAACTGGCAAGGGTGCCAGGCGGCTTGTTTGCCAAGTGGACTACCGACAGCAAGGCCTTCGACGCAGAATTCCTGGAGGCCGGCCTCAGCGATGACGCCCTGCGCCACTTCATCTTCCATCTGGCCACGCTGTCGGAGATAGCCCGAGAGCTGGATCCCACCACCAAGTTCGGCGACGAGCAACTGGTACACAACGAGTTGCAGCAGGTGGGCGAGGCCGTCATGAAGGCTGCCATGAAACTCGACAAGCTGGTGACTGAGGCGTGGTTCCCCCATTATGAAGCCATGTGGCAGGAACTGATACAGGAAAAAACGATCTTCGCCCACCTGAAAGTGACGCGTAAGAGTCCCCATAACAATCTGTTTACTGCACGCTTTTTCTGCCATCTGGTGGGAGAAATGAAAAAAAGTGCAATCTTCGGCGCCCATTCAGACATGGATCTGGCCAAATTGCTGACAGAAAAGCGCTATGCGGACACTTTCAGGAAGAACATTCAGGAAGGAATGGGTGGAGAGAATAATAATTTGCAGGAAATCCTCGAATCTATCTTACGGAAATACAACAACTTAGCCTATCAGCATAAGTAGTTGCACCATTAGTCAGGAAAATACCAGGACAATAGGGCAACCTCCCTTGCGAACTTTGCCGCCGCTATGATACAATTGGCACATTTGTTTAGCGGCAAGCCTCGCCAGGCGAGCATGGCTGCTTACCGTCAACTGCTGGCGGAGAATCACGTAGAGGAGATCCTCACAGACGTGAAGCAGAACAAAAATTTGGATCGCAAGAAGGAACTGCCCGTATGGCTGCCTCTTGCAGAGTGTTTTACTAATGGTACGCGCAAGGCTGAAGATGCGGTGCCCTCAGGCCTCTATTTCCTTGACATCGACGAGAAGGGCTTGACGGAGCAGCTTTGGCAGAAAGTGCAGGACGAAAAACTCATTGAGGAATTTCGTATCGTCTATTTTGCCGAGAGTGCCGGAGGGGGTACCCACATCTGGGCTTGGCGCACACCTGGCTCTACTATCGAGGAGGACATCCAGAAGCTGGCGAGTCGCCTGGGTGTCGGCTACGACTCACATGTTACCGACTTGGCCCGTTGCTGTTTCATGGTCTCCGAGCAGTATGTGAAGTTGCTCGATCCCATCGTCTTCGAGGCCTCCCCCACCCCCCTACAAAGGGGAGCCTCCCCCAACCCCCTCCAAAAGGAGGGGGATCATAAAGAGGCAGATCACCCCCTCCCTTTGGAGGGGGCGGGGGGAGGCTCCTACAAGGACATTCCCTACGAGAAGATCGTGCAGGCCCTGCTCTGGAAGCTGGGTTATGGCGATGCCCCTGCCGAGGGCGAGCGCAACATGGCCCTCTACTCCATGAGCCGTTATTTGCGCTTCATCTGTGACTTCGACGAGCAGAAGCTGTTTGGGATCCTGCCCCATTGGGGATTGTCGGACCATGAGGTTCAGTCAACCATCAAGAGTGCCGTAGGCAGTACCCGTCCTGCCGAGATGCCTTCGATGATGAAAGGGGTGCTCTCGTCTCTGGGAGCCGCTGTGGAGAGTGGTGCCGAGAGTGCCGACGATGTGTTTGCCACACCTGTCGAAAACGAGTTGCCCGGCATCCTGCAGGACCTCTCCGACCACGCTCCTGAGGAGTTCAAGGAGGCCACGCTGATAGCGGCGATGCCTATGCTGGGTACATTGGCTACCGGCATCCGCGCCAAGTATCGTGACGGCAAGCTGAACTCACCCAGTTTCATTGTGGATATCGAGGCGCCTCAGGCTACGGGTAAGTCGTTCGTTGACAATGAGTTCGAGCTGCTGATGGACCCCATCATCAAGCAGGACGAGGTGGAGTGGCAGAAGGAGATCGAGTACTCGTTGGCCAAGAAAGACGGTCAGGAGGTGGATAACCCCTGCAGCCAGATCCGCATCCTCGAGCCCAACATCGGTGTTTCGGCCTTCCTCGAGCGCGCCCTCTATGCCAAGGGCAAGCATCTGTTCACCTATGCCCCTGAGATTGAGACCGTTCTGAAGAACAACAAGGGTGGCGCGTGGACTGAGAAGAACGACCTGTTCCGACTGGCCTACGACAACAAGCCCTGGGGCCAGCATCGCATCTCGAAGGACTCGTTCTCGGGCAAGGTCATTCTCTATTATAATATGGTGATGTGCGGAACGCCCAACAAGTGCCGGGCTTTCTTCGCTGATGCCGAGAGTGGACTAGTGAGCCGAGTGACGCCTGTAGTGCTGCCCGATATGGTGGGCGCCAAGATGCCTGAGTTCAAGGTGTGGACCAAGGAAGACGAGGAAAAGGTGAAGCGTCAGTGCCTCTGTCTGATGGACGAGGAGGGTGAGGTGGATTTGCCTCTTATCAACAAGGCCATCGAGGCATGGGACGAAGGGAAGCGCCAGGAGTATCTGCAGACCTTGCGCTATGCCGTGGATGTGTTCCGACGTCGTGCAGCCCTCAACGGATTCCGAGCCGGCATCATCGCCTACCTGCTCGAAGGCCGACAGGAGTCGGAGCGCGCCATCAAGTTTGCCCTCTGGTATGCCGAACGCTGTTTCCACTACCAGATGCAGATCTATGGCGACAAGATCGACGCCCTCCAGAACAATACCCTGAACCCCTCGCTGAAGGGTAACATCCGCTATCTGGACGCCCTGCCCAAAGAGTTCACGAAGGAGGACCTGGTGAACCTGCGTCTGGCCAATGGAGAATCGCCTGTGGTGAAGACCATCATCTACCGCTGGGTCAAGGAGGACAAGGTCAAGAAGATCGATGCCAACCTCTGGCAGAAGACCTGTTGAATAAGAAAAGCGCGGCTCGTGAGAGTCGCGCTTTTTTTTAAGCTCAGCTTTATACTCACTTAATCACGACCACACGGCCATTACGGATGTAGAGACCCTTACTGGGGCGGTCTATGCGCTGGCCTTGGAGGTTGTAATACACGTCGTTTGATTGAAGATTGAAAATTGAAGATTCTTGCGTCCCTTCGGTAGCAAGCGGCCTTTGGCCGAGCGGAGATTCAATCCCCGTTGTGCCGTCACCCTCACCATTCATGCCACCAAAGACGGGGATGGCGATGACGTCGTCGTTTGCTTCGTCTGAGAGGATCATCTGGCAGAAAGATGACTCTCCATTCTTGCCACGGGCACCGGAGGCGGCATCGCGCTTCGGAATGGGCAGATAGCAGCGGTTGGCACCCATCTTCACTCCATTTTCATTCGTCACCTTGTAGAAGCCCACACCGGCATCACCCTTCGACAGGTAATAGTTCACGTAGTCCACACCGCCGATCGTCTCGTTGGTATAGATGGTCTGGTATTCTCATAGACGGATTGAACCGAGGTCGTAGGAACATTGTAATCCCCTTCCACATCGGCCATCACCAGGATACCTGTCTGGGCAGGAACTTTCTTCACACGGGTGAGCCAGATGACACCAGTATCGTAATTGTAACCAGTAGCCGTATAGGCCTTTACGCCCTGAGCATCGAGACTTGAGAAGTCGAGGTTCTTGCTGGTATAGTAAGGCACCTGTTTGGCGGCTGTCACCTTGATCATCTCCACATCGCCCTCGCTGCCGTTGGCAGGGATATCCGTCAGGATGGGCAGGTAGCAGCGGTTGGCACCTACCTTCACACCCTCTTCCTTCGTAACTTTGTAGAAGCCAACGCCTTGATCACCTTTCGACAAGTAATAGTTGGTGTAGTCACCATCGGTCGTATAGAGGGTTGTGCCAGTCAGTGTACCCTTGAACATATTCTTATAATAGCAGTCGCTGGCGCTCTCGGATACTGGCACCTCGTAGTCGCCTTCTTCGCCTGTCAGCAGGAAGCCCGTCCCGGCAGGTACCTGCTTCACGCGGGTGAGCCAGATGGTACCCTTGGCCTTGTCGTAACCCGTTGCCACGTAAGCCTTCAGCTCAGGCAGATTCGTGAAGTCGAGATTATACTCACTATAATAAGGCACCTGCTTGGCTGAGGAAATTGTAACAGAAACTTCGTTCACAATAGGATCTGGAATGTCGGTACTCTCACCCACCTTGCACTTGGAGGCGTTGATATACTCGCCGGTATTCTTATTGACTAGAATGGCAACAACGCTTAAGTTTTCCTTGTTCTGAATATGCGTATTTCCCGTTAGATTGGCATCGAAGGTATATTTGTAAACCTTGCCGGCCTCTATCTGCGACGGTACACTACCAGCCACACCTTTGTAGGGTTCCCATGCCGCAACAGGCACGTTGTCATAGACATAGCCCTCTATCAACAGCGGCAGTTTGGTGAGCGGCTCCAACATGGGGTCGTACTCGATCTCACCAGCATAATTATTCGACTGTGCCCATTCGGTGCCGCTACCTGTCAGTCCGTCTTCAACGACTACATAGCAAATCTGGAAGGGCGATTCACTGTCGTCATACCCTATGACCGTAGAGGTAGTGATGTTGATGACCGTTTTCTCTGCGTCAGCCCACTCCGTCTGCAGGGCAATGGCAGCAGGGGCGTCTTCCTTCAAGGCCTCAGCCACATCTTCCGTTATGTTCTGGCTTTCCAATGAGCCTCGGTAGGGATCGATCTTCTCGCCTCTGTTGACTTTGCAAGTAGGATAGTCGGTGACTGATTCAAGCATCTCGGCATACTCAGCCAGTGCCATTGGCTCGTTGCCCCCCTCCACTGCTCCGTGAATGGCCAGCGTGATGGCATCGCTGCCAAAGGCATCGTTCACCATTTTGAGACCAACAGCTCCCCGTGTACTAAATCCGCACCAAGTACCCGTGAATTCCTCCAACAATGCCTTGCGGGCGTATCGCAGTCTGGGTAACAACTTGAAGTCGAGCGTGTATTCACTATTGGCCGGGATAGCATCTTCATGTCCGTCAATGGTGGTAATCTTAGCCTTTATCGTGTGGTAATATCCGCTCAACGATTCCGGCAACTGAATCTCCACGTCGGTTGGGGCATTGGGCAAGACACCATCGTTCACAACCTGCTGCACCGGCGGTTGGCCGTCTAGTTCCCATTCGATGGTGAACGACTCTGCGTATGCGGGTGTCCTGCTGCCGATGTTGGCATAGAGTTTGTCATCCTTCACATACATTCTGCAAAGCCTCATGTCTTGGGGCAAGTTGTCGCCTTCGATAATACAGCGAATAGTGATAGGCATCGTCTCGCCACGTTTCTTCCAGACACCCGGCTCTGCTCCGTTTGTGGTGTCATGTCCCATGTCTCGCACCCAAAAGGCATCCTCAGGAACCCTGAACTCATCGGCTGAAGCCGTCACACACAGGCGCGAATAGCGCCCCAGTCCTACAAAGAGGTCTTCGCCTGTAATGTTCACTGGCTCGTCAAGGCTGATGGTGTTCCACGATTTGTGCATCACCGTAATTCCTTGCTTCGTCAGATAGTCCTGTTCCGGCGTTGTCACAAACACATAGTCGGCTTCCTGAATTTCCATCTGGTCAACATAGAATTCGATGCCGGTTATCCGACAGCCCTTATAAGCTGCTATCAACTCTGAAGGCAGGCGGATTGCCGCTTCGCGATAGTTCTCGTTGGTCTCATCATCAGCCCGACTGGTGGTCTCCATGGCAATACCGTTAGGAATCTGTGAGCTTTGGCACCATCCCCAGCGAATCGTATTACCGCTACCTGTATCCACGATGTCGTCTTTCAAAATGAAATCTTTCCATATCGAAGACTGATAGGCCTTCAATGTTCCATGAGGTATGTGAACTGTCACACCCTCAACAGTATTGAGCTCGTGATCTGGAAATTCGTCTCTCGGCGGCTCTGACTGGTGGAAGAAGATATCAGTCAGCGGACATCCCATCCATGCCATATGGAGGTTGGTCAACATCAGTTGATTGGGATTCCTGAACCGTATGGTCTTCAGGTTCGTACAGTTAAAAATGAAAGCTGACGCCTTTCCGACCGAGGCTGGATAGTCGAGTTGCTCAATTGTTGGACAATCATAAATACCCCCCATACTGACAACGCCCTCTCTCATTTCAAGTTTCGACAAATCATGGCAATTACTTATATCAGGTCCATTGGGCATACCGACAGACAGGGAGGTCAGACCCATACAGCCACGAAAAGCCTGGTCGGCCACTTCGTACACCTGATAGTCGTCTCCCTGGAAAATGACTTTATCAGGGATGCTTAGTTCGCCTGAATAGCCGCCTTTTTTCGGAAGTACGATGGCACGCCGTATTCCTTTTTCGGTGTAAAAATCATAGTTGACGCCATCAACCTGACTGATGCCTACGTATTCCAAATTCCTTTGCTGCCATATCGTTCCTGGCTGATTCATGACCACCTGCTTTTTCATCAGGTCATCGTGGATAGAGAGAATGAGATGGCTCACTTCGGCCCGCTTAACGGGCTGCCAGTCGGCAGTGCCGCTGCTGCGATAAACGGGTACAAGATAATAGTCACCATCGTGGACGTCGCTGCCGATTACCACCTGATGGCTCACATAGGTGCCACCAGCAGCAAGCGTACATTGTCCAGTATCATAGACCTTTACCATACCATTGCTGTCGTAAAGACCATAGCCTGTTTGTACCGTCACTTCGGCATCTGTTGCCGATTTCAGTTGGATATCGATGTTTATCTCCGGAAAAGTACCACTCTCTTCCCTCAGTATATACCCCGTCAGAGGGATGATAGAGACAACTGCCGCCTCTGGCTGCTTTTGCGCCACAGTTTTCACTCCCCCTGGAGGCTGAATGCCAATCACCGCATCCTGCTCCTCGTTGAACGACATACCTGGCACGTTGAGGCCTGTCAGCATGAAATAGCCATTGTTAGACCCATCCCAACCCCAGTCAATGTAGAATCGCCCGGAGTCATAGCCGTGAACCACAAAGGCATGCCCTCCAGCGTACAGGTCACCAGAACCACAGCCACTATACATCACCGCCCGACGTTCAGACAGTTCATCATATATCAGTTTTTCCCACTCGTCATCACCATAGTCGCTACGATTAACAGACTTGACAGACGAATCATAGCCGAAATTGTTGACAAGAGCATCTGCGGCATAAAACATAAATGCACCCGACTCTCCCACGCCATAGTCCATCTTTGTGGCCTGACCGCAATAGCGCATCAACTGAGCCAGCTGTCTTGAGCCAAGGAACGTCCAGTTAAACTGTGCAGGTTCAAGCTGTGGCAGCGTCACCTGAGCTGATGCTGTCGTATATGACGGGATGACCGATGTAGCATCTTCAGGCCACCTGCAGTAGTTCATAATCTGGGCCATAGCCGTGGCGACACAGCCCGTAACGGTCTTTTTACCATTAACAGTGGGACACTGGGCATTATAAGGATAGTCTTGTCCCCATTCTGTTGCCATTAGAGGAGAAATAGCAGCCCTTTCTGTCCGCGTTGAGTGATGTGTTGGCTGCTGACTTTTATCTAAATGATGTGCTATTTCCTCATAATAGCCAAGCAACCACTTAAGACCATCGGGAGCGTTGCTAACATCCAAGGCACCCTTATGGGCATATCCCAGAACCTCAGGCATGCGATCATCACCTGCGATGATAACGAAACCACCATTGTTATCTACGTTAAAGATGTAATAGCCGTCTTTTACCAGGGTTTGCATCTTCACTTCCTGGCCACGGGCCTGAGCCTTAGCCGTCATGAATTGTTTTTCGGTTATAAACTGTCTGGCTTTCTGCAAAGCCTGTTGCTCTGTTACCTTACCGGCGTGTGCAATGGCAATAGATACGATTGCCCCTAATAGGGATAGTAATAGTCTTCTCATACTAAATAATTGTTTTCAGTTAATATGCCGACAAAGATATTAAAAAATCCCGAAACGGCCAAGCATTTCGGGATTTTTAATATTAATAAGGTGTAGAGGTTACTTCATCACGACCTTGAGCTACGCTCGAGCTCGTGCACGTTCGGAAATGAGAGCGTGCTCTCATTTCACTCACTTAATCACGACCTTTTTACCATTCTTAATGTAGAGGCCCTTGCCTGGGTTGTCCACGCGTTGGCCCTGGAGGTTGTAATACACTTCTTCAAATTGAGAATTGAAAATTGAAGATTGAACTTCGATGCCCGTTGTGCCGTCATCCTCACCATTCACGCCACCAAAGACGGGAATGGCGATGACATCGTCATTACTCTCGTCAGAGAGGATCATATTGCAGAAGGATGACTCTCCCTTACCACGGGCACCGGAGGCGGCATCACGCTTCGGAATGGGCAGGTAGCAACGGTTGGCGCCCATCTTCACTCCATCTGGGTTCGTCACCTTGTAGAAGCCCACACCGGCATCACCCTTCGACAGGTAATAGTTCACGTAGTCCACACCGCCGATCGTCTCGTTGGTATAGATGGTCTGGCATCACCAGGATACCTGTCTGGGCTGGAACCTTCTTCACACGAGTCAGCCAGATGACGCCTGTATGGTAATTGTAACCAGTAGCCGTATAGGCCTTCACACCCTGAGCATCGAGACTTGAGAAGTCGAGGTTCTTGCTGGTGTAGTAAGGCACCTGTTTGGCGGCTGTCACCTTGATCATCTCCACATCGCCCTCGCTGCCGTTGGCAGAGATATCCGTCAGGATAGGCAGATAGCAGCGGTTGGCACCTACCTTCACACCGTCTTCCTTCGTCACCTTGTAGAAGCCCACACCGGCATCTCCCTTCGACAGGTAGTAGTTGGTATAGTCGCCATCGGTCGTGTAGAGGGTTGTGCCAGTCAGTGTGCCCTTGAACATATTCTTATAATAGCAGTCGCTGGCGCTCTCGGATACTGGCACCTCGTAGTCGCCTTCTTCGCCTGTCAGCAGGAAGCCCGTCTCGGCAGGAACCTGCTTCACGCGGGTGAGCCAGATGGTACCCTTGGCCTTGTCGTAACCCGTTGCCACGTAAGCCTTCACCTCTGGCAGATTCGTGAAGTCGAGATTATAGGCACTGCAATAGGGCACTTGCTTGGCAGCACTGATCTTGATTATTTCTGACTCCACATCCTGCTGACCACTGCCCGACTCACTGTCCTTCTCGAACTTAAACTTGGCGGCATTGACAATCTTGTTACCATCAGAGGTATCAATCAGCAGGGCTACCACACTCAGTTTGTTCTTTTTCTGGATACGGCTGTTATTAGAGATGTCGAAGGTGTAGGTATGCTCCATGGCCACATCCTTGGTAATGGCGGCAGGAAGACTACCCTCGATACCCTCAAACGGCTTGTTCACAGCCACAGGTACATTGTTGAAGACGGCGTTCTCAATCTTCGATGGCTGTTCGGTCAGACTACTCAGGTTCTCGTCTTTGACCGTACTGCCTGAATAGTAATTCGACTGATACCAATCAGCTCCAGTGCCTACGAGTTCATCGGAAAGCAGCACATAACCGATACGGTATTTAGCGTCAGCCACATCCTCGACGAAAGTCGTCGTGGTCTGAACCTTGATAGCCTGTTGGCTCTCGTCAGTCCAGTCGGCCACCACCTCGATACCGGCAGGTACATAGCTACGCTGAACAGCCTCTATCTCGCGGCTGATACCAAAGACCTGATTACCAGTACCATAATATGGATCCATCACCTCACCACGGTTGATCTGGCAACTGGGATAGCTTGACAGATTCAGCTGATAGTCGTCCAAGAGCATAGGATCGCCACTGTGAACGGCCATCGTGATGACATCGTCGCGATAAATCTTATTCAACAAAGACAAAGCAGGAATACCACGTGCGCACCAACCGCACCAAGTACCGGTAGCTTCCTCCAAAACGGGCACCACCTTGGGCTTCTTGGCTACGGTGACCAGTTTACCGGCAGCTTTCAGGTTACCTGTTGTAAACTCGTTTGCCACACCGTTTACCTTAGTCAGCGTAATCACCTTGTCTTGCTCACCGACTGAGGCATCGGCCGTCAATGGAACAAGAATCTCAGCACTCATCATAAAGGTTACTGGATCAGTGAGTTCCAGATGATGCTCGGTAGTGGTGCTACCAGTAGTAACAGTATAGTCGATGCTTGAGATGGCCTTGAGACCTTCGCCCATCAGAGTGACGGGTACCGACACCTTTCCGTTCAGGGCAGCATAGCCCTTACCGAAGTCGGTGGTAACGACAGAGGCGGCATTGTCGGGGAATTCCCCTGCCGTGGGTTCCATCTCAATGATATATGGGAAACTGTCCCATCCTGGGGTGTTGGCATAAGCCTCTTTCGTGCCATAAGGCACATAGAGCTTGGCAAGCTTCATGTTGTCGCCACTGAACACCATCGACGATACGGCAAACGGTTTCCTGATGTGGCTCACTACCTTTGTCATCTGATTACAATAGAGGAAGGCCTCGGGCTCAATCTTCTCCACGCTGGCAGGAATTTCTATCTCCGTCAGTGTCTGAAGGCTGCGGAAAGCTGCGGTAGCAATGGTCTTGACGCCCTCAGGAATCTTCGTTGTGGCAAAGCCCTGAATGAGTTTGTTAGTGGCCGTCTCGATGATGGCATTACAGTCATTGCGAGAGTCGTACTTCGTATTGTTCTTATCGATCACAAACGATGTGATGCGTTCACATCCGCCAAAGGGAGACTCACCGATATCAGTGACACTCTCAGACAGTATCACCTTGGAGAGTTCGATGTCGGCCCAGAAAGCAGCCCATCCGATAGAGGTCAGACCACTGGGCAACTTGACTTCCTTGAGTGAAGGAATACCGCTGAATGCCATTTGTCCAAGGGCTTTGATACCATTTGGAACCACCGTATTGGCACAACCGATACGCAGAGTGTTGGTAGCCGTTTCGATGATGGCGTTGCAGTTGTCACGAGAATCGAACACGGTGTTGCCTTCTTCTACGCTCAGAGCCTTCAGGTTACGGGCGTAATAGAAGATGTCGCGACCAATCTCTGTGACGGTCTTAGGTACCACCAGTTCCTCAATACCACTATCCTGGAAGGCAAAATTGCCAATAGCTGTCAGATTCTTCGGCAACACGATATGTTGGAGTGCCATCGTCGTCTGGAAGGCTCCGTCAGGCAGTGCGTCGGCCATAGTGCCTTCTCCTTCAACAATCGTTGCATCGGAGAGATCGATACTCGTCAGCACACCAAACTGACCGCACATGCCCTTCAGGCACTGTAAATCCCTGGCATTGATGGGGCCTACCACCTTCAACTCTTCCACAATATCCTTCTTCTCCTGGGTAAGTGTGGTTTCGAGCGTACCAGCTTCAGTCAGAGTGACGGTGTGCTGGCGGGCTGCCTCATACTCCGACTCCTCAATGATCTTATAGGAGCCCATGCCAAACACCTTCCACCCCGTGGCTGCTGCATAGAGCGCCTTAGTGCCATCGGGCACAATGAGACGGGCATTCTCTCTAATAAAGTTGGCTACCTGTCCGTTTTCGATGATATTGAAGGCATCCTCAGGAATCTCAATGGGCGTAGGATAGTGCACATGGAAGATGGTTATCTTGGATGATTCAAATATGCTCCGTCCAAAGGTTTTCACACTCAGCGGAATGTCAATGCTCTTGATATCAAGACGGGCAAAAGCATCATCGGCAATGGCTGTCACCGAAGTTGGAATCTCAGTCGTAGCGTTTGAGGCCTGCAACAGCGTATTGGTGGCCGTCTCGATGATAGCATTGCTATTATCACGTGAATCATACACCTTATTACCTTCATCAATGGTAATGGTCTGCAAATTACAGTCAAAGAACGGACGATATCCTATTTCCTCTACAGAAGCGGGAATGTAGAGGTCCTTGATATCCCTATTGTAACAGAAGGCTTCATAGCCGATCTTTTTCACGCTCTTTGGCAGTATGATATTCTCCATACCAGCAAAAATAAAAGCGCCATTGCCAATCTCTGTCACACCTTCAGGAATACCCGATGCCCGACAACCTCTGACCAAGGCGTCTGTGGCTTTCTCATAAATAGTATTGTTCTGAGAATAAAAGACAGGGTTCCCCTCTTCAACCTGAATCGTATTGAGCGTCTCCAAACCAAAGGTTTGACCATTCAGTTTTGTCACAGATTTTGGTATGACAATCGAGGACAGACTCGTATGGTTGAAAACGCCATAGCCGATTTCCTTCAATGTTTTGGGCAATATGATGTTTGTCAACGTGATACAATTTGTAAAAGTCCAATCAATTAACACGTCGTCTATCATCTCACGAGCGTAACCATGGTCATCAAAACTCCCGCCACCGACGATACGAGCCTCCGACAGGTCAAGTTTCGACAAACGTCCCTGGTTATCGTTTCCATACTTGTTCTCCGACATATCTCGAATAACATCGATATCCTTACCACCTACCTCTCCAGTCACCTTCAGACGGCTGATGAGATAACGCTCACTCTCGGGAAGTAGTGAAGCCAATTGCCCCTGATGCTCAACATGTACCTCACGGAAGCCAATTTCCTGCTTCTCGTCGTAGTTGATATCGTTGTTCGAGGCCGGCTGTATGCCCACCACTGCATTCTGTTTCTCAGGAAACTCCATATTGCCAGGTGTGAGGGCTGTCAGTGCGTAATAACCGTCCTGATCGCCTCCCCATCCCCAGTTGATGTAGAACTTACCGTCCTTATAGCCATGAAGTATGAAGGTGTGACCTGTCTCGCCCTTGTAGCCGCTATAGATCACTGGTCGTCCCAGTTCAATCTCCTTATAGAGTGCCTGCTCCCACTCCTCGTCGGTAAACTCCTCACGGTTGACAATGTCAACACCCTTACTGAAGTTAAAGATAGAGATCAGTGCTCCCGGGATGCTTGTAGAATAAGCCGACGACTCGTCGGTATTATAGTTCATCAGCACCGACTGGCCACAATAGCGCATCAGCCATGCCACGTCGTCGTCTTTCATGTCAAACCAATTGAACTTCCTGGCTGGCAGTGTTTCGAGTTCAATCTGCGGCTTCTGCTTATCGTTACTGTTAGACAGATAGCCCACCGTCTCACGTACACCATTCAAAGGCCATTGGAAGAAGTTCACCACCTGAGCCATCGCCGTGGCAATACAACCCGTAAGCGTCTTATCGTCAGCCACCGCCGGACAATGCGCCTGATATATTCCTCCCTGATCCCATGTCGTATTCATCAGTGGAATAAGTTCCGGCAGATTGGCGTTACCCCTGGTTCTTGCACCACGGCTAGGGGCATTCTTCAGCGACTGGGCTACTCTGGAGTAATAGTCCAAGAGCCATTTCACGTTGCTGTTCGCATGCTCAAGGTCGAGGTTACCGTGATCGGCATAAGCCAGCACCTCGGGCATGAGGTCATTAGAAGCTATGACCGCGAAACCGCTGTTAGCTTCAGCATTAAAAACATAATAATCGTTCTCTACCCTCGAGGTTGCACGGCTTCTGGCCGCCTGCGATTTCTTCAGCACCTTGCCCTTCAAAAGCTGTTGAGCTTTCTGAAACGCCTGTTCCTCGGTAATCTCTCCTGCAAACACACACATGCTGCAGAAGAAAGCCATCAATAGGAAATAAAACTTTTTCATATATAATTAATTAATTTAATTTGTTCTTCGAACGAAACAATGGTACAAAGATAGTGCAAATTGGACAAAATACCAAATTAATTAGAAGTTTTTTTTTTGATACAGCCTATCCAAAAGCAAAGCTAAAAGGAATGAAAAAATCCCGAAACGACCAAACATTTCGGGATTTACATGACTGCTTTATACTCTCATTAAACTCACTTAATCACGACCTTGAGCTTCGCTCGAGCTCGTTCACGTTCGGAAATGAGAACAAGCTCTCATTTCACTCACTTAATCACGACCTTTTTACCATTACGAATGTAGAGGCCCTTAGTAGGGTTGTCCACACGCTGGCCCTGGAGGTTGTAATACACTTCGTTTGATTGAAGATTGAAAATTGAAGATTGAGAATTTATGCCTGTTGTGCCATCTTCACCGTCTTCAAAGTCGAAACCGATGAAGCCACGCGTACCGCTCACCGTATTCTTCAGCAAGGGCAGATAAGCACGATTAGCCTTGATGGATTGCGTTCCGTTGACTTTGTAGAAGCCTACACCTTGAGCACCGTCGGAGAGGTAATAGTTCGTGTATTCGCCATCTGTCTCGTTGAGGATCATGGCCTCGAGTGTACCAACAAACAAATTGGCATAATAGGTGGTCGTGGATTTCCGGCTAACCTTATGGTCGCCACCCTCACCAATGAGCAGGATTCCTTCATGGGCAGGAACCTCATAGACACGTGTCAGCCAGATAGTACCCGTGGTTCTGTTATAGCCTGTAGCGGTATAAGCCTTGATGATTCCTTCAGCATCCGTAAAGTCGAGATCGTACTCGCTGCAATAGGTGGTCTGTCCTACTCCCGCGATTGTGACAATCTCCTTAGACGGGTCATCGGAAAGCTCGAATGTTCCTGTAATGGTGACATCTTTGCCTGGCATCGTCTCAGGAATGGTGCTCCAGCCAGAGAAATCATAGCCCTCTTTCGTAGGCGCAGCCTCTGGGATAATCAATTCACCTTCGAGCAACTGATAGGTCTTATACACCTCGCCGTCAACCATATATGTCAAGGTGTATTTGGTGACGGTCATCGTCTTAATCTCCTTAAACGTATTCCAAGGCTTCGCTGCTTGATAGGCATCCAGACTACCTGATGGCACATAGAGCGTTATGTATTCAGGATAAGAACCGCTGAAGGCATCCTCAATGGTATAGGGCACCTTCTCGGCGTATATATACACCTCATTAATATTCTCGCATGAACGGAAGGCCCACGAACTGATAGTTGAGATGTTCGAACCGATAGTTAATGTAACCAGTTTTGTACACTCCATAAACGCAGAGGAATTGATGGTCTTTACCGAGTGGGGAATCGAGACATCGGTAAGTTCTGGACAGTTCTGGAACGCACTATTGCCTATTTCCACCAGCCCCTCTGAGAGAGTAAGGGAAGAAAGACTGGTACAGTCGCGGAAAGCTGAGCTGGCAATATGAGTGACATTGCCTGGAACGACGACAGAGGTCAGGCTGCTGCAGCCGTTAAAGGCGAAATTGTCGATCTTTGATAATCCTGTGCCTATCGTGAGTGTGGTCAGGCCACTACAATCCTTAAATGAATTGGTTCCGAGAACCTTCAAACTATTGGGAAGGGCGGCCGCTTTCAAACTGGCACAGCCGAGGAATGCCTCATTATCAATCTTGGTGACAGTCTCTGGGAAATTGATTGTCGTCAGATTGGTACAGTACCTGAATGCCATTCCACCGATGGTTTGAACACCGTCTTCTATCTTGATGGTAGTCAATCCATTACACTCATTAAAAGCCACGCTTTCGATAGTAGTGACGGTTCCCGGGATGGTCATCGTCGTCAGACTTGTACAGTGATCAAAGGCCGAACCCTCAATCACAGTCACACCCGACGGTATGGTGAAAGAAGTGAGTGCTGTACAACCCTTGAAAGCACTGTTCGGGATAGTGGTCCACGTATCGGGTAACGTGACAGAAGTGAGATTCGTACAGTCATGGAAAATACCATTGCCTGCCGTCGTGACATTAGCCGGGATCGTGATTGATGTCAGACCAGCACACTCATAAAAGGCAGAATTACCGATCTCTGTGACATTCCCTGGTATCGTGAAGGCTGTCAGGGCCTTACAGCCACGAAAGGCAAACTCACCGATTCTGGTCACACCGTCAGGGATGGTAATGGCAGCAAGACTGCTACAGTTATGGAACAGATAGTCGTCGATAGTTTGCAGTGACTTAGGAAGAGTCACGGATTCCAAGCCGGAACAGCCGGTAAAGGCATATTCAGCCAGCGAGGTAACATTGTCAGGGATAACAATGGAAGTAAGACCGGTACACTCGAAGAACGCTCTCTTGGCTATATCCGTTACCCCTGTGCCTATGGTCACTGAGGTCAGACCACTGCAACGAGAAAAAGCCTCTTCGCCAATAGAGGTTACATGGTCTCCGATCGTGACGGACGTAAGACCGGTGCAATTGGCAAAAGCAGCATTCTTAATGGATTGCACGGTGTAGGTGACTCCCTCTGACTCCACCGTCTCAGGAATCACAACAGCTCCTGTGTAAGGGTTTGAGCCGGCAACGACTTCAGCTACCTTTGCTTTACTAATAAGATTGTAGTAAATACCTCCAATCTCTACTTCAGCTGCCCCTGAAAACAAGGTTACAGACAGCAAACACAATAATACGTAAATTTTCTTCATATTGCACAATTATTAGTTATTAGTAATATTTGTGCGAAGATAAGAAAAAAAAATGAAACTACAAAAAAATAGACCTTATTTTTATGATTATTAAGGCTAAACGAATCAATTAATAGTGAAAAAACAAAAAAATACGTGTTAATCCGTGTAATCCGTGCAAAGAAAAGGAAAAATCTTTGTACTTTTGCCCGGAAATAACAAGAAAGTGGATATGAAAAAACTCTTAATAGCCCTGTTGGCACTACTGCCACTGGCAGCAATAGCCCAAGATAACACGTGGGAACGAATTGAGGTAGAACCTGTTGAGAAGGAGAACCCCGACGCCAAGTATCTGGTACCCAATGCCGTCCCCGAGATTGACGGAAAGGTATGCTGGGAACAGACTATCCAGGCTCCTGGCAAGTCGGCCAGGCAGATCTATGACATTCTGCTGAAGCAACTGACGAAGATGACCGAGGAGCCCAACCAGATAGAAAACAGCGTGGTGGCTTTGAAGGACTCTGTCAATTACGAGTTAGGAGCAGTGTTCCACGAGTGGCTGGTCTTTAAGAATGCAGCCCTATCGCTCGACCGCACCCAGTTCAACTACCAGGTTCTGGTGGAGTGCAAGGACGGAAAGGCTGATGTAAGACTGACCCGCATCACATACGATTACGACCTTGAGCGCAAGCCTATCCACTATCAGGCAGAGAAATGGATTACAGACAAATACTGCGTCAACAAGAAACATACGAAGTTGTATCCTATCTCGGGTAAGTTCCGTAGGAAGACCATTGACCGCAAAGACTACATCTTCAACAAGTTCGACGCCCTGCTTAACGAGAAATAGACATGAACAAGGATCAGATACGTAATTGGCTGAACATCATCTTTATGATTATGGCCGTTGTCGGGGTGATTTATTATTTAACCAAAGACAGGACTGTCGGCACATACATCATTTTGTTCTCCATGTGTTTCAAGATTGCAGAGTCGTCTTTGCGAATGATCAAGTAAGCGCTATGACAAAAAGACTGAGTTTGCTGTTTCTCGCTCTGCTGGCACTGATCAACGTCAGTGCCCAGGATACGTTTAACCAGATTGACGAGATGGGCAATATCACGCAGCGTAGCGACAACCAGAACTTCAACAAGCACAATAACGACACGACACGCAACAAAGAGATACCCAAAGGTCTCTATACCTGGACACTCGACAGGAAATTCGGCGACAGGAACTTCGTGGAGCCCGATACGGTTCCCCACCTCTTCATGAACACGACGTTCAATAGTGCGATGTATGGCGAGTACAGCCATACAGGAAGCAACTACACCCCACGTCTGAGTAGGATATTCGTCAATCGTCCTGAAAGCGACATCTTTATCTTTACCCAGCCTTACGGGTTTGTCGATAAGCGCCCTGAGAAGTTTCTTTTTATGAACACGTTGTCGCCCTACACCAATGTGCTCTACGACAACTGCGGAAACAACACCAACGGTGAAGACCATATCGATGCGAAGTTTGCCGTGAATGCCGGTAAGAGGATCAATGTGGGCTTCGACCTCGATTATGCCTATGCCAGAGGCTACTACAGCAACCAGAGCATCTCGCATTTTAATGGCACCCTGTTCGGCTCCTATGTTGGCGACCGCTATAACCTGCACTTGTTCTTCAACACGGCTCATCAGAAGGCTACCGAGAACGGAGGTATCACCAACGACAATTACATCACGCATCCTGAGTCGTTCCAGGACAGTTACAATGAGAACGAGATTCCCACGATACTCTCAGAGAACTGGAACCGCAACGACCACCATCACATATTCCTGACTCACCGTTATAACATCGGTTTCTACCGTAAGGTGAAGATGACGGAGGCAGAATTGAAGGCCCGTGAGTTTGCCATGCAGTCGAAGAAGGCCAAGGAAGCTAAGAACGGTGCCAAACAGGAAGGTGCACCTCTGGGGCGCAAGGAAGTTGCCAAACCGATGGGAAGGCCTGAAGGGGCAAAGATCATGGGAGCCGAACCTAAGGCAGACACCGTTGACTCACTGGCCATTGCCGTTGACACCACCCGCATTAAAGTTGAGAGTCTGGAGGCTCTCGACAGTCTGAACAGGGCTCAGGCCATCCAAGACTCTATCGATGCCACTATGAAACAGGAATACGTGCCTGTGACGAGCATCATCCACACGATGGAATACAACAACTACGAACATATCTATCTGGCTTATAACACCCCATCGGACTATTATCTGAACAAGTATTACAGGCGGAACGAAGAAGCAGGTAACGACTCGATCCACGATGTGATGCGCAACATTCAGTTCAAGAACACCTTTGGACTGGCACTGTTGGAGGGTTTCAACAAATACATGAAGGCCGGACTGAAAGCCTTCTTGACCTACGACTACAACAAATATGAAATGCCTGACACCCTGAATGGCATAGCCACTCAGACGAAATGGAACGAGCACGACATCAGTATTGGCGGACAGCTCAGCAAGACGCAGGGCAAGACCCTCCACTTCAATGTGATGGCCGAGGCCTGGATGACTGGTGCCAATGCCGGGCAGTTGCATGTGGATTTCAATACCGATCTGAATTTTGCCCTCTTCGGGGATACTGTCCAGCTGGCTGCCAAGGCTTATTTCCACAGGAACAATCCCGTGTTCTTCCAACGTAAGTTCCACTCCAAGCATATCTGGTGGAACGATGATGACATGTCGAAGGAAACACGTACCCGTGTGGAGGGACTCTTCAGCTACCAGAAGACAGACACACGTCTGCGAGTGGCCATCGAGGAGATACAGAACTATACCTACTATGGTATGAGTTACGACATGATTGCTCAGTCGTCTGGTTCGACAACCAACTATGGTCGTAAGAATATGACGGCTGGCGTCTATCAGGAGTCGGGCAATATCAACATCCTTACCGCTCAGCTCCATCAGAACTTCCGTTTAGGTCCCATCAACTGGGAAAATGTCATCACCTACCAGAATAGCAGCAACAAGGAAGTACTGCCCCTGCCAGCCTGGAACATCTTCACAAACCTCTACCTGAAGTTCAAGATAGCCAAAGTGCTTGGCGTGGAACTTGGCGCTGATGCCACCTATTTCACCAAGTACTATGCACCGGACTACTGTCCGATGATTACCCAGTTTGCCGTTCAGAAAAACGAAGAGAGCCGGATTGAACTGGGCGGCTATCCCTTCGTGGACGTCTATGCGAATATGGTACTGAAAGGTGTGCGCTTCTTCATCATGATGAGTCATGTGAACGCAGGCTCAGGCAATCGCATGAGTTTCCTGGCACCCCACTACCCCACCAACAGCGATGTGCTGCACATCGGCGTATCGTGGAACTTCTTCAACTAAACCAGTAACAGGCCGATACTTACGCAAAGCCCATATACGAAGATATTACGCGCTGTTTCTCCTAAGCAGAGATTCAGCGCTTTTCCTTGATAGATACGTTTGATTTTCAGATAGGTCAAGATATGCATCAGGAGATAGATGAAGGGGAAGACGAAGGCCAACACGTGGCCGTTCATCCAAAAGGTGCCTCCCAAGATGATGGCTCCGATGCCAACACCCATATAGAGTTGAAGTCCGGCCTCAGCACCCAACTTCACGATGATGGTGTTCTTTCCTGCCTCGCGGTCGTTGTCTCTATCGCGGAAGTTATTGACGATCAACAAGGCATCGATAACTAATCCACAGGCCAGAGAGGCCAGAAAAACCTGCCACGTGATAGTATGCAGTTGGACATAATAACAACAGCAAACGGGAACGATGCCGAAGAACACCAGCACCAGCACATCGCCCAGGCCTTTGTAGGAGAAAAATGTGGTATAAAGGAAGGCGAAAACGACACATAGCGCTCCGACGATAATCATCTCCAAGCCACCAAACCAAGCCAATGGCAGACCGATGACACAGGCTAGACAGGTGGTGGCAGCAATCGCTTTCTTCATAGCGTCGAGCTTTACCCAACCCATCGCACAAGCCCTGCGAGGGCCGAGGCGCGTCTCCGCATCATCAGCCCCATTAGCGAAGTCGAAGAAGTCGTTGATGAAGTTTGCATCGATCTGCATGGCAAATGAAAAAAGCAGGCACAGAAGCGCAGCCACCCAACTGAACGTACCCTCCTCATAGAAAGTCCTTGCATCGGTATAGGCCAGAGCCACACCAATCATGACCGGTACGGCTGCACCTGATAAAGTTTTCGGACGGGCCGCCAACACCCATGCCTTCGCTGAATTTGGCTTAATTATCTGTTCTTCCATCATTTTTTCATTATTTTCTTGCAAAAGTAATCAGAAAATCGTATATTTGCAAACAAAAGACAGACTTTTTTATAATAAAACACCAACAATGAACTATCAGTCAAGTACTCCCAGCCTCGATCTGGTGGAGTTTATCGAAACCCAGATACTCCCTCGTTACGCTGCTTTCGACCGTGCCCACAACATGGAGCATGTCACCCGAGTCATCCGCAGTTCCCTGGAACTGGTCAAGGCCACAGGAGCCGATGTCAACATGGCCTATACCATTGCCGCCTATCACGATTTGGGGATGATTGGCCATCGTGCCGACCATCACATACGAGGCGGTAAGATTCTCGCTGCCGATGCCCGCCTGAAGAAATGGTTCTCGCCCGAGCAGATCAAGATTATGAAAGAAGCCGTCGAGGATCATCGCGCCTCAGCCAGTCGGGCACCAAGAAGTATCTATGGGAAGATTGTGGCCGAGGCTGACCGTGACATAGATACAGAGACCGTTGTGCGTCGTACCGTTCAGTTCGGCCTCAGCAACTATCCTGAGATGGACAAGGAAGGGCACTGGAAACGGTTTAAGGAGCACATGGACAACAAGTACTCCAAGGAGGGTTATATCCGATTGTGGATACCCAACTCGCCCAATGCCAAGAAACTGAACGAACTGCGCGACCTCATCGCACAGCCAGATAAACTGCGCGAGGCATTTGAGCAAGTCTTCGCTGAAGAGAGCGCTACATGAGGTACAGCCAATAAACGGCTGCCAAGATCACAATCAGTACGATCAGAACCACCGACTTGACAAAGCAGGTCGTCACCTTCTTCACAACGATGAAGGCTACCATGATGGCTACCAGTGCAAAAATGTAATATCCTATATTTCCCATCACTTAAACAATTTTCTGAATGTAACAGGGATTGGTGTCTCAAACTCCATCGGCTCACCAGTCACGGGATGACGGAAGCAGAGCAGCCAGGCATGCAGACAAAGCCGATGCAGCGGATCGTCGCCATTGCCATACTTCGGATCGCCACAAACAGGATGCCCCATATCGGCTGAGTGTACTCGAATCTGATTCTTACGACCCGTTTCCAACTTAAACTCCACCAGCGAATGCTCGGTGGTTCGGTCGATTACATGGAAGTGGGTCACCGCATACTTACCTCCATTGTCTGTTGGCGATGAGTAGGTGACATAGGCCTTATTGTCCTTCAGCCAGTTGGCGATGGTACCTTCATCCTGTTCCATCTCACCAGAGCAGACAGCCACATAGCGACGGTCATAGACGATATCATGCCAATGGTGCTCCAGTATCTGTTCGGTCTCCATATCCTTCGCATACACCATCAGTCCGCTGGTGTCACGATCCAGCCGATGCACCACATGAGCCCTGCACTTCTGGCGTGATTTCTTGAAATAGTCGTCGAGCACCGACTTCACGTTCAGACTTGAGTGACCTGCCGCCATCGACAGGATACCAATCTCCTTCTCAATCACAATGAGCCACTTGTCTTCATACACAATCTTCACGTAACGGCTCTTAAAGCCCTTCTGGTTGCGCTTGGTCTTACTCACAGCCACCTTCATGCCTTTTTCAAGGGGGAAATCAAACTGTGAGACGGTCTTGCCGTTTACCTTGATGCCCCTACCCTGAAGCGTCGCCTTGATCTTCGTCTTCGACTGCTTGACATTGGCCAGAAGCCACTCCAGCAACGGCATGGGCTCCTGCACCACGAAGTGATCGTAGTCGCCCTCTTGGTTTTGTCCTGCGTTGTATCTCATTAGTAGAACTTAAAGTATCTGCGGGCGTTGTAATAACTGATATCCTCCACCATACGGCCAAGGATCTCCATATCGCAGGGCAAGAGGCCCTTCTCGACATCGTTGCCAAGCAGATTGCAGAGGATACGGCGGAAATACTCATGGCGAGGATAAGAGAGGAACGAGCGCGAGTCGGTGAGCATTCCAACAAAACGGCTGAGAAGACCGAGTACCGAAAGCGTGTTCATCTGACGGATCATACCATCCATCTGATCATTGAACCACCAACCGGAACCAAACTGGATCTTACCGGGCTCACCACCCTGGAAGTTGCCGAGCATCGTGGCAATCATCTCGTTGGCACAGGGGTTCAGCGTATATAATATGGTACGTGTAAGCTTACCCTTCTTGTTCAGATTATCGAGGAAGTGCGACATGGCCTTGGCCGTGTTGAACTCTCCGATGGAGTCGAAGCCTGTATCCGGACCTATCTGATTGAACATCGCTGTGTTATTGTCGCGAATAGCTCCATAGTGGTACTGTTGGGTCCATCCTGCGTCTGCGTCCATCTCGCCCATCACGGTAAGGAAGCAGTGCTTGAACTGGCGGACCTCAAGCTGAGACAACTGCTGACCGCGCATGGCCTTCTCGAAGATGGTCTCGATCTGCGAGTCGGTGTAAGGCTCGTCATAGAACTCCTCAAGTCCGTGGTCGGAGAGTTTCGAGCCTTGCTCAGCAAAGAAGTCATGACGCTGTTGGAGAGCGTCCACCATATCCTGGAACTTCCTGATGCTCACACCACTCACATTGCTCAGCGCCTCAACATACTTGGAAAAGTCGGCCTTCTCGATATTCATGGCCCTGTCGGGGCGCCAGGCGGGCAGCATCACGGGATCCTCATCGGCCTTGTGCTTGGCATATTCGATATGGTTGTGCAGGTCGTCGATCGGATCATCGGTAGTGCACACACACTCCACCTTATAGTGCTTCATCAGACCACGGGCAGAGAACTCGGGGCTCTTCAGCTTCTCGTTACACTCGTCATAAATCTCACGAGCCGTCTTCGGAGAGAGCAGCTTTTCGATGCCGAAGGCCGTCTTCAGTTCCAGATGCGTCCAGTGGTACAGCGGATTACGGAAACAATAGGGCACTGTTTCAGCCCACTTCTCAAACTTCTCCCAGTCCGAGGTGTCCTTACCCGTGATAAACCGCTCCTCGATGCCATTAGTACGCATGGCACGCCACTTATAGTGGTCGCCACCCAACCACAACTCAGTGATGCTCTTAAACCTGTGGTCGTTGGCCACCATCGCGGGAATCAGGTGACAGTGGTAGTCGATGATCGGCATCTTAGCCGCATGGTGATGATACAAGTCCTGGGCCACCTTGGTCTCCAAAACGAAGTTCTCGTCGTTGAATTGTTTCATGAGATTGTACGTTTTATCGTTCTTAAGTTCAAATTTCCGTGCAAAGATAGCAAAAAATCCAGAGAAAAGCATTATCTTTGCAGAAAATATGCAATAAAACGCTTAAAATCCATGCGCAGCAGAGTCCTACTTATCTATACCGGTGGTACCATCGGCATGAAACGCAACCCTCAGACGGGTGCTTTGGAGCCCTTCGACTTCGAGCAGCTCATCGTCCACGTGCCCGAACTGGAGCAGTTTGATACCGCGATCGACATCTATCAGTTCGACCCGCCCATCGACTCCAGCGACATGACGCCGGCGCGCTGGACGGAGCTCTCCCACTGCATCGCCGACCACTATGCCGACTACGACGGTTTTGTGGTGCTCCACGGCACCGACACGATGGCCTACACCGCCTCTGCCCTCTCCTATATGCTGGAGAACCTCACCAAGCCCGTCATCTTCACGGGTTCCCAGCTGCCTATCGGACAGTTGCGTACCGACGGCAAGGAGAACCTCATCACCGCTGTGGAGATTGCTGCCGCGAAAGACGAGGCAGGTCATGCCCGCGTGCCCGAGGTAGGCATCTGTTTCGGAGGCCATCTGCTCCGCGGCAACCGCACCACGAAGCAGAGCGCCGAGGAGTTCAATGCCTTCGAGTCGTTCAACTACCCCCATCTGGTGGAGGCAGGCGTGAACATCACCTACCACCGTGAGCGCATCCTGAAGCCCGACTTCTCGAAGCCGATGACCCCCCATTTCCGGCTCGACAACAACGTGATCATCTTCTCGCTCTTCCCCGGCATCCGCGAAGACCTCATCCGCCATATCATCCACACGCCGAACCTGAAGGCCATCGTGATGCGCACCTTCGGCTCGGGCAATGCCCCCCAGAGCCCCTGGCTGCTCAACGCCCTGCGCGAAGGAACGAAGAACGGCAAGGTCATCGTCAACATCAGCCAGTGCATGCAGGGAGCGGTGGAGATGAGCCGTTACGGCTGCGGCTATCATCTGCAGGAGGCAGGCGTCATCAGCGGCTACGACCAGACCGTCGAGAGTGCCGTCACCAAGCTCATGTTCCTGCAGAGCCATTACGAAAACGACCCGCAGACCGTGCGTCAACTGATGGCGCAGAGCCTGCGGGGCGAGATCACCGTATAAATATTCCTTTATTTCTTGATAAACTCCACACGACGGTTCTTGGCACGGCCCTCGTCGGTTGAGTTGTCGGCAACGGGTTCGTGCGAGCCCTTACCCACGGCACGCATGTTGAAGGGGTCGCATCCGAGTTTCTCCAGGGCATCCACCACGGCCTGGGCACGCTGCTGCGACAGCGGGTCGTTGATGGCGTCAGAGCCCTGATTGTCGGTATGTCCCTGCACCTCGAAGCGGGCGCTCGGGTTCTTCTTCATATAGTCGGCCACCTTCTGGATCTCCTCCATCGACTCCGGCTTCAGCGTGGCCTTACCCGTCTCGAAGAGGATGTTGTTAGTCACGAACTTACCCGTCTCGGCAATCGCCTTCTCCACGGCACTGAGGTCTGTGGTCTGACGCTGATAGAGATCAGCAGCACCCTTGGCGAGCACTACATTAGCAACGCCTCGGTAGGGATTTTCATCCTGAATAATGAATTCGAAACGACTGGGAGCCGCCACATTAGGCAGATTGATGAAGCGGTTTCCATTGACGTAGAGTTTGAAGGCTCTTTTGTTGAATGAGATAGCAAAATGGTTCCACTGACCAATCTTGATA
>CACXVS010000022.1 GCA_902771155.1 uncultured Prevotellaceae bacterium
TTCCACGACCGACGCAGATGCCTCCTATAGGGGGAAAGGAGACGTCGGCACGGGCGAAAGGAGATACTCGCATCAGCCAAAGGAGATACCCGAACGACCCGAAGATCCCCCCTGAAGGCGTGCCCCTCAATCGAGAACGTCGCCCGCGAGTATGCCGACCTGCAGCCTAAATAGAATTCATCCCGTATCACTGATGTGGTACGGGATGAATTTATTTCCTGATGACCTTGCGATGGTCTTCGATAATCACGCCACGCGTGGAGTCGGTAGCCTGGACTCCGCTGAGCGTGTAGGAACGCCCTTGACTGATGGGGATGATGCGAGCAGAAGGTACAGCGGTCTCGACGTCTTCGATGGCATCATATTCACCCATGGTCTCTGCCATGCGGTTATCGAGGTCGGCCAATCGGTAGAGTCCGTCGCTGTTTGCCGACAGGCCCTCGACGGTAACGGGCAGCACCATCGGCGGCACGTCGGGTGAGAGCATCGTGCAACCCTGCAACTGACTCAGATTTGCAAAGACCAGGTTGATGGCCACATAATCCTCAGCACCATCGCTCCATTTCTCAAACACCAACTTCGAGCCGATAGGCGTGTGCAGCTCCAGGGCATTCTCCGTCTCGGGGAAGTTAAGTCTTAAGGCTGCACCGATGCTGGCCAGGTTAGAGTCGTGACCGCAAAGGAACATGAACTTACGATCCTCACGATTCAACTCCTCGCGAATACGGCTTACCAGCGGATAGGCCAGGTTGACGGCAGCGGCATGGGTGGTAAACAACAGACCGTCGTAAACCTCCTTCACGGCACAGATCTGGCGCCACTGCTCCATCGTCAGCTCATGGCCGAAGGCTGCCATGTTCTCCGTCTCGTAGCACTGCAGCACCAGCGCGTCGGCCACGCTGTTGGCCAGCGTATAGCCGCCCGTCATCTTCGGCTCACTGCCTTTCTCTATCTTGAACTGTGTATCGTCGAACCAGAAGTGCAGCGTGTCGCCCTCAAGTGCAGCGGGCGAATGGGCTATGTCGAGCACCTCTTCCATCAGTGTCAGCGTAGGCTTCACGCTCTCCATCCATGCCTGAGGACCTCCGTGCAACGACTCTATCTCGCTGAGCACCTGTTGGCGGTAGGTGTCGTTCATCTTGGTAAACTGAGGTGTAAACACGGGATCCATCTTATCCTCGGCCAACTTGTGGGTAATCTCCACATTGGCAAAGGGCAGGAACCCTGCCGAGAAATACTTCGCCGTGGCAAACGTGCGCTGACGCGAGTTTGCGTAGAAGAGCACCTCCTCACCCTCTGGACGGTAGTTGTCGGGCAACAGGCCTTCGCCTACAATCCACTGACGAAAGAACTGTCCCATCTCCGTCTCCAGCACACCACCACGCAGCGACAGCTGGCTCGAGGGTGATGTCCACTTGAACCACTCGTGGGGCGTCACTCGCATATAAGCTGCCCCACCGGATATCAGCGGCGAGCGGATGTTGTGGCGACTCATCACCACCACCTCCTTCAGTTCATACCTGGCCCGGAAATCATCCGAACGCTTTGTCTGTGCCTGTGAGCCTATGCCTGCTATGAGCAGCATGGCAATCATCCATAGTTTCAAGCTTTTCATTGTCATCTTTATTTTGTCAGAAAACCCCCTCGCACTGGCTGCAAGGGGGTTCATTATTTAGAAGTCCATGTTATCGAGCGAATCGCTGAAATCCTTAGGCGCTTTTTCTTCCTTCGGAGTCTCCCCCTGATGCTCAGGACGAGGGCGATGGTCGCCATGCTTCTCGCGACGCATTCCCGATTCTGACGAATCGCCTACCCGTTGCCTTTCGCCTCTGTCGGGACGACGGTCTCTGCGCTCGCCACGCTCAGGGCGCTCACGGCGCTCACCACGCTCACGGGCCGGACGCTCCACATAACCCTCGGGCTTATCGATCAGCACACGATGAGAGAGCTTGTACTTACCTGTCTTCGGGTCGATCTCAAGCAACTTCACCTTGATCTTGTCGCCCTCCTTGATACCAGCCTCCTCGACGGTCTCAAGGCGCTTCCAGTCGATCTCGGAGATATGGAGCAGACCATCCTTGCCAGGCATGATCTCAACGAAACAGCCATAAGGCATGATAGAGCGGACGGTTCCCTCATAGATCTCTCCGACCTCGGGGATAGCCACGATGGCACGGATCTTGGCGATAGCTGCGTCGATGCTCTCCTTGTTAGGAGCGCTGACCTGAACCTTACCCACACCGTCGGTCTCGTCGATGGTGATGGTGGCACCGGTATCCTCCTGCATCTGCTGGATAATCTTTCCGCCCGGGCCAATAACAGCACCGATAAACTCCTTGGGAATATCGAAGGCCTCGATACGGGGTACCTGAGGCTTCATCTCAGCACGCGGCTCGGCAATCGTCTCAGTGAGTTTGCCAAGGATATACTCACGACCGGCCTTGGCCTGCATAAGGGCCTTCTCGAGGATCTCAAACGACAGACCGTCGCACTTGATATCCATCTGAGTAGCCGTCAGACCATCCTTTGTACCGGTGGTCTTGAAGTCCATATCGCCCAGGTGGTCCTCATCGCCGAGGATATCGCTGAGCACGGCATACTTCTCTTCACCAGGATTCTTGATCAGACCCATGGCGATACCGGAAACGGGCTTCTTCATAGGCACACCGGCATCCATCAGGGCAAGTGTACCGGCACAAACGGTGGCCATTGATGAAGAACCGTTAGACTCGAGGATCTGCGATACAAGACGTACGGTATAAGGGAAGTCCTCAGGAATCTGTCCCTTCAGACCGCGCCATGCCAGATGGCCATGACCAATCTCACGACGGCCTACGCCGCGCTGTGCCTTAGCCTCACCAGTACAGAAGGGAGGGAAGTTATAGTGGAGCAGGAAACGCTGATAACCGTGCTCCAGCACGTCGTCAACCAGTTTCTCGTCGAGCTTCGTACCAAGGGTACAGGTAGAAAGCGACTGTGTCTCACCACGGGTGAAGATAGAACTTCCGTGAGGCATGGGCAGTGGAGAAACCTCGCACCAGATGGGGCGAATCTCGTCGGTCTTACGACCATCGAGACGGATACCCTCGTCGAGGATGCAACGGCGCATGGCATCGCGCATCACGTCGTGGTAGTAGCGGTCCATCATGGCAGCCTTCTCCTCGAGCTCGTCCTCAGAGAGGTCGCTGTGAGCCTCGTTGTACTGCTCCTTGAAGTCGGCAAGGATCTTGTCGAAGGCATCCTGGCGGGCCTGCTTCTCAAGGGCCTGCTTGGTAACGTCGTAGGCAGGCTGATAGAGCTCCTTGTTCATCTGCTCGCGCAGCTCCTCGTCGTTCACCTCGTGGTCGTACTCGCGCTTCACGTCCTTGCCCAGCTCCTTAGAGAGCTCAGCCTGGAGTTCGCACATGGGCTTGATAGCAGCCATAGCAGCCTTGAGGGCGCCGATCATATCCTGTTCCGACACCTCTTTCATCTCACCTTCCACCATCATGATGTTCTCGGCAGAGGCACCAACCATAATGTCCATGTCGGCCTCCTTCATCTGCTCGAAGGTAGGATCGATGACATACTCACCGTTGATGCGGGCCACGCGGACCTCACTGATGGGGCACTCAAAAGGAATATCCGAGCAAGCCAGGGCGGCAGAGGCAGCAAAACCTGCCAGAGCGTCGGGCTGATCCACACCATCAGCTGAGAGCAGCATGACATTCACAAACACCTCTGCATGATAGTTAGAGGGGAAGAGCGGGCGGAGCACACGGTCCACCAGACGGGATGTCAGAATCTCATTGTCGCTGGCTTTGCCTTCGCGCTTGGTAAATCCGCCGGGAAAACGGCCGGCTGCACTGTACTGTTCACGATAATCTACCTGCAAAGGCATGAAATCTGTTCCGGGAACTGCATCTTTTGCGGCACAAACAGTGGCCAGGAGTACGATAAATAATAGGCATGTCAAATGCGGTCGCAAAGTTACACATTATAATATAAATAAACGAAGAAAAGGGGATTATTTTTCTTTTTTTTTGGTTTTTTGCTTGCTTATTCGTACCTTTGCACCCGCAAAAAAGAAAAAAATACAATATCAGATATGAAACAACTTTGGAAAGCTACCCTGCTGTTTATGGCAGCCTTGACGATTGCCTCGTGCAACGACAAGAAGTTTAAGGTGGAAGGACAGATTGCAAACGCCAACGACTCTGTGCTCTACTTTGAGAATGTTGGTTTGGAGGGTGTTAACGTGCTCGACTCTGTGAAATTGGACGACAAGGGCAACTTTGCCTTCAGTCAGGAGTCCACGATTGCTCCCGAATTCTACCGACTCAGAATCGCCGACCAGATTATTAACGTCAGCATCGACTCGACAGAGACGGTGCAGATCAAGGGAAAGTATCCTAACATGGCCTCGAACTACACCATCTCAGGCTCTGAGAACTGTGAGAAGATCAAGGAACTCACTCTGAAACAGATGGCACTGCAGAGTCAGGCCATCGCCCTGCAGCAGAATATGGACCTGGGTATTACCGCCGCCAACGACAGCATACAGAAACTCATCAATGCCTATAAGGAAGACGTGAAGTTGAACTATATCTACAAGGAGCCCATGAAGGCCTACTCCTACTTCGCCCTGTTCCAGACCATCGGTCAGTGGCTGATCTTCGATCCCCGCTCTAACAAGGACGACATCAAGGCCTTTGCTGCCGTGGCTACCAGCTGGGATACCTATTATCCCCATGCCGAGCGCGGACAGAACCTGCATAATATCGCTATTGAGGGTATGAAGAACCAGCGCATCGTCGATGCCAAGAACCAGGATCTGCGCGTGGAAGCCAGTAAGGTAAAAGAGGCTGGCGTGCTCGACATCGACCTCACAGACAACAAGGGACAGGTGCGCCATCTGACCGACCTCAAGGGAAAAGTGGTGTTGCTCGATTTCCACGTCTTCGCACTGGAAGACTCGCCTGCCCGCATCCTGATGCTCCGCGAACTCTACAATAAATACCGCCAGCAAGGCTTCGAGATCTATCAGGTATCACTCGACCCCGACGAGCACTTCTGGAAGCAGCAGACAGCCTCTCTGCCCTGGATCAATGTGCGCGATGCCGACGGTATCCAGTCGCAGCGTCTCATGCTTTACAATGTACAGACCGTGCCCGACTATTTCCTTATCGACCGCGACAACAACCTGGTGAAGCGTGCCGCCCAGGTTAAGGATATTGAGGCGGAAATCAAAAAGCTGCTATGACATTTCCCTGATATCTGCAAGAATTTCACGTAAAATCTTGCAGATATCAGATTTTCTTATTATCTTTGCAGCCGAAAGCTGTGAGAACGGGCTGCGCCTCAGCAATTCGAGTGAACTCGATTGTATTCGGCTTGCACCGTCCTTGCACCCGCAAAACAAAACGTCGGCATAGCTCAGCTGGTTAGAGTATCACCTTGACATGGTGGGGGTCCTTGGTCCGAATCCAAGTGTCGACACAGAACATAAGTGGCTGAAAATCAGTCACTTTTTCTTTTTCTTAATACTTGCTTAATGTTATTTGCTGCACTTTTGCTGCACTTTTTCATTAAGTAAGATTTGGCAGTTCCAAATATTATTTGTATCTTTGCAGCAGTTTCACAACAAAATTCTTTTTTTTATTATGGCAACAAAATTCTTTTTAAGGACAAAACAAACGAAGGGAACGGCAAGCCTCTACACAAGGATCAACCGCCCTGCATTTGGTATCAGTAACTGGTACATCAACACAAAGATTTGTGTTAGTGTTGAATCTTGGAACAAGGCACAGAGAAGCCTAAAAGCTCAGGCCTCATATTACGCCACAGAAGAAGGCGCAAAGGTACAGGATCAACTCAACAAAATTGAGGGCGTTATTAGAGACGCTTTCCTTAGCGGCCTTGTTACCTCAGCAGAGGACAAAATCAAGTTGGAGCAAAAAATCGGCAACATTGTTAATGAGGAGGGAATAAAGGCGAAGGAGGAAACTGAACAGCGACAGAAAGAACGCGAAGAAAAGGAACTCTGTATTATATGGAATTATTACGTCTTTTTTCTAGATGCAATTAAAAATGGCGAAATTAGAGCAAAAGGGAAGGAATATAAGAAAGGCAGCATTTCAGTATGGGAAACCTTCGGGAAACATTTGAATGAATACCTCTCATATAAGAAGGCCGGAAGCATGACGTTCGACCAGATTAACAGGGCTTTCGCTGGCGGCTTCGTTTCATTTCTGGAGCGTAAGGAGTTAATGATAGGCACAATAAACCAGCAGATAACTTGTTTCCGTCGCCTGTGCAATGCAGCGGTAGAGGATGAAAAATGCACTAACGCAGTAAGCGTGAAGGTATGGCATGAGCGCAAGGCGGATGATAACGAGAAGAGGACGGAAATTGCCTTGACTGACAGAGAGATCGACGCTCTGTATGATATGCCGCTGGAGGGTATGCGCGAGAAGGTGCGCGACATTTGGGTAATCGGCTTTTTTTCGGCTCAGAGAGTTAGCGACTACTCAAAACTCACCAAGGACAACTTTAAGGTGACTCCCAACGGCCTTAATGTTATCGTACTGAAGCAGAAAAAAACGGGGAATGAGATTACTATCCCCATACTCGATAAAAGAGTCTTTGAGCTATGCAGAAAGTATAACTATAATTTCCCAAAGGTAAGTAAAGACTACCTGAACGACATTATAAAACTCATACTTAAAGACCTCTCCGCCACTATCCCCTCTTTGGCTGAGTGGAGCCGTACCCTTCTCTGCATGAAGGAACGCCAAAAGGAAGAGGCCTTTATCAGCATGAGGAAGCGAGTGGAAAGCGGTGAAAGGCTACATGGTGAAGAACTCAAAAGGTATAAGAAAATGATGGCTTATGCAGCTGAACACGAAAGCGGTGATCTTCTATATAAACGTGATTTCTCGAACGCTGTCATCAAGCAAAAATGGGAAATGGTATCTTCGCACACCTCACGACGCTCTGCCGTCACAAGCCTGTATAATACAGGGCTGTTGGACGCAAAGGATATCATGAGCATTAGCGGACACACTACACTAAAGAACTTTGAGACATATATCAGACGCGGAGCCATAGAACAGGCCGAGAGCATTGCCGAAAAGATGGCCAAGGCTAAGGAGGTTTCACTAAACAAAAAGGAGGCATAATTATGAAATACCCTATAGCAAACAATTATGTTGAGACGATGAAGAGAGTGGAAAAGCAACTCTTTGACATAGCGTTTACGGAGCGACATCCTGAGCCTCTGACTTATGAGGAAATACAGGCTTTGGCTTATGAGGTCAACACCTTAGATATTATGGAGCTCTACAAAGAAACCGATAACTCCGATAGTATCAAACTCTATAAAGGTCAATTCTCAGATATATTAAGCAATCCCCTTGTAGTGAACGGTACAGCTCGAAATAGGTTAACCATATTACCATATTATCCCGCTGGAGTAACGATAGAAAGCGATACCGGTAATAAGGTTGTATTCTCAATGGGTAGTAATGGGCTTATAGGTTCAGAAATCGACTCTGAGGGTAATACTGTAGCTACTCACAGCGTTATATCGTATCTATTCGACGGGGCTAAGATTACAAAGCGACTCGTTAAAGAAGGTTGGGATAGAAATACCTTTAAGAGTGAAGATCATAAACTATTTTTCTTCTTTTCACAACTCAACCAACTCCAAGAGGCTATATTTGAGAGGTGGGAAGATGTGCGCATCATGTTCGACTATTTGGAAAAGCCGAATTTGAAGAAATATAAGGATTCCTTCAGTACGGCCATATTGGAGAAGGCTAAGGAGAAGCCCGAAGCATGGAAGCGCAAGCCCACTATCATAGCGGACACTATAGACGAAAAGGAATTTGATAGCATATTGGCAGAAAGGCAGCGTTTTACATCATCTAGAGAAACCTTCAATATGAACGATATAAAAGATTGTGGAAAACATCTTAATCTTCACACTTTCCTTACGAAAAATGGAAAAGGATGTTTGAAATCAGGCACAAACTGGAATATGTTGCGGAGGGCTTTGGAATATGGCGCGCTCACGGAGATCTCAAACGGGAATCGTCTGGATATCCTTCTCTATGTTTTTACGGCCTATGCTGACAAATACGTCCACATGGACGAAAGAGACAAGTACAAGAATAGCATCAACGAACAAATAGAGTCTTTCGGGAAGAAAATAAAGCCTAATCTGCATACAGATGAAATGAAATTAATCAAAAGACTACTGACTTAATATATAAAAACGTCATTTTCCGAAGCTTTTCCGAAGCTTTTCCGAAACATATCCCGCTGAATATCAACAATTTAGCGTGATAATTTTATTTATTATTTTTGTTATATTTCCTTTGATTGAATACGTGAAAACCATACTTTTGCAGCAGAAACTTTAAAATTCGTAGATTATGAACGAGACATTTGAGATTTTGCAGCAAGCCCTCCCAGCCATAGAGTCATGGCTCAGGGCGACGGTCAGCGAAGAGGTTAACAAGGCCTTGCAAGCAGACAGGGAGAAAAGGCAATATGTGAAGAGGTACACACGCGAGGAAACCGCTGAGATGCTTGGCATATCACTGCCTACGCTCTGGGCATGGGTTAAGGACGGGAGGATCAACGCTGTGAAGGTCGGAAAAAGGCAGTTTTTCACGGAAGAGGAAATTAACAGAGTCCTTCATAAATAATTCAGGATAGCGTATGAATAAGGACGGCTACATTCAGCTCCCCCGATGCATAACGGATGAAGAGGACTATTTCAGAGACCGATTCACAAGAACTCAGGCATACATAGACCTCTTTTTCCTCGCGGCATGGAAGGAAAGGACTTTTCTTATTAGGGGTAACGAGGTTACGGTTAATCGCGGTCAGGTGGCTATGTCTGAGAATAATCTCGCAGTCCGCTGGGGGTGGTCACGCAACACAGTAAGAAAGTTTTTAGATGAACTCAAAAAAGGGGGTAAAATTGAACATCAGAAAAGCCGCATTATTAACGTGATTACGCTAAAATATTATTTTCAGCTTGAACAACAGAATGAACAACAGAATGAACAACAGAATGAACAACCTATAATAAATAATAATAAGGTAAAAGAATATAAAAAGGATAGTAAACTATCCCAAAAAGATTTTTCCAAGATAATAGCACCTGATTTCGTGGCTATGGACTTTGCCGACATTTACCTCGAATGGATGAGGTACAGGCATGAGATCGGAAAACCATTCAAGTCTGACACAGGTCGCAAACGCTTCTACAACTTACTCGTGAAACTCTCAGGAGGCGATCCCGAAAAAGCACGCCTCATCATACAACAGTCAGAGGCTAACGAATATACAGGAATTTTTGAACTTAAACAGGATAACAACTATGGCAATACAAACAGCAGGCAAAATCATAGGCCAACTCCAGATGACAACATCGCAGATGCCCAGAAAGAGACAATCGAATACGTGCAGTCAGTTGTCAAGTCTGCAAATTAAAACGTGCTCACTTTTCAAGCAGAGACACCCCACATTCCAAAGCGTGGTCAACGCATACGGAGCAGACAAGTGGGACTATGTACTTGAGAATATCGTCGCCGCAGTCAACTCACCAGCACCGACACTCTCACAACTCGACAACATCTATGAGACTGACGGAGCTGGTAAGGCATTATTCCGCATACAACTTACGGCATACTATACAATGATAGAACGCTCAGGAAAACCTATGAACCAACAGGCCGCAGACCTCGCAGCACGCCAGTTCATGGGTAGGTACGGGAAAATATGCACACCCCAGATGCTTCTGGCCTACTTCGCCAACTACAGCGAGTTTAAAGGAACACTCAGAGACTTCGATACGGAGGATATCATACAACAGTTCGGAAAGAAATTCGTCAAGTGGTGGGGCGACAAGACAAGCCAATACTATAACGCAACGGATAACGATGTGCAAGAGGACTCCAATAGCACGAAGGGAAAGGATGCAGTCGTGGAACTCGTAGCCGAATGGTTCAAAAACGGAGAATCCGAAAGCGACATTAAAAACCCAAATAAACACGGCCTATCCAAATACGGGGTAATCACCGACGAGGTGATCCAGAAAGCGAAGGATCTGGCTATAAATACGTATTGACTACTTTAATGACTACTTTGGTATGAGGAATAAGTCAAAAACAACTCAGATAAGCAGAAATAAGCAACACACCTGAAAATGAGATAAAAGCAAAAATACAAGCTCTAAGCATATATAGAAAACAGAAAATGAGTAAATCGGATTTCTTTACAAAAGCAAGAAAATGAGTCAAAGATATAAAAAGATGTTCAAGACATCAGTAACGTAAATGTTGAAATGCGCAAAGAAGATAAAAGGTTTATTTCGGCGCGCAAAGGAGAAAAAACGCTATTTTTTACTATTTTTAATAATTGAGGTATGGCATCAAATTATAAGAAAAAGAAAAGGGATTTATCGGTTAATGACAGAATCGCTTTGTGCGGCGTAGCTGTTATGGGTAAGGATTACGCTCTGGAAGCTTACAGAATGAGCCATAACGTAAAGACAGAAAACCAATCAAGTCTTGGGCAAATGGTTTCGCGCTGGCTCAACAGTAACAAGGCTATAGAATTTCTAAACGAGATTAAGCAACTCTATGCAGATACCCTACTAGCAAATGCAGACGAAGGCGAAGAGCTGAGCGAAAGACAGCTAACACGAATTATTGAGCGCGGTATCGTCTCGGAGAAAGATGCGAAGAAACAGGCCGATATGAGCCTTAAACTTATGGCGTGGCGCAAAGATACTCAGGAGGGTAATGAGAAAAAATCAAAAGCAAACTATTACCTTCCTGTTGTTTCCAGCTGCAAGGCCTGTAAGATAATGGGCTTTTTCCTTGAGATGAACAGGTGCAAAGAAATTACAGATCAGACATTCGAACAAATTGCGAGTATGAGGATAGATCTGGAACTGAGGAAGGCACGCGAACACCAAGCCGCATCCCGTGAACGTATAAAAAACGGAATCCCAAAAAGTGGTGATGATAACGAATCGGATGCTATTGGCCGGATGTTCTCGAATCTACTTACTTGGGATGATGTTCTTGACATATACGACTATTTCAGAAGAATGCAGTCGGGGAATAGTGACAGCGTACCCCATTGGAAAGAGAAAAAAACAAGAAAGTAAGTTTAACTTTAAAAATGTATTTGATATGATTATGATTACAGACAAACAGTTGTACGCCTTCACTCAGTTCATGGGCGACACAATCAGCAAAGACTTTGAAAAGAACGATTTGATTTCACAAACTGGTTGTTATTTCGGTGTGTGTCCGAAAGAGGCGATGGAATTAGTTACCAGATGCGAGGATTTGGAATACATTGAGCGCACTGATGGCGGTTATATGATAAGGACAACGTGAAATGTATTGAGTGCGACTATATGGCTTGTAAGGTCTTTACCTGTAAAACAGAGATCTGGACGGGCTACTGCATAAACAAACGAAGCCCTCTATATCACACAAACGTAACAGGCAATAATAGTTGCACGTTCATTACAGAACAAGAAATAATGTAGATTGATGATGCACGGTGTTTTGATTAGTAGTATCAAAGAGCTGGGGAGTGGCTTCTTTTTCGTCTCAACCCTCTCACGTCCGCCTCCCGATCCCGTGGGGTAGTCTTCATCATACAACAGATAGACAGGCAATAAACAGAGTTTTAACAAAAATATATTTCAGATATGGAAACAAAGGATATAAAAATGATGCACGATTTCACATCACTAAACGAAGAAATCAACAAGACCGTGCCCGTTTCAGTAATGGGTAGTTATATACTGCTTGCTAAAAGTCAGCTATTGGATGTAGTTTGCAAGTTTGAGAAAGCTGATGCGGACACTATGCACGATGTATCATGTATTAATGGTACACTGTCAATCCTTGAGAGGTGGGTAAATGCAATTTGGTGCGTGGACGTATGCCTTTACGACGATCACCCCGACTGTATCAGGGAAATGATAGCAGACGTGGAGAACATGGCAAAGGAGACCGTTAGCCGCTTGCGTGACAGGCTGGAGAAGGTTACGGAAGCCCTGAACAATACAAAAGACTAACACAGCAGCATTATGGGAAAGAGTAACACCATACAGAACGATAGCCCCGCCAAAGCCTTAGACTTTGGTAGGGCTTTGGATAACCTCATTATCCCCATACCTGAGCTGATAGGCTCCTGTGTTGAGGCTAAGGCCGCGCTTGTTGCTCTGCTGGATATGATTAACGACAGCGATGATTTAGAGGTTTTGGAAACGGTTAAATTTGTATCTTTCACACTCTCTATGTGTGCCGATTTCTTTGGCGATGCTTTAAGCGAAGGTAACGCAAAGCATACAGCCTCAAGAAAGGCGGCATATCTTACAAAGTTTAGGGAGGTTTTAAACAATATGATGAATAACGGATAAATCTAAAAGGTATGTTTGAAATAGTTGGCGATAGTGTGCTGGAGTTGCAGGTCAAGGCTGCAGAAAGTGAGGCTGCAGAAATGCTTACGGATGAAGACATGGAACCTTCTTCCCGTGTAGATGTATTGCGACAGGTCTTGCAGATGAAAGAGAGGGCGGCAAATGCCATATTTGAAGAATTGAAGAATACTATAACAAGGCTTTCAGGTAATGGCGTTTCCTCTGTGTCTTTGTTTGAGATTGCTTGCGCCTTCCTGAAAGCATTGGAGGCCTCAGCGTCCCAAATGGAGGTGTTTGCAAGCGAATTGGCCGGACTGATACACAACACAGACATAGACATAGAAGATTGCTATGTGCGTATATCGGAGCGTATTGTAAATAATGCTGAGAATCTGATAAAGCCATTAAAAGAGAGTAAGGAAAAAGCCGTTTCGGGTGTTGATAGCATGATCTACGCTGAAATATACGAAACATGGAATAATCTGCAATATAAGCCGATTTAGTTATTAACATTTTAAATAGAGTAAGACTATGGAAGTAGTTATGTCAATTCAAGAAAGAAAAAAAGTGGAGGCTTTTAAGTGGGAACACAAAACCAACTTTGAAAGGGAACAGTTTGCGCTTCAATCAGAAGCCGAACGCAAAGGGGAGGTTTTCACGCCTTCGGAGTACAATGCAGTAAGTGATGAGGAAGCACTTGCAGCGGTTAGGGCTGGGTGGATATCTGGCTTGGAAAGAAGATTTAACAAGAAGCGTGTACAAGATGCATCACGCGGTGTTATCTGGGGGAAACCCTTTAAAACTAATAAATAAGTGAGTTATGGGAAACAAGAAACAAAATAAAGGTGTTGGCCGTGTCGATTCCTGTATGCCTGAAACCATGTTTTCGGACGTTATGGCAGATCAGGCACGTATGGCCATTGACGATGCCATTTCAGATCTACATTTTGCCGTTTTGGACTTGCGGAGTGCTGGTGTTCCTATAGAGACGGTGAAGGACTTGAACAGCATAACAAGAGAGGGAATTAAGGAACAGCTTGAAAAAGACAAAGAGGCCTACTTTAAGAATTTGCGCTTTGTTCCGGCTGGACTCAGGAGACAGGTAAACAAAGAGTTTTCCGAAATGGAGGCTACTTTACTCCCGCTTGCGAACAATCTTGTGAATGCGCGGAAAAAAGTCCAAATCCCTTACAGCCTGAGCATCCAAGAAACCTACAAAACTGGGGAGTATTGCATCAAGTGTGACAAGAAAGATTTGGAGGACTACGTAAACAAGGCGGCTACTATCGCAATATTGCCAGAGTATCGGGAATACTATAAGTATATTGAAGGACTTTGTGAATCATGGAAGAGGCTACAGGAAGAGGCCGAACGATTACACATCGTTAAGCCTAACAGAAACCTCATACTCGATTTGTTGGTGTATGATGATTTTGTAAGGGATGAAGTTACAGGCGAGAATAAGCCGCAAACCGTAAATATGAGGATCACTCCTGAAAAGATGTTCGAGTTTATACACTCAAATCGTATTAGGATTGAATATGCAGAAGGTTCCGATGAGTAACGATATAGTCTGAAACCCTGTTTTATTGCGTTAGGGTGTGGCGTGCGTATTGTTGGCGTATCGCCACACTTTTGATTATTGGTGCTAATTGTGTTTTTTGTGTAACATATACCTTAAGATAGACCAATCCTTTTATATAAAAGGGTTGTGTCGTTGGTATATGCTTTCTATTCATATACCTAATATATACCTATCATGTACCTCATCATATACCTCTGATGCCAACGCAACTTTGCGTTGTCATCTTACGAGCAAGGTATATGTTTAGGTATATGTCTGGTATATGATAGGTATATGCTCAAATAACATATACCTCCTTAAAGGTCGTTTATTTATAGAGTTTTCGTAATGCCTAAGGTATATGTTTGTGAAAAACAACATATCCGCCAATTAAAGATAAACGAATGGGAGTGCCGAAGATTCGGCTGTCTTCCAAATTTACAAGGAGTCTGCATATATAAAGAAGTCATCCATATCCTTTTTTACATACCCAGAATTTTGGGGATGTCAGGTAAACCATACACACCTTGCAATCGTCGGGATTGGTGTTTAAGTCTTTAGTGCGTAACCAGCGTACTCTGTTGCGTATTGTGGCGCACTGTTGTACGTGTTAGGGTGTACTATTGTGCGGTTGTATATGGTGTGTTAGTTTGCAATAATATCCGGCTCTCATTTATACAGATCTATTACATTTACTCCACAAATTTGAGGGTGTTATTTAAAAAGTGTAGCAAAAATGTAGCAACAAAGATGCTACTAAGATGGTCGTATTTGTGAAAATGCCGATAAATAAAGGTGTTTTAAGTAATAATGCTACGGTTGGACTCCAACTAACGACACCTTTTAAGCCGCTTATGATATCAATCTTGGCATTTTGGCAATACTCAGGTTTTAATATCGTGGAAAGTTAGCGGGGTAAATATTACATTCAGCCCGAAAAGATTGCCAATAGAGCCGTATTTTATCATATCCTTTTGATTATACCCTTAAACACTTTTGCGGGCATACAGGCAAAATGAGTGCGTTATATGAGGATTGGGAGTAAACGTGCCAGAGGGTTGCAAGAGGCGCACATATTACTTTATACCCCCTCCCCCCCCCCTGGGCTTCTGATGGGCGCATTCATTCCCGCTAAAAATTTTTTTTCTCTCATTTTCGTATTAACTTTTGCAGGCTCATATTCAACGATGGAAATTCAGGTGTTTATGTTACGGCTGTTTCGGTTTGGGTTTCGGCCTGAGTACGACAAAGCTGTTATAGCTTGGAATGTGGCTACCTAGGTTCTGGTAGCTTACTTTCCCCATGATGTTTTTGTTGAATGCGTGGTGTACTATTACCCTTATTTCTTTCAGGCTGTAACCGCTTTCCATGAGAATGTCGGAAAGTTCTCCCATTGTGAAGGTGTCTCGTTGGTACACGTTTCTTATGGAGTTTATGATCTCGGCTGCATCAATTATCATTTATCCGTTGTTATGTTGTTAATTCCTGGGTTTAAGGGAGCCGTGAATCCCCCTTGTTTGTCGGTCGCGGGATATGGCTATAATCAAGGTTTAACAATATGTTGTTATAGAGCCATTCCCTTTGCGGTATCGACGCGGCAAAGATACGCAAATATTCCATTTTACCAAATTTTCGGGCTGATAATCTGCCATTTGTGTAAAAGTTGGTTAAAGTTGTTAATGTGCGGAAAATATTCCGTCTTCCTTTTGGTGTTAAATATAAGCGGATAGTTTGGGGATGTGCCTTGCAGTCTTGGCTGCATCTTTGTTTGTGCTGTTATTTAAGCCCTGAGCAACCCTTTATTAGTATAGCAAATCGATTTTTTGAATTGCTGTATAAAATGACAAAAAGGAGTGTCAGGGAGCGGTTTAGGATTGTCGCACAAAGATAATGGAACTTGTCGGCTGCAATTTCATCAATCTTTGGCTATGGCTTAAATATAATCCATTACTGTCTTATTCCGTTCTTCAGGAAGGAGAAAATTTAAGCCAATTATTTAATGTAACTCACTCTAAAACAGCATTTTAACATAATTTGGAAGGTATTTTAAAAGCCTGTATATTTGCAGCCGAAAACATTAATTTATTCACTTATAAAACAAAAAGTATATGAAAAAGTACATGAATGTCGATGCGTTTCTTGAAGGGAACGGGATGACGAGGGACGATTTAAAGTGTATAGTTGCAGATTCTGCCGTACTCCTTGCAATGGATTGCGCCAACAATTTCGGTGGGGAGCCATCTGAGACAGCGAAGGCCATGCAGCCTATTTACTTTCTTAACAAGATCATCGAGGAAGTTCAATAACACAAATATTTATATCATTATGGAAAATAGAGATTTAAACAGCTATCTTGAGTCTAGACACATGAGTCATGCCGAGGTTTTTACTTACATTGCAGAGGCTTATATCACCCTATTTGATATAGTTGTAGAAAACGAGGACATAGAACTTTCGGACATTTTGAAAATTTCCATACCCCTCAAAACCCTCTACGGTATTGTTGCATCGGTAGCATAGTAAAGGAAATCACAAAACCATTGGAATATATGAAGAGAATAGTCTTACCTATCAGCTACGGATCACGCACAAAGTTTCTTATGTGCGCCTCCTTTTTCATCAGGGTTGTGGCCGTTCCGTGTAGGGCGTTGGCTGGTTGCCTGTATGCTGCAGCCCGTTTCCTTGATCGTCTGCCTGAGCGTCTGGCGCGGTTTGTGTTGTATATTGCAGAACCCTCTAACTTGAAAGAGTCATGATTAAGGGCGATACGACAGGGAAGCGCAGAAGGGGGAGGCCTAACGGGCATCCGTTCAAGGCGTTCAATTTCCATTGTGACAACGATCTCCATGAGTGGCTTAATGCCAACAGGGGCGACATGCCGATGACCAAGTTTATAAACCAGATAATCAGGGAAAAGTCTGGTTTGCCTTCTATGGATTAGTTAAAGTAACATAAAGTCACTTTGTTTTATTACTATAAAATAAGATAGACATGAAGGTTTTTGGCGATTTGATAAATTTTGTGTGCAAAGAAATACGTTTACACATATTAACTTGAATTTTGTCTTTTCGGAGCGTTTGCGTATATTTGCAGCGAAAAAATAATTTAATTTTTTAATTATGGATACAGGTATTAAAAATTTTATGGAGAGAATGAAGGAGACGGAAATAGTCTCATATGGAGATTGAGTGAAATCCGCTGGCAAGCTGCCATTATATATGCGCAGAAATATTACAAGGCGAGGAATGAGCGCAATCATCCTGTAGCGGATTATAACAAGATTCGCGCCATAACGGAAGCATCTAAGGTGTGGCAATATCTTGGATTTACTGAGAATGAAGTGATAGAGCATAAACTGATATTCACAAACACCATCCTGAGCAAAGGAGGGACTTATGAAAGCGTTGGCGATTATTTTATGGTATTGCACAATGAAAACAAGATGAGTCCCAAGGCATTGTTAAAAGAGGAATGTGAGCACAACGATCTGGTGACGAACTAACCCAGACTTTTTCAGTAACATAGTTCAAACGAGGACAGGTATGTGACATATATGAACTCGTGGGCTGCTTCCTCTGCTCCTGAGGGGTTGCAGCCTTTTTTATGGTGTTTTTTATCTAAAAAGTTGCAACTATACAAAAAAATAATATATTTGCACCGTGAAATATTAGGTTTTCTGGATAGCAAAGGTGATATGGCTATGGACAACGGAAAGATATTCGACGAAGGAATCCGCAAGGCGCGGGAGGTGGTTTGGGATCACCTCTACAACATACTGCGCGGAAACGTCATAACGCTATTACACAAGGCCGCTGTTAATCGCGAGTTTCGGGGATTCACAGGTAACACCCAAACATCATACATGGGTGGTATATACATAAACGGGCAACTTGTTGAGATAGTGAATGAAAGAGACTTTTCTGAGCCTCCACGAATGAAGAAGGTACGAGCCGGAAGATCCGTTTATCTGCGCAACCCATACGAGGGAAAGCCCCGTTTCATGAGGGCGAAGATAGACACGTCGGGAGAATATGGTAGCCAGACATCTGAGCGTTTCCTGAGAGCCTACAAACCCAAGAGAAAGAAGGGGATTGCCATCTGTATATGCACAGGTACAGAATACTCTGATTACTTGGAAACGGCGCGCGGTCTGGATGTTTTAACGCATACATGGGAACAGGCATCCAAGGTGTTACTGTCTTCCATGAGGCCAATAAAAGGGGAGTTTATTTAAACCGATAACGATATATGAGAGAGGAAAGACTTATATTTGAGACAAGGCGAAAGGAGTACATACGTAATGCTCAGATTGCTCTGGAAACAGTAAACACGGCTACGGAGAAGTATAACTCTTACGGCTCATGCTTTGGGATTTGGGATAAGGAGTGCGCAACAAAGAAATTTTGTGAGGAATTTGTTTCCGAGTCATTAAGGGAAAAGCTGGAAAGGGACGTGAAAGGCGGTATTTGTGGCGAGAACCTGAAAAGGCATGAATACAGATACGGACTAATAGGAAAAGAGCTTTTGAAACAAGCCAAGGCCGCAAATGATGCTCTTAAGGCTTTTGGGCGGTTTATGGTTTACGACGCGGATAATTACATCTTTAAGTTGAACAGGAGCAAGTTAGACAGATGGGCGACACAATACGCCGACGATCTGGAATAAGAACATAATTATTTAGTGATATGGGAAATTTAGGAAAGAATTTTAGGCGTTTTCCGCATACTTGCAGGATAACGTATTTTGATGGACAGATCACGAGCTTCGACTCTGACGAAGAAATCGAGGCAAAGCGCAAAGTCCTCTTTGAAGGCATTTGCCGAAAAGAGTACATGAGTAACGGCACAGGCCAAGACCATGTTATTACAGCAGATTACCGCATACAACTCGGAAAAATCGAGAACGGCAAGGAAGTCGGGGCGGTTGTAGAGGGTATTAAGGCGGGTATGGAGTTGGTTGTTACCGACTTATCAGATACTCACACACTTGAGATTAAGGACGTTTATGCCGGACAACTCGGCACATCTGTTTTCTGTGGCAAAGCAAACACATAACAATTAAAAAAATAACAGGATATGGAATTGGGGAATTTATGGTTTGGAGTAGAGCTTAAGGATAATATTAAGGACTCCGATATTAAGAAGATCAGGGAGAAGATACAGAAGGGGCTGGAGGAATCCATCAAGCCCGTTATCGATACAACAGACATAAAGAAGCAAATACAGGCTTCTTTAAAGTCGGAAGTGTTTAATATCAAAATCGGCTTTGATGAGGACGAACTGAGGCGAAAGATAGCGACTACTGTCGCAAAGTCAGGGGCTAACAAGTTCTCGGCCTCCGACTTGCGGGCTGCAAAAGCTCAGGCCATTCTCGCACAGAGTGAGGAAAAACTGAACGGCCTACGCGCTCAGACAAGACAGCGCACTGCAAACGCCGTGGCTGCAGAGGAAAGGCTGGCTGCAACCCGAACACGCACACAGGCGGCAAATACAAGGCTGCAGCAGTCACAGCAGCAGCTTAACGAGGCCATGAGGGAAGGCTCTAAGAGCGCAAACCTCCTAAACTCCACACTTGCGAAGATTGGAGGGCTTACAGCGTTAACAATACTTGGAAGGCAGATTGTTAAGACAGCGGGGGATTTTCAGTTTATGGAGGCCGCTATCACATCGCTGGTAGGTAGCGAGAAGCAAGGCATCGAGCTATTGGGGCAACTCAAGGATTTTGCACGCATAAGCCCTCTGGAGGTGCGAGACGTGACAAATGCGGCACAGACTCTCTTAGGCTTTAATGTGGAACTTGCAAAAGTGCCAGACATGATCCAGCGGTTGGGTGATGTGTCAATGGGAAACAAAGACCGCTTTAACGCCCTTACCCTCGCATTTGCACAAACGACATCAGCCGCAAGACTCACGGGTGAGGATCTGCGCCAATACGTTAACGCTGGCTTTAACCCGTTGCAGGTCATTGCAGAAAAAACAGGTAAAAGCATGAGAGAGCTGAAGGAAGAGATGAGTAAGGGTGCCATTTCCGTCCAGATGGTCGAACAGGCGTTCATAGATGCTACGAGTGCGGGAGGTAAGTTCTATAAGATGAGTGAGAAGCAAAGCGAGACCATTAACGGACAACTTGCAAAACTCGGTGACACCATAGACAGAACCCTCAACGAGATAGGACGCTCTAATGAGGGGCTTATAAAGGGAGGCATCACGGCCACATCAAAACTCGTTGAGAACTATGACCAGATAGGGCGTATTATCGTCGGACTTGCAACCTCTTACGGAGTGTATCGCACGGCTGTATTACTTGCAACTGCAGCAGAAAACGGCTATACTATTGCCACAGGGCTGGCAAAGCTGAGAATCCTTGCAGTCGCAAAGGCACAGGCCGTACTAAACGCCACCATGTTAAGCAACCCTTATGTTTTGGCAGCCACAGCCCTCGGAGCGTTGATCGGTGCGGCCATTGCAGCAAGTGACGGACTCACGGCCTCGGAACGGGCACAGCGTAACTTTAACGATGCTTTGGCAGAGGCTACGGAGAAGCAGAAAGAATACAACGCAGAGACTGAGCAGGCAATCAGCGCAGCCAACGATGATGCAGCGGCCACATCTACGAGGCGTGAAGCCCTTAACCTCCTTATAGGTCGCTATGGTGATATCATGCAGAAGTACATCGACGAAAAGGGACACTTGCGGGACATCCTGAAACTAAAGAAGGAAATCGCCATTATAGACGGTAACAGGAATGTTGAGAACCTAAACGCAAAGGCCGGAAGATACAACGACGCTGCAGAGGCTGCAAAGCTGCTTATCAGCGGTAAACCTCTCACACCAGCACAACAGAAGCTCATAGCCGAAATGAAAGAGGAATATTTCGGAGAAAACGGCTTTTGGGCGAAAGCATGGTATAATGAAAACGACCTTTTGGATTGGGCGAACAAAATGGCTGGAGATTACGGAAAGAAGGCACGTAGAGAGGCCGCTTTAAATGCTGCAAGCCGTTTTCAGGACACTATAGCCGCAATGAATGACGAACAGCTGGCGGCATTGCAGAAAACGCTCAAGGATGCAAAGGGGAAGAAAAAGAGTGTTATCCTGAAATCTTACAAGGAATTGTCTAACGTAACACTCACTCAGGAGGACATAGATAAGTTGTCAACCTATGCGGGTGGTATCATAGAGGCACGCAAACCGAAGGCACGCACAAAGCACGCAATCGAGGAGGATAGAAAAGCGGCACAGGCTCAACTTGACGCGCTCACCATTGCGGAGGCAAACGGAAAGAAAGGCGCGGAACCACGTAAGAAGATCCTCGGATATACAAAGGAACTTGAGGCATTTAGTCCAAAATCCTCGCAAAAGTCGGGTGTGGCTGCTGGGGAGTCGGCTGAGAAATTAGCTGGCATACAACTTGAGCAAGCCCAGAAGATAAAGCGGGCTGTCATAGATATGGAGTTTTCCACACGTCAGGCTGAAATAGGCGTTATGGAGAAAGGTACGGAGAAATCCGTGAGGCTCATAGAGTTAGACCACGACAAGCGGCTGGAGGCTATTAAACGAGAATATGAGGATCTAAGAAACGAGAGAATCAAGGCAGCTAAGGAACTTTGGGAGGCTGATCCGTCACACAAGGGAATCAATTTCTATCAGTCTGAGGAATACAAGAAAGCCGCAACCCAAGCCCTTACGGATGAACAGAAGAGGAACCAAGCCGCAAAAATAGCAGAAGCAAACAAGTTGTATGCAGATGCTTTGAAGAAACTCTCAGAGATGGAAACACAGCAAATGCTCGACTACCTTTCGAGATATGGGAGCGTTCAACAGATGAGGCTCGCAATAAAAGAGGACTATGACAGACGGATTGCAAGAACATCGGACAAATGGGAAAAGAAGAGGCTCGAAAACGAGAGGGATGCGGCCATTGACCAGATAACAAGTGAGAACCTTGTGAGACAGTTAGACCTTTCGAACGTGTTCTCTGAATATGGCGTAATATTGGCCACACCCTTACAGGAAACTCTTAAGGCCTTGAAGGAATACACAAAGACGGACTCATTCAAGGCTCGTTCCTTTGAGGAGCAGAAGAGTTTATATGAAACGATTAACAACGTAGAGCGTCAGCTTGGAACAGTTGGGAGTGTTTCCTTTGCAGATATTGGCCGTAGCCTGTATGAGTATAACAACGCCCTCATTACATATAAGACTGCATCCGAACGGCTTGCAGAAGCATCTCAGGAATCCATAAGCGCACAGACCGAACTCGACAACGCTAAGGAAGAACTGGCCAAGGCTACGACGGACGAAGCAAGAGAGGCGGCTATGCGTGCAAAGGAGGCTGCAGAGAGCCGAGTAAAGAAAGCTACCACCAACTATGAAGCAAAGGAGAAAGATTTTAATGACGCACAGACCGAACTCGTTACGGCTCAGAGCAAAGCAAGCGATTCGCTACAGGCTTTCAAAAGGTCAATAGAAAAAGTTGGAAACATAGCGTCAGCAGTTGCAAGCGGCTCGATGAAACAGCTTTGGACTGCACTCGGACAAAAGACTCAGAACAGAATAGGTGAACTCATAACGGGCACTCGCGCATATAACAAGGCGTTGGAAATTGTTTCTACATCCCTTTCCGAACAGGGAAAAGGAATGGATTATTTCATAGGCCGCATAAAAGGCGTGGCTGCTGAGGTGTACGAAAGCGGGGAAGTGATAAATGAGGCTGGTCTGGGCGATAAGATAGGAAGGCTGTTTGATAACCTGTTTGGTGACAACAGCCCCAAACTCGACATATTGGGTAAAGACCTCTCGAAGATCATGACCAAGGTACTGAACGACTCAAAAGAGGCCGGGGATGAGTCAGGGGATGCAATTACAAAGGCTGGTGATGCAGTAGTACAGGCTTTCACAAAGTCAAGCAGCTCCTTATGGGGCATGATAATAGGCCTTATCTTCGACCTTCTGGATTTGCTTGCAGACGGTGTGGGTGGAATTGTTGAAACCATACTTATGAAGGTGGGAGCGGCCATTGAGGGAATACTCACAAACATAGGTAGCGGTGAATTCTTTGAGCAGGTTTTGCACGGAGTGGCAAACCTTGTTACTGGTATCATCAGGGGTGTGGCAAACCTGTTCTCTGGCGGTACTGCCTTCGGTGGTGGGAATGTGGATGAAATGGAGGAGGAAATCTCCAAACTGTCAAAGGCAAATGAAGCCCTTTCCAAATCCATAGAATCACTTTCCGAAACCATAAAGAACAATGACAGCACAAACTCCCAGAGCGAGGCCGCATATAGGCGCGCACTTAATGCACAAAAGGAATGGCTTGAGAACCAACAAAAAGCCATTAACGCAAGAGCAAGCGAGTGGAGTAACGGAGGACATGGCTGGCTTGGACTCGGAGGTAGCCACTCGTTTAACTATCATGCCAACGAAAGGGGTGCTGGCTGGTACGGTTGGGAGGCATTTAACAAGGCTCTCAGAGAGGGAGGCTATAACACTACGGTTCAGACTGCACAGGACATCTGGAACCTTTCTCCTGAAATGATGCAGCTGTTACGTGACTATGCCCCGAAGGCGTGGGCTGATCTACTCAACACGGACGGAGAGAGCAACCCGTCTGATCTGATAGATGAGTATCTGGCAAATGCGGGAAAGATTGACGAACTTACAAGCGCACTGAACGAAAAACTAACGGGCTACACATGGGATGCTTTCAAATCCTCATATGTGGATCTGCTTAAAGACCTTGATACCACAAACGAGGACTTTGCGAACAAGCTGGAGGATATGCTTACCAACGCTATACTAAACTCCCTTGTCAACGAGGTATATAAAGACCGCATAAAGGCACTTTACCAGATGATTGCGGACGCTGCAGGCGAAGACAGCGAGGGAGGTACAACTATGACACAGAGCGAACTTGCAGCCATTCGAGCCGCAAACGAAGCCCTTTCGTCTGACTTGATAAAGGCGCGTAAGAACCTTGTGGATGCTGGTATTTTGAAGGAAGGCAAAGACTCGACGGAATCCTCTTCTTTGGGTGGATCGATAAAGGGGATTACTGAGCAGACGGGCGACCTTCTCGCAAGCTATATAAATGCCATCCGTGCGGATGTAAGCGTGATTCGTCAGAGTATGGGCAATATTGCGCCCTCAGGGGGCTTGCTCGACTTAACGCTCCCATTTACAGTATTAACCACACAGATTGCGCCACAAATCGCTTTTCTTGTACAGCAGAGCGCACAGGGCAACATACTTGCACAGGCACAGATAGAAATCCAGACACGGATATATGAGCGCGTGCAAGTAATCAGCGAACACACAGCAGCCCTTTCCCGTATAGAGGAACACGCAAGGAATACTTACGACATACTCCACAGGGTTACACCAGACGGAACATCCGTAAAAATCAAATAGCAAACACCTAAATTTCATATCACCGTTGGCGGGAGGGTTTCCGCTTGGAGCCTTCCCGCTTTCTCAAGAAACCGCAGTATTAACACATAAAACAGGGTTTATGACATTACAGGACATTGAACAGCTACTCACAGAGAGAAGGCTGGACATTTACGAAAAGGCATTAGATGAGATAGAGGGTAAAGAAGCATCCGAAAAGGAGAAATTTGACTCTTTTATACTAATGTACGACGAATATAAACGTCGTGCAGACAAATGCCTGAATGTGCTAACGGAGAATGATTTTTCCGATCTGGATGATTGCGCTGCAAAGAGGATTATAGACTCTTTCGCCTTTGCCATTACATTGCACCTTGAGGCAGAAATCCTCCTTTTGAAGAAAGCACGCAAATACGCATATACTGAGATATTGGGGAAGGCCGTAGATTATGAGGTGGAAAGGGAACAGAAAAGGCTCGAAAGCATAAGGGCGACCTTTAACGAGGCGCTAGAGGACTTTAGGGTGCAATATACTGAACTGCTGGGAAACGAACAAGTAATATTAGACTCGACTCTCAGGAACGAATTAGGAGATTTCTTGAAATAACATACCTCAGGGAAAATTTTCCCTCATGCATTAGCATAAAGTTTCGGATTTTATTCGTACCTTTGCACCCGTCTTTAAAAAGACAAAAAGAATTTTGTTTCGCCGCTTCTGCCTGTGATGGGTGGGGGCGGTTTTTAGATGCATACAAATCCTTGCTACACTTTTGCTGCACTTTTTGCCTAGACCAACTTAATTTGAATAATCCGAAAAATCGGCCATGAATTATATAAACAACTGAAAATCAATGCAAAAATTTATCATTTGCATTAAGTTTGCTTAATTTAAGATTAAATAACAATAGTCCGAATCCAAGTGTCGACACTCAATCTCAATCTTTCTTGATATAGTCGGTTGGGCGAATGCCAAACTGTTTCTGGAAGCACTTCGAGAAGTAAGAAGGGTTGGAGAATCCTACCATATAACCTACTTCGCTTACCAGGTGTCCCCCTTCATGCAGGAGTTGCGCAGCGCGTTTCAGACGAACAATCTGAATCATCTCGTTGGGCGTTACATCTGCCAAGGTCTTAATCTTGGCAAAGAGTCCACTGCGACTGATGTTCAGTCTGTCGGCCAGGAAATCGACGTTCAGATCGGAATTCGAGAAATTTTCCTCGATGATTTGATTCATCTTGATGAGGAACTCATTATCTGTGGGATTCTGTGCAATCTTGGTCACAGGCTCAAGAGGCTGAGTGGAGAATTTCTCCATCAGTCGGCGACGCATCAGAAGCATGTTACGGATACAGGCCTCAAGATATTGCAATGAGAAGGGTTTCTCTATATAGGTGTCGGCACCTACGTCCATGCCCTCTACCTTCGAATCATCGTCGGTCTTGGCTGTCAGCATCACAAAAGGAATATGACTGGTAAGCTGGTTCTGACGCACCCGACGGCACAACTCAGCACCATCCATACGCGGCATCATCCAGTCGGAAATAATGATGTTCACCTCATGTTTTGAAAGAATGTCGAGTGCCTCAATACCATCGCTGGCAGTCATCACCTCGTACTTCTCCTTGAAGTTCTCGGATAGGAAACCTACCATATCCTCGGAATCATCGACGATAAGCATGGTTTCACCTTGATGATCAGAAGAAGGAGAAAGGTGAAGGGAGCCTGACGATGTATGGCTGTCGGCCTCAGTGTATGGCTCTTTTTCTTCGGTCAGCTTCCCGACATCCTCCTCTATCACCTGCTGGCTCACTGGCAGCACTACGGTGAACGTAGAACCCTTTCCCACAGCAGAGGCAACAGAAATGGTGCCATGATGCAGATCGACAATGTTTTTTACGATGTTGAGTCCGATGCCTGTGCCTGGCTTGTTTCCCTCGGCCTGGAAGAAAGGCTCGAAGATGCGTTGCTGATCCTCTTCCTTAATACCGATTCCGTTATCGGCAACAACTATCTGGAAATGGTCTTCGTCGGGACCTGCATGGCAGGACAGACGCACCTCGTCGGTGGTGTATTTATTGGCATTTGTCAGAAGGTTACTAACCACCTTCGTCACCGCCTCGCGGTCGATGATGGCCGTAAACTGTTCGTCGGGGAACTCTACTGAGAAGTGCTTCCCGCCCTGCTCGAAGGTGGGGGCAAAGCGCTCACTGATCGACTTGATCAGTTCATGAATGTTCTGTGGGGCAAAGTGTATCACCAGACTCTGCTGTTCTACCTTACGGAAGTCGAGTAGCTGATTGACCAGTTCCAACAGCCGATGGGCATTGCGGTTAATCACTCGCAGATCGTCGGTGGGAGAACCTACCTTCATCAGTTTCTCCAAAGGACCTATGATAAGCGACACAGGGGTGCGTATCTCGTGGGCAATCATCGTAAAGAAATTCAGTCGGGCCTCTCTCACCTCCTTCTCCTTCTCCTCGTTCAGCCGCTGCATCTCCAATTGGTGACGATGCTCGGCCCGTTTCAGTCGGGTATGTACATAATACCAGATGATCAGACCGATGAGCAGCAGGTAGAACAGCTTGGCATACCAACTCCACCAGAAGGGAGGATGCACCACAATTTTCAGCGTAGCCTCGTTGGTTGACCAGAGGCCATCGTTGTTGGTGGCCTTCACACGGAAGAGGTAGGTGCCGGCTGGCAGGTTGGTATAAGTGGCGCGGTTCTGATTGCCCACATAGTTCCAGTCGCGGTCGAAACCTTCGAGCATATAGGCATATTGGTTCTTCTCGGGCGAGCAGTAGCTCAACGAGGCAAACGAGAAAGCAACCATCCGGGCATCACCATAGCCAAGAATCAGTTCCTTGGTCTGTGAAAGGTCGAGTGGTAATCCCTCGGCTGTATGCTCCTCGCGATTCATGATACTCAAGGACGTGATATAGACAGGTGGCATCACACTGTTTACCTTAATCTGATAAGGATAGAAAGTATTGAAGCCATTGGTGCTGCCAAAGTAGATACGCCCATCGCTGGCCTTCAGTCCGGCACCTGGCTGGAACTGTTCGCTGACAAGACCGTCATGACGTGTGAATCGCTGTGTCTGAGGCCTACGCAGGTTCTCTGTGCCAGTATCGGCTCCCGGTTCATATCTGACGATACCCCGTTCGGTAGAGAGCCACAGGGCTCCATTGTCCTCAATGATTCCCATGACATTACGACTGGGCACCTCAAGACTTATATGCTCAAAGCGATCGTGCTCTGTATCATAGCGACACAAACCATTCTGGGTACCTATCCATAGCCTTCCACTTTCATCGACCATTACATTGTTGACCTGATCGTCGGGCAAAGAATAGTCGTCACCGTCTTTGTGGCGGTATTGGCGGAACTTCTTGGCAGTGGGGTTATACTGCCACAGGCCGCCCCCCTCGGTCGAGACCCACAGACGACCCTCCCAGTCCTCATCAATGTCGATGACCATGGCATCGGTCTTGCCGATACGTTCGAAATGGTTGGCTAAACGGTTGTAGAAGTTCAGACCTTCCATCGTTCCTACCCAGACGCCACCGCTTATGTCGGTATAGAGGGCATAGCAGCTGGGGTTGTCGAGCGAATGGGGATCCTGAGTCTGCATATACTGGCGCAGGCTGCCCGTCTCGATGTTCAGTACCAACACACCGTTGGTATAGGTACCCACCCACAACTCATCGCCACTGAAACAGAGGGCATGAGCATTCTGGCGGGCCAACACATCCTGATGAGGGTAATCCACAAACCGATGCTCTTTCGGATCATAGCACATCAGTCCACCGTCATCGCTGGCAATCCAGATGCGCCCGTGCTTATCCTCACAGAACCGGGAGATGACATTTCCCCGCAGACCCGTCTCAATGGTATGAGCTTCGAAACGCTTTCCTACGGGTGAGATATAGTGAACGCCTCCATAGAAGGTACCCACCCAGAGACCACCCTCCTTATCGCTGGTGATGGCATAGACGAAACGGTCGCTCTGCCGGTTTTGCGGTATCTGCAGATCCTCAAAGAACCGCTTCCATTCACGGGTCTTCGGATTAAAACAGATGACACCGTCGTCGCAACCGATACTGATACAATCATCGGCCCGTTCATAAAGTGTATGGATATGCTGGCCCACCCGTGCCAAGGCAGGGTTGAGCACCTGCTCAAGTCGGCCGTCGCCGTGCATCAGCAGCAGTCCATCTTCCCAAGAACCTATCCAGATGCGCCCGTCGCGGGTCTGGAGCATCCGCAAGCCACCACTGTTGCCGTCATAGCTAATGCCGACCGGTTCAAACTGGTCGTGCAGACGATTCAGTCGTTCGATAGCAGGACCGCCCCAATTGGTGATGGTCCATATCTGGTTGGTATTGTCAATCAGAATCTGTGCAGCAGCATTGTCGGCCGACAGCTTATATTGTCGGGCCTGGCCTGTCTTGATGCCATAGTGCCATACCCCATTCTCCATCGTTGATACCCAGAGGTCACCACTTTTATCTAACGACAGACTGGTTACCGCAGAGCTGATATCCATGGGCAGTCTCGTAAACTGCTGCGATGCCTGCTTCAGTTGGAACACACCTTTCTCTGTACCCACATAGATGGCGTCCTCTGCTGTGAGCAGGGAAGAGATATATTGGTTCATTCCCAATTCAGCAATGCGGTAGGTCTGCACCTGTGTGCCATCGTAGCGGCAAAGGCCGTTGTCGGTACCTAACCAGATAAAGCCGTAAGGATCCTGCACGATATTACGCACGGTATTAGCCGCCAGTCCGTCGTTCATCGTGATGTTACGGTAGCGGTATTCGTCACGTCCTTGGCAGGGCATGAGAACCAGTATGGCGATGGTCACCAATAAGATTCGTTTCATTTTGATGTTTTTTTAAGAAGCCAGTCTCTTCAGCCACATACCAAAGAAACGGTCATAGACCAGATAGCCGCGAAGAGGATCTTGATATAGGAATTCCTTCTCGATCAGTGATGTAATAGCCAGTTTTATACTACTTGGGGCGGGCAGATGATAGCGATGGATAAACTCAAGGGCTGTTGGTGCATTGACAACACCTTCCTGTGCCACGGCCATAAGTAATTTCGCCTGATTCTCTGTCAGTAGATTATAGTTGCCCTGATAATTGATCTCCTGTTCCGCTAAAATCTGGTTGACTGCTTCCTGCACACTCTTCCTTGAGAGTTCTCCGTGAGGATTCCTATATAGACGGTTGAGAATCTTCTGGATATACCAAGTCTGCCCATCTACCATCGTATAAAGACATGAGAATACGTCGGAAGATAGTTCCCGTTTCTGTTTGGTAAAAAAGCCATTTGCGAACTCTCTATATTTGTCGATATCTATTTCTTTGATGGACATAATTTGCGAACTGTTGAAAAACGGGTGTTTAGGCGACATGAACAGATCTGCTAACAGGTGTTGTTGGCTTCCTGAGAAAATAATATGCACGTTAGGAACAAATTGAATAATGGAACGGATAAAAGCATCGGCTCCAATCTCATTGTAATGGCTGATTTGCTGAAATTCATCAATGGCAAGATAACAAGGCAATCCAGATGCTTTCATATAGTCGAACACCTGCTGCAGTGTTTGTTTGGCATCATCAGGAGCAATGGCAAAACTAAATGTGGGCATACCAGTTATGGGATCAGCACTCATGGTTGGCCTTAAGGCTGTGACAAAATTGTTAAGTTTCTTTTTAAGGGTCTGTGATGGTGTGTCAAGCCTACCCATGACAGCATTGGCGACAAATTGCACCATCTGGTCGAAGGTCTTAGTAGAGAAGATATCCACATAGAAGCATTGTGCCTTTTTGTCCTTGGCCTTCAAGCGCTCAAAAGCGTGGTGAATCAGTCCCGTCTTACCTATACGGCGTGGAGCCATTAGGGTGACGTTACTGCCATTTGTCAGTGCCTCTACCAATTGTGCCGTTTCCTGCTCACGATCACAGAAATATTCTGGGCCGAAGTATCCGTATTCAGGAAAAGGATTGCTCAGTTTCACATTTGCCATAATTTCATGTTTTATGTTTCATGTTTTATGAAATGCAAAATAAGTAATTTTCCTTCAATAAGCCAAGCCCAAGCTCATATAATTAAAGATAATTAACGGTTTCCCCTTAATCTCCGATGTCAGTGTACTGTGATCTGGAAACTGTAGGGAAACTGCTGCAGTTCCGCCTTCGGTTCAGGAATCTCCTCAGTAGGCATGGGAATCTGGTAGTGCTGCTCGGGGGCACCCATAACGATGAGATACAGGTGCTTCAAAGTCTTGCCTTTGGGTATGGTGAAGCGGGTGGCATTCACATCGCTGTAGATTTCCTGGTCGTCAGTGGTGATGCCGACAAAGCCATAGCGCAAGTTGTCACCACGAAGCCTGAGGTCGAATGACTTTGCCTTCAGGTTCACGTGACTGTCGAGCCTGATGGCATTGAAACCGTATTCCTCTGGATAGTTATCAGGGCGTAGCCACGCCCCACCCATCGTAGGGTTAGGGCGACACTTTGTTTCAAACGTACAGGCATATCGCCTTGTTTCTTTCCTTGCATGCTTGAAATCGAAGTTCACTAGGTGTTGATAACCACGGAACATCTCGTCGCAAAACTGCTGCTGACTGAGACCATACAGCCGCTTATAGGTCATCACTGGGTCTTCCCCAATCCTGCCCTGACGGTAAAGTTCTGCGATTGACTGCCGCCCATGCAGATCGCTCCACCACTGGATAACATAAGGCGAGTGATAGATGTTCTCCAAGTGCAGGAATGCTTTGTGGGTAAGTGTCTTGAATGCCTCGAAGTGGTAGTTCTCATCGGTTATCCAGTCGGGGTTCACCTGCCAGAGCATCCACTGTGAGGTCATCTCGAAGAAGCCACTGCCACCCCACGCATCGCCTACCGAGTCGGCAGGAATCTGAAGCTGGAAAGAATGACCGAGCTCGTGGGCCATGCAGTTCATCTTCGTGTCCTGAATACGGTTGGGAGCCACCCAGAGGGCTCCGATGAAGTTGTCGTAGGTGCCGCCATAGGCAGTGCCGTCGAGTGAGTACATCACCATGACCATCATCTTATACTGGTCGCATTTACTGCCAGGTTTAGAGAAAGCCAACGTATCGCGGAAGAAGGTGTAGAACGACTGCACGCGATCGATGAGGTTATTGAGGTTGAAAGCCATCGGTTTTCCTTCAAGCATCGGAGGATTGCTGACATCCTGTCCGAAGCCGCGCTCCCACATGAAGATGAGGTCGTCGGTCTGCGCTGACCGTTTGAAACTCCACTGCGAAGTGTCGGCCTGCAAATCCATTCCCCGCAGGTCTTCAGGGATATAAATCTTCTTCTGAGCCAGGATGGTACTCAGGCATAAAGAACAAACGGATAGTAAGATAAGTCGCTTCATTTTAATTGCCACTTGGGTAGTTGTTAATCATATAATCCATATACACAGCACGGCTGTTCAACCACTTCTCCATGCGGTTGATCTCCGTCTGATAGTCTTTGTCGATAGGCCATCGCTGGGCATCACGCGCCATGGCCTCAGCACAGGCCTCGGCATAACGCTTTGCCTCGGGCCAGAACTCAGCCATGATACGGGGCTTGATCTGCTTCCAGCGCGACTTGACCTCGCTGACAAACTGTCTGTTCTTCCACATGTCGGTGAAGAAACTAGACGTATAGGCGTAGTCGCTGATGTGACGGGCTGGGTCGGTGCCAAGCACCGTCTCGCGATAGTCTTTGAAGAAATAGTGCCCCGTCGTCATCTGTCCCCAGTCGAAGTCGAAACCGGCATCGAAGTCCCATAGGGGGCCAAATGACCATTTGGCATCGTTGCCTTTGTCCTTAAACAAGAAGATGCTGCGAGGAGCAGCCACCTCCACATTATATATAAACTCTTGTATCAGCAGATAGTCGATCATCACGGGAATGTCCATCATTCCAGCCAACACGTCGTAGTCATGGCTCTCAATGGCGCGCTCGAGTTCGGCGAGGGCAGTGCGGGCAAGAGATGTCACCTCCACTCCTGGCTCAATGGAAGGGCTCTTCACACAGACAGGCAACCCATACACCTCTGACCAGAAATTGTCGTCTGCCCCTGGCGAGTTTTCAGGACCGTCGTCCACATCGAGTGCCAACAGCAATCCTTCCTGCTTGTCGATATTCACACGGTTCTTACCCTGTTCTACCTGTTCCGTCAGTTGATAAAGGCCCTTGTAGTCACCATTAATCGTCAACTCCACATAGCGTGTATGGTTAGGAAAGGGAATACCGAGCCGCTCACCCATTTCGAACACGAAGGTGTTCATCAAGTGTGTCGGATCACGGTAGTTGGCCAACAACACCCAATCCTTATCGGCTGCCAGTCCGAGTATCTCGGCCTTCTCGTCGAGTTTGAGGCGGTAAGGCTTCTTCGGATACCACTCCCATGTCGAGTTACCGCGCCCACGGATACGACCCCGACCCTCATAGTTCCAGACGGCAGTGTCGGACTCAATCTTAATGGTACAGGCGAGATAGTCGGCCTTGTCTTTGCTCGTCACTGCCCTATTACCATCTACAGTAATATCCATCTGCGCCACTCCATATCTGGCGGGATAGGTCTTCACAATGGGAGTTGCCGGTGCTTCTCCTGTTGTATCGGTCAGCTCATCAGGTGCCGATGGGGCGACAGGTGTGACGGGTTTCGTCTCGGGCAAGTCTCCTTCCGAGGAACACCCTGCTATCAACAGGACAGCCAGACCGAAAAGTAGTAGTTTCTTCATTCCCTTTCTGTTTAAGTCAGGGGCAGGCACCAAAGTGTCCTGCCCCCTCCTCTAATACTAACCAAATTAACCTAAAAAACGCGGTTAGAACTGCAGATTCAGCGTGATGACAGCCTTGTACTGCTTACCGCCCTTGGTATAGACCAGTACGGGCTTTATCACATACTTCTCGCCAGCCTTGCTCACACCGTAGCGGTGACCATAGCTGAGTACGAAATTGTCCTTGTCATACTCGAAATAGACGGGAGCCGTATCGCCCCAGTTGTCAACTTTACCCTCGGCACTGCACCAGAAACCGACATTTGCCGTGTAGTTATAGGCGATGGTTCCGTCGGGCTGCAACAGTCCGAGTGCCACCTTACCCTCTGCAGGCTCTGCCGTTGATCCGGCGGCGATGGGCAATGTGCTGCCAGCCAGAGTGGCGGGCTGCATGGCAAAGGCTGTAGCTATCTGCTCCAGCGCACCATTGGTGGCAAAGTCGAGACGGCCCAGTTCATAGATGTCCTGAGAGGCATCACACGTCAGGTCATAGCTCAGTTCAACATTCTTTGGCTCGGCATTCTCATCGATATTGATATGTCCGCTGACGTTCGTGCCGCTAAAGCTAACCTCGTACGGCCACTGCTCATCGTCGCTCTCGTCATCGTTCCACGGGTGGCGGTTGTAGGTGTCGGGTGTGGCCACAACGAGCAAGTATAGTTTATCTGTACCGGCAGGTACGGTAATTTCTGCCTCACCCTCGGCACCCTTCGTCAGTTTGCCGTACTCGATGGCCTTGCCGTCCTTGATGGCTACAAAGCCGAAGCGGTAGTTGGCCGTCTTATTCGACTGACTGTTGTAATTCCTCACATTCTTTACCACCTGGTTGTCACCGTTCTTCATCTCACCGGGGTCGTCGGCAGCAAGTGCTGACCCTGGTGTCAAAGCAGCCAGTGAAGCCTTCACGGTAGTACCAGCGGCAGGCACATTCAGCTGGATGGCATTGAAGCCTGTTGTTCCAGGACAGGCGGAATAGGCAGGACGGAACTTGCCGTCAACCTCGAACACCTGTGTCTTGAAAGCCTTCGCATTGTCGTCAGCATACTTCTGGATGTCGCCGAAATCGTAGGTCAATACCTTCTGGGCATATTCTGCGTAATCGTCGTAGAATGTCTGCAGGTCATTGTTGCAGAAAAGTCGCATATAGGTCTGCAGAGGGTCCTCAGGGAATTTAGACTCGTTCCAGATGCGGCCATAGGCCTTGACTCCGTACTTCTGTGTGAAGTAGAACTGGAAATAGACACTGGCATAGCGCATCCACTCGTGGTTGAAGTGGCGGTGGAAGTTCTGCTGCCAGGCATAGAAGCTGTCGCTGAAGGTCACTTCAGGATAGTCCTGGAACGACTGCCACTGAGCGCACTGCTCCCAATAGGCGCAGCCGCCCTGTCCGTTGGGGCCAAAGCCGTAGCGGAAGCCACAGTCCATACCGTAGCTGGTCTCCTGACCTTCGCCCGTCAACAGTTTGTCGCACGACACCTGATATTGGAACGAGTGGCCGATCTCATGGGCAATTACTGAGCCAACAGGCTTACAGGTGGAAGGTGTCACCCAAAGGGCACCGATCTTATTGTCATAGCCAGAGCCTGTGGCCACCCACCATTCGGGTGTCGGGTCAAGCAGATAGATCTCCATCTTATAGGTGTCGAGCATACTCTTTCCTTCGCCCGTCACCACCATACCGAGTTTGGTGATATTCGTGGTATAGAACTGCTCTGCTTTCTGCAGCAGGTCGTCCACATCCACACGGTCGCCCTCAGCCAGTGATGTAGAATTGGGATCGTCGCCGAAATAGGCATCCCAGAACACGAAGAAGTGCTCGCTCTGCTTGGAGCGGAACCACGACCACTTGGCATCACTGCGAAGCATGTCGATATTACTGAACTCAGCCGGTTTGTAGTACTTGTCGAAGTCCTTTACCTGACTCTGATCCATAATCTCGACAGACGAGGGAGCCTGAGTCACCTCCAGACTGGTACTGGCTGTACCGCTGGTTACCTTGATCAAAGCTACACGGGGTGACTTAGTGGTGTTCTTCGTCATCTCGAACGAGAGTTTCTCGCTGGCACCGCCTGTGCCCTTTCCACTCACAAGTTTCAGCCAGTCGCTGCCATTCTCGATGGTGGCCGTCCAGATGGTGCGTGATGAGACCGTCAGGCTGTAGAAGGTGACGTCATACTCCACATGGACTGATGTCTCCGAGAGTGTCGGAGCCGTGGCAGCCGACTCTCCATCATCACTGCTGCTGCAAGCGGCGAAGTTCGCCGTTGCAAGCAGCAGGAAGAGATATTTAAAGATGTTTTTTGTCATCATTCTGTTTGTTTATCTGGCAGCAGCGGCGGCCGTAATGTCGATAGTGATGTTAAAGGTAGCAGTGATGCCGTCCTTCTCTATGATCATCTTCGTCACGATAGTCTGACCATTGGGGTTACAGTTCTCAGGATGGTTGCCTGAATAGAATGCCAGGCTCTCCTCACTGATGCCGAGGTTCAGATAGACAATGGCCTCCTCGCCCCAAACGACACGCTGTCCTTCGCTACCAAGCCAGTAGCCGGGAGCATCGGCAGTGTAAGAGGCATTACCCTCCTCGTCAGCGTCGGCACCAACCTCACCGACCCACATGTTCATCTCACCGCTCTTCAGGGCAGAGAAAATCTGATAGGTGGTCATCTTGAAGCACTGGCGCAAGTCTTCTTTCACGTCAAACTCATCGGTAGCACCCCAGTCGGCATCAAAAGGCTTCGTCAGGGTAATATCTTTCTCGATGGAAGCGGGCTCGCCCTCAGGAGCGGTCTCAGGATCCTCGTAGGCAGAGATAATGACGGTGATGGTGTTCTCTACAATCTTATTGTCGTACATGGCGCTGAAGTTGATGGTAACGGTAGAGCCTGCAGTCATCTGACCTGGCATCTGACCAATCAGTATCTGACCTTCCTGGAAGGTAGCAAAGACACTGGCATCATCGCCCCAAGCACCAGAGAAGCCTTCCTTATCGTACCAGAAACCTGGTGCGTCGGCACTGTACTCCTGAGCATAAGAACCGTCGGCATTGGTACAAACCCATGCTACGTCATCCCATGAGCCTGCTCCGAGAGCTGCCAAGGCAGCATCGGCATCAAAGCCTTCTACGGCAACGGTAGCGTAGGTATCGTTAGGAGCGGTCTCCAGTGTCAGCTGGTTCGAAGCCACTATGGTAGCCTGCACCTCGCCACGCTCACGACCAATGGCTGTGATGACGATAGCCACACGCTTGTCCTGATACTTCAGGGCCTCGATGAACTTCACCTGCTGGTCGGCTACCAGATGGCCAGGATACTGACCGACGTTGAAGATACCTTTGCCTGTCTCGGCATCGTAATTGAACTCGGCAAAGACCATAGCCTCATCGCCCCAGTTCTTCACGTTACCGTCCTTATCCCACCAGTGGCCCCAGTAGGCACCAGAGTTAGAGGAGGTCATATTATCGGCATGAGTGCTGCCTTCGATGGCAAAACCTGCTACGTCGGGGCCACCTTCTCCATTCAAGGCAGCGCCTAACTCATCCTTGCTGATACCAAACTCGCTGGCAATCTTGTCCATATCGATTTCAACAGGTGCACCATCGTAAGAGTTAGCGCTAAGATAGAACTCCACGGTGTATTCCAGGATCAGGTCGGCATCGATGCGCTCGCGCTGTTGGCGCTTAATCTCCTCCTGACGTTCCTGTTCTGCGATCTCATCATCTGTCAGGGTGTGAGGGCCCCAGAAATCTTCGTTGTCTCCGCAACTGCTGAAGATGGCCGAAGAACCGGCAATCAGCAGAGCGCTCAGGATATATGATAACTTTTTCATATCTATAAACTATAAACTGTAAACTATAAACTATAAACTGATTAGTATCCCGGATTCTGCTTCAGCGAGATGTTGGCCTTCATCGCCTCGTTGGGGATAGAGAAGATGGTGTAGGTGGTCTCCGAGGTGGCATCCTTGCAGAACCATGACTTACCATTCCATACGCTGCGACCATCAGACATCTTGAAGCGAATCAGATCCTGGCGACGGTGCAGTTCACAACAGAACTCCCATCCGAGGTCGTCGAGCAGACCACCGAGTTCGATGTCAGCACCACCCTCGAAGGTTGTGATGTGGTTCGACCAGTCGGTATAACCCGTGGTTGCATCCTCTGGTACGGTGTATTCATCGTGACCATACTGATAGACAGAACCTCCTTCAAGGTCAGCCACGGTACGGGTAGCCTTGGCTACATTAGCACCGAAGGAGCGCTGACGAACTTGAGTGACGAGTTGTGCAGCCGTTTCCTTGTCACGTCCAAGACGGAGCAGGCACTCAGCCTTCATCATCAGGGCATCGGCATAGCGGAAGATAGCCACGTCGTCAGAGGTCGTACCATCGTTTGTTCCACCAACAATCTCATACTTGTGCAGACGATAGCCCTCCTGCTGATAAGCACCTGGCTTGTCGATAGAGTGTACGTTCAGGTTGTAGGTCAAGATACCTGTGCCCGTCCAGTCGTCAGCCTCAAAGTAGATGGGATTTTCCAGATCAGAGTTGGGGATATAGGTATCGCCCTGTTTCGTAGCATGATACTGTGGACCACCAGCCCATGTGTCGGCCAGACGACCGTCGGCCTCGTCATAGGTACGAATCCACTGGGGAATACCACAGCTGCCATTGTAACCTGCAGCGGTTGAGCCGTAAGCCTCGATGCCCGACTGTGGGAAGCAATAGCTTTGCAAGCCAAATTGTACGGTGTGCGTACGATCGCCAGGAATGACGAAGATAATCTCCGGGTTGCCGCTAAGGTCTTCCTTGAAACAATCTTTATAAGTAGCAGCCAGGCTATACTTGCCACTGCTGATAATGCTCTCCACCTCGGCTAAGCACTTCTCATAGCCTTCGTTGTCGGCGGTACCTAGATACACGTTCTTATTCAGATAGAGTTTGGCAAGAGCCATCGAGCAGGCATACTTGTTGCCATAACCATAGAAATCATCATCTCCAATACCTACTTTGGCTTCCGTAAACTCTGTCACGAGGAAGTTGTACATCTCCTCAGGGCTTACCTGCTGTGGCAGATAGCCAGGCTCAACCTCCTGAGTGGTCTGCAAAGGCACATTACGGAACATGTCGAAGAGATGATAGTAGAACATGGCGCGGAAGAAGCGGGCATGGGCTAAACTCTTCTGGGTAGAAGGATTGGCGGGGTCAATGGCGTCGATCACCTTGTTGGCATAACCGATACCACGATAGGCAATCTGCCAGGGATTGTAAATCTGATCTACAGAAGGTCCCCAATCATGCTTGTGCAGGTTAATGTAAGCATCGCCCCAACCCACACCGACACGTGCAGGAACCATATACTGGTCTGTACTCTCTTCAAGTAAGTGATACATGCCAAACCAGTCCTCTACCAGATAACGGTACTGGGCGGTGGCGGCACCGAGCAGCAGACTAAGGTCGGTCTCATTAGAGAGGTCGATGTTGCTCTCATTGAGGTCGCTGTATAGTGTCTCATCGAGATTTGTACAGGATGAAAGGCTGATGCTCCCTGCTGCAAAGGCTATCAGAACTTTGTTTATTATCTTTTTCATAATTGACTTCAATTTTTCAATTCTTTAATCCTTCAATTCTTCTTTAGAAGTTAAGTGAAAGTCCAACGGTATAACTGCGAGTGGTAGGATACTTATCGCGATAGTCAAGACCTGGTGTCATGAAGTTATTATCAACTTCAGGATCCAAACCAGAGTATCCTGTGATACAGAAGAGATTGGTAGCGTTGGCATAGATACGAGCCTTCTTGATGTACTTTGAAAGAATGCCCTTTGTATTATAAGTATAGCCAAGCGTGATATTGCTCAACTTGAGGAAATCACCATTCTCCAGGTGATCGCTCCAGATACCTTGCTGCATAGAGGGAGACAAAGCAACCATCTTCTGCTGACCAGTCTCTGGGTCGATATACGGTGTGCCGTCGGTATTGATAGCAGAGTGCAGGTCGGCAGCGCTCTTCAGACGGTTATAGGCAATTGAGTTGTTCTCATAGAAAGCACGCTGTGCATTCAGAATCTTATAGCCGAGCTGGCTGGTAAACTGCATAGACAGATCGAAGTCTTTATAGCGGAAGGTGTTGCCCCAGCCGAGAATGACTGATGGTGTACCACTGCCAAGGCGCTGACGATTTTCCTGAACATTCAAATTCGGGTTGAACTGCTTCACGGTCCAGCCGCCGTTGCCATCGCTGGCCTCCACAAGGGCAAAGCCGTCCTTGTCGTAGCCCACAAACTTCAGTCCCCAGAAGTCACCGAGAGTTGTGCCTACCTCCATGCAGTGTGTGGTGGTAGAGATAGGATCCCAGCTGCCAGCCGAGGGATACACCTCCTGGAAGTTGTCGGTCTCATAGAGGTCGTTGCTCAGCTTGAGCAGTTTGTTAGAGTTATGTGAAGCGGTCAGTGTGGTGGTCCATTCGAAGTCCTTTGTCTGAACAGGAATGGCCTCGATCATAAACTCAATACCTGTATTGCGCATGTCACCTACGTTGACCAGTGTCTGGCTATAGAGGTTTGGTGGCATAGGTACATTGTACCAGAAGAGCAGATCCTTGGTGGTCTTTACATACACGTCTAATGAACCGTGAATGCGGTCATTAAGGAAACCGTAGTCAAGACCGAAGTTCCACTCGTTGGTTACCTCCCATTTCAAGTCTGGGTTCGGGTTCTGACCTACCTCAAGCGTCTTGATCCACTTACCATCCATAGAAAGCACATCACCATAGTCGGCGAAGTTGTAGATGTTCTGTGCCAGATAAGAAGAACCTGGCGTGATACCTGTTACACCGTAACCAACACGGAGGCGCAGGTTGTCGAGCCAACTGCGGGTACCCTTCATAAATGCCTCGTTCATGATGTTCCAACCAAGAGATACTGAGGGGAAGGTGGCCCACTTGTGATTGTCACCGAACTTAGAAGAACCTTCATGACGGATGCTGACCAATGCATTATACCTGTCGGCATAGCCGTAGCTGATACGTCCGAAGAAACCGACGAGTTTGTCATCGTTTCTGTAACTACCCATGGAAGCATGATTGTCCTTGTCGGTCAGGAAAGAACCATTACCGAGGTTGTTCCACAGGAAAGCGGTCGTCGAGAAGTCGGTGTTAGAGGCATTGAAGCCGTCGTACTCGTTGTAGAGATAGCTATAACCGACGATGGCGTTGAAACGATGCTCGTTCCACTGCGTGTCGTAGCGTGATGTCAGTTCGAGATTCTTATTCACATAAGTGCCTTCACTCTTAGAAGCAGAACCGTTATAACCCTGACGGACGATAGAGTAGTGCTGAGGTGATGTCCAGTTCTCACTGTCATCAACACCCTCTCCCCAAGAGATCATCAGATTGGTTTTCCAACCTTTGATTGGCTCCAGGGTGACATTACCCACCAATTGTGAGAAACGGCGACGGGTATTGCCATAGGCCTCGTCTTGCAGTTCTACAGGGTTGTAGTACTGTAGTTTATTAAAGTTCTCATAATAGCTGCCGTCCTCATTATAGACAGGCTCCGACGGGTTGCGGATGACGGCCTGACGATAGGCGTAATTAGCATCGGTGTTCGTGTATTTCTGACGAGTAACAAGTGCATTCAGGTTGAACTTCAGGATGTCGTCCCAAATAAACTGTGTATAGTCCAACTGCATTTTAAAGTTCTCGTTATCAGTGTTACGGATGATACCCTCCTCCTTGGCATAGCTCACGTTGGCAGAATAGGTGGCATTCTTGGTACCACCGCTGATGTGCAGGTCATGATTATGCTTGAAGCCTGCCTTACGGCTGATGGCCTTCAGCCAATCTGTATCATAGCCGAGATATTCCTGAGCGGTCTTACCATAAATGACATCATGAGTATCCATGAAATCAGCTGTCTTTGCCCACTTGGAGAATGTGACGTACCCATTGTAAGAAACCGATGCTGGTGTGTCGCGTTTGCCAGTCTTGGTGGTGATGATAATTACACCATTGGCACCACGCGTACCATAGATAGCTGCTGCAGAAGCGTCTTTCAACACGTCGATAGAGGCGATGTTCTCAGGAGCTACCGTAGTCAGATCACCTTCAATTCCGTCAACAAGGATCAGTGGGGTAAGACTACCCACCAGTGTGGTGATACCACGCAGACGGATGGATGAAGTGGCGCGCGGGTCACCACTTGAGTTGATCACTGTCAGTCCGGCTATCTTACCTTTCACCAGTTCGGCAGCATCGCCGATCTTACCAGCATTGAAGTCCTCGGCCTTCACAGAGGAAACGGCTGAGGTGACATCACCCTTGCGCTGGGTGCCGTAACCGATGACGACAACCTCGTTCAGCAGAGCATTGTCTTCCTGAAGTGTCACGTCGCTACCAGCCTTGATCTCCTGAGAGGTAAAGCCGATGTAAGAGACAACTAGGGTAGCGTTGCGGTCAGCAACATTCAGAGAGTAGTTACCATCGTAGTCGGTGACGGTGGCGTTTTTGGTGCCTTTCTCAGTGACGGTGGCACCAATAATCGGCTCGCCCTTTGCGTCCTTGACAACACCTTTCACAGTGACGCTTTGCTGAGTGACAGCAGCAACGTCAGTCGATACGTCTTCTGCTGCGTAGGCAAAACCTGTCGCGCTCAGCAAAAGCAAACATAGAAAATGTTTCTTCATACCAATTTGTTTTTTAGGTTTATTAATGTTATACATGTTAGAAATTATTTGTTTACTTTCCATTCGAGTACACCTCCACTTTCACCCTTACGGAGTTTGGCGAGGATTTTCAGTCCCATGGTCCTGACGGGCTTGAAATCGACGCTGTTATAGCAGTCCTTGGCAACGGTATAGGCACTGTGTTCCTCTACTTCCTGCCACTCGCCCTGGGTGTCCTTATAGTAGAGCGTCCACGACTCGGGGGTACGGAAATTGCCGTCGTAATGATCGAAATCGAGCCAATATACCTGCACATTGCTCACCTCGTACTCCTTGTCGAACTGATAGCTGATTGCCTCAGTGGTACCTTGTTTCAGCCACCAGTAGTGGTAGGGCTTCGAGGTATCGGAAGAGCGACAGGGCTCCCACTGGTCGTTCACACCACCTGCCCAGGAGTCGGTGGGCGCCGTCTCAGGGGCATCGTTCTGGATAGGACCACGGTTTGAGAAGGTCTGTGCCTTCGAGGCAATGGTCTGAGCGGGGGTAGTAACAGCCTTAGCCGGGGTGTTGGCCACCCATATCTCCATCTGTTGAGGACCACGATTGTTCCAGGTGGAATAAGGAATGGCACGGAACTTCACGTCCTTCACCTCACCATTCTGCTGAAGTTCTTTGGCCTCACCCTCAAGCACCACAACACCATTGAGCAGGTTCTGCTCAAAATGGGCCTGAATGTCGGAGGCGTTGAGAATATACTTATTAAACACCTTGCCATCGGCCTGGTCGTTGCCTTCAAGGCAGAACACGATAGGACCGCGCTCGAGCGCCACCTTACCACGATCGTCCTCAGCGTTGTCGTTAGCCACGATGCGACGCACATCCATCGGGAAGTTAAGTTCAATCACATCGCCCTTCTTCCAACTGCGATTCAAGGTGATATAGTCACGGTTCTCCGGATATAATGCTTGTCCGTTCACACTGACGCTATAGGTCTTGGCCTTGTCCTGATAGGTGTAGAGGTTATTGTTAGTAGGCGAGGTCTTCAGCCAGGAAGGGATGCGGAGCTTGATAGCAAACTTACCACTACCCTTGGTGATTTTGATGCGGATCTTACCATCCCAGGGATAGTCGGTGGTCTGCTCCAGTTCGATGTTGCCAATCTTGGCCTTGCCCTGAGCATAGAGGTTCACGAAGATATCCTTGCCCTGCTGAGCGTAGATGTAACCAGGCACAGAAGCCACAAAACGGGTGATGTTACCTGGGCAGCAGGCACAACCGAACCATTTCTGGCGCTCATGCTCGCCATCGCTCTCCAAGGGGTTGTCGTAGAAAAACTTATCACCACTCAGAGAGACACCACTTAATACATTATTATATAAGGCACGCTCGCACACGTCGATATACTTCGACTCACCAGTGGCGAGGAACATACGGTAGTTCCAATACACGTTGGCGATAGCAGCACACGTTTCACAATAAGCCGTGTGGTTGTTCAACTCATAGTTTGGTCCGAAGCCCTCACCCTGAGGACGACTACCGATGCCACCAGTGATGAAGAGCTTCTTGCTCGACATATTCTCCCAGATAAGCTCCAAAGCCTCGAAATAAGCCTTGTCGCCAGTGAGAGCGGCCACATCGGCCACACCACTATAGAGGTAGCCTGCACGAACGGCATGACCTACAATCTCGTCTTGTTGCAGGATGGGCATGTGGTCTTGAGAGTACTCGCTGGGCTTGTGGCCATCTGTACAACGGCCTGTCTCCTCGACGAAATACTTTGCTCCCTCAAGATACTTCTCATTGCCAGTAACCTTGTAGAGCTTGCAGAGGGCCATCTCGATGATGGGATGACCACCTGGACGGTGAATCTGTCCCTCGTTAGGGCCAAAGGTCTTGCACACAAGGTCGGCATTCTTGATGGCCACGTTGAGGAAGGTCTTCTTGCCAGTAGCACGATAGTGAGCAACGGCACTCTCGATGAGATGACCAGAGTTGTAGAGCTCGTGAGAGTTGATCTTCTCCCACTTATGAGTACCCCACCAACCGCTCAGGCGCGTACATTTATTAGTAACGCACGTCGTCAGATAGCCGTCGGGCTCCTGAGCTTGGGCAATGATGTTAATCACTGAGTCGAGATAGTGGTCGAGCTTGGCATCGTAGTGAACAGCAAGCGAGTAGCTAGCACCCTCAATCACCTTATAAGGATCGGTATCATCGAATGAGAAATCACCCCTGTGCTCTCCCTTGATAAGACCAGCTGCCAAAGCAAAGTTGTCGAAACGGCCATTCACCTCGCACTCATGGAAGGCGGAGGGGATGCTGACCGTGCGGTTCACCTCGATGCGGGGCGACCAGAAACCGTCGTTGAGGTGAACCTGCGTGAAACTCACCTCTTGAATCGGAGCAACAGGCTGGGGCTTCTTTGCCGCACTCATCGAGAGTGTCATCGAAGCGACACCTATTAATAACAATGCTCTCTTTTCCATACGTTATGAATTGGTTTTGGTTTTATACTTTTGTTAATAGTTTAAATTCACGATGCAAAATAACAAAAAAATAAAGAAAACCAATGCCACTATCGTCCAAGATGATGCAAAGATAGTCCAAACCTGCATGAAACGGGCATTTTTAGACGATTTTACCATTGACTTTGGACGATAGTTTTATCGACTTTGGCAAATTGTTCGTATCTTTGCAGCAGAAAAAAGAAACAGGGAAAATGAGGAAGAAAAAACTACTAACATTAGCCACCTTGTTTATAATATTGGGAGGATCGGCAATGGCAAAGGACTACACGGTGACGTCGCCCAACGGGAAGAACGTCGCCACTGTGAACGATAGCCTTTCGATCACCGTCTCCCATTCTGGAAAGACAGTGGTGACAATCAAGGCTCGCCAAGCCCATGCTGGGAATATTAAAAAACTGGCAGGAACTAAACACATGACTGAAACCATCCAAGCCCCTTTCTACCGACAGAATAAAATATGGACCGAAGGCAACCAAATGGATCTGACTCTGAACGATGGCTTCGGACTTCAGGTAAGAGCCTGCAACGAGGGTGTGGCCTACCGATTCTATACCACCAACAAAAAGGTGACCATCATCAAGGACGAGATGGCTGACTTTGTCTTCCCTCACGACAGCAAGGCCTGGCTCGCCTACTCTACCAACGACGACAAGCCTTTCGCCATGGCCTTTCAGAACTATTATGATGAGACGCTGCTCTCAAAGGCCAAGGACAAATACGCATTTCTGCCCGTAACCGTCGAGAGCGGTGACGTAAAAGTCACCATCCTTGAGAGCGACCTCCGTAGCTATCCCGGCATGTTCCTCAAGGCAGAAGGCAACCACCTGAAAGCTGCCTTTGCCAAATATCCCAAGAAGATGGCCTACTATAAATGGCGTGGGATGAGTTACGTCGAGGAGACTGAAGACTATATCGCTAAGAGTACAGGGGCCAGAACCTATCCCTGGAGGGTGATGGCGATTACAGAAAAAGATACGGAAATGCCTGTCAGCAATCTTGTATATGCCCTCGCCACACCTAATCAGATAGGCGACACCTCATGGATACGTCCAGGCAAGGTGGCTTGGGACTGGTGGAACGACTGGAACCTGAAAGGTGTGGATTTCGAGGCAGGTATTAATACGCGTACCTATCAATATTATATCGACTTTGCTGCCAAGAACGGCATCCCTTATATTGTACTCGACGAGGGGTGGTACGACTCCAGCAAAGGCGACATCATGAACCCGATTCCTGAGATCGATCTGCAAGGACTGATCGACTATGGCAGGCAGAAGGGCGTCAGCATTGTACTCTGGACGGTTTTCAACGTGCTTGACGAACACCTGACAGCGGCTTGCGACAAATACACCAAGATGGGCATTAAGGGCTGGAAAATCGACTTCCTGGACCGTAACGACCAGACCGCCGTTGAGATGGCTGAGCGCATTGCCAAGACCTGTGCCCAAAACAAGCTTTTTGTTGATTATCATGGCTATTTCGCCCCAACAGGCATGAATCGCACCTATCCGAATATCCTGAACTATGAGGGAGTGTTTGGAATGGAAGAGGCACGCTGGGCGAAGAAGGATACCGATATGCCCAAGTACGACGTCACCTTCCCCTTCATCCGCATGATGGCAGGAAACGTGGATTTCACCCCAGGAGCCTTGCGCAACGGCACGAAGGAGAACTGGGTGGAGTGCTATCAGAACCCCGTATCGATGGGTACCCGTTGCCATCAGCTGGCCTGCTATGTCGTTCACGACTCACCTTTCACGATGCTCTGCGATGCGCCCACCAACTATGAGCGCGAACAGGACTGTGTGGACATCATCACCAGCATCCCCGACAATTTTGACGAGACAAGAATCATACAAGGTTTAATTGGTAGTTATATTATTAGTGCTCGCCGCTACGGTAGCGACTGGTATGTAGGCGGACAGACAAACTGGGACGAACGGGAAGTCGGATTCTCTCTCGACTTCCTGTCGCCCGGTGAAAGCTATCAGGCTACCATCGTTTGCGATGGCCTCAACGCCAACCACCAGGCAGAAGACTACATGATCCAACGAAAGACGCTTACCTCCAAAGACAAGCTGAACATCAAGATGGCAAGCGGAGGCGGGTTCCTAATAAAACTGATGAAGCAGCAATAAGAGATATGAAGAGACGATTAACGATAGCAATGATAGTTGGCTGGGGACTTCTGGCGAGTGCCCAGCCAAAGGTCTATCATGCTCCTTCGACGGGAAATCCCTTTATCCCGGGCTACTTCGCCGACCCTACCATCAGGAAGTTTGGCGATACCTATTATCTATATGCCACTACCGATGGCACGGGTAATGGCTATGGTCCAGCCCAGGTGTGGGTGAGTAAGGATTTCCAGAACTGGAAGAACACCGTTATGAACTGGCCCACTACAGAGGTGGTTTGGGCTCCCGATGTGGTACAGCAGCCCGACGGCTCCTTCCGTTACTACTATTGTGAGCCATGCAATATTAATATTGGTGAGAGTTCATCTCCCATCGGTCCTTGGAAGAATATCCTTGGTAAGGAAGATGCCGTAATGGTACCAGACCGTTATGTACACAATGTCATCACCCTCGATCCCCAGCTGTTTCGCGATGACGACGGATCGGAGTATCTGTATTTTACCACCTGGGGCATCTATAAAGGCTTTGGTTGCGGTGTAGCAAAATTGAATCCTGGGTATAGGCATAGCTGTGCTGTAGATGCCCGTCATTGGAACGAGAATGCCCCATTTCCTATTGCTGCAGATGAATTCTTCTCCGAAAAACGACTCATTCCTAATACAGAGTTGAAAGATATCTTCGAGGCTCCATATGTCTTCAAACATCATGGTGTTTATTATTTCACCTATTCATCAGGCTCCTGTCATGATCATACCTATCGGGTACAATATGCCACTTCGACTGTTGGACCCATGGGACCATTTGAATACAAAGGCTGCATCCTTGAGACCAATGCAGATCAGACGGTTCATGGTCCAGGCCATCACTCGATTTTTGAGAAGGATGGAAAATACTATATCGTTTACCATCGCCACAATCTGCCACGAAGCGTGCATGGTTTCAATCGTCAGGTTTGTATAGACGAGATGAAGTTCGACAGCAATGGCAATATACTGCCAGTCGTACCTACCCACGATGCC
>CACXVS010000023.1 GCA_902771155.1 uncultured Prevotellaceae bacterium
TTCGTGAATTTCCAAAGGACTTAGGCAGGAATTTATCCATCCGGATAGCGTTCCCACGCTCGGAAGGTTGTATTTTAAGGCTATTTCCTTCCGTGACATGCCACTTTGCATGTATTCGATGCAGATACTGCGCTTCAATGAGCGACTGAATTTTGTTCTTCCCATAATCTTAAATGACTTTAATAAATTAACATTTAAGGCTTTACGAGAGTCAACCTATTTCAGTACAAGACAGCCTATTTCTCCGTCATACCGAACTATCAGCTTAAATAATGATGGGTTCATGGATTTCCCGACCTCGACAGAAGCGATGCACAATCTGGCGATCATCGCCCAGATAGATATAGCGCTCCAAGCGATGCAGCAGGGAATAATGGTCGTGGTTCAGGTCGTGGTCGTCGATGACCAGAGCATCGAACTCATAGCCTGGCTCAAAACTGCCCACACGACCAAAGAAGTGACCTGCCGACTTCGTAGCAATCCAGAATGCCTCAGACAACGTGAGGAACGGTTTGTCGTGGTTCTGCAGATAGAGCAGCTTACTCACCTGTGTGGCGTACATCATCATACGGAAGATGCTCAGGTCGTGGCCACCGCTGATGTCACTACCCAGGCCCACACGCAATCCCTCGTCGAGGAATCGACGGATAGGCGCCAATCCTGATGCAATATTCAGATTAGACGTAGGACAATGGGCGATCATCACATCGTTTTGTTTCATCAGTTCCAGTTCTGCTCCATCCGTCCAAACGCAGTGGGCCATGATGGTGGGTGTCTGTCCGAAGAGTCCATAGCGGTTGTAGGCATCGCCATAGCTGGTGCTCTCTTTTTCGAGCGTCTGCACCAATGCCATCTCTGACAGATTCTCGGAGAGGTGCGACTGCACAGGGAGCTGGTATTTAGCAGCCAGATCGCCACAGGCCTGGAGCATCTCAGGCGTACAAGACGGTATGAAGCGTGGCGTGATGATGGGGCGCACCAAGTCGTCAGGTTGGTTAAACTCGGCAATCAACGCCTCATAGCCCTCAACCATCTGCTCCACCGTCTCAGAGAGTTCAGGCGGGCAATTGCGGTTCATGGCCACCTTACCCACCATGGCTCCCATACCAGCCTCCTTGAAGAGGTTCATGAGTAAACGGGTGCTATCGGTATGACTTGTTGTAAACACACAAGCCCGCATGGTGCCAAAGCGCCAGAGGTCTCGGATAAAACGTCGGTACATGCGCTCTGCATAGGCCGCATCGGCATATTTCTTCTCTTCAGGGAAGGTATAGTTTTGGAGCCAGGGCAGGAGTTCCAGATCCATCGCCAAACCCTGATTACGATACTGGGAGGCATGAACATGCATATCGTTCATAGCCGGGATGAGCAGACAGTCACCGTAGTCAGTGACCATCTGCTCATCACAACCCAAGGAGGACAAATCGGTGGATACGCCCACCACACGACCATCCTCGACGGCTACATAACCATTCTCGAACACCTCGAAGCAATCACGCTCCTTGGTAAAAAGGATATGTGCCTTATATACCTTTTTCATATATTACATACCAGCGGCGGCAATCCACTCGTAGATGCAGCTGACAATGCCGAAGAGGGCAATACCAACCGTACAGATGGCAAGGGCCGTCTTGGTGCCACCATCGCTCTGGAAGGTAGGCAGTGGTGTGTCGGTCTTCGTGATATACATGGCTTTCACGATCAACAGGTAGTAGTAGAGTGACACAACCGTGTTGAGCAAGGCTATGAAGACCACGAAATAGGCAGCGGCACTACCCTGCTGAGCTGCAGCCATGAACACAAAGAACTTCGAGAACATACCTGCAAACGGAGGGATACCTGCCAGAGAGAACAGGGCCAGCGTCATGAGGAACGACAGCTTGGGATTAGTCTGGTAGAAACCGTTATAGGCTGCCATATCCGTACGACCGCCATTCTGATGTTCCACCACGTTGATAACGGTGAAGACGGCCATATTGGCTACGATATAGACGAGTACGTAGTAGGTAAGCGAAGCAATGCCCAGCTGACCATTACCCACCACTGCCAGCATGATATAGCCGGCCTGAGAGATGGAGCTGAAGGCCATGAATCGCTTGAGTTCGCTCTGACGGATGGCAAACAGGTTGGCCACCGTGATCGAAAGTACGATAACGATATAGAGCAGATACTCCCAATAGGCAACCAACGGCTGGAACACCTTCATCAGGATGATGCACAGCGTGATGGCTGCGGCTCCCTTGGAGATGACACTCAGGTAGCCCGTCACTGGTGTAGGCGCACCCTGATAGGTATCGGCCGTCCAGAAATGGAAGGGCACGAGTGAGATCTTGAAGCCAAGTCCGCTGAAGAAGAACACAAGTCCCATGATGGCCAACGGTGATACGGAAATCGCAGCAGCGACATCATCGAAATAGAGTGTTCCCGTGGCTGCATAGATAAATGAGATGCCATAGAGCATGACGCCACTGGAGAAGGTTGCCACAAGGATGTACTTAGCAGCACCTTCAGCACTGTTCTTACGGTTCTTGTCGAAAGCCACCATACATGCCAGAGGCACAGATGCCGTCTCGAGTCCGAGGAAGAACAACAGGAAGTTACCACTCGACATCATGATGAACATACCGAGCAAGGTGGAGATCACCAGCATATAGAACTCACCCTCAAGTCGCTTGACCGTCTTCAGCCAGGGCTGGGCCATAATGATCACAATGAGTGTACCAAAGGCAAGGATGACCTTCATGACTTTCACAGCCTCGGAAGCCACATAAAGACCGCCGAAGGCCTGTGTAGGCTCTGACAGCAAGGCAATACGCACCGGCAGCACAGCCATCAGGGCAATAGCCACAGCAGAAAGAACATCGTGCTTCTTTTCGCTCTTGTGCATGATGAAGTCGATAGCAAACACTGCTATCAGGATAAGCACGAGATAGAGTTCGGGCACCATATTTAAGAATTGACTGTAATTCATATCTTTCGTCCTCCTTCTTTTACATTACACCAATAGACTGTAAGATCGTTCCTGCTGCAGGTGAGATCATATCGCTGAACAAGAATGGTGCACAACCAAGACCTGCCACACAGAAGATGAGGCAGATGACGGCGACACGCTCGTCCCATGTGGCATCGGTAAGCTCAAGGTAATGCTTGTTCTCTACCTCACCATACAGGATCTTTCCTACCACTCGCAGGATATAGACTGCCGTTACGACAATCGACGTACAGGCGATGACAGTAGCCACCATGCGGAAGGAATTGCTTGGATCGCCATAGAGCGGTTCTGCACCAAAGGCGCCTACAAAGATGGTCATCTCTGCAATAAAGCCAGAGAAACCAGGCAGACCGAGGTTGGCTAGACCTGCAATGACGTAACCCACTGCCAGGAAAGGCATGATCTTCATCAGACCAGCCAACTCACGGATATCACGGGTATGGGTACGTCCGTAGATCATACCGATGAGGGCAAAGAAGAGGGCCGTCATCAGACCGTGAGAGAGCATCTGAAGGATAGCACCCGTCACAGCTGTCTGACTCATCATCAGAAGGGCAAAGAGCACCAGTCCGCAGTGAGAAACAGAAGAGTATGCATTGATATACTTCAGGTCGGTCTGCACACAAGCACTCAGGGCACCATAGACCACAGAGATCGTAGTGAGGATCAGGAATATCCAAGAGAGATCCTGAGCAGCCTCAGGCAACAGATACATAGCCACACGGAAGCAGCCATAGCCTCCCAACTTCATCAGCACACCTGCATGGAGCATCGATACGGCCGTTGGTGCAGAAGCATGACCATCAGGAGACCATGTGTGGAACGGGAACAGGGCACCCAGCACACCGAATCCGATGAAGATGAAGGGGAAGAAGATGTTCTGGATGTAACCAGGAATACAGTGGTTGGCTGCAATCGTGGTCAGTTCGAAGGTATAGTTGCCACTATACTGACCATTGAAGAAATAGATACCCAGCAAACCAAGGATCAGCAGAGCAGAACCTCCCATCAGCATGAGCGTCAGTTTCATGGCAGAATACTCTTTATGACCAGAACCCCACACACCAATCAGGAGATACATCGGGATCAGAGCCACCTCGTAGAACATGAACATCGTGAAAAGGTCGGTAGAGATAAAGAAGCCGAACACACCCGTTGAAAGCAAGGTGAACCAGAGGAAATACTCCTTGGTAAGCGGTTTCAGTTGCCAAGAGGCAAAAGTACCTGTAAACACGATAATGCTCGACAGAAGCAACATCACCACTGAGATGCCATCGACACCCACTGAGTAGGCAATATTGAGTGGTTTGAACCAGGGCACGCTATACGTCAACAGCATCTCGGCCGTATTGCCGGCACTACGCTGCTGAATGAAATAGATCGTCAGCCATATAGAGAGGGCCAACAGGCAAGAAGCACCTGCCACCATCACACCACGCACCTGGTTGAGACTCTTGGCAAGCCACAATCCCAATAGCATCAGGGCGGGAATTATTACGAAAACACTTAATATACTCATATCTTTAGATGCATAAAAGGATTAACGTTAAAGCAACCGTACCAGTGAGGAACCAAACGGCATACTGGCGCACATCGCCACTCTGCCAGGGACGGATAGACTCACCTGCCTCATTGGCACCCCACGCCAGGAAATTGAACGTGCCGTCGACAACATGACGGTCGAACCAGGCAATAGGTGTGGAGACACAACGGAAGATGATACGGTGGGTGACATACTGCCAGATCTCATCCTGATAGAACCGCTTATATGCGGCACGATGCAGACGTGGGAACTGCTTGTACAGACGGTCAGCAATAGGCTGACTCTCACCCTTATAGATATAAGTAGCCAGACAGATGCTCAGGATGGCAATGACCGTCGAGGTCAGAGCAATCTGCGTGTCGAAGTGGATGGTGTAGTCCTTGCCGGTGGCAGAGACAAAGCTGCCGAACGAGCCACCCCAGCCAAGGAAACCTCCAAGCGTGGAGTAGATACCCACACCAACGGTAATCGCACAAAGCACAATCAGAGGAATAGTCATTGAGAGGGGAGCCTCGTGAGGTGTATGGTGCTCATGAGCCTCCTTATTCTCCGTACCCCAGAAAATGCCGTAATACAGACGGAACATATAGAAAGCCGTCATGGCAGCAATACCCGTCATGATCCATCCCACCACCGGACTATAGGCAAAGCAGGCAGTAATAATCTCATCTTTCGAACTGAAGCCCGAGAAGAAGGGAATACCAGCGATAGCCAGACAGGAGATGAGGAATGTGATATGAGTGACAGGCATATACTTGCGCAGACCACCCATCAGTGCCATCTCATTGGAGTGGACTGCATGGATGATACAACCAGCACCCAAGAACAGACAAGCCTTGAACATGGCATGGGTGAACAGGTGGAACATACCAGCCATATAACCCAACTGAGTGTGATCGTCCATCAGGGCTTCATGACCTGGCAGACTGACACCCAGTGCCACCATCATAAAGGCAATCTGGGAGATCGTCGAGAAGGCCAGAACGCGTTTGATGTCGCTTTGGGCACAAGCTACAGCAGCTGCATAGAAAGCGGTGAACACACCCACCCAGACCACAATGCTCATCGTGTGGGGAGCAAACGCCATCCACAAGGGGAACATACGGGCAATCTGGAACACACCAGCCACCACCATCGTAGCAGCATGGATCAGTGCAGATACTGGCGTAGGACCCTCCATGGCATCGGGCAACCAGATGTGCAACGGGAACATGGCTGACTTACCGGCGCCACCAATGAACATCAGCGTGAGAGCCGTTGGGATAATCAAGGCACCAGCCGTAATAGCCCTACCATAATCGGCCATGATAAACGGTGTTGTTCCCTCGCCCATGATAATCTCCTGACCATGACCAGCAAAATTGAAACTGAACGACTGGGTGAAATAACCGAACATCAGAATACCGATGAGGAAGAACATATCGGCAAAACGTGTCACGATGAAGGCCTTCTTAGAGGCAGCGATAGCTGGTTTCAAAGGATAATAGAAACCAATGAGCAGGTAAGAGCTGACACCCACGAGCTCCCAGAACATATACATCTGGAAGATGTTGGTGGCAAGCACCAAGCCCAGCATTGACATCGTGAACAGAGAAAGGAAAGCGTAGTAGCGCTGGAAGCCCTTCTCTCCATGCATATAGCCAAATGAATAGATGTGAACCATCAGTGATACCGTCGAGATCACAATCAGCATGACTACCGAGATGGGATCCAACAGAATACCGAGGTCAAAGTGCAGATTGCCCAAAGGCAACCATGTGAAATTATACGGAACAATCGTTGGATACACCCCTTCGACACGGTCCATTCCAAAATACTGGAAGGCAGTGAGGTAAGAGAGTACCGTAACTATTCCCAGTGAACAGGTGCCGATGAGGCCGGCCACCTTGTGCTGCATCTTCATGCCAGCCAGTCCTAGAATAATGAACGACAGCAGCGGCAGAAGCATGATGAAAATAGTATATTCAAACATAATGATCAATTTTCAATGTTCAATTTTCAATGTTCAATTTACCACTATCGTTTCATATTCTGGATAGCATCAACGCTGTCACTCCTGAAGTTGCGATAGACATTGATGATAATGGCGATGGCCACTGCACTTTCAGCAGCAGCAACACCAATCACAAAGAGTGTCATAAACATGCCTTCCATACCGTTGGGATAAAGCAAGCGGTTGATAGCGGCAAAGTTGATGTCAACAGCATTGAGTACCAGCTCAATAGAGATGAGCATGGCAATCAGGTTGCGACGAGTGACAAAACCATAGACACCGATAAAGAACAACAGGGCACCAAGTGCGAAATAACATTCAACGGGTATCATGCCTTATCCTCCTTTCTTGCTACAACCAAGCCACCGATGATACATGCCAGCAGGAATACTGAGATGAACTCGAAAGGCAGTACATACTGATATTTTCCTGAACCAACGAGGGCCATACCGATATCCTTCATCGGCACCTCTACGTTGGCAATCTCCTGAGTATAGAAGCCTGTCTTCAACAGAATGAGAGTGACTACAACCAGTCCGGCTAAAGCAGCCAGTCCACCTGCAATCATCTTACTGCTCTTAACTCGCTCCTCCAGTCCCTGAAGGGTGCGTTTGCTCACCAACTGAATGGCAAACACATAGATCATCGTAACGCCGCCGGCATATACTGAGATCTGAGCTGCTCCCAGGAAGGTGTAGTCGAGCAGGAAATAGATGCCTGCCACACCAAAGAGCACAAACAACATGAAAGTTGCGGCTCGCATAATCTTCGTCGTGGTGACACACATCAGCGCAGAACCGATGATGAACACCGCGAGAATGATAAACATAATCGTATTACCCATAAAGCGTTACTTCGTTTTAGTGTTAAACTTACCGACTTCCCACTCTGCACCACCTTCGATGAGGTTAGGCAGAGAACCGCCCTGGTAAACCTCCTGATTCAGGTGAAGCACCAGCTTTGAGCGGTCGAACACTGCGTTCTCGAAATCATTCGTAAACTCGATGGCATCGAAGTTGCAGGAGTTGGTACAGAGCTGGCAGAACATACAGTCGCCAAGGTCGTACGCATAATCGTCGAGCACCTTCTTTTTCTTGCCTGTCTCAGGGTCTTCAGCCATATGAGCTGTAATCTTGATCGTTCCATTAGGACAGGCCTTTTCACACAATGTGCAAGCCGTACACTTGTAGCTGCCATCCTCGTTGCGCTTGAAAACCAAGCGACCACGGTGACGTTTAGCAACATGGAGTGTGGTCTTGCGGTTCTCGGGATACTGCTCTGTTGACTTATTGGTGAAGAAATCCTTGAAATATTCCTTCCAAGTGGTCTTCATTCCAATAGCCAGAGTCTTCAGGCCATGCCCGATTTCTCCAAAATATGTTTTGTTATCTTCCATTGCTATACCTTATTTAATATATAGGCCCAGGGCCACAACAACAGTCATTATTACCAGGTTGATGAGACCGAGAGGCATCAGGTACTTCCACTCCAGCTTCAGAATCTGGTCGATACGCAGACGTGGGAACGTCCACTTAATCCACATCAGAATCCAAACCAGGAAGAAGGCCTTACCCATGAACCATACGATACCCGGGATGTAGTTCATCACCTCGTCGAAGCCCTCAATACCAATGTTCACAGGTGCCCATCCACCGAGGAACACCGTAGCAGCAATACCTGCGATGATAAAGAGGTTAAGGAACTCAGCAAGGTAGAAGAAACCGAAGCCCATACCAGAGTATTCGGTATGATGGCCGGCCGTCAACTCACTCTCAGCCTCTGCCATATCGAACGGTCCACGATTTGCCTCTGCGTTGCCAGCGATGAGGAACACGAAGAAGGCGATGAGCGCAGGAATATGTCCCTGGAAGATCAGCCACTTCCAAGGACCTGTCTGCGCCTCAACAATACCACTCATCTGCATGGTTCCTGTCAGGATCACAGCAGCGATCAGACAGAGGCAGAGCGACATCTCATAAGAAATCATCTGCACAGCCCCACGCATGGCCGAAACCACAGAATACTTATTGTTAGAACCCCAACCTGCGAGGAAGATACCTACCACGCCGATAGAAGAAATGGCGGTAAGTAGGAACACACCCACATTGAAATCGAGTATGGTGGCACCATTGTTCCAAGGGAGGAACGAGAAGGCGCCTACACTACCGACAATCACCAAGAGCGGAGCAACAGCATAGAGCAACTTATCTGCACGATCAACAAAGAATATCTCCTTGATGAGCATTTTCAGCACATCGGCGAATACCTGCAACAAGCCCCAGTAACCTACTCGCATCGGGCCTAGACGGCACTGGAAATAGGCACACACCTTGCGCTCCATAAATATCAGTACAATAGCAATCAGCGCGTATCCAATGAGGATTGCCGTGCCAACTAAGATGCACTCAATTAATATCGCTAACCAGTCTGGACACCCAACAGTGAGCTTAAGAAACTGGTCGAACCATTGTGTAACTATACTAAAATCGAACATAATCCTTGGTTTTTATCTGTCAATATCAGGAATTACAACATCAATAGCGGCACAGGTAGCGATCAGGTCAGCAATCTTCTGACCACGAAGCATCGGGTCGAAAGCGCCAACCAATGAGAGACCCATCGGACGCATCTTCATACGGTACGGACTCTTGTCGCCACGAGAGTCGAGATAAACACCAAACTCGCCAGCCACACCCTCAACAGAGTAGTACCACTGTCCCTCAGGCACCTTGATGATAGGCTTCTGCTTCACATAGAAATCACCTTCAGGGATATTGTCGATGAGCTGTTCGATGATGTTCAGACTCTGGTACATTTCATTAATATGGACGAGGTAACGTCCCATAGAGTCACAGGTATTAAGCGTGCACTGCTCCCACTCCACCTTGTCGTACATATCATACGGGTGGTTCTTACGCACATCGTTCTTCCAGCCAGAAGCACGTCCGGCAGGACCAGTCACCGCATAGTTGATGCAATCCGCAAGACCCATCGGGCCACAGTTCTCCAGACGGTTGTGGGTGATAACATTATCACCAAACACATCCATATACTCTTGAATCATCGGGCGCAGGTACTTGACCAGATCCTTCACATTCTTCACAAAATTTGGATCGATATCGTCCTGCAGACCACCTATTCTATAATAATTCTGTATCAAGCGTCCGCCAGTGGTCTCCTCCATGCAGTTCAACACATGCTCACGATCGCGCATGCCATAGAGGAATGCCGTGAGGGCACCCAAGTCTTGAGCTACACACGAAACATATAGCAGGTGAGAATCGAGACGCTGAAGTTCGTCCATGATGGTACGGATGTACTTGATGCGGTCGGTAAGCTCTACACCCAAGCCTTCCTCTATCACACCTACCAGTGCATGACGATGCTGCATGGCTCCCAGATAGTTCAGACGATCGGTCAGGGCCAGTGTCTGAGGATAGGTCATGTCTTCCCACATCTTCTCGATAGCACGATGGATATAGCCAAGATGCGGATAGATGCGCTTGACAGTCTCACCGTTAAGAACAGTCTGTAAACGGAGCACACCATGAGTAGCAGGGTGCTGAGGACCAATATTAATCACATAATCATCAGCGCCAAAGAGTTTGTTCTGCTTACTCTGTAAACAACCATCTTTGTCGATGTAAAACTCCAGACCGTAGTCAGGCTCCACATCGTCGTCAAGAGTGTATTTATCATTGAACTCCCAGTCCTTACGGAAGGGATAGCCCTTGAAATCATTACGCAGGAAGAGTCGGCGCATATCAGGATGCCCTAAGAATACGATACCGTAGAAATCGTAAACCTCACGCTCCAGAAAGTTAGCCACATGCCAGATGTTTGAAACGGTGGGGATATAAGGAACCATCTGTCCCTCCAACTCGCTGGTGCCATTGCTTGACATGCCGTCGCCACAAACTTGTGTCTTGGCCAACATTTTCACAGAACAACGCTCATGAGTTTGAGTATTCTCAAGGATATAGATACAACCTAACCCTTCCTCTGGGCCGAAGTCTTCGCCAACAATAGTGACAAGATAGTCAAACCCCTTCTTGTCTTTCAAGTTCTGCATCTCAGAGGCGAACTTGGAAAAATCGAATGATAAGAATTCTAATTTCATGCCTTGTCCTCCTCTTTCTTCAGTTCTTCAACAAATTCCTGGGGAACCTCAGTGATCACCATAGGCTCTCTGCGATGGTCACCATGCTTTGAGCGGAATGTCAGTTCCTCGTTGGACACACCAAGCTCGCGCTCTTCCTTGGTCTGCTTGTGGTTGGCACCTCCGAAGAACTTTTCAACCTTCACCTTACGCTGCAACTGCATCATACCATACATGATGGCCTCAGGACGGGGAGGACAACCAGGGATAAACACATCGACAGGTACGATTTCCTCAATACCCTTGACGACATGGTAGCTCGACTTGAACGGACCACCACTGATAGCACAACCACCTACAGCAATGACGTACTTGGGCTCGGCCATCTCATCATACAGACGCTTCAAGGCCGGTGCCATCTTATGCGTGATGGTACCTGCACACATAATCAAGTCAGCCTGACGAGGAGAGTTTCGTGTTACCTCGAAACCAAAGCGGGCAAAGTCGTAACGGGAACAACCGCAAGCCATAAACTCAATACCACAACATGATGTGGCAAAGGTAAGCGACCATAGTGAGTTTGAGCGTCCCCAGTTAATCAACTGGTCTAGTGAGCCAGTTATCACATTTACGCCTCCCTCATGGAGTTCGTCAACAATCTTCTCCAACGAGGCATTGTCATTCCATTCCTGATAAGGAATACTTTTGATTTTCGGCTTTCTTACTTCCATTCCAAGTCTCCTTTCCGCCAGGCATAAGCCAAGCCTAATACCAGAACAACCAAGAAGAAGCCGATGCTCAGCAAGGCCAACGCACCGAAGTCCTTCACTACCACAGCCCATGGATAAAGAAACACAGTTTCCACATCAAACATGAGGAACAAGATGGCAAAGAGATAAAAACCCACCGATATAGGCAGCCATGAACTGCCTCGGGTAGGAATACCACTCTCATACGGTTCGCCTTTCACCTTCGCATAGGACCGAGGTCCTATCAGCTTGGCTATGACGTAAGCCGCCACCACCAATGTCAAAGCCGTCAGCAAGACGGTAATTAACAAAGTAAAGTTCATAAAAATAATTATAACGTTATATATATATTGTTTTCGCCCTTAAGCAGTTACGGCAAAAAAAGATGTACCTTCGCCGCTAATATGCTGCAAAGGTACAATTTTTTTTTGTAAATAAGTGGAATATTTATTTATTCTTTGATAATAATTGTTAATCTCACTTTACCACTTCAATGATTGGTTCTCCGACACAGGCATTCGGCTGTTGGATATGCAGCATCTGGGTCACCGTTGGGGCGATATCCGTAATATGGACCTCGCGACCCGTGCTGCCATGCTCAACTCTCCAACCATAAAACAGCAGAGGGATATGAGCATCGTAGGGGTTCCAAGCGCCATGAGTGGTTCCTATAGGCGAAGAGGAAGGCCAAAACTCATACCAGCCTGCCTCCATCACCAACAGCAGGTCGCCAGAACGATGGGGATGATAGCCCAAGAGAGCACGGTTACGGATGACATCAGGCACACTCCAGGTATTCACCTTCTCAAAGTCCATCACAAACTGCACATGCGGCAATTGACGTGCATAATCAATCAGTGCCTCTTTTACTTTGGCCAAGTCAAGTCCCAGTTCGGCTATACGGGTATGATTCAGAAATACGCGGTAACCGTTAATGCCATTGATGATGGAAAGGTCGGTCCCTAAGGTCTCCTTCAGATAAGCCGTCAATTTGTCGTTCTGCACATCCTCTCGGATTCTCCAAGCTCCACCATTCAACTGATGATCGACCATCCACTGGAAGTTATGGGCGCCACCGTGATCTGCAGTCAGAAAGAGCAAATAGTTTCCCTCACCAACCTGTTCATCAAGGGCCTTCAAAAGTCGTGCAATATCCTTATCCAACTCGATATAAGCCTCATCTATATGTTCCCCACGGGTACTCCACTCATGGCCAATCACATCTGTCTGTGAGTAGCTTACACAAAGCATATCCGTCACCTGTCCCCTACCCAGCTGCTCTCCCTTGAGGGCTGCGATGGCCAGATCGGTTGTGATATGTCCACAAAGGGGATAATAGCCTACGCGCTTTCCGACTTTTTGGAACTCCTTATTCTTCTTAAGCTCCAGATTATAGGCTTTCACCCAGTCTGGCAGTTCCGTACGATAATAGGTACTTGTCATAAACTGTCCGTTGTCAGTATCCAACCAATAGGCATGGTCAGAACTCCTTCCCGCAGGTAGAATAGACGCACGATCTTTATAGGATATACCAACGACCTTTGACTGGAAATCAGTATGCATTCTGAGCTGGTCGCCAATGGTCGATGAAAGTAAATTGCGAGGCGACATACAGCCTTTCTTGCGATTATCCGTTCCCACAGGATCTACAGTCTTATCACCACAACAATACACAGCTTCGTCATCGATGAAAAAATCATTGCCACAGATACCATGGAAAGCGGGAGTAGTACCTGTATAAATGCTCGTATGACCGATAGCAGTGACCGTAGGCACATAATTTATCAGGCAGTTGTCACAACTAAAGCCATTACTGACTATCCGTTTGAGACCATCTTCTCGAAACTGGTCGTAGTACCTACTAAGGTAGTCCCAACGCATCTGGTCGACCACAATCCCGACGACAAGCTTTGGGCGCTCACCAAAACCTGTATGTGCCAGTACCTGAATGGCAGACAAAGCCATTAACACAATAAGGACAAACTGTTTTCTCATATTTTTAATGATCATTCACTTGTTCTTTCTATAATTTCCATACACATTCGGCCATTATGATAAGGACATTTCCAAAAACCCGCCTTATCATCAACAGTATTGAGCGTACCATCAGGATGACGACTCCAATGCCATTCTCCATTCTCCCAATCAATGAGTTGGGTCTTGATATACTTCCAGCAATTGACGGCTCTGTCGAAAGCAGACGCATCACCAAAATGCTGCCAGATATTAAACCATCCCACTACATTCTCTGCCTGTACCCACCAATGGAGATCATCATCTACATGACCTGTCGACAGGTTAGCCTCATGAATCATCGCCCCATTGGGTCGCAAACCTTTTTCTGAAGCCTTGGCAACTTCACGCACGATGGGTTCCATCTTCGCAAGCACAGCATGATCACCTAATACGAGAGCTGCTTCATGCATCAGCCACGAACACTCGATATCATGGCCATAACTCTCCAGATGTCCGGCACCACGTGTCCAATCCATCTCAAAGAACAGATCAAGGTGATGGGTCTCAGGATTCAGGATTTTATCCGTAAAGATGGAAATAATATTGCGCAGCGAGGCCTCAACTGAAACAATGGTTTCAACTGGTATAGTAATACCCACAGGCAATACCGATCCGATGGCTGGAACATAATCGCACGACTCTTGGGCGTGCATCTCCTTCAGACAACGCAAAAGATTGGTATAGGGTTCTATGATATGCAGATGAGTATTCTGTGACTTGGGATAGTTTTCATCAAGTTCTGAAAGACGCATATCAGCAATAGGTTGCCAATCGCGTGTTGTAGCTTCGATATAGCCATTGTACTCTCTGTCAAGTGCGTGTTCTTCTATGCAGTCATACAAATCAAGGGCATATTCCAAAACTTCCCTATCACCAGTGGCACGAGCATATTCCGACAATCCATAAAGGGCAAAGCCTATGGCATAGAACTGCTTACGGGTATTCAAGGGCTGTCCTTTGTAGTCAAGACTCCAATAGACACCGCCAAACTCCCTGTCGATGAAATGTTCGACAAAGTAGTCCTTAGCATAAGTGGCCGTTTCCAGATATTCTTGTTTCCCCAACACCCGGTAGGCAGCAGAGAATGTCCAGAGGATACGGGCATTAAGGATTGCTCCTTTTTCTGCCTCAGGATGAAGTACTTCATTGCCATCAATGCGACCATAGAATCCACCGTTTTCACGGTCGATCATCTTTGTTTGCCAAAAGCGCAGGATGTTCTCCTCTAGAACATCCTGCATCTCCTTTTTTAATATTTCTAACATTCTTATTCTATCGAACGTATTTTCTTCAGTTCTCCATTTATTTCCTTGATACGATCAGTCGTCAGCGGATAGAACCAGACGACAATGATGGCAAAGGCAGCGACAGCAGCAGGAATAAAGCTCATGAGCCAACGTAGCACCATCAGTGCACTCTCGGGCTGAACAACTCCAGTCTGAAGTTCGGAAGCATCTGTGACGTAACCGAAACCTGAGAGAAGCCATAGAACGGCAGCACCACCAATGGCACCGCCAAATTTCTGAGCCATAGATGCAGAAGAGAAGATAAGACCAGTAGATGCTGTATGGAACTTCAGTTCAGCATAATCGCTCACGTCGGCATACATACTCCAGATCAACGGTGACATGATGCCTGTGAAGATAGAGATGATAATCTGTAGGATAAGCATCGTCCAGAAGCCTCCCGGCGTGCAAGGCACAAAGAAGAAAGCAATGCTAAACACCACAAGGACGGCATTAACGAATATAAACGTGGTTTTCTTGCCCAACACGTTGGCGATGGGCACGCAGAGTGCCACACCCACCATGTTTGAAACCTCACCAATACCAAGGAACAGACCAGCATAGAAGAGGAAAGATATGGAAAAGAACGCCAGGCTGACATCCGGGCCAATGATGTCCTGGAAGAAATATGCGACTGTAGCTCCGCGAACCGTATTGAAGAGGTTTGAACACAATGCGGCACCGATAAGCAACCACCAAGGTTTGTTGGAAAGCAACGACTTGAAATCGTCGCCAACACTTACCGTGGAAACAGTCTTCAAATGCTCCCTCGTTAAAAGAAAGCAAAGGATGAACATAACAAAACAGGCCGATGCAATAACAACCATTCCCCAGAACCATCCGTCCTTCGTATTATAGCCACCCAGCATATTCGTCAATGGCTCCCAAAGGAAGAGGGCGAGGAACGAGCCTCCATAGGCGAAAAACATACGGAAAGAAGAAAAAACCGTCTTCTCATTGGAATCGTCGGTCATGACACCCAACATAGCTCCATAAGGAACATTGATACCTGTATAGACGGTCATCATCATAATATAAGTAATGTACGCCCATATAAGTTTGGCACCATAGTTCCAGTCTGGTGTGGTAAACAGCAGAATGCCACAAATAGAGAACAGTGGAGCAACCCACAACAAGAAGGGGCGATATTTTCCCCATCGGGTGTTAGTTCGGTCAGCAATGATACCCATCATGGGATCAGAAACTGCATCCCAAATACGGGTAACAAGTACAAGCACACCAGCATCGACCAGCGAAAGGCCGAAAATGTTAGAATAGAAAAACGGCAAATAGTAGGAGAATATCTTCCAAAAAGTAGAGGAAGACATATCACCAAAGCCATAGCCAATCTTTTCAATCAATTTAGTCTTTGCCATATTTTATAATATTTTGTTTTTTGCAATCATTTTCTTGATAGTCTCTACGCTAGCAGCAGTCGTCAGACCGTCTTCAGGTGTGTTCATACAGTAGTCAACTAACTTGTCGATTGTGGAAGTTGCCACATGCATGCGTGTATCGGCAGAAGCATAATAAATGAACACCGTCCCGTTCTGATCAGCGATCCAGCCATTGGCAAAAGCCACATTCATCACATCACCTAAATACTCGTCACCTTCTGGCACCAGGAAATAGCCACCTGGACGGGCAATCACTTTTGTGGGATCGTCCAATGACGTCATATACATATAAAGGACATAACGCAATCCATCTGCTGTAGCACGCACACCATGAGCCAGATGCAACCAACCTTTTGAAGTCTTGATGGGATGTGGACCCTCACCATTCTTTACCTCTGTGATAGTGTGATATTTGCGCTCATAGATTATTGTCTCTTCTTTAATCTCTGCATGAGTAATATCATCAACTAACGCCCAGCCAATACCTCCACCAGAACCTGTATCGATAAAACCATCCTGAGGACGCGTGTAAAAGGCATACTTCTCATTTACGAACTCAGGGTGCAGTACCACATTGCGCTGCTGACTCTTCGTTTTCAAGTCTGGCAGACGATACCAAGTCTTCAGATCTTTTGTTCGTGCAATGGCTGCTGTAGCAGTTGCAGCTGAGAGGTTACCAGGTTGCGTATCGTCATGACGCTCAGCACAGAAAACACCATAAATCCAACCGTCCTCGTGCTGTGTGATGCGCATATCATAGATGTTCGTTGCGGGGATGGTGTCATCTGGCATGGTAATTGGCTCTTCCCAGAAACGGAAATTATCAACACCATTTGGCGACTCTGCAACTGCGAAGAAACTCTTTCGGTCAGCTCCCTCCACACGTACCACCAACAAATACTTCCCATTCCACTTGATAGCCCCAGAATTCAAGGTCGCATTGCACATGATGCGCTGCATCAGATATGGGTTGTCTTTCTCATTGAAGTCATACTTCCACTCCAAAGGCACATGTTCAGCAGTGAGAATTGGATATTCATACTTCTCATAGATGCCGTTACCCCACTCTACGGGTTTATTCTTACGGCTCAGCAGCGCTTCATGATGGGCACGCAAGGCTGCTACTTTCTTTTCAAACTCAGACATTGATTAATTCGGTTATTTGGATTGATAATGATTACTTTACAATATCCTTTAAGAACAGAACATTCTCCTTTGCATACATCTCCTTGAAATAAGGTGCATCAGGTTTGGACGGTGATGGACCGAACCACTCATGACTGGCATTGCGCCATACGAGGAAATAGCAAATCTGATATTTATCGAGTACCGGTGTGAGCGTAGAAGTCCACCAAGTGGGATCTGTGAGATTTTTCAGACCACACTCTGTAAGGGCAGCTCTCTTTCCATGGTCGGCAGCAAATTTAGTCAACATGGCAAGGTTCTGATCCAATTGTGCAACGAAATCTTCCTTCGATCCCCACTGATAACCATCGATACCTACCAGTTCAACGCTGTCGTCACCAGGATAGCGTTCCAGATACTTCTCTTCTGTCAGATCTGCAGCCATACCAGGTGAGTAAGCCCAAAGCAGATTATCAAAGCCATCTTCATCAAGTTTATCTTGTAGCATATTCCACAAAGCCTTGTATTCTTCTGCCGAACAGAGTTTTTCACCCCACCAGAACCAGCTGCCCGTATTCTCATGCCAAGGACGGAAAATAATAGGAATCTTCTGACCATCATCAGTCGTCAGCGAAGCAAGGAACTTGCTGAGACGCTGCATCCAGGTCTGGAACTTTTCATACTGAGAGCCGCCCTTGAGTATATTCTTAACTACTGTTGAGTCGCTAATATCCCAAGCCGTTCCTTCAGGAAATTTCTGACCTGCATTACCACCACCATCAATGGTTGTCACAGGATTACGCGGATGCCAACTGATGGTGATTATACCACCCCTCTGATGATGCTTGATAATCTCCTCACGCATCTTGGTAAAAGGCACACTATCAAGATTCTTTTCGTCGCCCATCTCGATACCACCGAGTTCAAATCCCATGACAGCAGGCCAGTCACCACAGACGTTCTTAACATCACTGCTGTCATTCTGATACTCCCAGGTAAGCCCGTAGAACGGATCATCCTGGTGACCGAACATATAACCTTTCTGTCTGAGGGTATCCAAGCGTTCCTTCAACAGATCTTCTTGATCTTTCACAGACTCCGTCTGCTTCGTGGTCGTACAAGCTACTATCGTCAGCCCTACCACTGCTAATGCTATTAGTTTTTTCATCATGTGTTATTTGATTTTCATTTGTTTAAGTAACCAGTTCTCCCACTCGTCCCACTGTTCCTGATGCCAAAAATGCCACGTGGCTTGATAGGGAGAAATTTCCTTCGGACCTCTCACAATATTGTAGGTAGCCCATGCCGTCGTCGGGGGAACCACATCGTCATTATATCCGAAAGAGAACCAACCCGATTGTTTGTCTGTAATCAGACGAGCGAAATTAATGCCATCATAGTAACGAGACACTTCAATTTGTTTCTCTTGATTCTTACCTTTATTCCAATAAAAATAGTGAGGCCAGCCACAAGCCACGCCTTTAAGTGAGTTGGTGTGATCACAGAGAGCTGCATGGACAGGTGCATAATAAGTAATACGCTTGTCAAGTGCTGCAGTAGCCAGAGTAAGGAAACCTCCTTGGGAAGAACCTGTCACACCCAGTTCTTTATTATTCCAAGGTGTATATTCAGAGATATAATCTAGGGCACGGATACACCCGATTATCACGCGCTTATAATAATGTTTGTCACGGTCATCCATGTTAAACTCCCAATAACCCATCAGTGCACCATTAAACACATCGTCATATACTTTCTGTTCCATTGTAACAGGAATACCATGGATACCGATTTCGAGGGTTATAGCACCTTGTGAAGCCGTCCAAACATCCCCCCCATACGGACGGACACCAGCACCTGGCACACGCAGAAGTGCAGGATACCGCCCCTCCTTCACTGGAACACAGAGGATACCATAGGTTCGATAATTAGGCAAGATATTCTGGAAACTCACCTCATAGACGTTCACATCTTTCGTACAACGTTCGGGCAAGAGCCGTCTCGTTGGGTTAAGATCTGTCTTTCTTGCCTCAGTTATACTGTTTTGCCAAAACTCCAAGAAATCATCCGGCATCACAGTAGAAGGCTGCAATTGCTCTGGAGAGAAAGCGGCCCCACAGGCACCCTTATAGTCCTTTCCGCCTACATGGGCAGTCACATCCACACGGTAAAAACCCGGTTGTTTCATCGTACCTGTCAGTTTAAGCACACCGTCTTTCAACACCATGCTTTTCTTTACATCCTGATACATCTCTGGACCAGCAGAGTAATCAATACTCACATTATCGAGCAAGGTGCCCGATTTCAGCACGTTCACAGTAAATGTAGCTTTTTCGCCAGTCTTATAGGACCAGTCTTGGTGGTCGGGTTGTACTCTTACCTCGATACTGTTTCCGCGGATCTGCGCCAACAGACATGTCACCGCTATGACACATAGGAATAATGTTAGTAGTCTTTTCATCTTAAAATTAGTTCTTTATGTTTTTTAAGTTTTTCATCCGCTCTACTTGTGAACTAATGATCTTAAGTGTTGTAGAGTCACCCGAGAACACGGAGTTTAGACCTTGTGCTTCCTGGGCAGGATCACCAGTATAATCATCGCCCACCTGCCATTGTTCGTGCTTAGGTTGAGCAAAACCACCCCATCCCCAGAAATTACAGCCAGCAAAAGAACCGCCCTGCTCAGCATTGTCGCCTACAAGGGAGAAAACATACTCGTAGAATCCATCACGCCCCTGAGTTGGTGTTCCGAGAGCAAACTGAAAAGCGTCACGAGGATATCCGAACTCCTCCATCACAAGAGGTTTCTTTATTTTTGCACATATCGAAAGGTGGCGGTCAATATAATCTTTAGTATTAGTCTTGGCTCGAGGCAGATTCTCTATAAGCGAATCAGGCTTCACCCAACTCCAGTTATATGGCCACAAATGAATATTGGCATAGCCTATATTCTTATCAGCACAGATACGCTCCCAACAGTCAAAATCGCCTTCACAGCCCCATGCGCCCTCACTACCAACTGACACAAGATGGTTGGGGTCAAGTTCGTGAATGAGGGCAGCCGCTTCACCAATCCATTTCTCAAAAGCAGGAAGAGCCTCACGGGAAAAAGCACGCGGTTCGTTACCGATCTGCCACGACATGATAGCAGGATCATCCTTATATGCCATACCCGTATAACGATTCGTACGACCAATAATAAACCGGACATAGTCGTAGAACAACTGGTGGGCCTTCTCATTGCTTGCATACTTACTCATTGCTTGCATGAATGCAGGATAACCCACATCATCAGGACGAGGTTGTTTGCCTTCACCAGCATGTTCTAAGTAGAAGCCATACCCTCCGCTCCATTCCCAGGAATTATTCAAATAGAGTACAGCTACCATCTGACGTTTCCCCATTTCCTGAAGTAGATAGTCGAGTCCTGCTAAAATGGTATCATTATACACACCAGGAGCCTCCTGAAGTGTCGGTTCCACCTTTGTCTTAACACCACGCTCACCGTCAGATCCAACAAGGATTCGAAGATTATCGATTCCGATTGATTTCATGTAATCGAGTTCTTTGACCAAGCGTTCACGATCACCGCCTTGACCCTCAGAGGCAAGGATAGCGCCGTACCAGAAATTGGTTCCTACATAATAATAAGGTTGACCATTCCTCATAAAATGACCATTTTCCACACACACAAAAGGAGAGGTCTCCTGCCGCTTCTGTTGACATGCCAACAATGTTGCAGCTGCAATAATGACCGATGTAATAAGTTTTAGTTTCATCAGATGTTAGTGAATTAATTTGTGTGCAAAAATAACAAAAAAGAATGAAACTGCCAAACGTTTATATGCATTTTTGCAGGAAAGTATTATAATATGATATAGAAAAACCAATCATGAATCATGTTTCGTTCTTAGTTGTGGCTACGATAATAGCTCACAAGTCCTTCTAAGGGCGTACGCAGAATGGTCCCGATCACAAAGTCAAGAGCATCTGCAACTTCACGTAGTTCTTCTTGATAATACCAAGCAATACTACCAACAAACGATACAGGAAGATCACGTCGATGATATGGGTTGATATGGATCTGGAAGAAATCTACAAAGCAATCTGTTACCAACCGATGAACATCAGGATTATCGAGATGGTCATGAATAAACAAGGAAAGGGAGGCAAGAAAGCGGTTTGGCAAAGGTTCACGATAAACACGATGAATAATATCAGGTAGCGAAAGACCTGTTGACATTTCAAAATCAGACTTGATTTTTCCCGACAGACGACCGCCATACAAATCATGCAGGAACCGTTTCCCAATCACAGCCCCACTACCCTCGTCACCTAAGATATAACCCAATGCTGGTGTATTCTTCACGATATGGTCGCCATCGTACAAACAGGAATTTGCACCCGTTCCCAAAATACAGGCAATCCCTTCTTTGCGGCCACATAGTGCATGAGCTGCACCAAGCAGATCGCTATGAGCTTTCACGGCATTAACATTGGGAAACACTTCACGAATGAGCGTTTCCACAAAACCTTCCAATTCCGGGCGAACGCCACTACCATAAAAATATACATCTTCTACGAGACTACTATTTATCTGCGACTGTAATTCCTCAGATATAACTCGCAGAATATCTTCACGCGACTGATGAAACGGATTAATGCCTTGAGTAGTTACTACTATAGGGTGTTCACTTTCCACAAGTGCCCAATCAGTCTTAGTACTTCCACTATCTGCTATTAATAACATGGCTTAATTAATAACGTTTAATTCTGCTGCAAAAGTAATCAAAAAATACTAATCACACAACATTATTTTTATTTTTATGATAAAATAAGAAAAATAAGCCTTACCTTTGCAGTTGTAATACAAAAATGAAGAAATGAAACGTATTTTTCTGATGCTCGTTATGCTGTTCGGGATCCTAATGGAGACTAGCGCAGTTCTTAAGGAAAAAGACCTTGAGCAGACACTCACTATCTTACAGGCTGAACTTGAACAGTATAACCAACAATTAACCGTACGTAGTGCAGCCCGACGAGAGCGTACAAAGAGGCTAATCACTCAACTGCTTCAAACGATGAAACGGGCCGACCAAAATGCGTTGATGCTTTACTCCCAGCAACAAGACAACGTGTTTGATCTAACATATGCCTGTCATGAGGCTACAAAGCAATACCGTGATTTTCAAAAACAGCAACTACCTTTCACTGACTTCCTCTCTAAAACCGAAGCTGATATAGCCCGCTATGACAGTCTCATCACACGTTTGGAGCACATGCCAAACCTCGTGATGACAAATTACGGAGACTCAAAGCGCGATACTTGTCTCATATTGGCAAAAAGCATCAGAGGGATGTTGGAGGGTAATGCCCGACAATTAAGACAGAACATCCATTTTTACAGTACCACAGAACGTCGTTTAAGAGAGCAGAATGAATATGCCCAGAAACGCTATAGCGACATCCAACGAAACATCTTTATCAATGGCAGTGACAGTTACCCTATCCTACTTAATAATATCGACCGTAGGTGGCAACAGCTGAGCGATGCTGTTATAAAGAAGTACAGTTTTAGTGACGATTCCAACTCACAATGGAGTGGACGTTGGATCGTATTCACATTTTCCGCTATTTTCTTCTACATTCTTATCTCCATTGCGCTCAACCAACTGTTCTTCCGTTTTATGATGCCAAAGCGGTTGCATACAGAGGAATTCAAGAAAAAGCGCGCTTGCATCATTATGGCCACGACCACTATTACTTTCGCCATTATCCAAGGTGTAATCCTCATTGTAGGCACAGGCCAGAATTTCCCCTTCTTATATATGGCATCCAGTCTCTTAGTGGAATACGCATGGCTTTTGGGTGTAATCCTCATCTCCCTGCTTTTGCGCGTAAAGGGAGATCAGATTGGAAGCGCATTCCGTATTTATGCGCCACTGATAGCCACCGGATTTATTGTCATCGGATGCCGTATCATACTCATTCCCAACGAATTGGTAAATCTTGCCCTGCCGCCTGTCCTACTGCTTTGTACTATTTGGCAATGGCTTGTTATCCGGAAGCACAACCAGAACATCCCTCGCTCCGACATCTTCTACACATACATTTCACTTGTAGTGCTTATCGCCTCCGTATGCTGTTCCTGGGCAGGCTACACGCTTTTGGCCGTACAGCTACTCATTTGGTGGCTCATGCAGCTGACATGTATCCTGACCATTACATGTATCAGTCGATATCTTGAAATCTATGCAAAGAAACACCGATTGTCATCAAAGCCCGTCACACAAACATGGGCATTCCAACTTATTGAAGACGTCATATTACCAATTATGGGCGTCTGCTCTATTATGCTGAGTGTATATTGGGCCGCAAAAGTGTTCAACTTAAGCGACATGTGTTGGTATATATTCAAATACAACTTTATCGACTTAAAGAATCTGAAAGTATCCATTCTTAAACTGTCGATGGTTATATGCTTATGGTTTTTCTTCCGTTATATCGCCCGCACCGTACTTGCCTTCTTGCGGATCCACTATGAAATAAAGGATCCGTCAACAGCAGCTTCAAAGGAGGTAATGGGCAGAAATGTAATACAAGTGTTTGTATGGGGTATATGGCTGATGATTTCCCTCTCATTGCTAAGTATCAGTGTTACGTGGCTTGTCGCCATCTCTGGAGGTCTCTCAACTGGTATCGGTTTCGCCTCGAAAGACATCATAGAGAATATCTATTACGGTGCATCACTAATGGCAGGCCGTATTAAAGTAGGGGATTGGATAGAGGTCGATGGGCGAATGGGCAAGGTGGCCAGCATCAATTACACATCAACAGTTATTGAGTCGCTTTATGGCGAGGTCATTACTTTCCAAAATGCGCAGTTGTTCAAGAACAATTATAAGAATCTGACACGCAACCACGGCTATGTACTTGCTGTGGTACCCTTTGGCGTGGCTTATGGTTCAAATTTGAAAGAAGTTACAAATCTCATAGAGGAGACCCTAAACTCTATGCACCACCAATGGATCGACCAGACTAAGCGCATCAGATGCGTTGTATCTGAAATGGCCGAATCCAGTATAAACTTCAATCTCTTCGTTTGGGCAGATGCGCCCAAGAAGTCATATGTAGTAAGTGATATACTGAAATGTGTCTATGACACCCTTAACCAAAATGACATTCAAATTCCGTTCCCGCAGCGTGATGTTCACCTTATAAAATAAGAAAAAGTAAAAAAGTCAACATTTTATTTGGTAGATTTGAATAATTTGCGTATTTTTGCAACATCATTATGAGTAGCAAAACAACCATCATAGCTGGTCCATGCGTCATAGAGTCGGCAGAACTGCTCGACACTGTGGCGCGTAAGTTGTTGGATATCAACTCCCATTTAGGAACGGACATCATTTTCAAGGCTTCGTTTGACAAAGCGAATCGCACCTCGATTCACTCTTTCAGAGGTCCGGGATTGGAACGTGGTCTTCAGATGCTAGCCGATATCAAGTCTAAATTCGGGCTTCGTATTCTAACGGATATACATGAGAGTTTTCAGGCTGCACCTGTTGGTGAGGTCTGTGACATCATTCAGATACCAGCTTTTCTCTGCCGCCAGACCGACTTGCTCATCGCTGCTGCTAAAACGGGGCGTATCGTTAACATCAAGAAAGCACAATTCCTCTCTGGTCGCGACATGAGGTATCCCGTAGAGAAAGCCCGTGAAGCAGGAGCCACAGACGTATGGCTGACAGAACGTGGCAACATGATGGGATATAACAACCTTGTGGTAGATTTCCGTAACATTCCAGATATGTTGGAAATTGTGCCCACGGTAATCATGGATTGCACCCATAGTGTCCAACGCCCAGGAGGTAGTGATGGTAAGACAGGCGGAGATCGCCGCTTTGTTCCACAGATGGCACTTGCCGCCAAAGCTTTCGGAGCCTCAGGATGGTTTTTTGAAGTACACCCAGACCCAGACAAAGGGCTTAGTGATGCTGCCAACATGTTAGAACTTGAAAAGCTTGAAAAGCTTGTAGAAAAACTATTAGCATGATGAAAACACCTAGAGAAATCGCCATACAATGCATAAAGGATGAAGCAGAGGCTGTTTTGGGACTAATTCCTCAGCTGGATGAAAGTTTTGACAAAGCGGTAGAATTAATACTGAATTGCAAAGGCAAGGTCATCGTAACAGGTGTAGGCAAAAGCGGTCACATCGGTGCAAAAATTGCAGCTACATTATCGAGTACAGGCACCCCTTCGTTCTTTACGAATCCACTGGATGTTTTCCACGGCGATCTAGGTGTAATGACCCCAGACGACGTCGTACTAGCTATATCTAACTCTGGTCAGACTGACGAACTCTTGCGCTTTGTTCCCATGCTGCTACACATGAAGATACCCATTATCGGTATGAGCGGCAATCCGGAGTCACTTTTGGCCAAATACTCTACCATTCATTTAAATGTGGTAGTAGAAAAAGAGGCTTGTCCGCTGAATCTCGCTCCCACAAGTTCAACAACAGCGCAATTGGCGATAGGCGATGCACTGGCTATTGCCTTGATGGAGAAGCGAAATTTCCAACCCCGCGACTTTGCGCAGTTCCATCCCGGTGGAGAGCTTGGCAAACGGTTGTTAACCACTGCTCAAGATGTGATGCGTACAGAAGACATGCCTGTATTACCACCGGAGATGCATCTGGGCGAGGCCATTATCCTTGTTAGCAAGGCAAAGCTTGGACTGGGGGTAGCAATGGTTAATGATAAAATAGCAGGACTGATTACAGATGGTGACATCCGCCGTGCAATGGAGAAATGGCAAGCGGAGTTCTTCGACCGTACTGTGAGTGACATCATGACGCGCACGCCGAAAACTGTCAGGCCCGAGACTAAAATTACAGAGATTCAGAAAATTATGAGCAACTATAAAATACACTCAGTATTAGTTACAGACGATCAGCACCATTTGCTTGGTGTTGTGGACCATTACTCGTGTATGATTTAAATAGAGAAAAAGAAGCCTTATGAGAACGATAAAGAGACTCTTGATTGTTATGTTGTTTGCCCTACCTTTGGCAGTAGTGGCAGACCACTTGTTTAAAACACTTGATGCTCACGACGGACTTACCTCCAGTCAGGTGAACTGTATTCTTAAGGATAGCCGGGGATTCGTATGGATAGGTACACCTGCAGGCTTGTATCGTTTTGACGGTTATACGTTTCGCAACTTCCAAAGTGACTCACAAGACGGCAGTTCACTGAACGATAGCTATATCAACAGTATTCAGGAAACGCTTGATGGGAATCTACTGATAGAAACCTCTGCAGGTTATTGTGTTTACCACCCACAGACAGAAACCTTCGAGCGTGACATGAAGCAGTATTTTGCCAGAATGGGCATCGAGACTATCCCTAGTGTTGTCTTTATCGACCGTCATAAAAACCTCTGGGGTGCTATTCCCAACAAGGGAGTTGTTGCATACAACCAACAACAGCAGTTGCTCTTTGAGTTTGGCTATACCAATGATGCCATGGGCGTACCACAGGGTGTTGTATGTTCTATCGGTGAATGTAAGGATGGTGCCGTGATTGTATATGACGACGGCAGAATGGTGTGCTGTGATGTCATGCACCAACAGCATACCGTTTGGGCTGCCACAGATACTCCAATGGCAAAGAGAAGAAAGAATAAGTCGCTGAAGGCTTTTGCAGACCAATTGGATAACATCTGGCTTTATGGCCAGGGCACCTTGATGATGTACAACAAGAGTGCTGAGGTCTGGGATACTTCTACCGGAGATCGTTTGGGAATGACCGGCATTGGCGTTGACCGTAACATCAATGGTATGGCTGGCGACAAGAGTGGTAATATATGGATTGCTTCTGATCAGTTAGGTTTGTTAAAGATGAATGTCAATACTCATGAGACAGAATCTGTACAGCCTCGCAACATCAACGAAAACCCACAGTTGATTGATCACGTAAGCATTCAGAGTGTTTATGTGGATGATACAGATCTGCTTTGGGTTGGAACAGAAAAATCAGGTGTTGCTTACTGCGGTGATTATATTTACCGTTTCGGTGCACGCCATCTGGGTGACATTACTGCGATGGCCCAGGATGCTAATGGCACCATATGGTATGGCACGAGCGATAAGGGCATCGTTGACTACAATGGTCCACTTGCAAGTCTGAAGGTCTCTACCATGGCATACACACCTGACGGAAGTCTTTGGGTTGGCTCAAAACGTAATGGTCTTACTCGTATTAAGGGAGGAAACGCCATTATCTACTCATTAGCCAAAGATAGTACTTCTACACTCATCGATGACCACGTGAATGCCCTTTGTTCAGACAAGATTGGAAATCTTTGGATTGCCACCAATGGCGGACTACAGGTGTATAACCCAAAAATGAACACTTTTTCCTCATACACCCGTGAAAACGGAAAACTGAACACAAACAACATCACCAGTTTGTATTATAACAAAGAGGCAAAAAACAACAATCTGTATATTGGTACTGCAGAAGGTCTGGTTATACTTAACTTGTCGTCAACCGAAAAAACAGTGCTGACAGGTAATGTATCCAATATTAAATCTTTCACGAACAACTATATTACACAAATTCTACAAGATTCCAGAGGTCTTATCTGGATTGGTACTCGTGAAGGTTTGAACATCCTCAATTATGAGAACGACGAACTTGATTATCTGACAGAAAAGCAGGGGCTCTGCAACAATAACATCTGCGGTATTGCAGAAGATAACAACCACAATATCTGGGTAACCACAAGTAGTGGTGTCAGCCGAATCGTCGTACAAAGAAACCACGAAGACGGTTCAAACAACTACGGTCTTTATAATTACACAACTGCAGACGGTCTTCAGAGCAATGAGTTCAACCCTGGTGCCATTCTGACCAAGGAAGACGGAGACGTACTATTAGGTGGCCTCTATGGCGTAAACTGGGTTCTTAAGAAATCATCCGATGATAAGAATGACCTTCCACGCGTTATGCTTACCCAGCTATTTATTGGTGAAGAGGAGATTATCACAGGACACGAATACCAAGATCGAGTAGTGCTTCCTCAGGCTCTTAATGAAACCAACAGACTTGAGTTGGGACATAACCAGAACACATTTACCATCAAGTTTGCCGCAGGTAACTATAACCAGAGTGAACGTCTCCAGTTTATGTATTGGATGGAAGGTAAAGACGATGACTGGCGAAATGGTAATGCACTGACGCATGGAGTAACCTTTAAGGATCTCTCCAGCGGAACCTATACCCTACATGTTAAAGCCATCAGTGCAGATGGAGCCGTCAGTAACCAGGAGCGAATCCTAACCATTAACATCGAGCGTCACTGGTTGCTGTCATGGTGGATGTTGTTAGCATATGCCATCATCATCATCGTGATTCTCTATTTCTGGCGTATCGGTCTGAAACAACTCTCAGTGATCAAAGCCAGAAAGAAAGCTGTCATCGAAGAACTGGCCATGCAACGTGAGGAGATTAAATCCGCAAGCGAGGATTTGAGACAGCCAATGGCCCGCATGACCTCTATCATCGGTAACCTCACTGAGAAAGAAAAGACACTTGAGGAACGTGAGCAGTTGAACGCCCTTCATTCACAGATGCTTCAGATTATTACCAGAGTCAGTGACATGCAAACAAATCTGGAGAATCCTGAAGCCAGAGCGAAGAATGCCGTACATGACCGCCTGGAACTTAACGGACGAGGTGAGATTGATCTCCCGGACATTGCCAGCCACTCATTGACAACAGATATCGCACGACCCACAAGGGCTGCACTCGACTTACCAACCATGAAGTTCACGATGGTAATGATCGATGACAATGAAGACTTCCTTAAGTTCGCTACTTCACGATTCAAATATGTCTATGATTTCCATGCCTATAATGATATCGAAAAAGCGGCTGCCGATCTCGAAGAGATGCGCTGCGATATCGTTGTTTGTAAACAGGATATGGAAGGTTTGACGGGTAGTGATCTTTGTAACCAGTTGAAGACGACTCCTACTACCCAACGAGTGAAATTCGTGCTAATGACAGAAGGTGTACTAACACCGCAGGATATGCGTGCTCAGAACATCACTCTTTCTGCCGACGACTATCTGGCTAAGCCTTTCAATCTACAAGATGCCATGATGCGTTTTAACAAGGTTCTCGGACTCGGCGCCATCGACATAGATAGCGACCTGATTGAGGGTGCAGAAACGCGAATGCTGGAGGATCGTAATGCCAGTATGACCACTGCTACGGAAAGTATTGACATGGGAGAATTCAAGCCTGTCAATGACGAGATTGATTCTGACGATCCAATGAACCGCGTAGAAACAAAAATCAACAAGCGCAATAACCAGTTAGTAGCCCAGACGTATGAGAATGAGAACCAGTCAGAGGAAGAAACCACCATGTCTGACTATTCTATGCTGGATGCTATGGACCAACAATTGATGAAGAATATCGAACAGTATGTAATGCAGAACATGAGTCGCGGACAGATCAGCCTCGAAGAAATGGCCACAGCCATGGGTATGGGTCGCGTACCATTCTTCCATCGTGTTCGTAACCTTACCAACAAGACACCGGCAGAACTGATTCGTGATTTGCGCTTGAAACACGCTTGCATCCTTCTGAAGCGTACCAACATTAATATGAGTGAGTTGGCTACAAACATTGGCTTCATGACGGCAGAGAATTTTATCAATATCTTCAGGGAGAAGTTTGGCATGACTCCACTCGAATATAGGTTGAAACACAGGAAATGAAAAAGAGAATTCTATTTTTACTCCTCACCTTTCACCTATCACTCTTCAGTACTATCGCTCAAACCAGCGATTCCATTCTCGTTGAGGATATCCGCGAGAATGGAATCACATTTACCCATGAGAACAGCGTAAAATTGCTGATGTCGGGGAAAGAGAAATTTGCCGATATGTTCGAGAAAATCCGTCAGGCTAAAAGCAGCATCCATATGGAATATTTTAATTTCAGAAACGATTCCATTGCCAACCTGCTTTTCGACATCCTTAGGGATAAGCGTAAGGAAGGGGTGGAAGTAAGATGTCTGTTTGACGGCTTTGGAAATGATTCCAACAACCAGCCCTTAAAAAAAGAACATCTCCAGAGTCTGCATCAAGACAGCATAGACATTCACGAATTCGACCCCATCCGTTTCCCATGGGTGAACCATATCTGGCCTCGTGACCATAGGAAGATTGTTGTTATCGACGGAGAAATTGGCTATACAGGCGGTATGAATGTGGCCGACTACTATTTGGTGGGCACAGAACAGGTTGGAGAATGGCGTGATATGCATTGCCGTATCGAAGGTCCTGCCGTCAATGAGTTACAAGCCATTTTCATCAGGATGTGGAAGCGCGTTACAAAAGAAGAGCTCACTGATCCTAAGTATTTCCAAGGAAAGGCTGCAGGTAATAAGATGGTTGGCATCGCCAATCGAGAGCCCCATACCTCCAACGAGATTATGCGCCGTTTCTATGTAAAGGCCTTAGACAGTGCCCAAGATTCAGTCAAGATCGTAAATCCTTATTTCGCACCAACATCGTCTGTCATCAAGGCCCTAAAACGCTGTGCTGAAAGAGGCGTCAAGATGGATATCCTTATTTCATCAAAATACGATGTTCCCCTCATGCCCGATGTGGTCATCTATAATATGAAAAAGCTGTCTAAGCGTGGTGCCCGTATCTGGCGTTATCGTCCTGGGTTCCACCACTCCAAGATTATGATGGTCGATGGAAAATACTGTACTGTTGGCAGTACGAATCTTGATGCACGTAGTCTGCGCTTCGACTATGAGATCAACGCCTTGATCATGGATCCAGAGGTCACTCACCAGTTGGAGGACAAATTCATTCAGGATACGGAGAAGTGTGACTATATGTCAACAGAAGACCTGAAGAAATGCCAGAACACCTGGCATAAATTCAAGGGATGGTTTGGCCATCTGCTCACCTTTGTGCTTTAATCCATGAATCGCGACACCACGATATCTATCTGCAAAGGTATTGCCATTATCCTGATGGTGATAGCCCATGCCGAGGCACCAGGTTGGCTTTGCAGGTATATCTTTGAATTCCATATGCCTTTATTCTTTATTACAGCAGGCTATTTCTTCTCTCTGAAGTACCTTAATGACGAGGCAACATTCGTAAAGAAACGTGTCAAGGGTCTCTATTGGCCTTTTGTAAAATGGTCGATATTCTTCTTAGTCATCCACAACTTGATGTTTGACATCGGCATTCTCAATGAAGTCTATGGCAATGAAGCAGGTGGCGTCACCCACCCATATTCCTGGCATCAGATTCAGCAAAACCTCTGGAATATCGTCACTGCCATGGGCGGTTATGATCAGTTTCTCTGTGGAGCATTCTGGTTTTTCCGTGGACTATTTGTAGCCAGTATCCTATACCTTATTATATATAAGGTGGTACTGAAGATTGTTCCCCAACGCGCAGAGTCGTCGGTTCCATACCTCATTTGTATTATCATGCTTCTTCTTTGTGGGTGGAAGACCTATGAAGGTCTGAAAGTAGTAACCTTAGTACAGGGGGGCTACCGCGATATGATGGGCTGTTTCTTCTTTGGCTGCGGATTTATCTTCCGGCGGTTCGTTGTTCAATATCAAACTTTGATGTCTCGCTACTACACCAGTTTATGGAGTTCCTTACTTTTCGGCATCATCGTATGGCTTTTCTCAACTTATTTGACAGCAAACATGAACTGGCGCTCTACCTACACCCAGTTCCTTTCACTCCCCGTCCCTGCCCTACTTGGTTTCTTTATGACCTATAATGTCAGCCGATGGATAGATGGGCATGAGGGTATCGTGAAACATTTCCTTACCTATACAGGAGACCACACACTCAATATTTTCATCTTCCACATCATCTCCTACAAAGTCGTAAGCCTCATTAAAATCTGGTATTATCATCTGGACATCCGTCAGATAGGATGCCACATGGTTATTCACGACTATTCCCAACAAGATTATTTCTGGATACTCTACACCATTGCAGGTGTAGGAATCCCTCTTTTCTTCACATGGGGTGGCGAACAGATTAAAACGAAAATCAGAGGATATAGAGCATCAGCTGTTGCTCAGGCTCAGTAATACCTTTTTCTTTCAGCAAATCAGCTTCGTTCTGTAGGATATACTCAGGTGTAGCACCCGTTTCCTTCAGAAAACGATGGAAGCAGTCGGCAGCATCATTAATGTGCCCACTAAACCAAAGACAATAGCCATAGTTGAGCAAATCGTCTGCCAATGAGCCAGATTGTAGAAGTTGGGTGTATATTTTCTCAGCCGACTCATATTTTCCTTCACAAACAAGCGTCCAAGCCAGAACACGGTTAATCGTCGGGTCTTCTGGCGACTCATAGTTCAGACGATACAGGTCTTGCAGGGCACCTGTATATTGTCCGAGATTTGTCATGCTGACAGCACGGTTCAGGCAATAACTTTTCTTTTCGGGATGTATTGCTACCAACTGATTATAAATATCCAAGGCTTCTGCAAATCTCTTTTGGAGGAAGAGAGCTCTGGCATAGCCAACGAGAGCACGTTCATTCTTAGGCTGCATCTGAATCGCCTTCTCATAACACTGCAGATCGTCAAACCCATTGACCAACAGATGATGTCCATGAGCCAGATAGCCTGCCATCATCCAGAATTTGAAATCTCGTCTGGCATCACCAACGTTTTCCAGCACTCTAACAGCTTCTCTTATACGTTTCTGTTTCAAAAGAAAGGCTGCGAATTCATTAAATTCAGGTTCAAGGTGCGTCTTTGAAAAGATGGGATCAGCAAATAACAGGTATCTGGAAGCATCAGTATCGAAAGGATCGACAAAATCCTTACGCTGTGGGAACAATCGATAGAATCGATACAGGTCTTGCAGATAAATGCGACGTAGATATGTTGCATTCTCCATCTCCTCTGCGCTCACCTCATTAATTGAGGCCTCTCCCCTATTAAGCATCTCTCTCATATTCTCAGGAATACGATCCAACACCTGCTGGAAGGCAAACACAAATGAATATTTGTCGCTGTTGCAGAAAGGTCCTTTCTCTACCATCACCTTCAAAAAACGATTCTGCCCGGTTTTATCTATCACATCATAAATATCTGGATGATTCAGGTAAAAAGGAACAAACCAGTTACTCATTTCACTGAAGAAACTGAAACGCTTCATCTGGGAGAAACCTCCAAAATAGATATCGGAACCCTGTTTCTGCATGTTTAACATACGTTGGAAACTCTCTTCCACCTGTTCCAACTTACGTTCTTGTTCTCCTGGATGCAGAATATCCTCCATGGGATCATCCTCCTGTTCCTCTATACCATTGCGTGTCATACGCAAATTCTGGCCCTTTATCAGATCAGGCATAATCTCCTTTTCTATGGTTCTGGTATCCTGTTCGGTATTAATACAAAAGATAATCTGCTTTTGGAGCTCCACCAGTTCCTGACGGAATCGCTCGTCTTCCAACAGTTCTTCAATCAACGGAATCAACTCCGGATAAACGGATGCAGCTAAGTCGCTGTCAATTGTAAGAGTCCACCCAACAAGTGCACGCTGGTGGACACGCTCATCTGTTGCTCTCTGATAGACATGTACCAATGTCAGGAACTTGGCCATATCAAAATGCTCCAATGTAGAAAGCATCATGGCGCTGACGATGAGCTGTTGGTCATTAGTATCCACCGTAGGCGACAAGAGTATATCCTCCATTGATGAGGCGAAGCCATTCGTCCACATATCAGATGTTAAGATATAGTCAAACAGCACATTCATTTGATGCTGGTGCTGATGATACAGTTCCTTTCTGCGCTCCTCTCGTTTATTCTCTGGTTCCAGTTCTAATAATGCTATCTCGGATACAAACGACTCCAACTCTTCACGGATATTCTGTGGTGACCAGTCACGAGCTGTCATGTGCAGTCGCATGGAAAGTGATGACAGGAAAGACGAGTGCCCTATACCATAATGATTACTAATGTTGGCGCTAAGCACATACATACGCTGTAATAGCGTTTGATAGAGAGCTGGCAACTGCGGATCTTTGAAACCACGTTTCCAATAGTCAGCCATCAGTTGGTAATCTGTACGCAAGGCATGAAGTCTATCCGAGTTCACTTGATGAGGATGAACAGTCAAGAAAGCCTCTAATTCATTAATGGCAGCACTCAGATTGCGCGCTTTCAGATGGTCGAATACCACCGTCAGACTTTGATGTGTTTGCATAGCATTACTTTTTGGAAAGCCATTTCTGAGCCCGTTCGACATCCTTTTGTCTGGGGCCGATAGCATGTTCATATTTTAGCGAATCAGGCAATGCTTTCAGGGCTTGCTCTGATACGTTATAGTATTTTCTAATCACATCTCTATAATGGTGTAAACCATATTCATTAATCGAATCGCAGGCTTCATTATACCCTTTCAGAAAGACATCCATTTGCTTTTTCCTATCCTGATGGTCCATCCCCTTCTCTCGGAATACGACAACACCCATCTGAATATCCTCCTTACGGGAATCAAGAATAACCTTATGTTTCTGGAGTAAAGCCTGGGTTGCCTGAGGTTCAGTGAGCAACATAGCGTCCATTTCGTTGTTTTCCAACATCTTCAGTCTCACATTCACATCATTTACCTGGATGCGAAACACGCGTTCCGCCTTCAGTTTTGCACTATCCACAGCCAAGTCTCCCAACAAATCGGTTACTGAGTAACGAGTCATTGCCAACATCTTATCGTCGAGATGCTTCAGTTGGGTAATGCGCTGATGATGATTGGTAATCAAAAGCCAGTAGGCGTTGGTCGAAGCAACATACTTTAGCGGTGTACCTTGTTTTATCATGCGCTCTACACGAACGATATCTGAAACAGAACCTTCCACCCTGCCTCGCATCAAGGCCGTGTCACAGTCCATCTGAGCCGTAAACCGCTTCAGACGGATATCCACAACCGTATCAAACAACTGATGTTCCTTGGCAATGAAGATGGGCAGACAATCCAGCGTGGGCATCACAGCCACCTTCAATGCTGCTGAGTCCTCACGTGCCAGCCTCAACCGTTGTTCACGCGACAACCGCTTCGTTTCCTCATACGACTGGCCACAGCCTGTCAACACAAGTATTGTTATTAATATCCAAAGTATTTTTCTCATATCGCGTGCAAAGTTACAACTTTTTTTTAAATTATCAATTTTCAATTCTCAATTTTCAATTATTATTCGTACCTTTGTTGCCCATATGGCAAAAGACAAAATAGCATACGTATGCTCCAACTGCGGCCAGGAATCGCCGAAGTGGATAGGAAAATGCCCATCATGCGGGCAGTGGAATACCTTTAAGGAAATTCGTGTGGCATCCGACACCAAACAGCAGGCAGCCACCACGGCAGCAGCATCTGCTGGTCATGAACTGCGGAAAAACAAGGTACTAAGACTTCAAGACATCTCCGACCAAGATGACCCTCGCATTGATATGCATGACGAAGAGTTAAACCGAGTACTCGGAGGCGGTCTCGTTCCAGGTAGCATTGTATTATTGGGCGGAGAACCGGGCATTGGAAAATCCACGCTGTCACTGCAGACTATGCTCCGTATGCCTGAAAAGAAGATTCTATACGTCAGTGGAGAGGAGAGTGCCCACCAGCTAAAGATGCGAGCGAAACGCCTTGGAGGAGAGAATGAAAACTTCCTCATCCTCTGCGAGAACTCTCTTGAACATATCTTCGACCACATTAAGGACATCAAGCCCGAACTGGTAGTAATAGATTCTATACAAACTATTATGACCGAAGATGTTGAATCAAGCGCAGGCTCCATTGCTCAAGTGCGTGAATGCGCCTCTTCCCTCCTTCGCTTTGCCAAAACCAGTGGTGTGCCCGTTATTCTGATTGGTCATATTACCAAAGAAGGAACTCTTGCAGGACCTAAGATTCTGGAGCATATCGTTGATACGGTCATCCAGTTTGAGGGCGACCAGCATTATATGTACCGTATCCTGCGTTCGATGAAGAACCGCTTCGGCTCTACCTCCGAACTTGGCATATACGAGATGCAACAAAACGGACTCCGACAAGTCTCCAACCCTTCCGAGCTCCTACTCACACAGGATCATGAAGGACTCTCTGGCATCGCCATCTCATCTGCCATCGAGGGAGTACGTCCCTTCCTCGTTGAAACTCAGGCACTTGTCTCTACTGCCGCCTATGGAACGCCACAACGCTCAGCTACTGGGTTTGACCAGCGACGACTGAACATGCTCCTCGCCGTTCTCGAAAAACGCGTGGGATTCAAACTCATGCAGAAGGATGTCTTTATCAATATTGCAGGTGGACTGCGAGTTACTGATCTGGCGACGGATCTGAGTATCATCGCTGCAGTTCTCTCCTCAAACGTAGATACACCTATTGATAATGGCTGGTGCATGTGTGGTGAGGTTGGTCTCTCTGGTGAGGTACGTCCTGTTAACCGTATTGAACAAAGAATCGCCGAAGCCGAAAAACTCGGATTCAGCGATATGATTGTACCAAAATATAATCTTCAGGGACTCGATTCTAAGAAATACCGCATCAAACTTCACCCAGTCCGTAAGGTAGAAGAGGCTCTCCGAGCCCTGTTTGGCTAATCCTCGTATTCTGTGGTATCCTCGATACCCGCTTCGGCAAAGGCTTCGCGGCGCTCTACACAGGTGCCGCATTTGCCGCAATGCTTCTCACCACCCTTATAGCACGACCACGTCTGGCTGTAGTCAATACCAAGCGCCTTGCCTCGACGGGCAATATCGCTCTTAGTAATATGGGTGTAAGGTGAGCGCAAATGCACATTCACAAACGTACCAGCCGCAGCAGCCTGATCGAAAGCATCGACAAATTCCGGACGGCAATCCGGATAGATGGTGTGGTCTCCCCCATGATTAGCCATCATCACATACTTAAGCCCATTACTTTCTGCTATTCCCACGGCAATAGAGAGCATGATGCCGTTGCGGAATGGCACAACAGTAGATTTCATATTCTCGTCGGCATAATGGCCCTCTGGAATCTCTTCCCCACCTTCCAACAACGAGCTCTTGAAATACTTCGTCATGAAGTCCAGGGGTATCGTGATATGCTTGACACCCAACTTCTGACAGTGCCAACGGGCAAAGGGAATCTCACGTGCATTATGCTTCGAACCATAGTCAAACGAAATGGCAAGGGCTATGCGCTCCTGCTCGTCATATAATAATGTGACAGAATCAACGCCACCACTAAGAATTAAAACACTATCTTTTTTCATCGCATGCAAAGTTACTACTTTTTTTTCAAAACGAACTAAAGAATCAGATAATCTTTGGTATTCTTTAAAAATGCCAGGGATTTCGTTTTCAGTCCGTAGGCTTCGGACTCTCAGTCCGTAGTGTTCGGACTGGCAGTCCGTCGGGACGGACTAATAGCTGTTTTGCAAACTCTATTTTACATTATTTTTATTAGTTCGCAAAAAAGTATTAAATGTTCAATGTCCAATGGTTAATGTTCAATGTTTTTTCGTACCTTTGTGCCTAGTTTTGAATATTCAACATTTAAATCCATTTAATTATGACAATCAACGAATTCAACTTTGCCGGTAAGAAGGCAATCGTACGTGTAGATTTCAACGTACCCCTTGATGAGAATGGTAAGATCACTGACGACACCCGTATCCGTGGTGCCCTGCCTACGCTGAAGAAGATTCTGGCCGATGGTGGTGCTACGATCATTATGAGCCACATGGGCAAGCCCAAAGGTAAGGTAAACCCGAAGCTTTCTCTGGGTCAGATCCGCGAGGCTGTTGAGAAGGCACTGGGTGTTCCCGTAGCTTTCGCACCCGACTGCGCTAAGGCTGCTGATGCTGCCAAGGCTCTGAAGATGGGTGAGGCCCTGCTGCTCGAGAACCTGCGCTACTATCCTGAGGAGGAAGGTAAGCCCGTTGGTGTAGAGAAGGGTACTCCAGAGTACGACGAGGCCAAGAAGGCTATGAAGGCCAGCCAGAAAGAGTTTGCCAAGACGCTCGCTTCTTACGCAGACTGCTATGTGATGGATGCCTTTGGTACAGCTCACCGCAAGCACGCTTCTACCGCTGTTATCGCCGACTATTTCGATGCTGACAACAAGATGCTCGGTCTGCTGATGGAGAAAGAGGTTCAGGCTGTTGACAATGTGCTCTCTAACATCAAGCGCCCGTTCGTAGCCATCATGGGTGGTTCAAAGGTATCTTCTAAGATCGGTATCATCGAGAACCTGCTCGGTAAGGTTGATAAGCTCATCCTCTGCGGTGGTATGACATACACCTTCGCAAAGGCTCACAACGGCGAGATTGGCGACTCTATCGTTGAGCTCGACAAGCTCGATGTAGCTTTGGGCGTTGAGGAACTGGCTAAGAAGAACGGAGTGGAGCTCGTTCTGGGTTCTGACTGTACTGCCACCAATGGTCTCGACTTCGGTACTATGACGGTGAAGGAAGGTGCAGAAATCATCAACTGCCCTGCCAACAAGGTTCCCGCAGGTTTTGAGGGTGTTGATGCAGGTCCCGACTCTCAGGAGGACTTCCGTAAGGCTATCAAGGGTGCCAAGACCATTCTTTGGAACGGTCCTGCCGGAGTCTTTGAGTGTGACGACTTCACTGCAGGTAGCCGTGCCATCGGTGAGGCTATTGCCGAGGCTACTGCCGAGGGTGCATTCTCTCTGATTGGTGGTGGCGACTCTGTAGCTTGTGTCAACAAGTTCGGTCTGGCCGACAAGGTTAGCTACATCTCTACTGGTGGTGGCGCTCTGCTCGAGGCCATTGAGGGTAAGGTTCTCCCCGGCGTTGCAGCTATCAAGGGTGAGTAATGAAACTGACAGGTAAACAACTAACCATTATCGTGGTGGCCATTGCATTTATCGTAATGGCCATCTTTACGATGGTGGTCGGAGAAGACGACGAGGGGAATTCGGAGAACACAAACCAGACTGAACAACAGGCTGAGAAGCAAGGCGATAACAAGAAGGAAAAACCTGACACCGTGGTTGTGAACGAGCCGTTGGAAGGTGATCCCTACAAGGAACTCGACGAGTTGATCGGTCTGGGTGCCGTCAAGGAAGAAGTCAGGTCGTTGGCCAATTTTGTGAAACTCCAGAAGCAGCGTCAGGACAAAGGTCTGAAGACTCCGAAGCTTTCCTATCATCTTGTGTTCACTGGCAGTCCAGGTACTGGTAAGACTACTGTGGCCCGTATCGTAGCCCGTATCTATAAAGACTTAGGTATCCTGAAGAAAGGCCATACCGTCGAGACTGACCGTTCCGGACTTGTGGCCAACTATGTAGGACAGACTGCTACGAAGACGAATGCTGTCGTTGATTCCGCCCTCAATGGCGTGCTCTTCATCGACGAGGCTTACGCACTGGTTCCTGAGAATGCTTCTCAAGACTATGGTCAGGAAGCTATCTCAACCCTACTGAAGCGTATGGAAGATGACCGCGACAAATTGGTTGTCATCATCGCTGGTTATACCAACGAGATGAAACGGTTCATCGACTCTAACCCTGGTCTCCAGTCACGTTTCAACCGCTATATCAATTTCCCCGACTATACGGCAGATGAACTCGTTGACATCTTCAAGATGTATATGAAGAGAAATCAATATACCATTGCTGATGATGCAGAGGAGTTACTGGTGGAGAAATTGAACTATGCCGTCGAGCATAAAGACCGCAACTTCGGTAATGCCCGTTATGTGAGAAACGTCTTCGAGAAAGCCATTCAGGCACAAGCCAATCGACTCTCAGGAAAGACGGGACTCAGTGAGCGCCAATTGACGGAGATAACCTTCGACGACCTCGAGAAAGCATTTTAAGTCCCCGACTTAACATGCGAGAACTTGGATATAATTTAGAAAAGATCCCCGGCTTCCGTCAAGGAGCCGGGGATCTTTGGTGATAAGGAGGGTTAGCAACTATGCCAACCCACTCTTTAAGCTACTCTTTGTCAAGCAGAATCTTCATCATCTCGACGGCAGCCTTAGCCACAGAAGTTCCTGGACCGAAGATAGCAGCCACACCAGCCTTGTAGAGGAAATCGTAGTCCTGAGCGGGAATCACACCACCGGCGATGACCATGATATCCTCACGACCTAATTTCTTGAGTTCTTCAATGAGCTGAGGAATCAAGGTCTTATGACCTGCAGCAAGTGATGAAGCACCTACGACATGAACGTCGTTCTCAACGGCTTCGCGAGCAGCCTCGGCTGGTGTCTGGAACAAGGGTCCCATATCCACATCGAAACCACAATCAGCATAACCTGTTGCAACTACCTTTGCACCACGGTCGTGACCATCCTGTCCCATCTTGGCAATGAAGATACGAGGACGACGACCTTCCTTCTCTGCGAACTCATCAGTCAGCTTACAAGCCAACTCGAAGTCGCTATCGTTCTTTGATTCTGAACTATACACGCCTGAAATTGTTCTAATTACAGCTTTATAACGACCTACAATCTCCTCGCAGGCATCTGAAATCTCACCAAGTGTACAACGCAGTTGAGCAGCCTTAACAGCCAAGTCGAGCAGGTTGTTCTCACTCTTGCGACCTTCGTTGAAGTCGCGAACGCAATCTGTAATAGCCTTTAGGGCAGCCTGGCAGGCAGCCTCATCGCGAGAGCCACGAACCTGAGCCAGACTTTCCTCCTGCTGTTTGCGCACGGCAGTGTTGTCCACCTCAAGGATATCAATAGGATCCTCATGCTCCAGACGATACTTATTGGTACCCACAATGGTCTGAACACCTGAGTCGATACGAGCCTGAGTACGTGCTGCAGCCTCCTCAATACGCATCTTGGGCAGACCAGTCTCGATGGCTTTGGCCATACCACCCAGTTTCTCAATCTCCTGAATGTGTTCCCAAGCCTTATGAACGAGTTCGTTGGTGAGAGTCTCCACATAGTAACTACCTGCCCATGGGTCGATCTGCTTGCAGACCTTGGTCTCGTTCTGGATGTAAATCTGGGTGTTACGAGCGATACGAGCCGAGAAGTCGGTAGGCAGGGCGATGGCTTCGTCGAGGGCGTTGGTGTGCAACGACTGAGTATGACCTAGCACAGCAGCCATAGCCTCGATACAGGTACGACCTACGTTATTGAAGGGGTCCTGCTCGGTGAGCGACCAACCCGAAGTCTGCGAGTGGGTACGCAGAGCCAGCGACTTAGGATTCTTAGCGCCAAAGCTCTTCACAATCTTGGCCCACAGCAATCGACCTGCACGCATCTTGGCAATCTCCATGAAGTGGTTCATACCGATAGCCCAGAAGAAGCTAAGACGAGGAGCAAAAGCATCGACATCAATACCGGCATTCACACCTGTACGGAGGTAGTCCATACCGTCGGCAAGGGTGTAAGCCAACTCAATATCAGCCGTAGCACCAGCCTCCTGCATGTGATAACCAGAGATAGAGATACTATTGAACTTAGGCATCTTCTGCGAAGTGTACTCAAAGATATCAGCGATAATCTTCATCGAGAATGCAGGGGGATAGATATAGGTGTTACGCACCATGAACTCCTTCAGGATATCGTTCTGGATGGTTCCTGCCATCTCCTCGAGTTGAGCGCCCTGTTCCAGACCTGCCACGATGTAGAATGCCAGGATAGGCAGCACGGCACCGTTCATGGTCATAGAGACAGACATCTTATTCAAGGGGATACCAGAGAAGAGCACCTTCATGTTCTCTTCATTACAGATACTTACACCAGCCTTACCCACATCACCCACTACACGGGCGTTATCAGGGTCGTAACCACGGTGTGTAGGCAGGTCGAAGGCTACAGAAAGACCCTTCTGACCAGATGCCAGGTTACGGCGATAGAATGCATTCGATTCCTCTGCGGTAGAGAATCCGGCATACTGACGGATAGTCCACGGGCGGAACGGATACATCATCGAATACGGACCACGCAGATAAGGCGGAATACCTGCCGTAAAGTCAAGGTGCTCCATACCTTCGAGGTCTTCTTTCGTATAGACTGGACGAACCTCAATGTGCTCGGGAGTCTTCCAGTTTTCTACAATACCATTGTCTTTAATCCACTTGGCACCATCCTGAGCCTTGATACCAGCGTAGATATCTATGTCTTTAAATTGTTTACGCATCATTCAATTCTCCTAT
>CACXVS010000024.1 GCA_902771155.1 uncultured Prevotellaceae bacterium
CTCTATATTTATATATAAATATAGAAGTATTTTTAGGGTATGGGAATGGCTATAAGAGAACTGCAACACTGCAACAACTGCAACGGTTTTGTGTCAACTGAAAAAAAATCGAAGAAAAATGAAAAATTTCTGGCGAATTATTCGTGAACCGCAATCAGAAGGTATTACCTTTGCAGCGTCGAATTGAAGAAGCGGAGAGACGGGGCTTGAGGATGAGCATTGCGAATTTTAAATCTAGAAAATGCGCGCAAATAATGTAGCAATCTTATTTCCTTAACAGCGCCTTCAGGAAGCTGAACGAGGCGACATAGAGAGTATTATTAAAATCATTAACAACAAAAAACTAAACTAGATTATGGCTATTAAAGTTATTGCACAGCGACGTGAAGTGAAATTGGGTAAGAATCCTGGTAAGAAGTTCGTGATGCGTCCCGACCTCTACAGTCCCATCCAGGAGAAGAAGGTGTTCAGCGAGGCTGCTACTCATTCGGGCATCTCCGTAGGAGTGATCAAGGCGGCTTGGGATGCCGCAGGCGAGGTGATTCGCACGTGGGCCACCGAGGGCCACTCGGTTCCTCTGCCCGGTCTGGGAACGATGCGCTTCGGCGTGCGCTCGAAGGCGGTGGAGAAGCTGGAGGACGTGAAGACCAACCTGATCAGTGTGCGACGCATCGTGTTCACTCCCAACGTGGACGTGAAGGACGAGCTGAAGAACACCTCGATCCAGATTACCTGCCTCGACGAGGAGGGCAACGTGCTGAAGCGCGTGACCTCGGGCGACAGCGGCGAGATTGAGGACAATGAGGGTGGCGACGACAACCAGAGTCAGGGCGGCTCTTCGACGGGCTCGGACACCGGAGGCGACCAGGGCGGCAACCAGGGAGGCGGAGGCACTGACCCCGAGGAGGACGACCAGGGTAAGAACTAGCGTGGAGGAAGGTAAATGAACAGGCAACGCATAGCCGAGATTGCAGTGAAGGTGATAGTAGCTGCTCTCACCGCCTTCCTGACGGCCATCACCACCACCAGTTGTATGGGGCACGGACCGGTGGTGCTCTAACCTCCAGGCGGGGCAGGCTGGTAATCCCCTATATCTTATATATAAATAAGGTGTGAAAAAAAAGAAAACCCCGTCATCGGAATGTTGATGGCGGGGATTTTTTTGTTTGGTTTATTTCTCTTCTTCCTTCTTCTCCTCTTCGGGCTCGGGGTCCTTGAAGTCGGTGATGCCGGCCTTGACGAGGATGTTGTACCAGGTGATGAGCTTCTTGATGTGACTGTTCTGCACGCGGTCCTGATCCCACTCGGGGAGTACCTTGCTGAAATAGTCGCGCAGCTCCTTGCCCGATGCTTTCTTCTCGTTGATGCTGGCAGGCTTGCCGCCCTCCAGGTTCTTCATGTTCTCAAGGACGTCCATCAGGGGCACATCGTCGGTCTCGGTAAACATGGCGATGTCGCTCAACGAGGTGATGCGGTCGGTGGCGAAGGCGGGCATTCGCTTGTGGGTATCGTCGAGCGCCTCGACAATCAGGTTGTTGTTTCCTCTGGAAACGAGTTTGTAGAGTCCGGGCTTGCCGGAGATTGCTAAAATGGTCTGTTGCATTGTTCTATAATCTTATTTAATTGTTGTTCTATATCTGCTTTCCCGTCGTTGACGAGTTGGAAGTCGGCCCTCGCGGCGACCTCTTCCTGGGGCAGCTGGCGCCCCATCCATTCGAGTACTTTCCTGCGAGAGATGTGGTCGCGCTTCATCACCCTCTGGATGCGTACCTCCAACGGGGCGGTGACGACGATGACCCGATCGACGAGCCTGAAGATGCCCGACTCGTACATGATGGCGCTCTCCATCCATTGCATGCCGCTCTCCTCGAAGTCGCGAAACACGGCGGGGTGCACGATGTCGTTGATGGCTTGCTGATTGTGGGCCGAGGCCAGCAGGAAGCGCGATACGGCTGCCTTGTTGAGCCGGCCTTCGCTGTCGTAGGTGTCGGGGCCCACGAGGCGGGTGAGCTGCTCGCGGATCTCTGGCGATGTGCGAATGAGCCGCTTGGCGGCGCTGTCGCAGTCGTAAACGTCGTAACCACGCTGTCGCAGATGCTGACACACGTAGCTCTTCCCGCTGCCGATGCCTCCGGCTATCCCGACCTTCATCACTCCTCTGCTTGTGTCTCGATGAGGTAATCTACCAGAGTCGTCTCGAGTCGTGCCCTGGAGATGCCCGACGGCACATCCTTGAGGTAGATGCGGCACTTCTCCGACGGGTTCTGCTTGATCTCCTGATAGTCGGCTACGACGCGGAAGTCGGACGGGCGGAGGTTGCGATAGACGCTGACGCCGGTTACGAAACTGATGGCCACTTTGGCCGGGAAGGTTCTCAGAATCTTACCCTCGGGCATGTTGATGCCCTGAATGGGCACACCCTCGATGCGCTCTTCGGTAAGGACGTCGGTGAGGAAACTGACCTTGATATGGTCGGGCACCATCTTGACGCCCTTGAGCTTGCTGAGGTGACAGTTCACCACCAGCGTATCGCGGAAGTTGGCGTAGTTGAGCGGCTCCGTATATACCATATTTATACTGTCGAGTTTCTCTTCAGAGGCATAGACGGTCACGCTGTCGGGGGAATATTCCACGCGCGAGATGAAATAGAGCTCCTCGGGGATGACGCGGCCGTTCCACCTGACGGGCACCTGCTTCTTGGAGCCGTAGTTGTAGTAGAACTCCAGTTTCTCGGGCTTGATGCTGGTAATCTTCGAACTGCTCAGCAGCTGCTGATAGACCATCTTCTGAAGGTCTTGCGCCGACACCACTCCGGTGCCGTTGTTGCGGGTGTAGTTCTTGAAGTGGATCCTGACGTTCTTCAGGTAGTCGCCGTAGTGATAGGCAGCCAGCACGATGCCCTTGTCGCGAATGGTCATCTTCACCGTGTCGATCTCGTCGGAGGTGAGTACGGCGTTCTTGGGCACATCGACAATCGAAACGGGGATGGCAAACTCCTTCTCGTAGGTCTCGTTGAGTGTCAGCGACAGCCAGAAGATACCCGAGAGTGCCAGGAAGAACAGAAAAATCAGGAGTTCCCTGTTGATTCTGCTAAACAAGAAATTCCTGATAAACTGCCACAGTTTGCCTATACCCATCGCCGTTGCTTCTTACTTCTGAGCTGGGGTGCTGGCCATATCCTTGAAGACAGAGGTCTTCTCGACGGTGACTACGACATCGCGGGCAATCTTGACATCGACCGTATTCCTAGTGAGGTCGATGCTCTTCACTGTTCCGTGGATGCCGCCTCCGGTCACTACCTCAGTGCCTTCGGTCAGCTCGTTCTGAAACTTCTGGATCTCTTTCTGCTTTTTCTGCTGAGGCTTGATCATGAAGAACCACATAATGGCGAAGATGGCCACCATCATGATGATCATGCTCATGCCGCTGCCTCCTTGTGCTGCCTGGGCAGCTAATACAAAGTTTGTCATAATCTGTTATTTGTTTTTTATTTGTCTTCTTTCTCACCGGTAGGGGTGCCGCCTTTCTTGATGCGGGGCCTCATCTTCTTGGGCTTGCCGTCCTGAGTCAGCTGCTCCACGCGGATGGTCTTTTCTTTCCTCTCTTTCACGTCTTTGCCGTCTTTGCCCTCTTTGGGAGCCATATGCTTCAGAAGCCGCCCGGTCTTGATGAGATTGCGGGCAATGGCGTCGAGCATGCCGTTGATGTATCCTCCGCTCTTCTTGGTGGAGTAGAGCTTGGCTATATCCACATACTCGTTGATGGTGACGCTGATGGGGATGTTGGGGAAGGTCATAATCTCTGCAATCGCAATCTGCATGAGGATGACGTCCATATAAGCCAGACGGGAGAAGTCCCAGTTGCGCGAGGCTTCGCTCATATACGACTGGTACTGGTCGGCGTTGAGAATGGCGGAGCGGAACAGCTTGCGCGCGAATTCCTTCTCCTCGTCGCTGTCCCATTCGGGCAGCAGCTCTTCTTTGGCGCCGTTTTGCTCCTTGAAGCGCTTGATGGTCTTCAGCACAAAGGTGTCAACAATCTCCTTGTCGTCGTTCCAGTACAGGCTCTGGTCCTCCAGGATGGCATCCAGGTCGGCGTTCTCCATGATGAACGTCTTATACAGTTTCCGCCACAGTTCGCGGTCGGCGTCATAGCTGTCCTCCTCGCTGGCCATATAGGCCTGATAGACCTCCGACTGCTCTATGACCTCGAGGATCTGCCCCAGGAATACGGCCGAGTCTTCCCAGACAAACTTCTGTGTGCTCATAAACTCCTGAAGCGTCTTGTTCTCGCCCAACTGGATGGCGAAGCGGTTAAACACAAATTTTTGTGAAGGTTGCGGTGTACCCTCGCGCTTGGCACGAGCCTGGGCCACATCAAGCCTGCGGCCGGCCTCTTTCGTGATAGCCACGATAAGCGCCAGAAGATAGTTGTAAAGGTCATAGGCCTTTGACAGACTGAAGAAAAGCTCCTTCTCTGCCGCGTCGATGTTCTTGTTACCGTTTTGATAGTAAGCGTAGGTTAACTGAACAATCTTAATTCTAATAATCTCTCTATTGATCATCTCACTTGATGCTTAAATTGTTTATTTCTAATTTTTTTCTAAATAGTTTGTCATTACTCAATGTGCAAAGGTAGGCATTTTTCTAGGATTCTGCAAGAAAAAGCAGGAAAAATACGTTAAAAATGAAAAAAAACTTATCTCTCTTCACTCTTTTCACTTTTTTGTTGTACCTTTGCACCGCTTTTTCTCAAAGCACTACGATTTTTCGTGTGATGGCGAATTAAGCATAACAGTTAATTAACTTAATTTAGAGTAACACAATTATGAAAGAAATGAGCGTTAGTGGCCAGAAGCGTGCCACAACCGGCAAGAAAGCCGCCAAAGAACTCCGTAAGGAGGGTCTTGTTCCCTGTAACCTTTATGGTGAGAAGAAAAATGATAAGGGCCTTCCCGAGGCTGTGTCGTTTGCTATCCCCGCATCTCAGCTCCGCAAGGTTGTCTATTCTCCCGATGTCTATGTGGTGAATCTGACTATCGACGGCGAGGCCCACAAGGCTGTGATGAAGGAAATCCAGTTCCATCCCACAACGGATGCCGTGCTGCATATCGACTTCTTCGAGGTGAATGAGACCAAGCCCATCACTATCGGTATCCCCGTGAAGCTGACTGGTCATGCTCAGGGTGTGCGCGATGGTGGTCGCCTGAGCCAGGCTGTTCGCCAGCTGAATGTGACGGCTCCCTATAAGCAGATTCCTGAGGTGCTGGAGATCGACGTGACCGAACTGAAGCTGGGTAAGGCTATCAAGGTGGCCGAACTGAGCTTTGAGGGTCTTGAGATCGCTACTCCCTCCCAGGTCGTTGTATGCTCTGTGAAGGCTACACGTGCTTCTCGTTCTGCTGCTGCAGCAGGTGAAGACGCTGCCGAGTAAATCCTTAACGGTAGGGAATGGACAAGTACTTGATTGTCGGATTGGGCAATGTCGGTGATGAATACGAACTGACCCGCCACAATACAGGCTTTATGGTATTGGATGCCTTTGCTAAGGCGTCCAATATTCATTTTGAAGACCGCCGCTATGGCTTCGTGGCCGAAACGTCGCTCAAAGGCCGCAAGGTGTTCTTGCTCAAACCCTCTACGTTTATGAATCTTAGCGGCAATGCCGTGCGCTACTGGCTGAACAAGGAGAACATCGACCAGTCGCGCCTCCTGGTTATCAGCGACGATGTGGCGTTGCCTCTGGGGGCTTTCCGCCTGAAGGCAGGGGGCTCGAATGGAGGGCATAATGGTCTGGGGCATATCCAACAGCTCATCGGACAGGATTATGCCCGTTTGCGAATGGGTATCGGAAACGATTTCCCGCGTGGGATGCAGGTGGACTGGGTGCTCGGGAAATACGACGAGGAAGATCTGAAGGCACTACAGCCCAGTATCGACCTGGGTGTGGAGATCATCAAGAGTTTTGTATTGACAGGCATCGACTTCACGATGAACCAGTATAACAAACTGGGCAGGGGGAGTCGGAAGAAAAAGAGTGAGGACGAAACTGAAACGGTATAATGGAAGAGGTCGCAAGAATCGACAAGTGGCTGTGGGCAGCGCGTATCTTCAAGACACGTTCCATCGCTGTTGATGCGTGTAAGAACGGCCGCGTCACAATCAACGGTGTCAATGTGAAACCCTCGCATATGGTGAAGGTGGGAGAGACCGTCGCTGTGAGGAAACCGCCTGTGACCTACTCGTTCAAGATACTGAAGACCATCGAGCAGAGGGTAGGGGCGAAGCTGTTGCCCGAAATCTATGAGAACGTGACGACGCCCGACCAGTATGAACTGCTGGAGATGAACCGCATTAGCGGTTTTGTGGACAGAGCCAGGGGAACCGGGCGCCCCACGAAGAAAGACCGCCGCGATATGGATGCCTTTTTTAGTGAAATAGAGTAACGCGTATGATAATCAATATTGTTTATATTGTTGTAGGTGTGGCCCTGGTGCTTTGGGGAGCCGACAGACTGACGGAAGGTGCTTCTTCGTTGGCTCGCGGTATGAATGTTCCGGAGATTATAATCGGCCTGACTATCGTGGCTGCAGGCACTTCTGCGCCTGAAATGTTCGTCAGTATTGTCTCTGCCCTGAAAGGTACATCGGATCTGGCCGTTGGTAATGTGCTGGGTTCGAATATTTTCAATACGATGCTGATTGTGGGATGCTCGGCGGTGGTGGCCCCGATGGCCGTCGCACCCTCTACGGTGAAGAAGGATATCCCCTTTGCGGTCGTTGCGTCGCTACTGCTCTTCATGCTCTGTTTCGACGATATGGACTCTCCTCACCTCTGGGGTAATGATATCAGCCGTTCGGATGGTATTATACTCCTTGTGGGTTTCCTCCTTTTCATGATCTACACTTTCAAGAGTGCCCGGAAACAGGGTCTGATGCCTACTGAGGAGGAGATGGAGGACAATAAGGAGCTGCCCAAGGATTATTCCAAGCTGTGGCGCAACCTGTCGTTCATCGTGCTGGGACTTGCCTGTCTCATTATCGGTAGTAACCTCTTCGTTGACGCTGCCTCATATGTCGCCCATCGCTACGGGGTGCGCCAGAGTGTCGTCGGTCTGACGATTGTGGCTGGCGGTACCTCGCTGCCGGAACTGGCCACGAGTGTGGTGGCTGCGTATAAGGGCCGTTCGGCAATAGCCATCGGAAACGTGTTGGGTTCTAACGTCTTCAACATTTTGCTGATTCTTGGTACTACGGCCGTTATCCAGCCGTTGCGTATCATGGGTATCACCATCGTGGATCTGACGATGATGCTGGTGAGCGTGGGTATCGTGTGGCTCTTCGCTTATACCAAGTACTCCGTATCGCGCAGAGAAGGCTTCTTGCTCATTCTGGGATTCCTGGCCTATATGGCTTGGCTCTTATACCTATTGTAGGATAAAACACAGGGGTACTTGCTAAACCCCCTTTAACAAAACAAGAAAATGGAAAATAAAACAAGCAATCAGAAGATCAGTGTGCTGTTCATGCTGTACGGCATCCTGTTTTGCGTCTGCCTGATTACGGCAAACGTACTCGAGACCAAACAGATTTCATTTGGACCTGCGAATATGACGGCAGGTCTGATCGTGTTTCCCGTCAGTTACATCATCAACGATGTGGTGTGCGAAGTGTGGGGGTACGGACGTACCCGCCTGCTCATCTGGCTGGGATTCGCTATGAATTTCATGTTCGTCATTTTTGGAGCCATTGCCGACTGGATTCCCGGCGCCCCATACTGGGACGGAGAAGAGGGCTTCCATCAGATCTTCGGGCTCGCACCCCGAATCGCCGGCGCTTCGTTCCTGGCTTTCGTCTGCGGCTCATTCATGAATGCCTACGTGATGAGTAAGATGAAACTCCGGTCGTCGGGCAAGAACTTCTCCCGTCGTGCGGTGCTCAGTACCATCTTCGGTGAGCTGACCGACTCTATCATCTTTTTCCCGTTGGCTCTCGGAGGGGTCATCCCCTGGGAGGAGATGCCGTCGTTGGTCATCACGCAGGTGACCCTGAAGACACTTTATGAGATACTGGTGCTGCCGGTGACGATCCGGGTGGTGAGGTTTACCAAGTTACACGACAACGAGGATGTGTTTGACCGCGATGTCGCTTACAATATATTCAAGGTGAAGGAACTATGAGAGAGAACGATCATTTACAGGCACTCGGCAAGAAGACCGAGTACAAGATGGACTACGCTCCAGAGGTGTTGGAGACATTCGTCAACAAGCATCCCGATAACGACTACTGGGTACAGTTCAACTGTCCTGAGTTTACATCGCTTTGTCCGATAACCGGACAGCCCGATTTCGCTGAGATCAAGATCCTCTATATCCCGGGAGAGCGTATGGTGGAGTCGAAGAGTCTGAAACTCTATTTGTTCTCGTTCCGCAATCATGGAGACTTCCACGAGGATTGTGTGAATATCATCATGAAAGATCTTGTACGACTGATGGACCCGAAGTACATCGAGGTTGTAGGTCTTTTTACGCCTCGTGGCGGCATCTCGATCTACCCCTATGCCAACTACGGACGTCCTGGTACAAAATACGAACAGATGGCTGAGCGTCGGCTGCTGGAACATCAGATGATGTAATGTCCCTGCAAAAAATACTAAAAAAACAGTCCGAATTGCATGCAGTTCGGATTTTTTTTGCTATATTTGCACTCATTATTTCAATTGATAACTAATATCTATGGCAAAGAAGAAAATCCAATTCAGTCTCGTTTACAGAGACATGTGGCAGAGTTCAGGCAAATTCCAGCCTCGTAAGGATCAGTTGGAGCGTATTGCCCCCGCTATTATCGATATGGGCTGTTTCGCCCGAGTAGAAACCAATGGTGGTGCCTTTGAGCAGGTAAACCTGATGGCAGGCGAGAACCCCAATCTGGCTGTACGCGCCTTCTGTAAGCCCTTCAACGAGGTAGGCATTAAAACCCACATGCTCGATCGTGGTCTGAACGCCCTTCGTATGTATCCTGTGCCCGATGATGTACGTGCACTGATGTATAAGGTGAAACATGCTCAAGGTGTGGATATTACCCGTATCTTCTGTGGACTTAACGATACCCGTAACATCATTCCGAGTATCAAGTGGGCCAAAGAGGGTGGTATGACACCGCAGGCTACACTGTGCATCACCACATCGCCCGTTCACACCGTAGAATACTACGCTGCAATCGCTGACGAGGTGATAGCTGCAGGTGCAGAGGAAATCTGTCTGAAGGATATGGCCGGTATTGGTCAGCCCGCTATGCTTGGTGCCCTCACGAAGGCCATCAAGACCAAGCACCCCGACATCATCGTGCAGTATCACGGGCACTCCGGTCCCGGACTCTCGATGGCCTCTATCCTGGAGGTTTGTAACAATGGTGCTGATATCATCGACACCGCCATCGAGCCGCTCTCTTGGGGTAAGGTGCATCCGGATATCATCTCCGTGCAGTCAATGCTGAAGAACGAGGGCTTCGAAGTGGCCGATCTGAATATGAATGCCTATATGCAGGCTCGTACGCTGACACAGGAGTTTATCGACGACTGGCTCGGGTACTTCATCAATCCTGCCAACAAGCACATGTCTTCACTGCTTCTTGGTAGTGGTCTTCCTGGTGGTATGATGGGCTCAATGATGGCCGATCTCGGACCTATCCAGAAGATGATCAACAAGGAGCGCGAGAAGAAGGGCGAATCGACACTGACGATGGACGATATGCTGGTGAAGCTGTTCAACGAGGTGGAGTATGTATGGCCAAAGGTAGGTTATCCTCCACTGGTAACGCCGTTCTCTCAGTACACTAAGAACATTGCGCTGATGAACCTCCTCACGATGGAGCAGGGCAAGGGTCGCTATGTGATGATGGACGACGCCATCTGGGGTATGATTCTCGGTAAGAGCGGTAAGGTGCCCGGCACGATCGCTCCTGAACTCATCGAACTGGCTGAGAAGAAGGGCCTCAAGTTTACCGATGCCGATCCTCATACGTTGCTTGAGAATGCGCTCGACGGATTCCGTAAGGAGATGGACGAAAATGGTTGGGAGTATGGACCCGACGACGAAGAGCTCTTCGAGTTGGCTATGCACCCCGAGCAGTATCGCCCGTTCAAGAGTGGTCAGGCCAAGAAGCAGTTGCTGGCTGATATCCAGAAGGCAAAGGATGCCAAACTGGGTGGCGGTCAGAAGATTTCACAGGAGGAGATCGACGCACTGAAGCACGCTAAGGCCGACGCCGTGAAGAGTCCTTTGGATGGTCAGCTCATCTGGAGTTTCGGTGGCGAGGGCGTTCCTGCTGCCTGCATTGAGCCGTTTATCGGTCAGAAGTACAAGGAGGGTGATGTGTTCTGTTACCTGCAGACCAAGTGGGGCGAGATTGTCGAGATTCCTGCTGCCTTAGGAGGCAAACTGGTGGATATCAGCGTGAAGCCTGGACAGAAGATCCGTCAGGGCGACACGATTGCTTGGATTGAACGTGAAGCGTAATGGACTATCAGTCGATTATAGATAAGTACTATCCGTCGGAGAATGAACTCCGACGGATATTGTTAGTACACAGTCAACAGGTGGCCGACCGTTGTCTGCTCATTGCACAAAGGCATCCTGAACTGAAACTCGACAAGGAGTTTCTGAAAGAAGCCGCTATGCTCCACGATATCGGTATTTTCCGTTGTGATGCCCCAGGTATCCAGTGCTTTGGTACAGAGCCTTATATCTGTCACGGTATTATCGGAGGACAATTGCTGCGTGAGATCGGACTTGTGCGTCACGCTCAGGTTTGTGAACGGCATACTGGCACAGGTATCTCAAGGGATCAGATTATTGCCCAGAATCTGCCCCTTCCTCTCGACGGAACCTACGAGCCTGCTACCCTCGAGGAGCAGGTCGTTTGTTACGCCGACAAGTTCTATTCCAAGACGCGTCTGGATCAGGAGCGTACCGTTGCACAGACGGCGCACAGTCTGGAGAAATTCGGAGCTGCGGGGGTCAAACGGTTTTTCCAGTGGGTTGACTTGTTTGAATAAATTCATTAATTCTGTGATAATCTCTGTTAATCTGTTACGGAAATAAGATTTTATTTGTATTTTTGCACCCGTGAAAAGGAAATCAGCGTTGATTTTGATGCTCTTTGTCATCATCATGATGATGGCAGAGGCTCCCTTGTCTCTCTTTAGAGGGGTGACCTCTTCGCGCGCTGATTCTCTTTCCGTTGACAGTTTTCTTACAGATGCTGCACCTCTGGATACCATTCTCGACATCACAGAGGAGGCTACCGCCAAGTTGAAGCGCGACACCTCCACGATGGATTCCCTTGAACTGGCCATCTACAAACACAACAAGGCTGTCGATGACTCCCTCTACAAGGATAGCGTCAATCGCAGTCGTAAGACGGGTATCGATTCCCCCGTGCAGTATGTTGCCAAAGACTCCCTGACCTATAATGCGGCTTCAGGACTGGCCCACCTCTATGGTGAGTCGAATGTGAAATACCAGAATATGGACCTCTCTGCCGATCATATTTTTATGAGTCTCGACAGCAATCTGGTTCATGCCGACTCCCGTATGGATACGACCACAAACCAGCCAATAGGCTCTCCTGTGTTCAAGATGGGCAGCGATACTTACGAGACGGGAGAGATGGCCTTTAACTTTAAGACCAAGAAAGGTATCATCGAGGATGTATATACCCAGCAGGATGAGGGTTTTCTTACCAGCGAACTCTCCAAGCGCGGCGCTAATGGTGATATGTTTATCCAGCACGGCCGTTATACCACCTGCGACGATCCCCATCCTGATTTCTATCTGGCAATGTCGCGTGCAAAGGTGCGTCCAGGAAAGGATGTCGTGTTTGGTCCGGCTTATCTGGTAGTGGCCGATGTGCCCCTTCCCCTGGCTGTTCCTTATGGGTTCTTCCCCTTCACGAAGAGTTACTCCAGTGGTTTTATTATGCCCACTTACGGTGACGAGACTGAGCGCGGTTTCTATCTGCGTGATGGTGGTTACTATTTTGCCGTCAGCGACAAGTTGGACCTGAAACTTCTGGGAGAGATCTATACAAAGGGCTCTTGGGGCCTCTCTGCAGCATCGAACTACAAAAAGCGCTACAGGTATAGTGGCTCGTTCTATGGCAGTTACCAGAGCACGCTGAGAGGAGAGAAGAACATGCCCGACTATCAGAAGACGACGAGTTTTAAGATTCAGTGGAGCCACAACCAGGATCCAAAGGCTAATCCTTACAGCTCGCTGAGGGCCAGTGTCAACTTCGCCACTACGAGTTATGAGAACGACAACCTGAACTCTATGTATAATCCTCAGGCGAGGACGCAGTCCACACGAACATCGTCAGTCTCGTGGCAGACCTCATTCTCTAGCATCGGCTTGTCGCTCAGTTCGCAGATGAACCTGAATCAGAACATGCGTGACTCAACGATCGACCTGACACTGCCTGATTTGAATGTCAGTGTATCCCAGTTCTACCCCTTTAAGCGCAAAAAGGCTGCTGGCGAATCAAAGTGGTACGAAAAGATCTCCGTCAGTTATACGGGTCAGTTTAAGAACGGAATCCTTGCAAAGGAAGACAAGATCATGCATTCCAGTCTGAATAAGGACTGGAAGAATGGTATGTCGCACAGCATTCCCATCAAGGCTAATTTCACGATTCTCGGTTATCTGAACGTCACGCCCTCCTTCAACTTCTACGACAAGATGGTGTTCCGTCGATTCAATAAGTCGTGGGACGTGCAACGCCAGAAGGAGGTGACTGATACTGTCAGCGGTTTCTATAATCTATATAACTGGAACCTTTCGTTGGGAACTTCCACGAAGATTTATGGCTTCTGGATTCCCAATCGTAAGATCTTTGGTGATAAGATCGACCGTATCCGTCACGTCATCACCCCGTCGGTCAGTTTCCAGTATGCTCCCGACTTCGGTTCGAGTCGTTACGGTTATTATGATAGTTACCAGAAGACAGACGCCAATGGTAATGTGACGATGGTGGAGTATTCGCCCTTCCAGGGTGGAACCTATTCTGCTCCAGGCAAGGGAAAGACTGGATCTGTCAGCTTCGACCTGAGTAACAACCTGGAGATGAAGGTGAGGTCAGAAGACGATTCTACTGGCTTTAAGAAGATCTCTCTGATCGATGAGTTCCGTCTGGGTATGTCTTATAACTTTGCTGCCGACATCCGTCCCTGGAGTAACCTCAGTACCACGTTACGACTGAAACTTACCAAGAGTTATACCCTCAATCTCAGCGCTGTATTCGCCTCGTATGTCTATGAGGCTGATAGTGTGGGAGCAACGCCTCATGAGAGTGAACACACCACCTATTGGGGACAAGGAAAGATCGGTCGTTTCCAGGGTATCTCGCAAAATCTTTCCTATAACCTGAGCAACGAAAAGGTTGCCAACTTCATCAAGTGGCTCAAGGGTGAGAAGGTGGATAAGAAAAAGGACGACAAGAACAAGCGCAACAATGATGACGAAGACGACTGGGAAAATGATGTGGAAACCAATATAGACAAAGATATGGAGGATGCCAAACATGGTTCCAGGAGGAGTAATAATGACAAAGCAGACACCGACGAGGATGGCTATATGCCCTTCAAGATACCCTGGAACATCAGTTTTGGCTATGGCATCAGTATGCGTGAGGATACGGATGTGAAGAAGTTTAATTACAACACGATGCGCTATCCCTATAAGTTCAACCAGACATTGAATGTCAGTGGAAACATCCGCATCAGTGATGGATGGAACATCAACTTCTCATCAGGTTATGATTTCGATAACAAGAAGATATCTATGACAACGGCCTCCCTGAGTCGTGATCTGCATTGTTTCAATATGTCGTGTTCCCTGGTGTTGGCACCCTACACAAGTTACAACTTCTCGTTCCGTTGTAATGCGGCCACTCTGACTGATGCTCTCAAGTATGATAAGCGCTCGAGTTCTTCGAATGCCGTACAATGGTACTAATCCAATCCGATGAATTATGGCAGAATTACCATCAATGATTAAAGACCTGGCGCTGATGCTTATGGTGGCAGGCATCGTAACGCTGATATTCAAGAAACTGAAACAACCCTTGGTACTGGGTTATATCGTAGCAGGTTTCCTGGTCAGCCCCCATATGCCTTATACAGCATCGGTGGCAGATACAGAGAATGTTCATTTGTGGGCGGATATTGGTGTAATGTTCCTGTTGTTCTCATTGGGTCTCGACTTCTCGTTCAAGAAGATCCTTCGCATGGGTGCTTCGCCCATCATCTCTACGATTACCATTATCTTCTTTATGTCGATGTTGGGCGTATGTGTGGGTTACTCCTTTGGATGGGAAAAGATGGACTGCATCTTTCTGGGTGGAATGCTTGCTATGTCATCTACCACGATTATCTATAAGGCATTCGATGATCTGGGCCTGCGCCAACAACAGTTTGCAGGTATGGTGATGAGTGTGCTCATTCTTGAGGATATCCTCGCCATCGTGATGATGGTTATGCTGAGCGCCATCGCCAGTGGGAATAATCCTGATGGCGGACAGATGCTTGGCTCTATTGTGAAGATTGGTTTTTTCCTTATCTTATGGCTTATCGTAGGTATCTTTGCCGTACCTTCTTTTTTGCGAAAGGTGCGCAAACTCATTAACAACGAGGTGTTGTTGGTGTTTTCTCTGGGACTCTGCTGTGCTATGGCTGTTTTCTCCACTAAGGTGGGCTTCAGTTCAGCATTTGGTGCCTTTATCATGGGTAGTATCCTGGCAGAGACCATCGAGGCTGAGCGTATTGAGAAACTGGTGGAACCCGTGAAGAACCTCTTTGGTGCCATCTTCTTCGTATCGGTGGGTATGCTCGTCGATCCGATGATCCTGGTGAAATATGCTCTTCCAATCTTGTGCCTGGTGATGGCCATCCTGCTAGGTCAGGCTGTTTTTGGCACCTTCTCCTTCATGCTGGGAGGCGAGTCGCTTAAATCGGCTATGCGGTGCGGTTTCTCGATGGCGCAGATAGGTGAGTTCTCTTTCATCATCGCCTCGTTAGGATTGTCGCTGGGTGTCATCAGCGATTTCCTTTATCCCGTTGTGGTAGCTGTGTCTGTCATAACCACCTTCCTTACCCCGTATATGATCCGTCTGGCCACACCGGCCTATAACCATCTGGAGCATCACCTGCCCAACAAGATCGTTCAATCGCTCAATCGTCTGACGGTGGACAGCAAACATACGCAGGAACAGAGTTCGTGGAAGAAGTTGTTGTCACAGATGGCCACCTATACGCTTATTTATTCCATCCTCTCTGCGGCCACCATTGCGGTGATGTTTACCTTTGTGTTGCCATTTATGAGGAAACTGTTGCCCGGATGGGAGCTTCATTGGTATGCCAATGGTATTACCGGTCTGCTCACGGTGATTCTTATCTCACCATTCCTGAGGGCGATGGTCATGAAGAAGAATCATAGTGAAGAATGGAAAACGCTTTGGGCTGAGAGCAATCGTAACCATCTGCTCCTCCTTTTCACGATTTTGGTCAGAATGATGATTGCCATCAGTTTTGTATTCTCTATCTGCAACTATCTCAGTCGCTTCTCCAGTGCGCTGATGATCACCATTGGTGTGGTCGTTGTGTTGCTCATCATCTTCTCCCGTACGGTTAAGATGAGAAGCATCACCCTCGAACGACTGTTTATCCAGAACCTGCGTTCACGAGATATTCAGGCACAGGTTGATGGCAAGAAGCGACCTTTGTACGAGGGTAAGTTGCTCGACCGCGATATCCATATCGCTGATTTCCAGGTACCCTTTAATTCCATGTGGATGGGACAGACGCTGAAGCAGTTGAACCTGGGTCAGAAGTATGGTGTCCATATCAGCAGCATTCTGCGTGGAGGTTTTCGTATCAATATCCCTGATGGCGACTATGTCATCTTCCCCGGCGATATACTTCAGGCTATTGGAAGCGATGCCCAGTTCACAGGATTCCGTCAGGCCCTTGAGGACGAGGTGCTAGGCGAGGACCTTGATATTGAAAGCAAAGAGATGAAGTTACGTCAACTGGTTATTGGCGAGAATAGTCCGTTTGTAGGTAAGTCGCTCATTGAGAGTGGTATCCGTGATCTGTACAGTTGTATGGTGGTAGGCCTTGAGGAAGGTAAAGAGAACCTTTCACCCTATCGTCCTGCCCGAAAGTTCCAGGTAGGCGATATTATCTGGGTGGTGGGTGAACTCGAAGCTCTTGAGGCCCTGATGGCTAATCATTGAAGCCAGCCACCAGTTCGCAGATTCTCACAATCACTTCTTTGGCTTTCTCCATCGACTGGATGCTTACGAATTCGTAAGGTCCGTGGAAGTTTACGCCTCCAGCGAAGATGTTGGGGCAGGGAAGACCCTTAAAACTTAGCTGCGCTCCATCCGTACCACCGCGGATAGGCTTTACCTTAGGAGTCACCCCACAGTCTTGCATAGCATGTAGCACCAGGTCTATCACATGCATCTGTGGGTCAATCTTCTCCTTCATGTTGTAGTATTGGTCTTTGATCTCTGCCTTTACTGTGTTTTCACCATATTTCTCGTTCATGGTCTGTACCACACTCTCTATCAGGTGCTTGCGCTCTTCAAAGCGTGAACGGTCGTGGTCGCGAATGATGTAGTGCAGCGAGGCTCCTTCCACATTGCTCTGTACGCCCAGCAGATGGAAGAAACCTTGATAGCCCTCAGTCGTCTCAGGTCGCTCGTCAGCAGGCAGTGAGTCTGCAAATTCCATCGCCAGCAGGTTGGCGTTTACCATTTTACCTTTGGCATAACCTGGGTGTACGCTGATGCCTTTGATATGTATTTTGGCAGAGGCTGCGTTGAAGTTCTCAAACTCCAGTTCGCCAATGTCGCCCCCATCCATCGTATAGGCCCATTCGCACCCGAACTGCTCTACGTCGAAGTGGTGTGCCCCCATACCAATCTCTTCGTCGGGGTTGAAGGCGATGCGGATATCCCCATGATGAATCTCAGGATGGTCACGCAGATAGCACATTGCTTCCACGATCTCGGTGATACCGGCCTTGTCGTCGGCTCCCAACAGTGTTGTACCGTCCGTCACGATCAGGTCCTCTCCAATATGCTTCAGCAACTCAGGAAATTTCTCCGGACTACTCACGATCCCCTCTGAAAGTAGGATGTCGCTACCATCGTAATGCGACACGATGCGTGCCTGGATGTTGGCACCAGAGCAATCGGGACTGGTGTCGTAATGCGAGATAAAACCGATGATAGGCACGCCTTTGGTATTGCCTTTCAGGGTGGCGTAGAGATAGCCTTTGTCATCGAGCGTTACGTCGCTCAATCCCTCCCTTTCCAACTCTTTTTTCAGGTAGACAGCAAATTCCAGTTGTTTCGCCGTACTGGGCACACAGTCTTTGTCTTCGGCACTCTGCGTGTCCGACTTCGTATAATTGATAAACCGTTCTGTTAAATCCATTTTTCGCTGTTTCTTCTTTTCAATACGGTTACAAAATTACGTATTTTTCCCCAAACAGCATAGATTTCACCTATTTTATTTTGTCAGAACAATAAAAATATGTACTTTTGCAGCGTTTAAATGCAAATTTGTATAGCGGTGAAGAATATTAAAAGGATTCTCTTGATAGTGTCGCTGTTGGTAAGTGTGCTTACTGCAGGCGCCCAGTCTATGAGCGACTTGGAGGTTTTAGAGTTTGTTCAGAAGGAGCAAAAGGCAGGCACGCCTCAACAGCAGATCTTCATCAAGCTGATGCAGCGTGGTGTCGATGCCAAGCAGATTCAGCGTCTCAGAAAACTATATGAGAGTTCTGGAGGTTCGGGCTCTTCTCGTTCTTCCTTGCGCCTCTCTTCTTCATCTTCCTCCTCCTCCGATGCCAATACCCGTCTGCGCGAGTCAAATGGTTCTGTTCGTGTCGATGCAGAGGGCAATCCACTTTACAGTTCGATGGATGGTTATAATCCTCTCGGTAGTAGTGAGTACGAGATTAACGATCTCGACACGCGTCCCAATGTCTATATCAAAGACTCCCTGAATCTTCTGGTGAATGGCAAGCAGGTGTTTGGTCGTGATATTTTCAACAAGCGTACGCTCTCTTTCGAGCCCAATATGAACATCCCCACGCCTTCCAGCTATGTGGTAGGTCCTGGCGACCAGGTTGTCATCGATGTCTATGGAGCAACCCAGAAGTCTCAGAAACTCGAGGTGTCGCCAGATGGAACCGTTATCGTTGAAGGTGTAGGCCCCATCCATCTGGCAGGTCTTTCTGTTGAGGCTGCCAATGCGAAGATTAAGGATCAGTTGGGTCAGCGCTATAGCAGTTCAAGGATCCAGATGACGGTAGCCCAGACACGCACGATTACGGTGAACGTGATGGGTGAAGTGTCAGCGCCTGGTACTTATACGCTTTCTGCCTTTGCCAGTGTCTTTCATGCCCTTTATATGGCTGGTGGTGTGAATGGTGTAGGTACACTCCGTAATATCAAGGTCTATCGTGGAGGTCGTCAGCTCACATCTGTCGATGTCTATGACTATATCCTCAATGGTCGCCTTACGGGCAATGTCCGTCTTCAGGATAACGATGTTATTGTTGTTGGCCCTTACGATTGTTTGGTTGACATCGTGGGAAACGTCAAGCGCCCTATGGCTTACGAAATGAAACAGAGCGAGAGTGTCGCTACCCTGTTGAAGTATGCAGGTGGTTTCTCTACGAAGGCTTATAAGGCCGCTGTCCGTCTGACCCGTACTGCAGGCAACCATTATTCAGCCTATAGCGTTTCAGAGTTCGATATGGCAGGCTTCCACCTTATGGATGGCGACTCTGTGATTGTTGATTCCATCCTCGATCGCTATGAGAATACCATTACCATTCGTGGTGCCGTCTTCCATCCTGGCCGTTACGACCTCGATGGCACTACCACCGTCCGTTCCCTCATCGAGCGCTCTGGTGGACTCACCGAAGAGGCTTTTTCCGCCCATGCGATGCTCTATCGTATGAAGTCTGATCGCACCCGTAGGGTCATCAGCATCGATGTCGATGCCCTTATGGCAGGTACCATAGCCGATATCGCCCTTGAAAACGAAGACGACATCTATATCCCCTATCGTCTGGAGACGATGTCGAAGCGCACGCTGACCATTCATGGTGAGGTACAGTTCCCTGGCGAATACGAGTATGCTGAAGACGAGACTATCGAGGATCTCATTTTACAGGCAGGCGGTCCTACTGATGCTACCTCAACAGCTAAGGTCGATGTGGCCCGTCGTATTGCCGACCCTGCGGCAACCTCTTCCGACAAGGCTATTGCTCAGACGTTCAGCTTCTCGCTTAAGAATGGTTATATTGTGGATGGCGATCGTTCGTTCACGCTCCAGCCTTACGATGAGGTCTATGTGCGTAAGAGTCCTGGTTACCATCCTCAGCGCAATGTGGAGGTGGTAGGTGAGGTGCTCTTCGAGGGTACCTATTCACTCCCGATGAAGAATACGCGCCTCTCTGATGCTATCAAGGCTGCAGGAGGTGTCACAGCCGAGGCCTATATTAAGGGCGCACGTGTGGAGCGCCTGTTGAATCCTGATGAGAAGTTCCGTGTACAGAATTTGATGAAGATGGCCCAGATACAGACAGGGCATGGTCTCGACACCACGATGGTTACCCGTACCGATAGTATCTACTATGTAGGTATCAATCTCGATAAGGCCATCGAGAATCCAGGTTCCGACTATGATATCATCCTTCGTGAGGGCGACCGCCTGGTAGTGCCCGAATATAATGGTACAGTGAAGATCAACGGTAATGTGATGTATCCCAATACAGTGGCCTATAGCGAGGGTAAGGGCTATAAGTGGTACGTCAATCAGGCTGGTGGCTTTGGCAATCGTGCCAAGAAGTCTCGCACGTACATTCTTTATCAGAATGGTACTGTGACGAAGGCCAAGAAAGGTGCCAAGATCGAACCAGGTTGTGAGATCATCGTTCCCACGAAGACCACCTCGTCAGCACAGACCATTGCCAACATCGGCTCCATCGGTACCTCTATGGCCACGATTGTCACGCTGTTGGTGTCTGTCTTGAATCTTTTGAAATAAACATACTTTAGGTCCCGTAGCTTAGCTGAATAGAGCGTCAGATTCCGGTTCTGAAGGTCCAGGGTTTGAATCCCTGCGGGATCACATACTAATAATAAAGGCAGCAACGAAAACTTGTTTTTCAGTTGAGGCCTTTTTTATTGGATGTCAGACCAACCCGTGGCATGGGTAGGGATTGACGAATTGAAAAGAAAAGAGAATAATTGAAGCGATTCAAACTATCTGTTTTTTACAAGTGAACGGAAAACACATGATATCGACCATCTTTTCATCCTTTGGTCGGTTGATTTAATAGATATTTTTTTGTCATTGTGCCTACATGCCTACATAAAATCTTCTGAAATGTCTTTAAATATGGTATTTTCTGATTGTTTTTGCCTACATAAAGCCTACATAAAACCTACATATAGCCTACATGCATTTATATCAAGGTGCCTTTTATGTTCTGTAGGGATGTGGATCAAACAAAGAGCCTTGCCTGGAGATTATTTGTCAAGTAGTTGCTCTTGAATTCTCTAGAGAATTTGAATGAAAGTACCCGTAGCGCTATTTTTTTCTTCCCTATGGAAGCTCTGAATTCTCTAGAGAATTCAACAACAAGAGCCTAATATAAAACTTGCTAGTCTGTATCTTTGTTTTTGCGAGAGCCCTATCTGGGTGTTTTGGCGTGCTTATTTTGTGGAATTCTGCATGTAAGAGGGCTGTTTTGTGTGGTCAATATGTAGTTGCTATGTAGGCTTTATGTAGGCAAATTTTCTTCAATATCTTTTGTTTAAAGGTATTTCAGAAGATTTTATGTAGGTATGTAGGCAATTTTTAACTTTATTATGAAAAGTATGATATATCTAAGAAACGGTGTCTCACCGTGTATAGGTTGTGATTTGGATCAGATTCTCAGAATTGAGCTGAAAACTTAAAGATTTAACAGTTCTGCGGAGCATAGTTTGGATAATTCTTATTATCTTTGCAAGCGAATATAATCAGATGAAGATATGAAGAAGACCTTATTCCTTATTCCATTCCTGTTTCTGGCGGTTGTGGCTGGGGCACAGGACTTTGAGACAGAGATCGCATTGGTTGAAGCACTTGACTTCAATGGAAAGACGCTTGCGAAGGCTCCTGACGGCAAGGCTCGGACACTGCAGCTGGCTCGCACCAAGTTCTCTAAGCCTATGGAGAGTTACACGACGCTTGCACTGCCTTCGCTTAAACTGGGCAACATCATCGGACATCCTACCCTTGGGTGGGACGACACAGATTTCAAGATACCTGAGGGCGTACCTGCTGTCTATGAGGATAAATGGGTGTTGAACGATGTGTTTACCGATGGTGACTTTCCAGTGGCCATCTATGGTCGCACTCCTAGCGAGAAGCCCTTTCCCTGGGGAGAAAGTGAGAAGGATATCTCCTGTCGTGGCAGAGACCCGCATCTGATAATGCTCCTCGACCCCTCGAAGGAGGTGAAGAGGGTGTATAACATCCGTAATCTCTCGATTACTCCCAAGGACAGTCTTTTTGAAAGTGTGGAATGGGCAGTGGTGAAGGATGGCGTGTTGTACTTCTCTGTGTGTCTCATAACGGCACCTGACAAGGACTCTCAAGGCAACTATCTCGTGGCCGTTGATATCCATACCGACAAGACGCTCTGGATGAGCAAGCCGCGTACCATTAATTCCTCCAACTTCCTGATTGTTGGCAATTCCATCATCTGTGGTCATGGAGGTTCGGGCATTACAGACTATATCCATGTGCTGAACCGCTACACGGGTGTCAAGACTCGTGAGTACTGGATACCCACCGCTGCCTCCTGGTTTGCCATAGGGGAGGACAACATGCTTTATGCCACCCTCTACGACAAGCACGTGGCCTTCAAGATTACAAAATAAAAGTAGGGCAGTTTAGTAGCCGAAATCCTCGCCTACGAGGACGATGGTATGCTTGCCATGAGGGGAGTTGCGCAGGAAGTGCACGTAGTTGCAGATGCTCTCGGGTGAGTTGCAGTTATGGCATACGCCATCCACCTGGCAAGGTGTCTTGATGTCGAATCGGGCGGCATTGATGGGTGAGGCTGTGCTACGGGCTCTGGCCAGAGCAGCCTCTACATTCTGGGCCACCTTGTTCAGTCCTATCACGAAAATCACCTTCTTGGGTCCCCAGGTGATAGCAGCCACACGGTTGCCATTGCCATCGATGTTCACGATGACACCGTCTTCCGAGATGGCATTGGCGCTCGAGAGATAGACATCGGTGGTAAAGGCGCGTACATACATCTGTACTTTCTCTTCGGCTCCTTCCACGAGGTCGCGGTCGAGTACCTGAAGCGTGCCTCTGTCTCTGAGGGCCTGAGGGATGCCCATATCCCGGATGGTCATCGACCCTCCCCACGTCACGCTACTGCCATCTGGTATCAGTTCTGATACTTTCTTCACGGCTTCAGTTGCTGTGGGACAATAGAAGGCTTGCATATTACGCTGTTTCAGGGCCTTGATCATGCGCTCTGCCAGTCGCTGGTTTCTCGTTTCTTTTGGTGTCATAATCGTTTCAATTTTGTGGTTCTATGTGCAAAGATACGAAGAATAATACAAATTTCTATTTTTTTGCTGTTTTTTCTCTCGTTTTGCGAATTATTTCGTACTTTTGCATGCAAATTAAAGATCAAGGTACATGAGAAAGCTGACATTCATACTCTTCTTATCGGTGTCGTTGGTTGTTTGTGGACAAGGTCTGCCTACAGACGGACCATTGACTATACGTCCGATGCTCCAGCAGCTGGGCGAGCGGTTGCTGAAGGGTAAGACGGGCAGCATCGTGGCCATCAATCCTGCCAACGGCGAGATTCTGTGTCTGGCTACGAACACCCCTCAAGGCAGTGATGTGCGCCAGGCTATCGGAAAGCCTCAGGCTCCTGGTTCTACTTTCAAGACGGCTCAGGCCCTGACCTTGCTCTCTGAGGGTATCATCACCCCAGAGACCACCGTGGAGTGTAACAACGGCATTACGGATGGTAACATCAAGGTGGGATGCCATAAGCACCGTTCGCCCCTGGCTCTCAAGGATGCCATCGCCCAGAGTTGTAACACCTGGTTTCTGATGACCTTTGCCTCGATGATCAACGACGACTTTATGTACGAGTCGCATGATGAGGCTATCACCACCTGGCGCAGCTATATGCAGTCGATGGGGCTCGGAGGTCCCATGCATATAGATATACAAGGTGAACAGGGAGGACTCTTGGCTGGTGCCGACTATCTGAACCGTCGTTATAAGGACGGGTGGGACGGAAAGACCATCTGGTGGGCAGGCATGGGGCAGGGTGATGTGACCTGTACCCCCTTGCAACTCTGCAATCTGGCTGTTACGATAGCCAATCGTGGTTGGTACTATGTGCCTCATATCCATAAAGATACCAAGAACCAGCGCTATCTCACCAAGCGTCAGACGAAGGTGGCGAAGGAGGCTTATGGACCCGTGGTGGAAGGTATGCGTATGGCCGTAGAGAAAGGTACGGCCACGAGTATCAAGACCACTTATCCCATCTGTGGGAAGACGGGCACTATCGAGAATCCTGGTGAGGACCATTCTGCCTTCATCGCCTTTGCGCCGATGAACGATCCGAAGATTGCCATTGCCGTGTATGTGGAGCATGGAGGGTTTGGCGCTGACATGGCTGCCCCGATGGCAGGACTCATCATCGAGAAATATCTGAAGGGAAAACTCTCAGATGCTTCAGAAAACAAGGCCAAGCAACTGGAAAGTAAGAAAATCAACAAGTAGGAGTAAGTTTTTTACCGATTATTTTGTCTATTTGCAAGAATTGTTGTACTTTTGCCGACGCAAGAACTAAAATTCAATTGTAAACAATGACAAAATGAAACGTAAAACTTGCAAAATGAGGACACTGGCAGTGATGATGGCAGTGTTGAGCAGCGTTGCCGCCATGGGGCAACAGAAAAAAGACGGTGAAATTGACTGGATGAAGGATTTCACAAGTAGAATCACTCTTAATGGCTATGCACAGGGAGGCTGGAGCTATCAGAATCCCAATGGTAAGGCCACCAACGCTTACAACCTTAAACGTACCCTGCTATGGGCCAAGGCACGCATCACTGACCGCTGGTCGTTTATGTTTATGCACGACTTCTCGAGTGTGGTTCAGGAGTATTACACCGATTTCAGAATCTCTAACGACAATTCGCTGACCGTTCGCTTCGGACAGTTCAAGCACTCGTACTCGATGGAGAACCCTCTTTCTCCCACCCAGCTCGAGCTGATCGATGTCTATTCGCAGGCCGTGCTCTATCTGGCCGGTGAAGGACCTGATCCGCTGAATGGTGTGAACTATGGTCGTGATATGGGTCTGGATATCTATGGCGACCTGTTTGATGGATTCCTACACTATGATCTCGCCCTGATGAGTGGTCAAGGTATCAACCGTAAGGACCAGAACAACCAGAAAGACTTTATCGCCAAACTCGAGGTGCGCCCCATGAGCGGACTCCGACTGGTGGCCTCGGGCTATCTGGGCACGGGCTGTGCTGTGGGTACAGCAGCATGGAACCCTGATATCCAGGTGGGCGACAACTATACGCGCAATCGTTACAGTGTGGGTGGCGAGTATAAGACAGTTCCCTACTCACCTGCCAAATACAAGGAGGCCCGTCCTGCCAGCATCCGTGCAGAGTGGCTGGGAGGTAAGGATGGTGACGTAAACAGTCGTGGTGGATATGTGACCACTACGATCCCCGTGGTGGATGCCCTCGATATTGTGGCCAGTGGTGAGACCTTCGACCGCAATACGAAGGTGGATGGATGGGATCAGACCAACCTGACACTGGGTGTGCAATATTGGTTTTACAAGAAGTGCCGTGTGCAGTTGCAGTACACCCGTTGCCTCTGTGGCGAGAATATCAGTTCAAAGGATTATGATTGGCTTCAGGCCCAAGTTCAAGTAGCGTTTTAATTATGATTATCAAAGTTGTATTAACCCTTATTTTCCTGGCAGTGATGATTGGCGTGGGTGTGTATTCACGCAAGCAGGCCAGTAGTGTTGATGGTTTTGTATTAGGCGGACGTGCCGTAGGTCCCTGGCTCACAGCCTTTGCCTTTGGTACCAGTTATTTCTCAGCAGTGGTCTTTGTGGGCTATGCCGGACAGTTCGGATGGCGTTATGGATTGTCGAGTGCCTGGATCGGTATCGGCAATGCCGTCATCGGTTCGCTTCTGGCCTGGATTATCCTGGGGCGTCGCACCAAGTTGATGACACAGCATATTGAGAGTCGTACGATGCCCGATTTCTTTGGTACGCGTTTTAGTGATCAGGGTCTGCGTGTAGCAGCCTCCATCATCGCCTTCGTGTTCCTGATTCCCTATACGGCAGGTGTCTATAGTGGTATCTCCCGTCTGTTCGAGATGGGCTTCGACATCCCTTACGAGTATTGTGTCATCATCATGTCGATCCTGACCGCTGTCTATGTCATCATTGGCGGTTATAAGGCTACGGCCATGAACGACTTTATACAGGGTATCATCATGCTGTTCGGCATCGTGGCCGTTATTCTCGCAGTACTGAATGCACAGGGAGGTCTGGCAACAGCTGTCGAGAAGCTGTCTGCCATCCCTTCTGATGCCGATCCTACTGTGAATGGCGGCTTTGCCTCCTGGTTCGGGCCCGATCCCTGGGGACTCTTAGGTGTGGTGATCCTGACATCGCTGGGTACGATGGGACTGCCTCAGATGGTGGGTAAGTTCTACTCGATTACCGACGAGAGTGCCATCAAGCGTGGTACCGTTATCTCGACCATCTTTGCCTTTATCGTGGCTGGTGGTTGCTATTTCCTGGGAGGTTTCGGACGCCTGTATGAGCCTGTCATCAACGAGGCAACGGGTAAGATTGCCTTCGACTCGATTGTTCCTGCCATGCTCGTCACCCTGCCCGATGTGCTGATTGCCCTCGTGGTACTGTTGGTGCTCAGTGCGTCGATGTCAACACTGGCTTCGCTGGTGCTTACTTCTTCTTCGACGATGACACTCGACCTGATCTATCGTGATAAGAAATCGCTGCCTGGTGAGGTGGAGGACGGTACCATCGACGATATCGTGGCTGAGAAGATTGAACGTCGTAAGGTGGTGGTGATGCGTGTGCTCATCATGTTCTTCATCGTCATCTCTCTGCTCATCGCCCTGAATCCGCCTACCTTCATCGCTCAGCTGATGGGTATCTCGTGGGGTGCTCTGGCAGGAGCTTTCCTGGCTCCGTTTATGCTCGGCCTCTACTGGAAGAAGGTTACAACGGCTTCTGTTTGGGCTTGCTTCATCTGGGGCGTAGGTCTAACGGTTATTAATATGTTGGCTGGTAATCCCATTAACCCGATTAACTGTGGTGCCATCGCTATGGTGGGCGGCTTCCCAGTGGTTTGGATCGTCAGTCTTTTCACCAAGAAACTGCCTCAGCAGATGGTTGACAACATCTTTGAATGTTACAAATAATCTTAAAATCCCCGAACTGTTTGCGAGTTCGGGGATTTTTGTTTACCTTTGCGCCCATAACTAATTATAGACATTTATGAAAAAAGTTTTTTTAATCCTCGTATTGCTTTCTGCGACCATCTCGCTGGTAGCTTCTTGTGCCAATCGACCCAAGGCTGTTGCGACAGCAACGGCTGAAGTCACTGAAGCCCAACAGGCTGATGCTGCCGACTTGGCGCCCGATTTCGAATTGCCCGACCTGCAGGGTAATCCCCTGAAGCTTTCTTCCCTTCGTGGAAAATACGTGGTGCTCGACTTCTGGGGCTCCTGGTGCATCTGGTGCATCCGAGGCATTCCCAGTATGAAGGAGGCCTATGCGAAGTACAAGGACAAGATGGAGATTCTGGGTGTGGATTGCCGCGATCAGGAGGCGAAGTGGAAAGCTGCCGTTGACGAGCACCAGTTGCCCTGGTTGCAGGTGCGTTGTCCTGACGACAAACTTCAGTCGCTTGCCGAGAAGTATCAGATTGAGGGTTTCCCCACTAAGGTGGTCATCGATCCTGAGGGTAAAATCGTGAAGGTCATCGTGGGTGAGGATCCAGCATTCTACACCTTCCTCGACCAACTTTTCGCCAAATAAGCCGCTTTGCAACCCAGTTGCAGTGAATGTGCCGTATCTTTGCAGCGTGAAATCAAAACAACTGTAAAGATATGGCACATCATCATTGTGAAAACTGCTCACATGAGCATCACCACGAACACGAGTCTCACGAGCATCATCATGAGCATGAGCACAGCCTGAAGCAGCAGCTCTGGCTCATTGGTATTACCATCGTATTATTAATCGCCGCCTTTTTGGTGGAGAGGCATCTGAACCTCTCCACCTGGCAGTTATTGCTTGTTTATCTCGTACCTTATTTATTAATAGGGCACGATACGCTGAAAGAAGCTGTGGAGGGCGTTCTTCATGGCGACGCTTTCAATGAGCATTTCCTCATGTCGGTGGCCACTATTGGCGCACTCTGTATTGGTTTCCTGCCTGGGGCAGAGACGGAGTTCCCTGAGGCGGTCTTCGTCATGCTATTCTTCCAGGTGGGCGAACTTTTCGAGGGCTATGCTGAAGGGAAAAGTCGTGCGAGCATCGCCCATCTGATGAATATCCGTCCTGATGTGGCGAATGTAGAGCGTGAAGGTCAGACGCAGGGTGTTAGTCCTGAAGAGGTGAGGGTGGGTGAGATCATCGTCGTTCGCCCAGGTGAGAAGGTCCCTTTGGATGGTGTGGTCGTCGAAGGCTCCACAGCTCTGAATACGGTTGCCCTGACGGGTGAGACACTGCCTCGCGAGGTCAACGAGGGCGACGAGATCATCTCGGGTTGTGTGAATCTCTCTGGGGTTGTCAGGGTGCGCACCACCAAACCTTTTGGGGAGAGTACGGTATCAAAGATCATACGTCTGGTGGAGAATGCTGGTGAGAACAAGTCGAAGAGCGAGACCTTCATCACTCGATTCGCCAGAGTATATACGCCTGTCGTGGTATTCCTGGCCATCGCATTGGCTATTGTCCCTACCTTGTTGGGAGGTGATTTCGCTACCTGGCTCTATAGAGCCCTGATGTTCCTGGTCGTCTCTTGTCCTTGTGCACTGGTCATCAGCGTGCCCCTCACCTTCTTTGGTGGTATTGGTGGAGCCTCGCGCAATGGTATTCTGGTAAAGGGCTCCAACTATATGGATGTGTTGGCAAAGGTGGGAACGGTGGTCTTCGACAAGACGGGAACACTCACGCATGGTCAGTTTGCTGTCTCTGCGGTACATCCTGACACCTGCGATGAACATCAGCTTCTTCATCTTGCTGCCCATGTCGAACATTTCTCCACTCATCCTATTGGAGCTGCCTTGCGCGATGCCTTCCCCGATGAGGCTACAGATGGTTGTAAGGTGAGTGACGTAGAAGAGGTCGCAGGTCATGGCATCCGTGCCAAGGTAGGTGAGGATGTGGTCTGTGTGGGCAATACGAAGATGATGGATGCAGTAGGTGCCAAATGGCACGATTGCCATCATGTGGGCACGATTATCCATGTGGCAATCAATGGCCGATATGCTGGTCATATCGTTATCAATGATAAGATCAAGGACGATAGTAGTGAGGCTGTATCCCGTCTGACGAATCTTGGTGTTGCCAAGACGGTGATGCTTACAGGTGATCGTAAGGAGGTAGGCGAACTCGTAGCTCATACGCTTGGTCTCTCAGAATACCATGCCGAACTCCTGCCTGCTGATAAAGTCTCCCATGTGGAGCGCCTGCTTTCAGAGAAGTCTGAAGGTAGCTATCTGGCCTTTGTGGGCGATGGCATCAACGATGCCCCTGTGTTGGCTCGTGCTGATGTAGGTATCGCCATGGGAGGTCTTGGGTCGGATGCTGCCATCGAGGCTGCTGACGTGGTGCTTATGGACGACAAACCCTCGAAAATAGCCCTTGCCATCAGCATTGCCCGTCGCACCCTTGCCATCGCTCGTCAGAACGTCTGGTTTGCCATTGGTGTCAAGGTGGCCGTACTGATCCTTGCTGCCTTAGGTATCGCCACCATGTGGCTGGCTGTCTTTGCTGATGTGGGTGTCACCGTCCTTGCCGTCCTCAATGCCATGCGTGCGCTGAGGGTGTCATCGTCTCACGAACTTGGCTGAGTGGCGCTTCCCTTGGTGCTCCCAGACGACGAAGTATAGACCACGAGGTAACTGGTCTGTCTTAACCCGATTGCCTGTAGTTGTGCAAAGCACCTCTCTACCTGTGTGGTCGTATAGTCTGATATGATAGTCTGCCTGATCGAAGTCGGGATATTCAGCCTCGATAGTGTGGATAGAGGTGTCGATTAAACTGTTGATATCCACAGGCTCATCCTGGCGCTGGGCGAAGGCTTCGAGAAGGGCTTGTACACGTTCTTTTATAACTGCTCGCAGGTCGTCAACATATTCTTCATAGGAAGAGAAGAGCACGACTTCTGTCATGGTACGTTGGTCGATACTCCAATATTGGTAGTTCAGTTGCTGTGATGGCTCGAGATGCTGGCTCAGACTGTCGATCTTATTCAGCAGCTTGCTCTCCAGTCCGTTGTTGTAGAGAGTCACGTAGTGACGTAGTATCAACTTCTGGAACCACTTGTCTTGCCACATACGCTTGATCCACTCGCCAGTACCAACATTGGTGAATCCGATGTCGGCCATCAGTTGTCGTCGTGGATCATACCCCATGTCCTCCATGCGCCTGTCGTTGTCGAAGGCGATGTCGTAGTCCCATAACGGTCCGAAGTGGAGTCGTTGGTCGTCTTGCTCCTTGTAAAAGTACATACTCCACAAGTAGTCGATGTTAGCAGTGATCTCAGAGGCAATATACCAACTGGCCAGTGAGGTGCTGTCCACATAGTGATGATACCCCTCAGAACTGTTAAAGTCAAGATCGAACAGACGGTATTCGAAAAGCGTCACGAAGTCTCGGATATACGATAGCTGTTGGTTGTCGATCTCGTCTTTGTCAGGATAATGGATATTCACAGGCACACCCCTGGGAGTCCAAAAGCCTGTGTAGCCGGCGTTAAAGTCTATCGTTCCGTCAGCCTCCATCAGGTAACCTCCTGTGATGTTGCTCTCTTCTGTAAGTGGATAGTCTTGTTTGACGATGTCAACACGGTGTTTGCGGACTTCAATCTGATCGGATATCTGGTAAGTACCTCGATAGTTTCCGTTCAGTGTCAGGTCGATAAACTTGGCTGATGGTGTGAATGGTTGTCCACAAAGGTCTCCGATGTAGGCTGCCAGGGCATTGCGCATCAGCGATTTGTCACCATGATTGGCCAGCAGTGTCCATTTCCTGGCATTGGCATGATCATCGCCCAAAAGACGCGTCTTCTGGGAAAATTTGATACGGTAGGGCTTCTTCTTGAGATCCCAGGTGGCGTTACCTCGTCCCCGAATCATGACAGAGTCGTAGAATATTTCTTGGTCCTGTTCGTCAACGTACCACAATTTGGCCAGAACCAGTGTATCCTTGCTGGTGATATCTTCACCAGTAAACGTGTTGATAAACATGTGAGGCAGGTTAGTAAGCCGATGGTGCTCCTGAGCAGTTGCTGTGCACCATGACAGCACGACAAGTAACAGCCAGATAAGGCTCCGCAGATGCCTGCGGAGCCTTTGTTCCTTAATATGCATGATCGGTTTCGATCTCCTCCTTAGTGAGTTTCTTTTTGTCGATGGCGCGCCAGCAGTAGATGATATAAGCCAGCACGAAGGGTACAAGCAGCGATACGTAGAACATCGTTGTCAACGTGAACTCACTGGAGCAGGAGTTCTCGAGCGTCAGCGACGACTGTAAGTCTGCTGTCGATGGATAGTAAGCTGTATGGTTCCATGCACTGCAAAGCAACAGGGCGAGCACAGTGAGTACGGTGCCAATGCCGGCAGGCCAGATACCTCCTACATAATCCTTCGAGAAAATGGTTTTACCAATGCCATAGAGCACCAGTATCACACCAATGAGCAGTGTCACGAGCAGATACCACATCTCGATAAAGTTGTTGAAATACTTGTATGGTTCCATGTAGATGCGTCCGAAATCATCTACGGCAAAGCCCTCCTTCAGCATCAGGTGGACGAGATACGCCACGAAGAGCACCAGGAAAGGCACTGCAGCCCCAACCAATCGCACACTGCCACGTGAACGGATATTCTCGTCGTCCACATTGTTCATGACATAGAGGATGCCCAATACTCTGGCCAGGAACACCACGGCAAAACCAAACACAAGTACCCAGGGATTGAGCAGGGCATCGAGACCATGCGAGGCATTAGCCCACCGCGAGATAATCGGGGTGATGGCTGTGACATCTACCAGATTGTTTTTCTCGATAATGAAGTTCGAGCCCTCGAAGAAGGTGGCTACGGCACCTCCTAAGAGTAATGGACCTAAGATACCATTAAGTGTCAGGAAAAACTGGAATGTCCTTGGACCGAGAATGTTGCCAATCTTATTCTGGAACTCATAGCTGACGGCCTGTAACACGAACGTGAAGAGGATGATCATCCAGAGCCAGTAGGCACCACCAAACGAGGTGGAGTAGAAGAGTGGGAACGAAGCGAAGAAGGCTCCTCCAAAGGTAACGAGGGTGGTAAATGTGAACTCCCACTTACGGCCTGTAGAGTTATACACTAGTCTGCGACCCTCCTCTGTGTAGCCAAGTGAACGGGCTACAGAGTTGGCACCCTGCACAAACAACAGAAATACCAAGAGTGCTCCCAACAACGAGACAATGAAGCACCAATAATGCTGTAAAAATACGTATGTCATAATTCCGGTCCTTTCTTAATTTGTTTGAGCATAATGTTAATCTCCACTGCAAGCATGGTTGTAAAGAGTATCAGGAAGAGGAAGAACGTGAGGGCGACGCTCGACGACTGGAGGTCGCTGACTGCTGCCCATGTGGGCAACATGTCCTGAATGGTCCAGGGCTGACGTCCGAACTCAGCCACTAGCCAACCACTCTCAGAACCGATATATCCCAGTGGGATGAGCAAGATGGCTATCCAGTAGTGCCAGGCAGGTAGGGCAGTGATATCCCGTTTCGCCCATAATTTCTTTGGGAAACCGTAGGCGCCAGCAAGCACCACGGCAAAGAAAAGTATAAACAGACAGCCCACACCCACCATCACGCGGAAAGCCCAGAAATTAATGGGCACGGGTGGCACAACGTCGTTTTTGTCCTTGATATAGCCATAGCCGAAGTAAGGCATGTTCTCTTTCAGTATATTCAGATTGTAGGCAACGGCCGAGTCGTCACCACTTGAACTGAACTTTGCCTGACGATAGTTGGCAAGGGCGGTGATGGCTTTCTTACCCCGTTCTATCTTCTCTTCCACAGGGAGTTCCACCTTACCGTCGGGTGTGGTGTAACCATTCAGGATGTCGTTGATGCCAGGCACGTAGCCATGGAAATCGTTTGTGGCCATAAACGAGAGGGCATAGGGTACCTCGATACCTTCTATAACCTTCAGTCCGATATCGGTTCCACCGTCATAGAGGGCTTCCATGGCAGCGAGCTTCATAGGCTGCACGGCAGCTACATCCTGTGCCGACTTATGACCTGTAGCAGCAGCCAGCAGCGAGGCTACCAATCCTACGGCAGCACCGATCTTCATGCTTTCAATAGCGAGTTTTGTATCACGCTTCTTCATCAGATACCAGCAGCAGACGCCTACGCAGAAGATGGCGCCTATGATCCAGGCAGAAGTGACTGTGTGACAGAACTTGCTCACAGCAAACGGTGAGAGGGCCACTTCGGCAAAGCTCACCATCTCATTGCGCATGGTGTCGGGATTGAACTCACACCCTACAGGATACTGCATCCAGGCATTGGCTACGAGGATCCACCAGGCAGAAATCGTTGCTCCCAGACCAGTGAGCCATGTTGAGGCAAGGTGGAATCCTGGCGATACCTTCTTCCAGCCAAAGTACATCACAGCCACGAAGGTACTCTCCATAAAGAAAGCCACAATACCTTCTACAGCCAGTGGCGCACCAAAGATGTCGCCCACAAACCAGGAGTAGTTACTCCAGTTGGTGCCAAACTCAAATTCCAGGATGATACCAGTAGCAACACCCATGGCAAAGTTGATGCCAAAGAGTTTCTGCCAGAATTTGGCCGTCTTTTTCCAGAATTCATCCTTCGTTCGATAGTACTTGGTCTCTGCGATGCCCATGATGATCGCCAGACCCAGCGTCAAGGGCACGAAGAGCCAGTGATAGATTGCCGTGAGGGCGAATTGTGCTCTCGACCAGTCGATGGTCCCGGCATCAATGTCTAAGAATACGTTGTTAAACATAATTATTGAATTTTATGGATTGGCTCGTTCTGTTAGTTCAGTCGCCACGAAGTCCGCCTCGTCGCCGTTGGCATGCTGTTTCAGGAAGTTGGGGAAGAAAAACACCTTGAGCACTGCAAAGATAATAAACAATTTTATCAGAATAATCGCCCAAAGCGTCTTGCCAAGGCGCATATTCCTGAAACCGTCGTAATAGAGGTCAAAGATCCTGTAAAGGTATCCGTTTCTATTCATAAAGGTGATGTAAAATGATGTTGCAAATATACATCTTTTATTAATAAGTTCCAAATGTTTTGTGTTTTTTCTTTGTTATTTCGTAGGAATTGTCTATTTTTGCACCCGAAAAAGAAATGTGGTTTTTTATGAATAAGAAAATTATCGTTCCACTAATTATCGTGATTCTGGCCTTGTTGGCTGGTGTTGCGTGGCTCTTTTTGAACCTGGAGGAACAGAAGCAGGCCAATAAGGATATGCAGGAATTGGCTGCTCTCGATAAGCAGGAGATGGAGAACGAGTACGAGCGTTTTGCCTTGCAATATAGTGAGATGAAGACACAGATCAACAACGACTCCATCGTGGCTCAGCTTACTCAGGAACAGATGCGCACCCAGCAGTTGCTCGAAGAGTTGAAACGTGTGAAGGATACTGATGCCCGTGAGATAGCCCGTCTGAAGAAAGAACTTGCCACTGTGCGTGCCGTGCTTCGCGACTATGTGATGCAGATCGACTCTCTGAATCGTCTGAACGAGAACCTGAAGGCTGAGAACTCCCGTGTGAGTGCCGAACTTGAACAGCGTACAGCCCAGGTGGCTGGTCTGAGCCACGAGAAGGCTTCGCTCTCAGAGAAGGTGGCCATTGCAGCCCAGCTCGATGCGACGAACATTCAGTTGCAGGCCCTCAATAAGCATGGCAAGGATGCCAAGAAACTGAAGGATTGTACGCAGATGAAGGTCAACTTCGTCATTACCAAGAATGTGACGGCCTCGAATGGCAATCGCACCATCTATGTGCGTATTCAGAACCCTGGCGGCAATACGCTGAAGGGTGGGGGAACCTTCGCCTATGAGAATCGCAGTCTGGAGTGCTCTGCCAAGAAGACCATTGAATATACGGGTGAGGAAACACCTGTAACCGTCTATTGGAATGTCTCTCAGATGCTCGAGGCAGGCGACTATCGCGTTAGCATCTTTGCCGATGGCAATATGATCGGATCAAGAACATTTAGTTTTAAATAAATTAAGAATATAATAAGAATAGAGATGAATAGGAAAGGATTAAGGATGGTTAAAGGCTGGGTAAAATGGTTTTTGCCTTTTTATCTTTTTACCTTTTTACCTTTCTCTGCGGGTGCTCAGAGGGTGCTGAGTCTCGACAGTTGTCGCCAGATGGCCCTGCGCAATAATAAGCAGTTGGGCGTTTCCAAGTTGAAACAGGAGGTGGCTGCCAATCTCCGTAAGTCGGCTCGCACTAAGTATCTGCCTCATGTCAATGCCATCGGTACCTATCAGTACACCAGCAAGCCAATATCCTTGCTGAGCGACGCACAAAAGCAGAGTCTGCCACATATCGGTACTGCGGTGGTGGGTAACATGCAGCCTTCGATGGCTGGCATCGAGACCTCGATGACACAGTTGGGGGCAGCCTTCATGAAGTTGGGCGTGCCTCCTTCCGAGGTTCAGCAGATGTTAGGTGGATTGCAGACCAGTCTGCAGGGTGGCATGCAAGGCATGGAGGCCACACTTAATGCCCTGGGCCAGCAGATTGTCGATGCCTTCGACACTGATACCCGTAACCTCTTCGCAGGTTCTGTCATGCTTACACAGCCCATCTTTATGGGTGGAAGCATTATTGCCATGAATAAGATGGCCGACCTAAGCGAAGACATGGCCGAAAATTCGTTGAATGCCCGTCGCCAGGCCACCATCTATAGAATCGATCAGGCTTATTGGCAGGTCGTGTCGCTCCATCATAAGAAGGAACTTGCAGAGAGTTTTCTTGACCTTGTGAAGAAGTTTGATACCGATGTTCACAAGATGATCGACGAAGGTGTTGCCACCAGGAGCGATGGTCTGAGTGTCGATGTCAAGGTCAACGAGGCCGAGATGATGCTTACTAAGGTCAACGATGGTCTGGTGCTCTCGCGCATGCTGTTAAATCAGCTCTGCGGTCTTCCCCTCGACGAAGTGGTAACCCTTGCCGACGAGATGGCTGAGAACATTGCCGTGGTGGAATTTGCCCCGCAGTTGAATGTCGAGTTGGCCGTCGAAAACCGTCCTGAACTCAGGATGCTGCAGAACTCCATCGATATCTCCAAACAGGCCACCAATATCCTTCGTGCAGGTAATCTGCCACAGGTGGCTTTGACGGGAGGCTATTCCGTCAGCAACCCGAACACGTTCAATGGCTTTGAGAGAAAGTTTGGTGGCTTCTGGAACGTAGGTGTGCTGGTGCGTGTACCCATTTGGAACTGGGGCGACGTGATGTATAAAGTACGTGCCTCAAAGGGTGCTACCAGTATTGCAAACCTCGAACTGGCTGAGGCTCGTGAACTCGTAGAGCTGCAGGTCAACCAATCTGCTTTCAGGGTAGATGAGGCTAACAAGACACTCACGATGGCACAGTCTAATATCCAGCGTGCCGAAGAAAATCTCCGCATTGCCAATCTCGGCTTCAGCGAGGGTGTCATCACCCCCTCAGCAGTCATGGAGGCGCAGACGGCATGGCTGCAGGCCCAGTCGCAGAAAATCGACGCAGAGATCGATGTAAAACTCAGTCAGGTTGATCTGCAGAAAGCCCTTGGAACATTGGAATAATTTATAGTCAAATAGTAGTCAAATAGTCAAATTTATCTATGTCAGCAAAGAGTCAACATAACAATATCCTGCTTGCTATAGCAGGTTTTGTGGGGGTAGTGATTATCGTAGCTATCATTGGTTTCCTGGTGCTCGATCGTGATCCTGATATCATCCAAGGTCAGGTCGAAGTGTCCGAGTATCGTGTGTCCAGCAAGGTGCCAGGGCGCATTCTTGAACTCCGGGTGAAGGAGGGCGACTATGTCAAGGTGGGTGATACCCTCGCTATCCTCGACGCTCCCGAGGTGCGTGCCAAGATGGAACAGGCACAGAGTGCCCAGAGTGCTGCAGCTGCCCTCGAACTGAAGGCCCAGAATGGTGCCCGTAAGGAGCAGATCCAGGGTGCTTTCTCCGTTCTCCAGCAAGCCAAGGCTGGTTTTGAGATTGCAGAAAAGTCTTACAACCGTGTACAACGCCTTTACGACGAGGGTGTGATGAGTGCCCAGAAGCGCGATGAGGCCTATGCTAACTATAAGGCGATGGAAGCTCAGGTAAAGGCAGCCCAGAGTCAATACGACATGGCTGTCAATGGTGCCCGTATGGAGGATAAGCTAGCAGCAGCAGCTCAGGTAGGGCGTGCCAAGGGTGCCGTCAATGAGGTGAACAGTTATATCCACGAGACCGTTCAGGTGGCTCAGATGGAAGGTGAGGTCAGCGATGTCTATCCCAAGGTAGGCGAACTTGTTGGCACGGGATCTCCCATCATGTCTATCTCCGTGATGCAGGATATGTGGGGCACATTCAATGTCCGTGAAGATCAACTTAACGGTATGCAGGTGGGTACTGAGTTCACTGTTTTCGTTCCCGCTTTCAATAAGGATATCAAGATGAAGGTGTATTACCTCAAGGACCAGGGCTCGTATGCCGTGTGGAAAGCCACAAAGGCCAATGGCCAGTACGATTTGAAGACCTTCGAGGTCAAGGCACGTCCCGTCGAAAAGTTTGAAGGCCTTCGTCCTGGTATGTCACTGATTATTAAGAAATAGGTGAATACACTTCGACTGATATGGCAGGTTGCAAAGCGTGAATGCAAGATTCTCTTTGTGAATCGCATTTACTTCTTTAGCATGGTGGCTTTCCCCTTGCTGGCGATGGTGTTCTTCACCTCGCTCATGGACGAGGGCCTGCCAGAAGATATGCCAGTGGGTATTGTCGATCTCGACAATACATCCACCTCGCGCGGTCTCATTCGTCGTCTCGATGCCTTCCAGAGTTCGAAGGTGGTGGCTCGTTATCCCAGTGTGGCCGATGCTCGTCGAGCCATTCAGGAGAATCAGATCTACGCTTTTCTCTATATCCCCAAGGGCACTACCGATGCTCTGCTGTCGTCGCGCCGGCCTAAGATATCCTATTATTATAACATGGCGTCGGTTATGTCAGGTTCGTTGCTTATGCGCGACCTGAAGACCATCTCCAACCTCGGTTCCGCAGCTGTTGGTCAGGCCACGATGCGTGCCAAGGGTTATACCCCCGAGCAGATTGCCACCTTTCTGCAGCCCATTCGTGTCGATCTCCATCAGGTGGCTAATCCCTGGACGAATTATAACTCTTATCTCTCCACGGTTCTCGTGCCTGGTGTCATGATGCTGTTTATGTTTCTCATCTCTGCCTATTCGTTGGGCATGGAGTTGAAGTTCGGACGTGGCAAGGAGTGGGTAAAACTCGCCGACAATCGCATCGTCGTTGCCATTCTCGGTAAGTTCCTGCCCCAGTCGCTTATCTTCTTGGCACTCATACTCTTTTATCAGTTCTATATCTACGGTATCCTCCACTTCCCCCATCAGGGTGATTTCTGGGACATCCTGCTATTGTCGCTGCTCGAGGTGTTTGGCTCTATCGGTTTCGGCGTCTTCGCCTTCGGCTTATTCCCCTCGCTTCGCATGTCGATGAGTGTCTGTTCGCTGTGGGCCGTGCTCAGTTTCTCCCTGGCAGGTTCTGCCTTCCCGGTGATGGGCATGGATACGCCCATTCAGGCGATTACGTGGCTCTTCCCGCTGCGCCATTATTATATGCTCTACCAGATTACGGTGTTCAATGGCTTCCCGCTTATCAATGCGTGGTTCCATCTGGTGGCCCTTTTAGGCTTTGTGCTATTGCCGTGGTTCGTGGTTATGAAAATCAAAAACGCCATGCTTCATTATGTCTATATTCCATAAGATTATACATTGGTTCGACGATGCCTGCTATATCTGGCGTCAGGAGATCAAGCAGGTCTTCCGCGATGAGGGCGTGCTTATCTTCTGTATCATCGTGCCGCTGGCTTATCCCCTGCTGTATTCATGGATATATAACAACGAGGTGGTTCACGAGGTGCCCGTGGTGGTAGTCGATCAGTCCCACACCCAACTCTCGCGCCAGTTTGTGCGCATGGCCGATGCCTCGCCCGATGTGAAGATAGTCTCCTATGCAGAGGATCTTGATGATGCCCAGTCGCTCGTCAGCCGTCAGATTGTCAAGGGTGTCTATCTCATACCCTCCGATTTCGCCACGAAGATCAACCGTATGGAGCAGGCCACAATCAGCGTCTATTGCGACATGTCGCTCATGCTTACCTACAAGGCCATCTATATGACATCGGTGCAGGTCACTCAGGCTATGGGTGCCGAGATTCAGAAGAAGGTGTCGGGCAATTATACCGACCGTGAGGATGCCATCACCACGCGTCCGCTCGATTTTGAAGATGTGCCTCTCTTCAATCCCGGAGCCGGTTATGGCAACTTTATCATTCCCGGTGTGCTTATGCTCATTCTTCAACAGACGCTGGTGCTGGGCATCGGTCTGGCGGCAGGTACGGCCCGCGAGCGCAACCGTTATAGTGACCTGGTACCCATCAACCGCTGCTATTCGGGTATCTATCGCATCATCTGTGGCAAGGCCCTCTGTTATCTCATGGTCTATGCCGTCATGTCTGTCTGGCTCACAATGGTGGTGCCCCGTCTCTTCTCGTTTATAGCCCTTGTCCATTGGCAGGATCTATTGGCCCTCATGGTGCCATATCTGTTGGCTTGTACCTTCTTTGGCATGACCGTATCCTGTCTGGTGCATTACCGCGAGAATGTCATGCTGCTCATGGTGTTTATCTCGCTACCCCTGCTGTTCCTCAGTGGTGTGTCGTGGCCTCAGTCCAGCATCCCCGGAGCCTGGCAGGGCATCTCCTGGCTTTTTCCCAGCACTTTCGGCGTGCGGGCCTTTATGCGTATGAATACGATGGGAGGCGTGTTGAGTGATGTGGTAGGTGAAATACGTTGTCTATGGATTCTTGCTGCAGCCTACTTCGGTTTCGCCTGCGTTGTCTATGGTGTTGAGAAGCGACGCACCTATCGTCATGCCCACGAGCGCCTTGAAGTGCTTCGTAAGAAGCGCGAGATTCGCCTACAACTCAAGCAGAAAGGTGAGCGCCCATGACCAACGACGAACTCCAGTCCCAAACCATCAGTTACCTGCGATTCCCGCTCACGTTGGGCATTATCTTCATTCATTTTGACCTCATTGAGCATGCCTTTATCTATCAGGGTGTGCATTATGGGCTTAACCCTCCTGCCTGGTTTGTGCTTCTTGTCAATTTCTTCAGCGAGGTGTTTCCCCAGATAGGCGTTCCGCTCTTCTTCATCATCTCCGGCTACCTCTTTTTCTTCCGAGGTCAGTTCGATGGCAGCATCTATAAGCAGAAGCTCCTCAAACGTGCCCGTACGCTCCTTATTCCCTATCTCTTGTGGAACCTCTTAGCTGCCATGCTCCACGATGCATATATCCTTTTCTCTGGAGCCGCCCAGACGCTTATTATTACCTCGCCTCTCCGCCTATTCCACGATGCCAACGGCACGGGCTTTCCTTACCCCATCAACCTTCCCATGTGGTATGTACGCGACCTCATGGTTATGGTTGTACTCTCACCTGTCTTCTTCTGGCTATTAATTCGTATGGGCAAGTGGCTGGTGATGTTGTTGGGCGTCTTTTTTTATCTTTATCAACCCCTATTTGCACCCGATGGCAATTGGTGTGTTCTTTTAAGCCATGCATCCTTCTTCTTCTGTTGGGGGGCCTATTATGGTATTCGGAAAGAGAACTTTGTTGATCGTTTCAGAGGCTATCCATACTTACCTTTACTATACTTACCTATTGCAGTAGCTGATGCATTAACAAGAGGCACCAGTTATAATCTCATGATTCATCAGACGGGTGTTTTTTTAGGAACCATTTCGGCCTTTATTATTGTCGCTTATCTTTTGGAACGGGGTAGAGTGCATGTTAATCCCACACTGGCAGGTAGTAGTTTTTTTGTCTATGCCCTCCACACGTCCGTCCTTTTCGAGGTCTCGAAGATTGTCTTCATTGTGTTCTGTCTGGGCGACAATGTCTGGTCGATGCTCATCCTCTATTTCGCCACGCCTCTCTTTACCGCTGCTCTATGTGTGGCTCTCTATCTCTTTCTTAAGCGTTTCTTTCCCGCTTTCTGCAACATCCTCACTGGTGGCCGTTAGCCGCCCTCAGTTTCATACTTACTTTACTTCTCCCGGCCTTTGATCCTTGAGCGCATGCTGCGGACGGAGGTGCGCTTTACATTGAGGGCGGCAGCGATGGCTTCGTCGTCGAAGTGGAGGTCGTCTTGCATGATGAGGAAGATATACTGGGCGGTGGAGAGTCCATTATACTTGCGTTCCCACTCCTGCCAACGTTTGGGACGCAGTTGGGCGAAGTAGTCCACCAGGCACTGCTGCTCCTTGGCTGTTGCCTCGGCGATGCATTGGTGCTGCTGCAACTGGCTGAACATCTGTGTGCCTACCAGCAGCGTGCCTGATATGCGCTCCATGCGGTTTTCCAGTTCCTCTTTCAGCCGTGCCATTTCCTGACTGTTCTCGGCTCCGCTCTTCTCCTGCAACTCTATATTCGTTCGTAATTCAGAGATGCGTCTTGCATCCTCATCCAGCCGGAAACTCAGCCGGCGCACCTTCCTATGGTGCCACCACATGCCGGTTCCGATGGCGAGAACAGTTACCACAATCAGGGCGATAATCAGTCTCTGCATCCAAGTCATACGACCGTAAAAGTCCTTGCTATGCTGTATCTCGTCAAACTTTTGTTGCCAGTCAACCATCTGCATAGCCTGAATGGTGTATTTCATATCGTCATACTCACCTATCATCATCCTTGTTTCTGAAGCCTGCTCTTGATTGCCCGTCAATTCATATAGTTCGGACAGAAGTACCAGACATTTTCTGCGAGTTCTCTGGTCACTATCTTCAAGACCCATCTTTGCCAGTTGGATAGCCTTCTCATATTCTCCTTGGGCCTTTCTTATGTAAGCCGGTATCAGATACCATGTGGTGTGGGTGGCGTGGGTGCCGTCCAATTGTTTCCATTCTTGCAAGTATTCTTCTGCCTTGATGGCTTCACCATCCATGTCAGCATGAGCGGTTGCACACATGAGCAGGCTTTTTACCATCATCGTACTGTCATGGAGTTCGATGCTACTGTCTAGCAATTTATGTGAATATTTCAGAATAGATGGTTGATTCCTGAAATAGTAGTTGACATGAGCCAATAGTTGATAGACTTGGCTTTTCAATTCTTCGTCATCATTTTTCTCCGAGATGTACTCTGCCACCTTGAAATCCTTGACGGCATCAATAATATTACCAAATCGGTACATTCTTACAATTCCACGGTATAAATAGGCTCGACTGCGGAGCCAGTCGTCGCCATAACGATTGTAGTAGTCAATACTGGCGGATATGAGTGAGTCATTTTCCAGTTTTCTATGCATCTTATAGGCCACTATCGTTTTCAGCAGACCGTATTCAGCCTTGCCACTCTCCGTCAGGGCGTTTGTGTTTACCTTAGCCAAAATGACTCTTGCCTCCTCAGGTTTATTAATCTTTTTCCAGACCTGTACAAACTGAGGAGGGTGTTGTTCAGCGCAACCTATTATGATGGCCATGACTGCCAGTATGATGAATAGTTTCTTCATATCGATTGCAATTTGCCTGCAAAATTACGGCTATTTCATCATACTAATATTATCAAGTATTTATCTTAAAAATACATGCAACACCCCCGATGGCGAATTCCTGTTCAAATCCTTGCTCGGTTCATAGATTCATCCTAACTTTGCCATCGGATAAAATCAAACAAATCATTAAAACTATAATGTTTATGAAGAAGAAAAGTATCTTATTTTTATGTCTGATCGGCCTGGCATCATTCATGTCGTGTTCAGACAAAAGTGGTGCAGAATTTGAAGTGTCTCTTGAGGGACAACTTGTAAAAACTGACGCGAATAAGGGCAAATGGCCCAAATGGATGTTGGGAAACAATATCTATGCCCTGGATCAAGATTGGAGTATTTATTCAGGTAAACTGACAAGTACAGAATGGCAGAAAGCAGAAAAAATATTAGTTAAGGGCCATGGGCAAAACGACTTCGGCGTTATGGTGCTATCACAAGACAATGATGGAGTATTATATGTCTTGGATCATCCTTTTGAAGGTGAGATGGAAAAAATGACGTTGGCTTCACTGACGAAAATTAAGCATACAGACAATATCTCTTCTATCAATGATCCGAAAAATAGAGAGAAATATGACCTTTCGAAAATGCCTTTCTTGTTGTGTGGTGACAGATTTGTAGTCTTATCCGACTCGACCATTCTCACAGTAGGAACACCTGAAGACGACATATGCCACGTCTTCTCGATCGTAAACTATAAAAACCAGACATTCACTCCTTTGGACTATTGGCCCAACGATAGTCTTCCTGAGGTCGTGGACGAAGAGAAATTGATGGTATATGCCCATGACTGTGGTATTATAGGTAATGATAAGGGCAGATTCTTATACTGGGCTGAGCATGGAGGAAAGCTTGCTTTCATATTTACTATTGATGGTTCAAAAACGAATATCCTGAGCCATCTATATGCTGACCGCCTCCCAATTCCCGGAATAGATAAAACGCCATTACCCGAGCGAGTACATTGCTGCGCAGACAATGACAGGATATATTTGCTTTATAGGAATTCCAACAGCAAGGGCGAAATATTGGAGACATTTGACCGTAAAGACCCCTTGCCGTGGGGTAATACCGTCGAGGTGTATGACTGGGATGGCGTCAAACAACATATCATTCATCTTGATAAGTTTGGACAAGAGATTATGTTATCCAAGGATGGTAAGACCCTTTACCTTTATTCTGGTTTTATCGATGATGAAACTGAGCCTTATATTTACTCATACGATTTAAGTCATCTATAAATTATGAACAAGAAATTTATAATGGTTGCGATTTGTTCAATCGCTGGAATATTACTCATTTGTGGCTGCATGCAAACATCCAAAAACACGAAGGACTCCCAAAAAGGATCTGAACTGGAAGCGGTCGATACTATGCATATCCTGCAGGTAGGAGAAAAAGCCTTTGATGCAGAACTCTTCGATATGCAAGGCAACAAGCATCGTCTGTTTGAAGCCTTTGCAGATGGTCGCTATGTGCTGCTCGACTTCTGGAATCTCCATTGTGGTGCGTGCCGACAGTCTGAGTCAGAGTTGCTGGAGGTCTATGAGCGAATGAAGGGGAAATTGGAAATCGTTGCTATCAACTTGGATTCAATCTCTGAGTGGCAAAGGCATGAATGGAGCAAGAAGATTGTATGGAAGAACTGGAATGACGGGAGAAAGTTCAAGAAAGGAGGTATCAAGAGCCGCTATTACGACTTCAATGCTGTACCCTTCTACGTCTTATTGTCGCCCGATGGCCGTATTCTTTGGGAGATGACTGGTTATGGCGTAGGATATTTCTTGGGAATGGCTGAGGCTCTGAATGGTCCAAGGCAAGACAATTTTAACAATCCAAATCTTGTCATCAGGAAAGTTAAAACCGATGTCAGTGGCACCACCATCAGCTTCCGCTATTTTACAGAGAAAGGCTACTGGTTCAACATTGCCCGCGATTCTTACCTCACTGCCAATGGCAGAAAATACAAACTGACAGCAGCCGACGGTATCAAACTCGACGAGAACAATACACCCCAAGTTAAAGCGTATTCAGTCAGAGTAAAATATGGACTCGACATCAACTATTGTGATTTCGCCCTGACCTTCGAACCGTTCTATACCGTTCCTGAATCCTTCGACTTCAAGGCTGGCGACGGCGAGGATGTCTTCGTCATCCACAATATTTCTGTAAAATAAATAAGAATAACTAATTATGAACAAGAAAACTTTCATTACAATGATGCTCGCCCTCGCCGCAATGGCAGGGTTGGCACAGACTAAGACAGCAACTGTAATTGGTTATTCACCCGCTCTGAAAGACGGCACGCTGGTGTTTGCCGGTACTAGTAGTACGATACCTGTTGTAGATACCGTGCGGGCCGGACATTTCGCCTATACCTTGCCCGTTGAGGAATTCACCGAGAGCACCCTCGCTTTTCTTGGCGATGGCTGTCCTAATTCTAACACTCTGATCTTCCTGCGTCCAAATGTGACTGTGAAAGTGACGGGCAACGACTGCCTTAACCCCTTATGGAAAGTGGAAAGCCCGATACCTGAACAGCAGACCCAGAACCGTCTGACTGAATATTGCCGCGACGTGAGGGCAGAAGCCTTGCAGATGGACTTGGCTCATGCGCCTCGGGAGAAACGAGACTCCGTTACAATAGAATGGATGAAGCAACAAATGGATATCCTTCCATCATTGCCTGTGGATGCAGCCACAATCCGGGCACTATTGGGCATATCCGAAACGGCCATGATAAGGAAAGACTTTCCGTACATGGAGCAGCTGAAAGAAGTGGAAAAGACCATCGCCGCCCGTGCGCCAAAAGGATTTGAAGAGAAATTAGCAGAGATTCATTCCTATGTCTATGCGAAGAATGAGCAGCAGATAGCCGAGGAATTGTCCGGCAATGAGAGCGTGTTCTTCAAGAAATACGACGACGTGGCCCCAGAGGACATCCTCCAGACCATCCTCGACAACTATAAAGGCAAGACCGTGCTCATCGACATGTGGGCCACATGGTGCGGTCCCTGTCGTGCTGGTCATAAAACGATGGCGCCTCTTAAAGATGAGTTGAAGGGGCGCAACATCAAATTTGTCTACTTCACCTCGCCCTCATCGCCTCCTACCACTTGGCAGAGAATGATTAAGGATATCGACGGTGACCACTATTACCTGACGGAAGAACAAAACCACTACATCCTTCAGCACTTCGAGTCTGAAGGCATCCCCACTTACGCCATCTACGATACCAAGGGTCATCAGACCTACAAGAGTATTGGTTTCCCTGGCAATGATGTTATCCGCAAAGAATTAGAAAAAGCAAGCAAGTAAAATGACTACATTCAAGGATACCGACATCCGCGAAGCTCTGCGGCGCAAATACACCAATACGCTGACATTGCCTGCAGACTTCAAAGAGAAAAAATGAAAATCTTGCGAGATATTTTTGATAAATCGTCGTATAACTAATAAGAGGTATAATAAAAACAAAACGATTATGATTAGGAATTCTTTCATTACGATGATGCTCGCCCTCGTCACTGTAACTGGGCTGGCACAGACAAAGACGGCAACTGTTACTGGTTACTCTCCCGCACTGAAAGACGGCACGCTGGTGCTTGCCGGTACTGGAACTATTGGGAATGTTGTAGACACCGTCAAAGCCGGACATTTTGCCTTCACTTTACCCGTAGAGGAACTCACCGAAAGCTTTCTCGGTTTATTGGGTGAAGGTTGTCCCAATTTTAATTTAACCCTCTTCCTGCGTCCCGGTGTGACTGTGAAATTGACGGGCACAGATTGTTTCTACCCTTTATGGAAAATTGAGAGTCCCTTGCCGGAACAGCAGACAGAGAGGCGTATAACGGAGCATTGCCGCGACGTAGTAACGGAATTAATGCAGATGGATTTGGATAAAAAGCCTTGGGCAGAGAGAGAGGTCGTTGAAATGAAGTGGATGAAGCAACGGATGGACATCTTGCCTTCACTGCCTGTTGATGCAGCGACCATTCGTGCGCTATGGGGCATGTCTATGACGGCTAAGAATACCAAAGACTTCCCGTACATAGAGCAGTTGAAAAGACTGGAAAAGACAATTGCTGCACGGGCACCTAAAGGATTTGAAGAGAAGTTGGCAGAGATTCACAACTATGTCTATCCACCACGACTCTTGCAGGTGGGTGATGAAGCTGTTGATGCCGAACTC